>JASFMY010000076.1:0-31701 GCA_050117315.1 Ignavibacteria bacterium
ATTGAATAACATATACTCCTCGTTTTGATACTATACCTATTGTTAAAAATTTCATGAGGTATGCTAGCAGGAAATTATTTCCTGCTAGCATACTTTTTGAAAATGTGGTTTTGTCGGGTTAATGTAAATTTATGCGCTAAATAAAAATCGTAAAAAATGAAATATATTATTGTGTTATCGGATATCAAGGGATTAGAAACCGAAAGAGATGCTACGGAATTTAGATTCTCTTTTAACATACTTGATAAAAAATATTTTAATAAACCTGAGCATAAAACTAAAACCAAAAGTGTTCGAGTAAAAGTTGGAATTAGTAGAACTTTAGAGACTATGTGGATTAGAAAAGGTGAAGCCAGCTATAATAATGTCAATATCCCAAAGGTTTTATATGAGTATGCATTTCGTCATTTAACACAAAAATTAGAAGAAGGGACATTACTTGAGAAAGAGGAGGTTTGGTTGACGACTACTACTGCACCGCGAGAATATCCTTTTGATTCTTCCCTAATTCATATGGATTTAAATTCACACCAAGAAATAGAAATTGGCGATAAGATATTTATGCAAAATCAAGAAATATTAAAAACGGCTACAAAAATTATTGAACTAAGAGATACAATTAATAATATTTTCAAAGAACGTCACACCGGGAAATTGTTTATAATAAACAATGAAAGGGATTTGCTAAATTTATTTCTTGATGCACAATCGATAGAAGATTTTGTTTATCGCATTAGCGCGCTACAAAATTCAATAACTAATCTAAATATTACCCTATTGAGGACCGAGACAAATATCTCAGATACACAAATCAAATCCATACAATTACTCGAGTCATATTTATCACAATATCCTAACTATGATGATGTTCCAATTAAAGTTTTCAAACATATAAATAGACTTAGGCAGTCATATCCAATTCATTCGGATACAGCAAGTGGAGTCAAAGAAGCTCATCAATATTTTAATTTAGAATATCCAATTACAGAATATTCCAAAAGTTGGAATGTTGTTTTACTGTTTTATTCAGATGCGTTAAACAGAATTTATGAAACAATAAAATTACAACGCACTTAACCATATTAAAGGTAAAAAGTCCCCGCTGAGATGAACGGGACAGGCCCTCCTTTGTTGAAGTTTATCCACCGAAACTAACGCGAAGGCGGACACGTCCGCCGAAGCCTTGGCGTAGGAGGATTTAATGGTTGAGTATAAAAAGCAGTTTTCATATTTTAAAATTAGTACTTAACATTAAAGAATTTTATCTGGAAATGACAAAAAAATATAAAGGCGGATAAAGCTATATTATGTCATTTACAGATAAAATTCTTTAAAGTTAGGTTGTTAATGAAGGAAAAACAGATGAGATTAAATTTTATTTTTATCATAGCCTTATTTTTTCTTTTTTTTATAAGTTGTAAGGATTCTGTAGTTCAAACCTCCGACTCTACAAATGAAAAACTAATTTTCTTTGAAAAATATTATGACCTAGCTTATTATGATGCTGGTCATTCCGTTATTGAGACTTTAAATGGAAATTTTGTAATTGTTGGCGCAACGAATTCAATGTTTGAAGACCCACCTAGAATATTCATAATTTGCATAGATCATGAGGGAAATAAATTATGGGAAAAATTTGGGGCTCCATCTAGTATTGGTTATTCAGTAATTCAAACCAAAGATAATGGTTTTATAATTGCAGGAATTTCTAATGGAGATATGTGCTTAATAAAAACGAATGAAACTGGAGATATTGTTTGGGAAAAAACATATGGTGGAAATTCTATTGATTGCGCTACCAATATCCAAGCAACTTCAGATGGAGGCTATGTTATAGTGGGGAATACACGACCTTTTGGAAATGGAAATTATGATGTATACTTAATAAAAGTTGATTTGACAGGTAACAAAATGTGGCAAAAAACATTTGGAGGAAGTTCTGATGATTATGGTAGAAGTGTTATAGAAACCTCAGATAAAGGTTTTTTTATCACATGACAAACTTTTTCTTTTGATTCAAGTGGAAATTCAAACATTTATTTGATTAAGGCAGATAAAGATGGAAATAAGAAGTGGGGAAAAAACTATTCTAATGGTGATGGTTATAGTGGTATACAGACCACTGACGGTGGATTTGCAATAACCGGGAGTACAGCTACATTAGTTTTTGATGTTTTATTACTGAAGACTGATAATCAAGGAAACATAATGTGGCAAAAAAACATTGGTGGTAGCTCATATGATGCTGGATATTCTATACTGCAAACTTCTGACGCTGGATATGTAGTAACAGGCTATACTTATACCGAGCTTAATTCTCAGCTTTTGCTATTACGTACAGATGTTAATGGAAACAAAATATTTGAAAATAAATATGGTAATAGAAGTGTTGGATATTCTATTAAGATAACAAAAGATGGTAATTGTATTATTACAGGTCATGGCTCTTCTGAAGACGAATCTGATGTATTAATAATTAAGGACGAAATAAGAACTAATCTTTAACAATAAAAACAACCTAACCCAGGTTAGATGGTTTTGCCGGTTACCGTTTTATACAAATGCATAGATATTGAAGCTTTTTTGCTTACAAGGCAACTTTTCCGTGAATTTATTAAGTATTTTGTAGTTCCGGCGTGACAATTCACGTTATTGTTCGAGACAGGCCTTATGAGAATTAACTGTCATTCTATTTGTTTTTAAAGCTTATTGTCATGGGAACATCGGAGAACCCGAAATTTTTCCGGATTTCGCTGAAGGCATATACAGGCTTAACAAAGTCGTACTTGATACAGGTTGTATGGATTGAAACAGGCTCGATCAAGTGGAGTATGCCACGGTTTATAAAAAGGAAGTGTAAAACAACTATTTCATTTATCCCTCTTTGAAGGAATGTTTTCAAAGTTAATTTCACAAAGCCGGTTAGGTTTTATAAATCTTAATCAAACAAAGCCAGCCTGGCAGGGTTCTCAAGATGCAGTTTTATTTCCTCGATATGTCTTTCGTTGGTTCTATTAGGAGATAGTTTAGGAAGTTCATCAAAGCCGAAAAAACCGACATCGGAAGTTTCGTTACTCGGTGCTGCCGCTCCCCCTGTTAACTCACAAAGAAAAACGATTTTAAATGCATGGAAAAGTTCAAGCTTTCTTCCGTTTCTCCTGTTTGCGTCGAATACGCCTACAATTTTTTTAACACTTATATCGTAACCGCTTTCTTCTTTTGTTTCACGGATTGCAACTTCCGAGGGAAAATTGCCAATGTCCGCCCATCCTCCGGGCATAGCCCATTTGCCGTCGTCAAGCTCTTTAACAAGTAAAATTTTATTATCGTTAATTACCGCGCTTCGTACGTCAATTTTGGGAGTTGCATAACCGGGCTGGTTCATTAAGACTTTTTCCAGAGGTTTTCTCTCAAGGTTTGTGTGCCCTGCTATTATCTCGGAAGCTAACTCTATTATTCTTGTGTTACGTTCTATTTCATAATGGTTTTGGCTGAAAGCCAGCCCGGTTTGTCCCAAAGCTTGAATTTCTCTTGCCCATTTTAGCCATTGCGGTAATTCATCTTTCTTATTCATACTGCTTAACTGTTTTTATTGATTCTATAGTTTCCCTGATTCCTTCTTCATACGAAATCGGGGTATAATTAAATCTCTTTTCAAATTTGCTGCTGTCGAATAGATAATCATATTCGTATTGATAAAGCATCTCTTTAGATTCTCTAATCTGCGAGTTAAATAGACCTGCCAAACTTATCATAAATTTATTTAATATTCCATATCTTGGTTCGGCACCAAAATATTTCGCAGCCGTTTCTATTATCTCTTTCCCGTTCAGTACTTCTTTGTTCGTCGGCAGATGCCATATCTGGTTCCATGTATTTTCCGACTCTACTAAAACTACCAGCGCATCCGCAGCATCTTTTGTATAAGTAAACGAGTGTTTTACTTTGTCGTTTAACAACCAGTTTGCATTATTTTCATTTGCAAATTTATTAATTACCAGGATGTTTATTATCCCGTTAACGGCATTGGGCCCGTAAAAGTCTGCGGAACGGGCAATAATGGCATCTATATTTTGCTTGTCAATTTCTTCAATTAATTTTACGGCAATCTCCGCCCTTACCTCTCCTTTTTTGCTTACCGGTTTTATCTCGGTATCTTCAGTCATCCAGCCGTTTACATTGCCGTACATATAAACATTATCAAAGAAAATGAGTTTTGCACCGTATCTTTTGCACGCATTAATCGTATTCTCCATAATTTTGGGCCATGCCTCTTCCCAAACTTTTGCTTTGTACTCAAGACCCGCAGTAAGAAAAACAATTTCCGAATCTTTAACGGCTTCATAAACTTGATCTGCATTGGTTAAATCCGCCGGGAAGACTTCATCGCAGTCTTTAATCTTTTTTGGATTCCTGCTTACAAGTTTTAAATTGATTTTCTTTTCATGAAGTTTTGCAACGGTCTCATTAGCTATAACACCCCCGGCACCAAGTATTGTAAACATTTTCACCCTCATATTTTACAATTATAAAAAGATTGTGAAATATAAATAATTAGCAAGTTTTAGTAGTATAAGTTTATGTTAATTTTTTGAATGGTTAAATAAATAGGGATCGTACTTATTCAGCGGGCAGCCGCAAAATTTGGACGGGCATTTACCAATTTCATCTTTAAAATTTATTTCCTCATAAACATTCCCGATTTTATTCTTGATTTGAAAGCAAGGATAGACATCACCGTTCGAATATACTACGCCGGCATTATACCCGGCGTTGCACAATTTCCCTTTTTGATAATGGTACTTTATCCTTTCCTTTTCAATATTGAATAAATCAATTTCACTTTCGGAATAACCTTCGGGATAGTTTATATTTAAGTGCTTACCTATAAACGGCGCTTTAAATAGTTTTATACCGTTGTTGTTTAATAAAATTTCATACTCATTAATTATGCTTTCATAAGGCGGATACGCAACTGCTTCGGCAATTACATTAAAATTATTCTTCTGCAGCAGCTTAAAATTTGTTATGTATTTTGCAATTAAGTTTTTCTCTTTTAGCTGCAGAGGATGAAACGAAGCCTGTATAAACAACACTTTAGCCGGGTTAATTGTATAAGCAAACTCGTTAACGTTAGGCAAAATAATATTTGAGTTAATTGAAATGAAATGATCCTTTGTAATTTCAATACATGCTTCAATAAAATTGGGAATGAGAAAGGGTTCCCCGCCGGTGAAACCAAGACGGAAAACTTTGCCGGTTCTTTCGAAGGTTCTTAAAAGTTCAGCGGTTTTAATTGTCCTTAATTCTTGCTTGTTGACGGGAGTTTTACCGAAACAGTAAGCGCAATCGAAATTACACTGGCTTGTTAAATTCCATTGCAGCCATGCATCGTATTTTTTATCACCCGGATTTTCGTAAGTCATAGATCAAGTTAAATCTTTTCTACTAACCGGCATTGTCATGCAACGGCAACCCCCGCCGCCGCGGGATAGTTCGGAGCTGTCTATTGTAATTACATATTTTTTGTAATTTTTATAATCTGCTTTCCCGTTTATTATTTCTTCTGCCGGTAAAATTTCGTAACCGTGTTTGTTCATTTCTTCAAGCGTATAATTGTTTCTTCCGTAACCTAAAATTTTGCCGGGAGCTAAAGCAAAAAAGTTTGCTCCGCTGTGCCATTGTTCGCGCTCCTGTATCCAGTTATCTGTTTTGCCCCCGCAGTAGACGGGCTCAACTTCATAGTTTATATCCTTTAAAACCTGCAGTATATTTTGAGACTCGCGAATTTTAACTTTGCCGTTATCAATTTCTATATGAATCGTTTTATAGTGACTCGGGTTCAAAATTACGGGTTCGTATATCATTACCTCGTTTTGTGATAAAAATGTAAAGGTCATATCAAGATGAATGAAGGATTCGGAAGTAGCCGGAAGCTCCTGTACTATTACATTTTTAATTTTGTTTTCTTTTTTTACTTTGCTTAAAATATAATCAATCCCCTGGGTTGATGTCCTGATGCTGTTGCCAAGCAGCAAAGTATCTTTTCTTGCAATTTGTATATCGCCGCCTTCAATTGATATCTTGGAATCTGTATCAACCTCGTTTACAGGGTTAAAAGTTTTAGCCTGCAGCAAAGGGTGATAATTAAAAATTGCTTCCATTATTAATGCTTCTCTTTCCCGGACAATGTTCGCCATTTTGTTTATCAGAACAAAATCATTTATTGCGGAAGACGCATCACGGGTAAAGAAAAAGTTATGCAGCGGTTGAAGGGAATATCTATCGCTGCTCAAATAGTTTGTAAGGGTATTCTTTTTTAATTCAACACCTTCAATCAATTGCCCGGCCAACTCTTGATCTGAAATATCCGTCGAATCCGCATCAGTACAAAATGCATTTTCATTTTTGCATACTTTTGCCAGCAAGGCATTCTTCACATTTTCGCTGCAGAGAATTTCACCCAATAGGTCTTTTACTTCAAAAGTTCGCGTATGCATTTGCAATATTTTTTTGAATTGATTGTATTCTTTTTCAGCTTCGGATAGGTTGAGTATGTCGCTGTAAAGAGCACGTTCGGCGCTTTTAGGCGTCATGTTTTCAACTTCGGGTCCGGGTGTGTGAATTATTACAGCTTCAAGTTCACCTATTTCGGAATTAATGTTTACTTCAACTTTTTTATCGGGATTCATTTATTTGCCTATCTCGACGCTTTTATTTAATTAAAGACATAAATAATTTTTCATTTAGTCCGCTTTTCAGCTTTTCTTTTAATGTCATTAATCATCCCTCCAAAAATAATTTTATGAAGGAAATAGATTGAATACCAATATAACACTCCTGCCAATCCTTTGGGTTCGTAAAAAGCCGTTTGGTTTAATAAAGATTTATTTTCACCAATTTTTTTAACGGAAAACTGCAGCCATGCTTTGCCCGGTAATTTCATTTCCGCCCTTAACCTCAATAACTCGTCGGGGAGTAACTCCTCAACTCTCCAAAAATCAAGGGGTTCTCCAATTATAAGAGTGTCCGGGCTTCTTCTGCCTCTTCTCATTCCTACTCCGCCGAACAACCTATCCAGCAAGCCTCTTGCCTGCCATAAAAAATTAGCATACCACCCGTTATTGCCGCCCAGTTTTAAGATTACGCTAAAAACATTTTCGGCACTTGCATTAACTTCCGTCTCTCTTTTTTCTATTATCATACCTTCAATTTGTTTGAGATTAACCGGTTCGTAATTTGCGGGGTTGGTGCTTGAAACGGCATTAGACCATATTGTTTCTATTTTCCCGGATTTATGCCTGTCTAATGCAAACCTCACGGCGTCTTCGTAGGAAATAGGCTGAAAATTAAATATGTTTCTTGCAGTGTTGTCTTTTACAATTATTTCGTTTTTTAATCCCTCAATAAGAGGGCGGGCAATATAATTAGGTATCGGCGTTACGAGATCAACCCAGTAAGAAGAAAGCCGCGGAGTTAGTACGGGAACGTTTATCATAAACCTTTTTAAGCCTCTTATATCCGCATATTTCATTATCAATTCCCGGTAAGATAAAATATCGTCACTTCCTATTTCGAGAGTTTTACCGGCGGACTCCTCATTCTCAATTGATTCAATTAAATAGCGTAATATGTCACGGACTGCAACCGGCTGCGTTTTGGTTTTTACCCACTTCGGGCAAATCATTACCGGGACACGCTCGGCAAGATATCTCATCATTTCAAAAGATAAACTCCCGGAGCCGACTATCATTCCCGCTCTGAATTCAGTTACGGGTAAACCGGATTTTCTTAACATTTCACCAGTCATTTGCCTGCTTAACAAGTGAGGCGAAAGGTTATCCGACTTGTTTCCCAATCCGCCCAGGTAAATGATCCTCTTTACACCGTTTTCTTTGGCTTTGTATGAAAAGTTTTCGGCGGCTTTTAAGTCTATGTCTACAAAATCTTTTTCGCCCGCAGACATAGAGTGGATTAAATAATAAGCGATATCAATATTTTTTAGTGCAGTATCAATTGAATCGAATTTAGTTACGTCGCCATAAACCAATTCTGAATTTTCCCATCTTCCTTTGATTCTGTTGACGTCCCGCGCCATACATCTAACGTTGTATCCCCGATCAATCAGTCTGGGGACCAATCTTCCCCCGATATACCCCGTTACTCCTGTTGCTAAAATATTCATGTTTTTATTATTGTGATATAAAATACATTTTAAGAAACATGTGAATGTAATCAATTATTAAATGAAATTAATAATTTATATTGCTGCTAAGCTTATTTGTTACTCAATTAAAGAATCACACACTCCTAAGTTACTCCTTACAGGCTAAAGATAAAAATCCGGCGAAAGCCGGATTTTTATAGAAATATGAAATTTATCTGGTTTGTTTTAACGGTATGAAGTTAAGTAATCATTAACGTACCGGGCAGTTGCACGACCTTCATTTATAGCCCATACTACAAGTGACTGCCCTCTGCGTGAATCACCGGCGGCAAAAACTCCGGGAACGTTCGTCATATTGTTGTCGTCTGTTTTGATGTTGCCTCTTTCATTTGCTTCAACTCCAAACCCGGTAAACAATTTATTTTTTTTAGGGCCGGTAAAACCAAGCGCTAATAAAACCAGGTCTGCTTCAATCTCAAATTCAGTGTTCGGCATTTCAATCATTTTGGGCCTGCCGTCACCGGATTCTTTTTTAACGAACTCAACTCTCACGGCATGGAGTTTTTTAACGGAACCCTTTTCACCTGAAAAACTTTTTGTAAGAATACCGTAATCTCTTTCACAGCCTTCTTCATGTGAAGTAGATGTCCTTTCAATAAAAGCCCATTGAGGCCAGGGATTATCCGGGGTTCTTTGCTTCGGCGGTTTTGAGAGCAGTTCAAAATTTTTAACCGAAGCCGCCCCCTGTCTTATTGAAGTGCCTACACAGTCCGAGCCGGTGTCGCCGCCGCCAAGCACTACTACTTTTTTGTTTTTTGCAGAAATATTATTCTTGCTGCCGTTAGCGCCTTTTCTTACAGCTTCATTTTGCTGTGATAAAAATTCCATCGCAAAATGTATTCCGTTTAAGTGTCTTCCTTCAATTTTCAGATCCCTTCCTTCTTCAGCGCCTATAGCCAGAACGACGGCATCAAATTTATCTTTAATATCTTGCGGGTCTATATCTTCGCCAATGTTAACGCTTGTGAAAAATTCGACCCCTTCTTTTTTCATTAAGTTTGCTCTTCTTTCAACGATACGTTTTTCCATTTTAAAGTCCGGAATACCGACTGAAAGAAGTCCGCCCACAACTTCGTTTTTTTCAAACACGGTTACACTATGGCCTTGCTTATTTAGCTGGTCGGCACAAGCTAGGCCTGCCGGGCCGGAGCCTATAACAGCTATTTTTTTACCCGTTCTGTTTTCCGGTACCTTAGGTTTTACCCAGCCTTTTTCATAAGCTTTTTCTATTATTGCAACTTCTATATTTTTGATAGTTACAGCATCGTTATTTATTGAAAGTGTACAAGAGTTTTCACACGGCGCAGGGCAAACCCTCCCGGTAAATTCAGGGAAGTTATTTGTTTTCGACAATCTTTGATAAGCTTCAAACCATCTGTTTTTATAAACCAGGTCGTTCCAATCCGGGATGATATTATCAACCGGGCAGCCCGACTGGCAAAACGGGATTCCGCAATCCATGCATCTTGATGCCTGGGTTTGAAGTTCTGCATCTTTATCAATCTTTATAAACTCTTTCCAATGTTTAATCCTGCTTTTAACGGATTCCTTTTTGAAATCCGCTCTTTTATGTTTTATAAATCCTTTTATGTCGCCCATTTAGTTCACATAATTTTTTGTTGATTGAAAAAACGAATCTTTAATCTTGTTTATGTTTTTTTTAATTGATTTATCAACGGAATTTTCTGCCTCAAGAACTTTCCTGTAATCAGTCGGGAATACTTTTACAAAATGTTTTACTTCTATTTCCCAGTTGTTAAGTATTTTTTCAGCCACACGGCTTTGCGTATAAGCGTAGTGTTTTTCGATTAACGACTTCACTTCTTTAATATCGTCATTATCTTCAAGGTTATAAAGCTCAACCATTTCAGTATTGCATTTGCTGGTGAATACTTTTCTAAAATCGTAAACATATGCGATACCACCGCTCATACCGGCGGCAAAATTTCTGCCTACATCGCCGAGCACAACTACTCTTCCGCCGGTCATGTATTCACAGCCGTGATCGCCGATTCCTTCTACTACGGCATTTGCACCGCTGTTACGTACCGCAAATCTTTCGCCGGCTATTCCGTTGAAAAATGCTTCTCCTCTTATGGCGCCGTACAATGCAACATTCCCAACAATTATATTTTCTTCTGCTTTTAGTTTTGAATCTTCTTTAAGGCTTACAATTATCTTTCCGCCGGAAAGTCCTTTGCCTATATAGTCGTTGGAATCACCTTCAAGATGGAATGTAACTCCCTGCGATAAAAAAGCGCCGAAGCTTTGCCCGGCAGAGCCTTCAAAACTTACGTTGATTGTGTCGTCCTGCAAACCTTCCATTCCGTATTTGCTTGCGATGACCGAACTCAACTGCGTCCCTGTAGCCCTATCGGTGTTTTTTATGGGATAACTGAAATAAGCCGGTTTTGATTTTGATATTGCCTTTTTACAAAGGTCAATAATCTTCTTATCAATAACATCGTCAATTTTGTGCACTTGTTTTTCGGTATTGTATAAAGGTTTTTTATACGGCGTATCAGGTCTATGTAATAAGTTTGTTAAGTCAACCATTTCAGCTTTCCAGTTCCCGGTATTTCTTTTCTGTTTTAAGAATTCCGTTTTACCGATAAGTTCGTCAAGCCTTCTTACACCAAGCTGAGCCATTATTTCTCTCACTTCGTCGGCAATAAACTTGAAGTAATTTATAACATGATCCGGCTGGCCTTTAAATAACCTTCTTAAATTTTCATCCTGTGTTGCAACGCCTACGGAACAAGTATTAAGGTGACATTTACGGAGCATAACACAACCCATTGTAATTAAAGGAGCGGTAGCAAAACCGAACTCATCAGCACCAAGCATGGCGGCTATTACTACGTCCCTTCCGTTTTTCAACTGTCCGTCAGCCTGTAATTTTACACGCCGCCTTAAATCATTCATAACCAATACTTGTTGAGTTTCAGCCAATCCTAGTTCAAGCGGAAGCCCGGCATGTTTGATTGATGTCTGCGGTGAAGCCCCGGTTCCTCCCTCGTAGCCGCTAATTAATATGTGGTCTGCTTTTCCTTTTGCAACACCGGCGGCAATAGTACCCACTCCAACCTCCGAAACTAGTTTAACGCTTATATTGGCTTTGGGATTAGAGTTTTTCAAATCATAAATCAATTGCGCCAGATCTTCTATGGAATAAATATCGTGGTGAGGCGGCGGCGATATCAAACCAACCCCCGGAGTTGTGTATCTTGTTTTGGCAATTTCTTTGCTGACTTTATGACCCGGCAGTTGACCGCCTTCTCCGGGCTTTGCGCCCTGGGCCATTTTAATTTGTATCTGATCCGCATGAACAAGATATTCAATCGTAACACCGAAGCGGCCCTGAGCAACCTGTTTTATCCTGCTGTTTTTGATATTACCATATTCATCAATTCTAAACCTGTTTGCATCTTCGCCTCCCTCGCCTGTGTTGGAAAATCCGCCGATTTTATTCATTGCAACCGCGAGGGTTTCATGAGCTTCTTTGGATATTGAACCGTAACTCATTGCACCCGTGGCAAATCTTTTCAAGATATTTTCCGCGGGTTCAACTTCTTCAATTGGTATAGGTTTCCGCTCTTTAAATTCCAACAGCGACCTTATTGTTGAGAAACCTTTGTTTGCTTTATTAATTCTGGCGGAAAACTTTTTATATATTTCATAATTGTTTGTCCTAACTGCATGCTGAAGCAATGCAATTGTTTCACTGTTCCACTGGTGAAACTCCTGCCCTGCCCTTACTTTATAGTAACCGCCTTCACCAAGCATGTTGAAATCTTCTATATCATCAAAGGCCCTGTCGTGTCTCTGGAGAGTTTCCCTTGCTACTTCTTTTAATCCTATTCCTCCGATTCTCGAAGGGGTTGAAGTAAAGTATTCGTTGATAAATTGAGCATTCAAACCAAGGGCTTCAAATATTTGTGCTCCGCAATAAGATTGAATTGTCGAGATTCCCATTTTGGAGATAATTTTATATAGACCTTTTTTAACGGCTTTCAAGTAATTATTTACCGCTTTGCTATAGCCAAGCTCCTTGCTGTAGTTGTCTTTGGTGATTTCATTTTTAATCGTATCAAATACAAGGTAAGGGTTAATTGCATTTGTACCGTAACCAATTAGCACGGCCAGGTGGTGTACTTCCCTTGCTTCACCGGTTTCCAAAATTATGCTTACTCTTGTTCTTGTCCCCTTTCTAATTAGGTGCTGGTGCAGTCCCGAACATGCAAGCAGCGACGGTATAGGCGCTTTGTTTTTGTTTAAGCCTCTATCGGATAAAATAATTAAAGTGTATCCCTGTGAAATAGCATTATCTACATTTGTAAATAATGCGTTTAATCCCTGCTTAAGTCCGAGCTCGCCAAAATGCCTGTCGAACAATATCGGTATGGTTATAGGCTTAAGCCCGTTCCGGTTTATCTTTTTAATTTTTTGAAAATCCTCGTTGGATACTACGGGGCTGTCTAATCTTAGCCTGTTGCAGTGTTCTGAAGTCTCATCCAGAATATTTAGTTCAGTGCCAAGTAATACTTCGCTCGACATAATTATCTCTTCACGGATAGCATCAATCGGCGGATTGGTAACCTGTGCAAATAGCTGTTTGAAATAGTTAAACAATAGCTGGGGTTTTTCACTTAAAACAGCTATAGGGTTATCTGCTCCCATTGCACCAATGGCTTCTTTACTTTCTTCAACCATAGGTTTAATCAACATATTGATGTCTTCAATCGTATAGCCGAAAGCTTTTTGTTTAGTGAATAACTCCGATGCGTCTATTTCTTTGCTTTCGTTTACTTCAGGTAAAGAATTTATATCAACTAATTTTTCTTTCAACCATGACTTGTACGGTTTTTGGTTAAAAAGTTTTTCTTTGATTTCGGAATCATGTATGATCCTTCCTTCTTCGGTATCAACCAAAAATATTTTACCCGGCTGAAGCCTTCCTTTTTCAATTACATTTTGTTCGTCTATATCCAGCGCACCGGTTTCCGACGACATTATTACACGGTCATCACCGGTAACCCAGTATCTTGAAGGCCGCAATCCGTTTCTATCAAGTATTGAACCTATATATCTTCCGTCACAAAATGAAATTGTAGCCGGACCGTCCCAAGGTTCCATTAAACAAGAATGGTATTGATAGAAGGCTTTCTTCTGTTCGTCAATATTTTTGATCCCGGTAAATGCTTCGGGTATCATCATCATAATTGCATGAGGCAAGGATCTACCGCCAAATACAAGCATTTCAAGCGCATTATCGAAAGCAGCGGAATCACTTTTACTCGGCGCAATAACCGGGAATATTTTTCGCATATCTCTTCCGAACAATTCGCTTTCAAAAAGTTTTTCACGAACATTAAATGCGTTTGCATTACCTCTTAAGGTGTTTATCTCGCCGTTATGTGCAATCATTCTGAAAGGATGCGCCAGTGCCCATGTAGGGAACGTATTTGTGCTGTAACGGGAATGTACCAATGCCAGAGCGGAATTAAAATCTTTTGATTGAAGGTCGGGGAAAAATACATTCAATTGTTCGGCTTTTAACTGGCCTTTGTAAACAAGCACTTTTGACGATAAGCTGCATATATAAAAATAATTCTTCTGGGAAATATCAAGCTTCTTAATTTCATTACCCATTCTTTTGCGGATTATAAAAAGCTTGCGTTCAAAATCTTTTAATTTAGTAGTGCTTCCTTTACCGATTACAATTTGTTTGAATACAGGCATTACCGATCTTGCAACCCGCCCAATGCTTTCTTCAGCAACAGGCACGTCCCTAAAGCCGAGGAAATACTGGCCTTCGTCATTTATTACATGTTCAAATAAATTTTCAATAATGTATCTGTCTTCAGGAATTGTAGGGAGAAATATTAAACCTACACCATATTCTTTCGGCAACGGTAAGTCGATTTCCCTTTTTTCGCATTCTATCCTGAAAAATAGGTCCGGTATTTGCGTCAAAATCCCGGCACCGTCACCTGTGTCGGGATCACTCCCGGTAGCACCGCGGTGCTTAAGGTTCTCCAATACTTCGATACCGTCTCTAATTATTTCGTGAGATTTTTCACCTTTAATATTTGCAACAAAACCGACTCCGCAACTATCATGTTCAAACTCCGGTAGATACAATCCTGTCTTTGCATGCGTGTAAGCATTATTTCCCATTATATATCCTATAATTATTCGCTAATAATGTTGCATGAACTTCTAACAAATTTATTGCTGTTAAAAGTTTGCAAACCGAAATTACCACTAAGGTCTTTAGTTGGGTTTTTATTCGGATGCTAATTTTTTAAGGGATTACCTAAAATCAGCATTATTAAGTTAGTGTAAAATAAAAATTAATGGATAAAAATCAAGAGATTAAGGTTAAGTTTTTATTGTTTGATTATGAGATGCGGGATAATTAATGGGGAGGAGTGCGTATTAATTATCCCGCGTAATTAAGCATTTCTGCTTAGCTTATAGGGTTTTTACCACATGAAAAAAATCTTTATAAAGAGAACCCTACCACAACAAAGAACTGTTCGGCATCCGGGTTAAGTACAATTGCCCCGGAGACCGGTATAGTTAATTCATCTGAAATTTTCACCTCTTTTGAGGTTGAGAGCCCTACATTAACAACCTGCATTTCCGTATCAGACGAATGCCAACCGTCTCCTATACCGAAAAATACACTGAAGTTAGGGAATGAGTATCCTACTTCAAAGTATTTGTCATCACCTACAGTACCTGCACCGGGAGCTTCGTTTACAATGTAATTTGCAGAAAGGCTTAATCCTTCTATTTCATAGCCAAGATTCAACTCAATACCATGAGCTCCGGCAGTATCGGAAAGATCAAACCAGTCAGTACCCGGGTAGTAATAATCGTACACCCCGATTGTTAAACCTATGTCTGTTGAAACGGATGCATAAAGGTCCATTTCCTGGAAATCATCGCCATAAGTAACAGAGCCCCATGCACCGGCCGAAAATACTCCTTCTGTAAAATCAACCCACGGCTGAACTGCCGGACCGCTACCGTATTTAACACCTCTCCAAATGTACTGGGTGTAAATATCTGTACCAACCGACCACTGAGCATTTGTAGCTACCGTCGTTAGTATTAATAAAATAAAAATAGATATGGTTTTAACTCTTTTCATTACTGGCCTCTTCTATTTAGTAATTAATTGTTTTTCTACATAAGAAGTAAAATAAATTGTTATAAACTCACTAAACTTAATTGAGAAAAAAGGAGGCATATCTTAAATTTATTTATCCAAATTTTCTCCCCATTCTTAATCCGTTAATTAACGGATTAACGAATAGCCCAAAGGGAGGCCCCGGCTGCCGGCTCTTTTAAGAACCGGCTTTCGGGTGTTATGTTAACATTCATAAATAATTTTTTATATGCCTGTACATTTTCCATTAGCTATATGTACCTTTTTCAAATTCAGGATAAGCTTCCATACCGTGTTCGCCGATATCCAAACCTTCAAGTTCTTCTTCTTCGGTTACTCTTAATCCAATGGTTTTATCTATTAACTTAAACAGAATAAATGCTACAGGGAATACCCACAAGAATGCTGATACAATACCAAGCAATTGAACACCAACTACAGATAACGAAAAACCTCCTACATCAAAAATGCCTGCAGCTAAGGTGCCCCATGCGCCGCAAACTCCGTGCACCGAAATAGCACCCACCGGATCATCAATCTTCAAAACACGTTCAAAAAAGAGCACACTTAAAACAACCAATATCCCCGCAATAAATCCAAGTACAACAGCACTCAAAGGAGATACATTCGCACATCCCGCAGTAATAGCTACCAATCCTGCAATAGCACCGTTAAAGGACATACTGGCTTCAGGTTTACCAAACTTGAACCAGGCTGTAATCATAGCACCAATTGCGCCTGCTGCTGCTGCAAGATTTGTTGTAACAGCTATTCCGGCAATATCAGTGATAGCGGCTGTTGTACTTCCCGCATTAAAACCGAACCAGCCGAACCAAAGAAGAAACGTACCTAAAGCTGCCAGCACCATGCTGTGACCGGGAATGGCTTGTGCTTTTCCTTTGCTATTGTATTTGCCTATCCTCGGGCCAAGTACTATTGCACCTGCTAAGGCCGCCCAGCCACCCACCGAGTGAACTACCGTTGACCCTGCAAAATCAATGAATCCCAATCCTTCCAGCCATCCTGAACCGTGAAACAAACTTCCCCATGCCCAGCTTCCGAAAACCGGATAAATTAACGCAGTAATAAAAACCGAGTAAATTAAATAACCTGTGAACTTTGTCCTTTCTGCCATTGCACCAGAAACTATAGTAGCTGCAGTTGCGGCAAAAACTACCTGGAACATCCAGAAAGCCAATGTCCAGGGATCACCGTCTGTACTAAAATCGGATAGGAAAAACCCGTCTGTACCGAACCATCCGGTTGATGTTACACCAAACATAATTCCAAATCCTATTGCCCAATAACCCAATGACCCGATTGAAAAGTCCATCAGGTTCTTCATTAATATGTTTACAGTATTTTTTGCTCTTGTTAAGCCTGCTTCAAGCAAGGCAAAACCGGCCTGCATCAAAAACACAAGTACAGCACCAACAATTGTCCATACAAAGTCTGCATTTAATTGAACTGCAGAGATAGCCTCTGCATTGCCACTTACCGTTGGGGTTTCATCTTGAGAAAAAACAAGAACCGGTATAAGAAGCACTAAAAAAAGATACTTTTTGTTTAAGAGTTTCACATGATCCTCCATGTTTTTTCATATAATTAAAAATTTTAGATTCTTTTGGAAATGATAATATTTGATACTAAATAAATACTTTCCGGCTATATAGCACTATCACCAGATTCTTCAGTTCTGATTCTTATTGCATCTTCAACTGAAGAAACAAATATTTTACCGTCACCTGTTTTGCCCGACTTACAGCATTCAATAATTATTTTAATAATTTTCTCTGCGTTTTCATCAGTACAGAATACTTCGATCTTGGCCTTGGGTACAAATTCAATATTATACTCGGTACCCCTGTAAATTTCCTTATGTCCTTTCTGTCTGCCGTAGCCGCGCACCTCTGTAACTGTGATCCCGGCAAATCCGGCTTCTCGAAGGGTTTCATGCAACTCTTCAACCTTATGAGGTCTTATTATTGCTTCGATTTTTTTCATATCACACTCCTTGATTATTTAGTTGTTTTGATTACAACGCCTGAATAATTCATATTTTAGTTCGCTAATATATTATTTTTTTAGGCATTGTCAAGTATCTGACTTATTATATAACACAGAAATGCGGATAATACTAAATAAATTAGCACAAATCGGTCAAATTTCTCGTTTTTTAAATGTTTATCTAGGTTGACAAAAAATTTTAAATTATAGCTGCGAGGTGAGATTTTTCTTGCTGACTTTAAAATGGCTGCCGTGCCATTTTACACTTTGTTGCTTATCTAACCAAATAGCTTGAGGCGATTCATGTTTAATATTGAACTCATCAGCTAAATAATTGCTTAACTGGCTTGCACAGATAACATCAACTTTAGCTAAGATCACATCTTCATTTTCAATGCTGTTATACCACTCTGTTATAGTCTGTTCTACATCAAAACTTAATGCGCATCTCGTACTGAATTTAAAAATAACGATCTCATTCTTGTTTAATGATTCACGTCTAAGCTCTTCCCAGCGGGAAAAATCACTTACATGTACTATTGATTTCATATTTCTTTGTTTTTTTGTCCTTTAATAAAATACAATAGATTTATAAAATCAATTTTTTTCGCAAATCTATTAATAATTGATTATATTTTCCGATAATGTTATAACTGAAAATACGGAAAATATGAAAATAACAAGGATTACTGCAATGCAAGACCAAGATATGAAAGCAAAACGAGAGAGAACAGAATTAGTATTGACAAATATCTATAACCTGCCGTCTATGTCGGGACATCTTTTTGAAATTTCAAAATTGTTGGATGACCCTACGACTAATACACATTCACTTGGAAAAATGATAGGCAAAGACCAGGGAATAGCAACCAAAATTTTATCAATTGCAAATTCTCCTCTTTACGGTTTACGAAGGAAAGTAACAACCATAGATTTTTCTATTCTTGTAATCGGTTTTTCCGAAATGAAAAAAATTGTTCTTGCTCTTTCAATGATGGAATCATTTAAGAACAAAACCGATAAATATCTTGACCAAAAAGAATTTTGGCTGCACTCAACGTTAACAGGTTCTGCTTCAAAAAGAATTGCAGACGATTTAGGATTTGACTGCGGCGGAGAAGCATTTGTAGCCGGTCTTTTGCACGACCTCGGCATTTCAGTTATCCATAAATATTTTCATTCGGACTTTATAGAGATTTATAAAAAAGTAACCGAAGAAGGAAAATCCTTTGTAGAAGCTGAAGTTGAACAGTTGGGCTACACTCATGCCGATATTGGTTATTTCCTTTGCGACAAATGGAATTTACCCGAAGAATTATGCGATACTATAAGATATCACCAGCAACCTGAAAAATCAGACAAAGCAAAGGTTGTTACTTCTATTGTCCACCTTGTTGATTATATGACACAGCAATTGAAGAAAGGTAATTTTTACTGGGATGAAAATATTTCAATAAGTGAAAGCGCTTTATCTGTACTTAAGTTAGGAGATAAAGATGGTTTGAACAAATTTGTTAATAAATATGATGCTTTGTTTGATGATGAAATAAAATCAATTGTTCTTTGATTTTATTTCATCAAAGGATTTTCAGCCTTTCTCCAAAATCATTGGCAAATTTTCTTATCATGTCGGCAACTTCTTTGTTCCTGGAAGATGACTCAAAGGTATCAGCCATTTTCATAAATGTCTGGAAATAATGATATTCCATATCGTTAATAAGCATTTTATCAGTCCATAAATCAATGCTCAGTGTCGACTTCTCTTTGCTATCCCATATAGAAATTAAAATAGCCTCTGCTGATTTATTACTATCCTTTTCAGCGTCTGTTGCATCCCACTTAATCTCAACGGGAAAATTGTTTTCATTCAGTTTTATATTAAATTCTATTTTTGCATCTTTATTCATTTTATTTCCCGGTAGTTTTTGCTTTAACAAAAAAAATAAATCTTCTCTAAAATAATAATTAGTTAAATATTATGAGCATTTTTTCTATTATAAAATCAACGGCCGATTTCCTTTGGGGTCCGCAAATGCTTCTCTTTATTCTCGGCAGCGGAATTTATTTCTCGATAAGGCTTAAGGGTATCCAGTTTCTAAAATTCAAAAAAGCAATTAAAGCAATTTTAGGCTCGGTTAAATCCAAAGGAGACGGCAATATATCCCCGTACCAGGCTTTAATGTCGGCATTGTCGGGAATAGTTGGTAACGGGAACATTGCAGGAGTGGCAACGGCAATAGTAATCGGTGGTCCGGGTGCCGTTTTCTGGATGTGGATTTCCGCTTTGATTTTAATGGCTACAATGTATGCCGAATCTTTACTTGGATTTAAGTACAGAGAAAAAGATAAAGACGGTACGTACATTGGCGGGCCCATGGTTTACATCTTAAAAGGAAAAAACTGGAAATGGCTCGCTTATGCCTTTGCTTTTGCAATGGCAGTTAAAACACTTATTGCCACTACATCGATTCAATCAAATTCAATGTCCATTATTCTTAATGACCAATTTGGGATTCCACAAATACTTTCCTGTATTGTAATTGCTTTGCTTACCTGGATTGTTATTGTAGGAGGATTAAAAAAGATTGCAGTAACTGCCCAGTTCCTTTCCCCTATTATGACTTTAATTTATTTATCCGCTGGCTTGATAATTTTAATAATTAACTACGACCAGCTCTTAAACGTATTCAACTTAATAATATCATCTGCTTTCACGGAACATAGTGCAAGCGGCGGGTTTGCCGGTGCCACGGTTTTGATGGCCTTGAGATACGGCGCAGCCCGAGGGGCATACAGTAACGAGGCCGGGACAGGATCGGTAGCAATTATGCATGCAACTGCTAAATCCGACAATCCTGTAAGGCAATCGCTAATATCAATGATGGGTGTTTTCATCGATACAATAATTGTCTGCTCCATTACTGCATTTGTAATTTTGATATCGGGGAATTGGACATCGGGATTAAACAGTACGGCATTGGCTTCAGGAAGTTTTAATGAATTATTAGTCTACGGAAATTGGGTTGTATTGGGATCATCATTGCTGTTCGGATACTCAACATTAATTACCTGGTGCTTTTACGGCGAGCAATGTGCCGCATTTATGCTGGGAGACAACATAAAAAAATATTACAGGTGGGCATTCACATTTGCAATTTTAATCGGCGCTTTAAGTAATGCAGAAAATATCTGGAGCTTGGGCGACCTGTTGAACGGATTGACTGTAATTATTAACCTCATCGGAATTATTGCGCTTGGCCCAATAGTGATAAAAACTACTCTAAATTATCGTGATTGAAAACATTATGAAAATAGTTTTCGTTTCCTTTTTGTCAATCTCGTATTTTAGAATTTCCTTCCCGGTGTTGTTGAGCAAGATATGCTTTATTGAATGATTTTAAATTACAGCCTTATTTTTGAAAATAAAATACTATTTATCTCGTACAAATATTGATAAGTAATTAAGATGATGTTATCTTTGTTTTTTCAATTTTGGATATGTGAGAAAACTTTATGAGTAAACGGGAAAGTTACTTTACTGAGTTTAGAAAAAATATAATAGGAATAGATCAAGAATTTGAATCACCTTACGGAACTAAAAAAATCGTATATGCCGACTGGGTAGCAAGCGGCAGATTATATAAACCTATTGAAGAAAAAATAATTAATCATTTTGGGCCTTATATAGGCAACACTCACACCGAGACCTGCATTACCGGCACAACAATGACACAGGCTTACCATGAAGCACAGAAGATCATAAAAAAACATGTTAATGCCGGGCCGGATGATGTTATAATTACGGCCGGGTCGGGAATGACTACAGTAGTTAACAAACTGCAAAGAATTCTCGGCCTAAAAGTACCGGAACAGTTAAAAGATTTTATAAAATTTAAAAGAGAAGAAAAGCCCGTTGTATTTATCTCTCACATGGAACATCATTCAAACCATACTTCCTGGCTGGAAACACTTGCAGATGTTGTAATTATCGAACCCGATGAATACGGCCTTGTAAACTATGAATCACTGGAACACACTTTAGGACTTTATAAAGACAGAATTATAAAAATAGGTTCGTTTACTGCATGCTCAAACGTAACGGGAATAGAAACAAATTACCACAAACTCGCAAAAATTATGCACCGTTACGGAGGCATTTGTTTTATTGACTTTGCTGCTTCCGCACCTTATGTGAATATCAACATACACCCGGAAGACCCCGAAGAAAAGCTTGACGCAATTTTCTTCTCCCCGCATAAATTCCTCGGCGGACCCGGAACTTCAGGTGTACTAATTTTCGATTCAAAACTTTATAAAAGAAGCGTACCGGATCATCCCGGCGGGGGCACTGTTGATTGGACAAACCCCTGGGGCAAACATAAATTTGTAAACAATATTGAAGCCCGTGAAGACGGAGGTACTCCCGGTTTTCTACAAGCAATTAAAAGTGCGCTCAGCATAAAACTGAAAGAAGAAATGGGAGTTGAAAACATTCTTGCCCGCGAAAAAGAGTTGTTAAAAATTACTTTTGAGGAGTTTGAAAAAATACCGGAAATACATTTACTCGCAAATGAATCACGAGAAAGACTCGGAATAATTTCATTTTATACCGAAGATATTCACTACAATTTACTGGTAAAATTATTAAACGATAAATTTGGCTTACAGGTAAGAGGCGGCTGTTCCTGTGCAGGTACTTACGGGCATTATTTGCTGCACGTTGACCCCACTCGTTCAAAACGAATTACGGATAAAATAAACGAAGGCGACCTCTCGGAAAAACCCGGCTGGGTAAGGTTTTCACTGCACCCAACGATGGCCAACGACGAATTGTATTATTGTTTAAATGCATTCAAGGAAGTGACTCAGAATTCCAAAGAATGGCGAGAGGATTATATTTATTCAAATAAAACGAATGAATACACGCATAAAAATTCTATTTCATCTATAATTGATAATAAATGGTTTGAAATATCAAGTTAATTTTAGTATTTCATTTGGATTGAAAATTCTATTAATCATTATTCACTTGTTTTAATAGTTTGTCATAATCCGAATGAGAGCCCACCCAGAACCAAATTATCTTTGCATTTTCTAAGATGCCTACTGCTCTATAATCTTTAGTTATTCGGACTGAATAAATTGGAAGGCTTGAATGTACTCTTTTGAAATGTATACTCGGGTACCAAGGATCATTTAGAAAAAGCGTATACACTTCCTTTGCTTTTTTCTTAACATCTGCTGGTAATGCTTTATAACAGTCCCAAAACTTAACAGTTGTTTTAGATTTCATAGCTTATTAACATCCAAGGCTTTGGTTTTTCCCTGTTCTTCTTCTTTTAATGCCTCACCTGCCATTTGAGACAGTACATCTTCAGATTCTGCAAATAATTCATTCCATTTCTTATCGGATTCAATTTCATCAAGCAACCATCTTGCCAGTGCATTCTGTTCTACATCCGGCAATTTCGATGCTTCCGAAAATGCTTTCTCTAACATGGTAGTCATGGTGTTTACCCTGTTTATTTCTTTGCTAACTTGCTGTTAATTTACAGAATTTAATTTTCAATTTCAGTTCAATTGGTAAACTATTTTTTGAGAAAAATGATATTCAAAATTACATGTGATAACAAATCAATTTTCCAAGTATATCTTAATTATATTTTTGTTAACAAAAATTATTCACTTGACATAATTATCAACTTATAACTATCTTTGCATCCAATGAAAATCGAAAACAAAACATATCATTTTAATTTCTTCTGGTGGTGGCAAAATCTATATTCCGGTAGCTCCGTGTTCTAAGGTGATATGAAATAATAAAATTTGAAAACCCCTCTTAGTAAACACTGAGAGGGGTTTTTTGTTATATGAGGTTCTAAAATGGATTTTGAAAAATTCAGTCAGTTATCAAAAGATTACAACATAATCCCGATAAGCAAAACTATTACAGCAGACTTGCTTACTCCTGTTCTGGCTTATTTAAGAATCAGAGATGAAAACTCTTTCTGCTTTTTATTGGAGTCTGTTGAAGGTATCGGAAACCTGGCAAGGTATTCTTTTATCGGGAAAAATCCGTTTAAGACAATTTATAATTATGCAAATGAACTGGTGATTGAAAACGGTGAAAAAACAAAAGCCCAGAAGAACATATTTGATTATTTGCAGGAAGACATAAAAAATTACAAAGTCGCACCTGTTGAAGGTATCCCAAATTTTTCCGGCGGATTGGTTGGATACATAGGGTTTGAGAACATAAGCCTTGTTGAAAATGTTATTCAGTTCGATAAAGAAAAGGAAATAGATATCCCGGATTCTATATTAGGCTACTTTGAAATTATATTAGCTTTCGACCACTATAAGCACCAAATCAACATTATATGTAACACACAAATTAATAATGAAAACAATTTAGAAGAGATTTATAATTCCGCCCTCAAAAAAATCTCCGGTGTTATTGATGAAATAAAAAGCCCGTCAAAATTAGATAAAGAATTTACAATAGAAAAATTTTCAGATAACCCGGACAAAAAAGAATTTCACTCTGAAATTGAAGCCGCTAAAAATAATATCTTTGAAGGTGACGTTTTTCAACTGGTGCTGTCAAGAAGATTTCACGCAAGTTACACAGGCGATTTAATCAACGTTTATAGAGCTTTGCGGATTATCAACCCCTCGCCCCACATGTATTTTATGGAATTTGGAGACGGCTTTTCAATCATCGGGACCTCGCCTGAAGACCTGGTAACGGTTTATAATAGAAGAGCAACAATACTCCCAATTGCCGGAACAAGAAGACGCGGCAAAACCGATGAAGAAGATTTGGAACTTGAAAAAGAATTGTTGAATGATCCGAAGGAACTAGCCGAACACGTTATGCTGGTTGACCTCGCACGAAACGACCTTGGACGAGTTGCCGAAGTAGACACGGTTAAAGTTATCAAAGATAAAATCATAAGCCGTTTCTCTCACGTTATGCACATTGTCTCCGAAGTAGAAGGCGAGCTTCAGGGAGATAAAGATTCCATTGATGCTTTTAAAGTTGCCTTCCCGGCCGGAACTTTAACAGGCGCGCCAAAGATAAGAGCAATACAATTAATAAATGATTACGAAAAGGTTAGAAGAAGCTTTTACGGCGGCGCGGTCGGCTACATTGATTTTAAAGGCAATCTCGACATGTGTATAGCTATACGTTCAATGTTTGCAAAAGATAATAAAGTTTACTGGCAGGCAGGCGCCGGCATTGTTGCCGACAGTAAACCGGAACTGGAATTAAAAGAAATTCATAATAAATCGGCCGTACTTGTAAGCGCTTTAAAATATGCGGAGAAAATAAATGAAAATATTGCTGATTGATAATTACGATTCGTTTACATATAACTTGTTTCAGCTTGTAAGCAGGTTCGAAAGAAATGTTGTTGTTAAACGGAATGATGTAATTACTATTGATGAAATAAGTGATTTAAAACCGGATAAAATCATGATCTCCCCGGGCCCGGGCAGACCTGAAGACTCCAAAGTCAGTCTGGAATCAATAAAAGAATTCGGTGATAAAATTCCAATACTTGGAGTATGTCTCGGCCACCAGGCAATTGGAATCGCTTTTGATTCAAAGATAACTTATGCACCGTGTATTATGCACGGCAAAACCTCGAACATCCTGCACGACAACAAAAAGATTTATAAAGACGTTGAACAGGAATTTGAAGCAGGCCGTTATCATTCGTTAGTTATTGACAGAGAAACAATTTCCGGTTCTCTTGAAATAACCGCTGAGACAAAAGACAAAGTGATAATGGGAGTTAGGCACAAAAGCTTTCCTGTTGAGGGAATACAGTTTCATCCCGAATCCGTTTTAACACCTTTAGGAGAAAAATTAATTAACAACTGGTTAAAGTTATGATTAAGGAAACAATTGAAAAATTAATTGGAAAAAACAACTTATCACTTGATGAATCATATTCATTGATGATAAAGATCATGAACGGCGAAGCCAACAACTCGCAGATAGCATCAATCTTAACCGCCTTAAAATCAAAGGGCGAAGTTAAAGAAGAGATGGCGGGGTTTGTAAAAGCTATGCGTGAAAAGTCGATAAAAATAAACGCCGAAAATCCAAAAACAATTGATGTCTGCGGCACGGGCGGCGACTGCTCCGGTACATTCAATATCTCCACAGCCGCTGCCGTTGTTATTGCCGGAGCGGGAATACCGGTTGCAAAACACGGCAATAAATCGATGTCAAGCAAGAGCGGCAGTGCAGACGTTTTGGCCGAGCTGGGAATCAACATAAATTTATCCCCGGAAAAAACGGAAGAAGCATTAAACAAAGTCGGGATAAGTTTTTTGTTTGCGCAGCTTTATCATCCGGCAATGAAAAACGTTGCCCCGGTAAGAAAAGAATTAGGCATTGGAACCGTATTCAATTTTTTAGGACCGTTAACAAACCCGGCCGGCACCAAGAGACAGGTTGTCGGTGTGCTGAATAACAAAGTTTCAAAACTTATGGCAGAATCAATTCAGTATCTCGATATGGAAAAAGTATGCTTCGTCTGTACGGAGGACAAGTATGATGAAATAACTTTAACCGGGGATACAAACGTTATTGAATACACATCCGGAGGTTATTTCACTTACTCGGTTAACAATGATTCTTTTGATTATCCTTCAGCCAAAATTGAAGAACTGCTGGGCGATACAAGCAAGGTAAACGCAGAGATAATAAATAACATTCTTTCAAGCAAAGAAAATAATACTGCTGTAAATGTTGTCTGCGCAAATGCTGCAATGGGATTATACTCCGCAGGTTATTCGGGCAATTTAAACGATTGTAAATCGGCGGCGGAAGAATCAATATTTTCCGGCAAAGCTTTATCTGTTTTGAACGAGTTAAGAGAGTTTGGAGAACAGAACAAGTGAATATTTTAGATAAAATTGTTCGGCATAAAAAAGAAGAAGTAGAGTCGTTAAAATCAAAATATAAAATAAGCGACTTTGCCGATTCGGAATTTTACCCTGGTGAATGCATAAACATTCTGGATACAATTAAAAGTACAAATTCAATATCAATTATTTCCGAAATAAAAAAAGCAAGCCCGTCAAAAGGAATTATCAAAGAAGATTTTAACCACCTTAAAATTGCGGAAGAATATTTATCATACGGTGTTGATGCAATTTCTATTTTAACGGATAAGGATTTTTTCCAAGGGAATACTTCATATTTATCGGATATAAAAAAAATATCAAACGTTCCCCTCCTGCGTAAAGATTTTATAATTGATGAAATCCAGATTCATGAAGCAAAAGCAATCGGCGCGGATTTTATTTTATTGATCTGCGAAGTTCTGGATAAGTATCAAATTAAAGATTACTCGGTTACTGTAAACGAATTAGGTATGAGGGTTCTGCTTGAACTGCACTCCGAAAAGCAGTTGGATCAAATTGATTTTGATATCAACAAGCTGGTTGGTGTAAACAATAGGAACCTGGAAAATTTTACTGTGGACTTAAAAACTACCGAACATGTTTCAAAACAAATCCCGGATGACATTCTCGTGGTTTCGGAAAGCGGTATACACAAACAAAACGATATCAATTACTTAAAGACATTAAACATTGATGCAATACTTATCGGCGAACATTTAATGAAATCGGGAAACATAAATTCATCTTTACAAGAATTGAAACAGTGGTGTAAAATTGAAAGTTAAAATCTGCGGTATAACAAACTACGGCGATGCTAAAACATGTATCGACAACGGCGTTGACGCACTCGGGTTTATTTTTCTAAAGAAAAGCAAAAGGTTTGTCTCTTACGAAGTGGCTGAAAAAATAATTTCAAAACTTCCGGGGGAACTTCTTAAAGTCGGTGTATTTGTTAACGAAGATTTGAATGTTATTAAAAAAGTTATAAAGCTAACAAAAATTAATTGTGTGCAATTGCACGGCGATGAAACAATTGAATTTATTAACGAACTGGATTTCCCGGTGATAAAAAGCTTCAGGGTAAATAATGATTTTGATTTCAGCAGACTTAATGATTATAAAAAACATAAAATACTCTTAGATACATACTCTCAAAGTGAATACGGCGGAACCGGGAAAACATTTAACTGGAAAATTATTCCTAAAGAAATAAGAAACAAAATTATATTGGCCGGCGGGGTTTCAATTGAAAACATTGAAAAAATAAAAAATGATGTTGCTCCTTACATGGTAGATTTATCATCGTCGCTTGAATACTCCCCCGGCAAAAAAAATAAAACAAAAGTAAAAGAATTCTTAAACAAAGTACGTGAATTAAATAATGTTAATATTGATGAATCTTAATACCCCGCGTAAAGATATTGATGCAGTAAAAAATAAAATTATGTCGTTAAATTGTACTCCCCACGAAATACCGGGTAAATCAAAGCTTGCTGTTGGTATTACAGGCCCCACAGATCAACTCAACAAAAAAGAATTTCTTTTAATGCCTTCGGTTGAAGAAATTATAAGAGTAACAAAAAAATATAAACTCGTCAGCAGGATGATGCAGAACGATGATACTATAATCGATTTTGACGGGTTTAAATTCGGCGGAGATTCAATACAAATAATTGCCGGACCTTGCAGCGTTGAAAGCAAAGATCAAATCTTTGACATCGCCGGAAGTTTGCAAGAGTGCGGAATCAAATTTATGAGAGCCGGTGCATTCAAACCGCGTTCAAGCCCGTATTCTTTTCAAGGCCTAAAAGAAAAAGGATTGGAATATTTGCAGGAGGTGAAAAAGGAATTCGGACTGGTAATAGTGACAGAACTTCTAAATATTGTTAACATGCCCGTAATACTGGAAGCTGCAGACATTATACAGATAGGCGCCCGCAATATGCTTAATTATGCTTTGCTTGAAGTGATAGGCAAAGTGAACAAACCTATTTTACTCAAACGCGGAATGGCTGCAACTATCGAAGAACTTTTATTAAGCGCCGAATACATTTTATCAAACGGAAATAAAAACGTAATTCTCTGCGAAAGAGGAATAAGAACATTTGAAACGGCAACACGCAACACTCTTGATTTAAATGCCGTGCCGCTGATTAAAAAAGAGTCTCATCTGCCAATCATTGTTGACCCGTCGCATGGTATCGGGATGTGGGATAAAGTTCCCGCAATGAGTTTAGGTGCTATTGCTTGCGGCGCAGACGGGTTAATTATTGAAGTGCATAATCATCCCGACGAAGCTTTATCGGACGGTTTTCAATCCATCACTCCAAAAGCATTAAAAGAATTACTTGAAAAAATTAAACAGTTAGCTCCAATTGTAAATAAAAGGTTGGTATTAAATGAATAACACAAATTACAACTACCCTGATAAAAAAGGAAAGTTCGGTGAATACGGCGGTAAGTACGTACCCGAAACTTTGATATCATCTCTTGAAGAACTAGAAGAAGTTTACAACAAGTATAAAGATGATAAAGAATTCAACACTGAACTACAGAGCCTCCAGTTGGAATACAACGGCAGGCCTACGCCTTTAACTTTTGCAAAACGTTTAACCGAATACTTCGGTAAAGCTAAAATTTATTTGAAGCGCGAAGACCTTAACCACACAGGTGCGCATAAAATCAACAATACTCTCGGACAGATTTTACTGGCAAAAAAGATCGGTAAAAAAAGGATAATTGCAGAAACAGGAGCCGGGCAGCATGGGGTTGCAACTGCAACTGTCTGCGCTAAGTTCGGGTTAAAGTGTTTCGTTTATATGGGCACTACGGATGTTGAACGGCAGTCGTTAAATGTCTTCAGGATGAAGATGCTTGGTACCGAGGTTATACCGGTTGACTCAGGAAGCAAAACTTTAAAAGACGCTACAAACGAAGCAATACGTGATTGGGTTACTAATGTTTTCGATACATATTATATAATCGGCTCGGCTATCGGTCCGCATCCTTACCCGATGATTGTAAGGAACTTTCAATCAATAATCGGCAAAGAAACTAAAGAAGCAATAATGACGGCTGAAAATAAACTTCCCGATTACTTGCTGGCATGTGTTGGCGGCGGTTCAAATGCATTAGGTTTCTTCCACCCGTTCGTTGAAAATGAATCCGTCAAAATGATAGGAGTTGAAGCTGCGGGGTACGGCGTTGATACCGACAAACACTGCGCTACACTTACCAAGGGCAGAGACGGTATATTCCACGGAATGAAAACTATGCTGCTGCAAGATAAATACGGACAGGTCCAGGAAGTGTTTTCTATTTCCGCCGGACTTGATTATCCGGGTGTAGGACCGGAACACCCATTCCTAAAAAGCATTGACCGTGTTGTTTACGAATCGGCTACAGACAAAGAAGCCCTGGATGCTGCATTATTACTTTCAAAGTATGAAGGTATTATCCCGGCGTTGGAAAGCGCGCATGCGGTTGCTCACCTTCATAAACTTATGCCGGAAACAAGGAAAGGCGAAATAGTGGTAGTAAACATAAGCGGAAGAGGCGATAAAGATATAAATACTTACTTCAAAGAACTGGAGCTCTAAATTGGACGAACTAAAAAATTATATTGACGGAATTAATCAAAGCGGAAGAAAAGTACTATCAATTTATTTGACGACCGGATTCCCGGATAAAGACAGTTTTGTTGATCTTGCACTCGGCGTATTTGAAAGCGGTGCTGATATAATTGAAATGGGCGTGCCTTTCAGCGACCCGCTTGCAGACGGGAGCGTTATACAGCAGTCCTCACATGCTGCATTGGAAAACGGTATTACATTAGACGATATTTTCAATTACGCGGCTGAAATAAAAAAGCAGACAGATAAAAAACTTGTACTGATGAGCTACTTAAACCCAATTACAAATTACGGGTTGGATAACTTTGTAAGTGCATTCAAAGAGAATAAATTCTCCGGGCTTATCTTACCCGACTTACCCATTGATGAATACGATGATGATTTACAAAAACAATTAGCCGAATTGGGAATTACATTTTTAACAACACCTACTTCTTCAAACGAAAGAATAAAAAGGATTGATGAACTGAGTACCGGGTTTGTTTATTGCGTTAGCGTCGCCGGTATAACCGGAACACGCAATGACTTCGGCAACAACATTCTCCCCTATCTTGAAAAGACATATAAACTAATAACCAAAAACAAAATGCTGATCGGATTCGGCATTTCAAAACCTGAACATGTGAAACAATTTAAAGATGTTTGTGATGGAGTTATTGTCGGCAGTGCCGTTATAAAATCTTTGATGAATGACGAAGTTAATTTCCGAAGGGCTAATAAAATGGTAAAAGAATTAAGTTCAGTTTGCAACAATGACAGTTGATTAATGACTAACTCCGGGATTCAGGGTGTGTTGCATAACTCAATTAGGTGTTTCAATAGCCACGTGCTTCAGCACGTTGGAAATAAGAAACCGAATAGAACCCGGGCTTTAGCCCAAATATTAGAGAAAATTGGGCTAAAGCCCTGAGTTTTTGTTGAGACTCATTGTCCACGACCTGAAAGGTCGTGGCTATGATTATTTATTTTAGTTATGCAACACACCCTTTATGCCGGAGAATATACCCGAAAATGACTAACACCGGGATTCATCCCGGTGAAACGAACGAAACAAAAAAAACGGGCTTTAGCCCAACTTATTATTTCCTCTCAAATCCATATTTCTTCAAGAACAATTCATACTCTTCCTGAAAAGATATCTTCCTATGATGCTCTTCCTGGTTCTTAATATAATCCCTTACTTTGTTTATTTGAGATTCACTAACAGATGCTGCAAAATATTCTTCCTGCCATTCAAACTTTTTCGCTGTTAAATTTTCCTTATTAACCCAGTACGAAGATTCTCCTTTAATTAAATGAACTACCTTTGATACCGACTGATCTGCACCTAACGATAATAATACATGAACATGCTCGGATACACAATTGATAAAGTCGATGTATATGTTTTTGATTTTAGCGTTCTCTTTGATGTGCTGTAACAGTTTTGCTTTTAATTCCGGAGTAATGATTTTCTCGCGGTTTTTTGTTGAGAAAACAAGATGTATCCATATTCTGATGTACGACATGATTTATTCTCTTTTTTATGAAAAATAATTGGGATAAATCCCTTTGGGTTTTCTTGCTTTTTTCACCGGGATGAATCCCGGTGTTAGTCATCGTGTCAAATAATAGATTCTTTTCTTACATACTAGGAGGCTTTGCATAACCACCATATATGTTTTTAAGCTATTATATACTACGAAAAAAAATATTTAATCAATCCGTCCAGCGGGTTAGCGTAACCATTT
>JASFMY010000077.1:0-31647 GCA_050117315.1 Ignavibacteria bacterium
ACATTCAATACATTCATCAAGTTACCGGTATTGCTAAACATGTTGTTAATCAGTATATAGGTATTTTACAAAATGAAAAAAAACTTTAACCATTTTTTTTACTTGACTTGCCATTTGGCATTATCGCCGCGGATTGCCGGGGATTCGAAATGACGATTTTTTTATTTTGCAGAAACTCTAATATCTATCTATTCTCTACTAATCTTTTTAGTTCCGTTGAGTGTTTGTAAAATTCTTCTACTGTTAGTTCTTTCAAGTACAACATTCCGTGAGCTGCCCTGGCTCGGGGAACCGGATGATTCAAAAAGAATTCTTTGCCTATACATGTTCTTATTTTCTGATACTGGTCTACCTGAATCTTTTGTGCCAATCTGCAGAATGGCCCGTCATATTCCCAGCTCGGGAAACTTGCATCCTTTTGTGAGCCGTAACTGCTCATAAAGGTGTTTTCCATTATCGCCATCGAATTTAAGCTTACCGGGATGTAGATATTGGCTTCCGCCGGATGGAACCTATACCATACATTTCTGTATCCCCAAACTTTTATGTTTGTTGTACCTGTTTCTTTTACATATATGCGCAAAGCCTCACTTACGGCCTGAAGTACTTTGTAATGTGTATCCGGTCCGCTACCTTCGGGATCGAGCGCTACTGTTACTATTGTTGGTTTTATTTTCTTTAGTAGTTCTACTATAGGTATTACATCTCTTTGTGTTTCCGGATTTTCCGTAAAGATATTTCCCTTGTAAAATCCTAACCTTAAATGCGAAATATCTTTCGTACTAAATCCGTAATAAGCCCACATTAGTTCTTCTTCCCATTCTCTTAACATTCCTTTGAGTTTTTGGACATGGGGGATATCTTTCTTTCCCGGATATTGTGTTTTGAAATAATTTATCAACTCATCTACCCTGTCCGTTAAATAGGTAATGCTGTCTTCTTCATAAATTTCTATCATATTGCGAAGCATTCTTCTTGCCAGAGATTCTCTTCTGATAGTCTTACTGTGCTCGGCTATACTATCAAGATATAAATTTACATCCCTATCTTTTCCTTCCGTGTTTTCCGGGTCAAAGTAACGGGTTTTTAGTTTTTGATCAAATACACCGGTTTCCAGATGAAGTTTTAATTGTTCCATTAAGTGAAGCATATAAGAATTAGTTACTGCATTGAACCCGCTTGTAAAAACTGCAAAATGATGTCTGTTTAGCAGAGTTCTTACCAGGTGAGTTATATATGGGAGATAACCCAGCATTATATCATCGTGATGCGGTGCTGTGTGAAGTATCACCTGGTTTTCAGGTGTTGTCATTCCCCTGTTGAATCTTTCTATTACGGCTTTATGCAAAGCTTCATTTATTTCTTTTTCTTTCTTTCCCGATTTTTTTAATACTAGGCTTGTAAGCTTATCTTTGCGGTAATCTTCTTTCGTTAAACTTGTTATACTTTTTTTCAGTTTTACCGATAAATTTATTACAGCTCTTTCAAGTGATGTTTGGGATAGTTTCTCTTCTTTTTTTACTTCTACGTATCTTCTTTCGGACAATCTTAATGCTGCGCCGTTTGTTAGATAAAATCTTGAGTTTTTTAGTTTTTGTAAAACTGTTGCCGGGTAACGGTTTGACGGTCCATTTTCAATCGAATCTCTTACAATTTTTGCCTTGGCTTCTCCGGCTGCTATTATTATTGCAACCGCATTTTTATTATAAGTGATTGTATCTAAGCCTATTGTTATTACAAGCCTATTGGCGGCGATTTCAATGCCTCCAAGATCGGTTGAGGCTGCAGCTTGAGTCTCATAGTTTGTAGCTATTAAGCGGGTGGAAGAAAAGTGATCACTACCCTGTACATTAAAACCGATATGTCCGTCCGGGCCAATACCGCCCAAAAAGAATCCTATACCTCCCATTTCTCTTATTTTCTTTTCATAACCCGTGCAATACTCATCTACTATTTCTATGGTTTCCTTCTGAAGTCTTTCTATCCTGCTGCCCGGCATCCGGGTTCTTAATGATAGGTCTACTACTTTATCCGGAAAAATCTTTTCCAGCGGCAGATTCTCTGCCGTACCGATTTTATTGACGTCGATCAGCATAGCATTATTACTATCCAGTCCAAAATTCTTCATATAGTATTTTTTGATATAATAGTAAAAACTGTTGTGCTGCGCCGAATCTATGGGATAGAATTCGTCTATCTGTACAAACTTGATATTTTCCATCACCGGCTTTTTCTTAATATCAAGGTCAACCTCTTTCAATTTTTTTTCTACATCCGGACTATTCCAATTCTTTAAGATGTGTGATACCCAATGGATAAAATGTTCCGGGGTTTTGCCCGTCGGCAACGATACTACTCCGTCCGGATTATTCTGCAGCCATTCTATAAATCTTAGTGCTGCCAGTTCACCCAACTGTGGAAAGTTATCTACCTGGATTACCGGCATTTTCTCGGTCGGTTCATAAATTAGTTTTTTACCTGACTTGTTCAAATAAAAATTCTCTACTTTCGAATTTGTTCTCATAGTACTTCCTGTAATTCTATATTAAAAAATCAGCATTTATGCATTAGTTAATCCTTAAAACTCTATAGCGACTTTTGAGTGCATTATGTTTTTCATCTAATTGATTCAAAGCAAAAGCATAAGCGCCAATAGAAATTGCTTTGCTTGTACCTATTTTCGATACTCCGACACAAATCTTTAAGGAAGGATCATACTTTACTTCCCTGTTCGTTCCGGGAACTGTTATCTCACGTACACTGCTATTTAAGAATTTGTGTAAATCATTTTCGTTCTCAGTATTATATACTTCTGCCATTAGTCTGTTACAGCTTGTGCCGTCATTTTTTACAAAGCTGCTATTCATTTCATCTATTAGAAACGGCATAAATAGCGACGATGCTCCGGCTAACCCGCCCCCGATAACAACCGGTGAATCCAACAGCGTGACTGCATTTGATATTGCATCTCCTACAACCTGTGCCATCTGTTTATATGACTCTATTGCTGCTTCCTTATTCCCTTTTATTTTTTCTATTCCTATTTCATAAATTTCTTTTGGCGATGGTGCTTCCTCTTGCTTTATACCAGATTTACCTGCATAGATTCTTTTTACTCCACGTATGCTTGCATATTCTTCGGAATTTTCACATGGGGACAGTTTGTTCCTTAAAAGCCATATCTCGCCTGCTATGGAATTATCGCCTATGTATAATTCTCCGTTCCTTACAATTCCGCTGCCGAAACCTGTCCCTAGTGTAATACCGAAAAGATTTTTGTATCGCTTTGGATTACCAGATTCTTCAAGTTTATTATTTATAAAAGGAAGAAAACCCGAGATAGCTTCGCCATATGTGTATAAATCTCCGTCGTTGTTTATAAATACCGGCAATCCAAATTTTTCTTCCAGCATAGGCCCCAAAGCTACTCCGCCCCTGTACGCCGGGAAATTTCCTAAATCTCCCAGTATTCCATTCGGATAATCTGCTGGCCCAGGGAATGCAAAGCTTATCGCAACCGGATTATCATTTAGTTTTTCCTTTACGATTCTAAATCCTTCTATTATGTTAGCCAATGATTTTTCAAGATCATCGGCATTGGCATCCAGGCGGATTTCTTCTACAACTTGTTCATTTCCTTGAATCGCTGTAAATACAAAATTTGTTCCCCCTGCGTCAAGGGTCATTACTGTTCTATCATCATTTTCGTATTTCATTTGGTATCTCCATAACTACAAAGTATCAGATGAATTTGAATTTAGGAAGTTTTTTTACACTGTCGACTGTAAGGTTATCACAACTCTCGGTTGATTCAATAATCAGTTAAAAATTTTCGTATCCTTATAATTTTTAATGTTTGGTTCTGTTTTACTTCTAAGTCTAAGGATTTATCTACCCTTTGTTAAAGAGAATATGTGCTTTTCGTCTACTTCCCCATTAGCAATCGACATACAAATTTTTTGTCCGGATTCGTCCGTTAAGTTAATTCTACAATTCATATCATCTGTTTTCTGGCTTACCTTGATCTTTTCAATATCCGCCTTATTGTTAATACCTTTTATTAAAAAAGTAGAATGCAATGTCCCATTATTACTTAATTGGTAAATAGAAGTCGGCGTTTTGATATTTTTAGCATGCGATCCGAAATAGGCTTCTTCCATTATCAATTCTGCTGGGTCACCTTCCGAAACGTGTATCAGCGCTATCTTATCCCCGGGATCAATTAGTAATTTATTGGTTGATTGAACCGGATTGACTTTGATATCGGCAAATCTAAATACGGTTTCATATTTATGCTGACCGTCACATTCAAACCAATCGTGAATTATGAGATATTTATCCAATATTAAAGCCACATCGCGGGTCCATTTCACCCCGGAATTAGTTTCATCGGTTTCAGGTGAAACCGTACGGTAGAATTTATATTCCGGATTTATTAATAAATGCTCAATGATATTGTCTGTATATCTTTTGGCTGCCCATTGCACTTCTTTTTGTGATGTAGCGAAATCACTCTTTCCATCAATAAGTACGGTGTTATGCGCTTTGGACGTACGGTACCATTCAACCAACAAAGGATTGTCATAATTACAACAACCGCTATCAACCAGGACAGGTTTATTATTGTACCATACATTAACTGCCAATCTTCCGGCATGTGCATGAGATCCTATTAGTTTTGCAGCATTTACATTAATGTACCAGGGCTTCTCAGTATTTAATTCAGATCGAATCACTCCAATCTGGGAATCTTTGAAATAGGTTGTGCTTAGCAATTTAGGCAAATTATTTTCTCCGATTATACCGGCCAGCGTAGGTAAAATATATGATACGGTTTCTTCGTACGAATCGTTAATGGGTGGAACAGTATTATCCGGTTGTGCAATTGCCGATAAATATCTATACATCTTTCCTAATAAAGGCAAACTATGTTCAGGCTCTCCTACATTGTTAGCCTTACATAATAAATAAGCATCACGAAATACAGAGGTCATAAATGGATAATAGCCAAACATCTGTTCAACGTTTCCACCGTCCTCATAAAAAGCATGGTCAACATGGTGCTTAATAATTTTTAAACCGGTCTTTAAAAGCTCCCCGGCCTCCGGCAGAGCCGGGAATAATATTGCCAGGTAAAGTATTGCAAGCGCACCATGCGATTGATGGTTGAATTCATTTAGTTCTTTTTTGCCGAAATCTTTCATTAATATCTTAGCATGTTGGCCCTGGAGATTATAAATAACTTCTTTATCGGAATCGGGTAATCCATCCTTTGCAAGATAATAGCACCATGACAAATTAATCGACCGCCAGGCTGCCTGCATATCAAACCAGTTATATTTTGATTTTGACGGACCTTCGACCGGATTTTCTTTTATCCAGTTTTTTAATAATTCCATCATAAATTTGATATGCCCGTTATTTTTATCCAGATAATAAAGGCGGGCAAATGACGGTAAATAATAGAAACGGTTGAACCACACACTCTTTTCAAGCTCGGTTTTTTCAAAAATACTCCAGTCCGGCGGATTGCCTAAATTCTTTTCGATTAAACCGCTTTTAACTATTTCTGCAATTTTTTTATCTTCTTCTGTCCCGATTAACTCCATCTGTACAAATTTGCCTCCCTGATCTTTAGGGATATATTCTCCAAAATTATAATCATTGATGTACTCATAAAATGGAAAGACACCTTCCTTCCTAGAATCAGAGTCTTTGGTTAATTTTGCGGAGGGAAAAAGAGAGTCTGCTTTCAGGATACTTGACATAAGAGTCCCTGATACAGCAACGCCGGTACACAACAGAGATTTTTCTAAAAAATTTCTTCTTGTAACTAATTTCTTCATAAATGTATCTCCCATGCATCTAAATTGTTCTTTAAGACTGCTATGACCAGCCAGATCACCATATAATATATCCCCGTTTTACTTTAGTAAAAGCATCTGTTTCGTCTTACTAAATTTTCCGGCAGTTATTCTGGAAAAATAAATTCCGCTAGGGTAATTAGTTGCATCAAAAATAACTTGATAATTTCCACTATCCTGCTCTCTATCAACAAGTGTTTTTAATTTCTGCCCCAATACATCAAAAATTTCCAATTTTACTTTGCTCAATTGTGGAATTGAATAATTAATTACTGTTGAAGGATTGAAAGGATTCGGATAGTTTTGTTTTAATTCAAATCCTGCAGGTGTTTCTTTATTTTTTTTTTCCTCTTCCACCTCTGTAACAGTACCGGTAATAGCATCATACCAACCGTCAGCGATATGTTCAAATCCTAGACTATTAGGATGGTAAGCATCATCAAGTAAATCGGTACTGCCATCCATATAGGAATTAATGTCTACAAAAGAAATATTACTTCCTAAAGTTTTGTAAGAATCAACAATTGCCGGTATAATCGAATTAAATGCCTCAATACGTCCATTTGAAATTGGTAAAGGCGTTGGTGGAATTGTTGAAACAATTAAATGTCCTTCTGCTACACTTAATATTTTTCTTATTAATGTATCCAGTCTGGCACCGGCAGTTTCAAGTTCATATTGACTGATAATATCATTTGTACCGATCATTAGTAAAATTACATCTGCAGGAGAATCTGTTACCATTTCTTCAATTGTAATTTTGGGATAACCACGGGTATTATATGTCATATCGGTAATCTGATCAATTCTTAATCCGCCGTAACCATCATGTTCAATATCTCCTTCAAGTTTATTATAGAGTTCCTGGCTTTCTTCCCATGTTGCTCCAACATCTGCCGCATGCGGGCACTGCCCCACAAAATTAATAGTGATGTTTGCCTCATCTTTTAATTTTGCTTTAAGATAATTCCTGTAAGTATCTCCTTCTTTACCCCTTGTTATTGAATCACCAACTGGGTGGATTTTCAAAGTATCGTTCTGCGCAAAAATTATTTGCGACATCAGAAAAAGCACAAATAAAATTCTGTTTCTCATTTTTTACCTTTAATTATATACTTATTCTATATTCTCATTATCAATGGATTTAAGGCTAATTTACCTGTTGTTTCTTATTTAAATCATGATATATAATTGTTGCTGCAATTAGCCCTATCACCAATATTACCCCACCTAAAAGAAATTCTTGAAAGATTAGTTGACCAATACCAAATAAGAAAGAATAAACAACGACTACGCCCAATACCCAATTCAAAAATAGTCTTCCAAAACCATAGTTATCCTTAACGTCTCCAATCTTTTGGGAAATTTTCCTCCATCCTTTTCCGCCCGGATAAGTCCTTCTATAAAATTCAATTAATTTATTTTCTTCAACGGGTTTAGTTAAAAACGTAACCGCCAACCATACTATTGTTGTCCCAAGCACAATCGGATATAGTGTAATTGGGGATTCTAACCCGTAACCGTATTTTGCAATAGGATAAATTATAAGCGGAGCAATCATAGCAGAGATTTCCGACCAGGCATTTATTCTCCACCAATACCAGCGAAGAATTAAGACTAACCCCATACCGGCACTTGCGTTTATAATAAACTCCCACGCACCGGATATTGTTGTTAGAAAATATTTGGTTATTAACAGGGAAAAGAAGATCATAAAAACTATACTGATTCTTGATATTAATACATAATGTTTTTCATTCGCGTCTCTTATAATAAATCGTCTGTAGAAATCATTTATAAGATATGACGTTCCCCAATTTAGTTGAGATGCTAACGTAGACATGTACGCAGCTAAAAAAACTGCGATCAATAATCCCAACAAACCGCTGGGCAAATAACGAATCATTAACTTAGGATACATTACCCCGGGATCAATAGTGTTTTCGTATTTTTCATAAAAAGTTTTAAACTCATCGGAGTTATAAATCGGGTTGTTTAGGTCAACTGAATTATTATGATAAGCCTCTACAACCTTTTCATATAAAACCGGATTCTCTAATTTCAACATTTCAGGATTTTCTGCCCTGGGAATCAAAATTAAAGCAGCAAGCCCTACCAATATCCATGGCCATGGTCTTATAGCATAATGAGCAATTGTGAACCATAAGGTAGCAAATAAACTATGTTTCTCATCCTTTGCAGACATCATCCTTTGCGCAACATAACCACCGCCGCCCGGATCTGCGCCGGGATACCAACTCGACCACCACTGTAAACCAATATAGGCAAAGAATGCCCCGACAGATATTGCAAGGGCACCTCCCGTAACTCCTTCGACACCGATATCACCTAACCTAGGGAAAAAATTAAGCACCTGGGGACTCAACTTTTCTTTCATTGATATGATTCCACCAATCTGGGGCAATTGGACTACAATAACTGCCAATATAATGCAGCCCAGCATTGCAAACACAAATTGAAAACTATCGGTTCTGGCGGTTCCCAATAACCCTGAAGCTGATGTATAAATTGCAATAATTACTGCTGTTATTATCACTAGCAAGAAGGGGTCGATTCCCGGGATAGTTACCTTGAAAATTTTTTCCATAGCTTTATGAACCCAACCCATTACAATTGCGTTCATGAAAAGGCCAAGATAAATTGCACGGAAACCACGCAGAAATGAAGCTGCTTTACCTGAGTAGCGTAATTCAACAAGCTCAACATCAGTCATAATACTTGCTCTGCGCCAAAGCTTAGCAAAGAAAAATACCATGAGCATTCCACCAATTGCCAGGTTCCACCATAACCAATTGCCTGCTATTCCGTTTTTAGCAATAAGTTCTGTGATTGCAAGCGGAGTATCGGCAGCAAAGGTAGTTGCAACCATTGCTGTGCCGGCAATATACCACGGCATATTCCTGCCGGATAAGAAAAATTGATCTGTTCCCTTTCCTGCTCGTCTTGAATAGTAAGCTGCTATCGCGAAAATGATTAGGAAAAAAACAAGAACAATAACTATATCTAATATTCCAAGATGTACCATAATTTCCCGTAGAAATTAGTTTATAAATCTTACTACTGTACTTTCACTAATAATCTTTCAATTGAATTTAATATTGCTAATTCGGTATCCCCCCTTGGAGCAGCTGCGGATTCCAAAATTCCATAACTGGCTGTTACCCATATTTCATCACCTTTCTTGTTATTCTTTATTAATTCCAGCGCTTCAATTCCTATTTCCGCTACTTTAGATAAATCTTCAACAAGTGAAGAAACTTCTTTTAAAACCGGTTTTGATTCAATAAGGGACATTAGCTGATTATAATTTTCTTTCCATATGATTAAATATTTTTTTAATTCCCGGTATTTTTTATTGTCAATCTCTTTATCATTCAAAAAATCACCAACCAGTTGATTAAACATTCGTGCCTTCCTCGAATCAGGTTGGGCAACATCAACAATTCTGGTTAGCGGATAATATGATCTAAAAACATGGGGGTGATCTCTTGAATATGTGTATAAAGGTCTTATTGCGTCAACAAAATTTTTAAGGTTCTCAACATCATAACTATTTGCGATTCGTCTTAACATCATTTCATAATTCTTGATATGAGTTAGTCCGTAAGTTTCTAGTTGCAAACTAACTTTATCAAGTCTTTCATACATATTTTCAACATCGTTGACCGAACTCGGCGACCATAATCTTTCAGCTATTGCCGCTGTTCTCGGCCATATTCTTGAGTCTATTGTTTCCAGACCAACAAACTCCGCCCACATTGTAGCTTCGCCGCCTATGATTTTTTCTTTAACTTCGTCAGTCAAATTGGAATCTGGAGGAATCGGATCATTCATATAGTGATATTCGGTTGATTGCACTAAGTCAATATAAAAACCATGAGAGAGTAGACTGCTATAACCTTTTTCTGCAGTTTGATACAATGTGGTTCTTCCCTTCCATGCTTGGACAATATAATCTTTTGACAGATCCGGCATTTCATCGGTATACCAACCGACCATAGTTTTATTTAATTTTGAAAGGATTTTATCCATACGTATATTAAAATAATTTTGCAGTGCATGGTTGTCCTTCAAATTATTTTTCCTCATAAATTCTTGAATTTTCGGATTTGCATCCCATTGCTTTCCGTTGTTTTCATCACCGCCTATATGCCAGTATTGATCCGGGAAAAGTTCACTCATCTCACTAAAAAAAGTTTCTAAAAAATTATAAACATCTTCGTTGGTAGGATCAAAAGTTGGATTAAAAATTCCCCAATTTCTTTCAATTGAATATGGCCCAGGAGCACTTGCCAAATTCGGGTAACCAATGAACCACGATGTTGCATGCCCGGGTAAATCAAATTCCGGGACAACTCTTATTCCCCTATCATTCGCATAACTTACTATATCTTTTATTTGTTCATGAGTATAGAACAGTCCATCAGATCCTAGTTCATGCAACTTTGGTAAGGATTTTGTTTCAATTCTAAAACCTTGGTCATCAGTTAAGTGCCAATGAAACACATTCATTTTAACGGCAGCCATTGCATCAAGATTTCTTTTGATTACATCGACAGGTTCAAAGTGACGAGAAACGTCGATTAGTAAGCCACGCCACTGGAAACGGGGTTTATCATTAATTGTTACACAAGGAAAATTATAACCGCTTTCATCTGCTTGCAATAATTGAACTAATGTAGAAAGCGCATGCATAACACCAAATGAGTTAACCGAATTTATTTTCACTAACTTTTCATTTACTTCCAACTCATATGATTCGTCTACACCTAATTTTAGTTCTTCATCGCTTTCAATATTTATCATAACACATTGTGCTTGTACCGCAGAATCAATTATAGGGAATTGCTCGTTTAAGAAAAGTCCTGTTCGATCAGTAATTACCTTTAAAGCTCTTTGGGCCGCTTTAAATAGTTTCTTCTCATTCTTGTTTAGAATTATCTTAAAATCATTATCAAGAATAAATTTGCCGGGAGTTAACTTAATGCTTTCCGGCATTGGCATTAAACTTAAGTCCTTTACTTCTTGTTGACTCAAAAGAGTAACAGAAAGTGTTGAAAATATTATAATCGATTTGATGATGTTTGATAATCTTTTCATGTTGTTTATAAGGTTATTTTTGAAATTGTTTTTTGCTTCCTATTGTTCTTTAATGATTTAAAAGAGATGATGAATCTTCATCCAAATACAATTTTGCTTTTTTATGTTTTCTTAAAATTGATGCCGGGCAGTTGTCAGTAATTGGACCGAGTAATGATTCTCTGACAGCTTTGGCTTTTGTTTTACCCGGGACAACTACGAATAAATGTTCCCCGGAAAAAAGCGCCGGAATGGTTAATGTTATTGCCCTTTGGGGTACTTCATCAATCTTTAAGAAACAGCCGTCATTAACTTGCTGCTGCCTGGAGACTTCATCTAATTCAACAATTTTCGCCCAATCCTGATCTTCAAAATTTGCATAAGGCGGATCATTAAAAGCAATGTGCCCGTTCTCTCCAATGCCCATACAAACTATATCAATTGGTTCTTCCTGCAACAACTCTGCATAATCTTTACATACTTTATTATAATTTGTGTCTTCTGTGCTTAAGTAATGCACTTTGCCAAAAGGTACTTTATCAAAAATTCTATCTTTTAGAAATTGTCCGAAAGCTTGAGGAGCATTACTACTCAACCCAACATACTCATCCATGTGGAAAGCAGTAATCTTCGACCACTCGATTTTCTCATTCTTAATTAATTCGCTAAGCAATTCATTCTGTGACGGAGCCGCAGCAAATATCATTCGTATTGAATCTTTTGCCTTTAACAAGTTCTGGATAGTATTTGCGACATCGTTAGCTGCTGCTTTTCCGAGTAAGTACCTGTCTCGGTAAATTTCAACAGTTATATTTTCATATTGTAATTTGTTTTTTAATTCTGTTTGCATATAAGAACTTCCTATAAATCTTGTTAAACTTTAATAAAAATCTTTTTATTATAGAATATCCACATTATTCCACACCAGATAGAACAATAGAGGATAGCATAAAACAGTGAGGCTCCGTTATTTCCGAATTGACCGACTAACATATTTTCATACAACCATGAACGCGGATGATATAGTGTATCATTAGTAGTAAAGGTTATCATCTTAATTAATTTTGCACAAACAATTGATAACACATAAACAGTTATTGCATTCATTCCAAAGACTATAAATGGTTTCACCCATTTTTTATAGTTGAGACCATCGATAACATAGTAGAATATGCTGAATAGAATTAGGCCTAACCCTGCTGTTAATACGGAATAAGAACTTGTCCATAAATGCTTATTAATCGGTAACCATTTATCCCATACTAATCCGGTTAAAAAGAATGCTATTCCAACAGCAAACATAGTCACAGCAGTTATCTTAGCACTGTTCTTTAGCTTTAAGAAATAACCTGTAAGCACTCCGAAAAGGGTTGTAGAAAGTGACGGTAATGTACTTATGATTCCTTCCGGTTCACCAAGTTTTTCATAGTAGCCCATATAGCCTGTTAAAACTAATTTATCTAAATAAGTTGCAACGCTTTCTCCTTTTTCGTAGCTACCCAATGGATGTCCCGGTATAGGCACCCATTCCATTATTGCCCAATATATAAAAAGAAATGCGAGAGCCACCATTGCTTGAGTTTTAATCTTGGTATTTAGAAAAAGAATTGAGACTATTAAATAACAGACAGCTATTCTTTGTAATACACCCATTATTCTAAATTCATTAAAGTTAAAATCCGGGAAGGAGTTTATAAATAATCCTATAACGAATAATATTATACTTCGCCTAAGAATTTTAGAATAAACAATACTTTTTTCTAAGTTTTCAATTTTATTCTTACTTAATGAGAATGTTATTGAGACCCCGACTATGAATAAAAAAAAAGGATATACTAAGTCAGCAATAGTACAACCATGCCAATCCGCATGACGTAAAGCAGGATAAATATATTTCCAGCTTCCCGGGTTCAATACAATAATCATCCATGCAATTGTTAATCCTCTAAATGCATCTATTGAAACAAGCCTTTGTTTAATATTATTTTGGATTACTTTATTCATAATTTTCTATAAATCATACAGAAATTAAAAGTAGAGCAAGTTCAATAATTACTTGAGTATCATCATTTTCTTTCTTTCAGAAAAGTCATTTGCTCTTAATTCGTAAAAATAGACGCCGGAAGAAAGATGTTCATTTGTAAAATTCACTTCATGCCAGCCTAATGTTAATTCATCATTTAGTAATGTGACTTCCTTTTCTCCAAGTATATTATAAATACTCAAGGATACGTTCTCTGTTTTGGGCAAGAAAAATCTAATATTTGTAGAGGGATTAAAGGGGTTAGGATAATTCTGGTTCAATACAAAATCCGTACTTATAGCGGTTTCATTTTTTTTTACCGAAACAGGTACATTCGCCAAATCTTTGTAATATTTGTATGAATGAATGGCAAATCCTGAAAAAACGGGATTACTTCCGTAGACCTCATATACATTATCTAATTGAGATTCCATGTAAGCAACACCTTCTTCATAAAAGGAAACTGTCTCAGGGGAAACCTCTTTTGTCTCGACTCCAATCCAAACTTTTTTTGATAATTCCTCTGCATTATTTATTTCATTTTCAGCATCTCTAATAATTACACTGGATTTTTCGTTATAATCCATAATAGCCACATAATCAACTTTCTCCTGTAATCGCTTCAACTCATCAACACCAACATGATTTTGGCTGTCATACCAACGGGGTATGGCTATACCAAAATATAGGTCCGAATTTGCATTATCGATCAGTGCTTGACAACTATCCATATAATTCACGTAGGATTCCCAGACGGTCATTTTATCAATATCCCAGTATGGCGGTTGGTATCCACTACTTTGTTTCAATAAGTACGGTTCAACATCAAAATGGACTCCTTTAATTTTTTCTTTTTCTGTCAAGGAATTTGAATTAAATTCAATTACCTTTTGAATTCTATCGAAACCTGATTCTTGATTATAAGTGGCCCAGGAAGGGTCTCCATCGAGATATTCAATAGTTAAGCCGCTGTCTGAAGCTACAGAAAGAAAATCTCTCAAATTTTCAGAGTTATCATATACTGCTTGACGACAACCCAAAAATAGGACTGTAATTCTGTGATCCGCATTCCCGTGCGGCGCTTTACAAAAATCAAAAAGCTCCTGCCTATAACTACTAATATCGTTTATTATATTATTGGATTGATTTTGATTATTCCAGATCCACATTGATCTTTCTTTTTGAGCAAAAACAGATTGTTGCAAAAGGGAAATGATAAGTGCTAAAATTATATTGGTATATATTTGATTTGTCATGTTGAGCCTTCCTTTCATATTATTAATTCTTATTTAGTGAATACCATATTACCTTTAAGCAAGACCTTATCAATATTGAGTTGATAGTAACTATCACTTTTATGTATCTCAGTAACTACAAGATCAGCACTATTACCAATTTCTATACTGCCTGTGTTTTGTTTATTACCTTTTGAATTTAATCCAAGTATCTTTGCCGGATTCTGTGAGCACATTTTTGAAGCATTCAATAAAGCCTCTTCAAAGCCTAACGGTTTATGCAACTTATTCCATATTCCTTCAACGGGTTGAGTAAACCATGATATTAAATTTTCAAATGCTTTATCCATAGTAAGTACACTGCCGAAAAGCGAATTGATATTTTCTTTACCTGCAATATGAATATACTCCTTGTTTTTGCTTACTTTGCCAACAACACCATTAATTTTAAACTCTTTTATTTTTTTCATATTTGTAACAAACATGCTGTCGGAAATTGCAATACATCTGTTAATTCCCTTTCTTTTTATTATATCTAGGAGATAAGATTTATCAACGTGATAACCATCCGGGATAATCTCAGCATGTATTTTATCGGATTTTAATAGTGATTCTAAGGCACCACCATTATCAAACGGTTTAAATGAAGAGGATGAAGGACCGTTAAGGACATGGATAGCTAATTGCAAACCTTTTTCAACGGCAGCAAAATATTCATTCCCATTTGCACTAGTATGCCCTGCCGCACATAGAATTTTTTTATTTGTAAGATATTCAATAAGCTTCAATGCGTCTTTCCCCCATTCCGGGACAACATTTACAATCTTAATATTTCCGTCGGCAGCTTTTTGAAACTCATCAAACAATTTTATAGAGGGTTTAAAGAAATATTTCGGATTATGTGCACCCTTATATTCTGCATCTTTCATGAACGTACCTTCCATATAGATCCCATGGAAAATATTTTTTAATACAGATTCAGAATTGTTTTTATACTCGGCAATTAGGGTGAATATTTTCTTCATCCTTTTTACCGCAGCCTCTAAGGTTGTAAATCCGACTAATGTTGTTCCGTGTTTTGCAAATTCCATTAAAGCATTTTCGATTCCGTGCAAATATTTATCTTTGCTTATTGAAAAAGATTTTTTTTCATGATTGTACCAACCGTTGGTTAAATCAAAGCCTCCGATACCATTCGTATGTAGGTCTATAAAGCCCGGTATAATAAATCGACCTTTTGCATCAATAATTTGTGCTAAACTGTCTCTTTTCAATTGTTTGGAAATCTTGGTTATAACTCCATCCTCAATTTCAATATTTACTTTGTCTAAGCCGTTAGGGAGAAGAGCTTTTCCGTTTATGATTTGTATTTTTTTCATTTCTCGTATCTACTTAATTCTTTTAAATAATTTGTTCACTTTTTCTATTTCATCGCTTGTTTGTTTGCTTATTATTCCTTCAAAGTAAAAAACAGAAAAAGATACCAACAACTCCATCCCGGTATAGAACGCAAAAGTTGTTTCCTGACCTGTTATCATCGGCACGCCGTATTTGGCAATTACAAAGGCAAGAAAACCCGCTACCCAGGAATAGATCGCACCTCTCCAAGTAGGTTTTCTAAAAATCATCCCAAACAATAAAGGAATTGATATTGGGCCTAAAATTGCTGCATACCATTCTACCATTGTATTGAAAGCACCCTCAAGATGAATTGTGATTAAAGCTGATACAATTGTCAAAACCCCTAATACTATCGTGGAAAGCATACCAATACTTATAAGTTTTTTTTCACTTGCATTTATATTTATAGACTTCTGGTAAATATCTTTTGTAAAAACCGCAGCCAGGGAATTCAGATCCGAGCTAATCATTGACATTGTAGCTGCAAAAATTGAACTCACAAACAAACCAATCATGCCGGGAGATATCTGACTGAAGAATTTTTCAGCGACAAGTACATATGCATGTTCGGGGTTTTCTATTTCTCCTATTACTAATCTTGCCGACCAAATGGGGACGTAAATAGCAATAGGATATATTAAATAAAGACAGGCCGATAGTATTGCCGCTTTCTTTGCATCACTCGGTTTTCCAATTGAATAAAACCTTTGAGCCAATCCCCATGTTCCGCCGTTATAACTAAGTATTATCACTAATAAGTATACAAGCATAAACCAAGGAGATATTGCATCACTAAAGATAGAGGAATGACCTTCGGGAAGACTTGCCCACATATTGTTCCAACCGCCTACAGCCACCAACACGGCATATACTAATATTAAAGATGTTACAAATTGAACGACAAATTGCATAAAATCGGTAAGCATAGTTGCCCACAAACCACCGAACATTATATATAGCATAGTGACTAAACCGCAGACAATAATTGTCAACTCAATTTGAAAACCGGTTACTACATGTACAATAACTGCCAAGGAATACAACTTAACTCCTTCGTCAATAAACTTTATTCCAATTCCACTCCAAGCAAATAATTTCCTGGTTTTCAAATCAAACCGTTCTTCGAGATATTCAACCGGAGTCACAACATTTAACCTAACCCATTTGGGAGCCCAAACATATGCACCAATAATCATTGCAATAAAAATCGGGACTGCAAAGAAAGTCCATATTGAAAAACCGCTCATGTAAGCAACTGTTGCATGACCAACAAAAGCAAAGGCACTATAACCACTCATATGATGTGAAACAGCAGCCATCCACCATGGAACGCTTCTTCCTCCGGCAAAGTAGTCCTCAATGTTTTTAACCTTGCTTTTTGCGTAATAACCGAGCAAAGAAACAAGCACAGTATAAATTAGAATTACTAGATAATCAGCTGATTGTAAGAGCATGCTTTCCCTGTAGCTAGATTTTAAATTCGATCAAATTGTTTTAGTTGTGTTTGAAATAGTTTTCAATGGCATCATAGATTAAACCGGCATTTTGTTTTGCGGATTTTTCAGTCATCCAATCATTACCCCAATTTATATAATCATGTTTTAATAAACCGATCAGTTCAATCATCTCTTTCTTTGTTTTAGTATTACCGCCATTCACTTTGTTAACAATCTCTTTGGCAATTATTGACTGCCAAAATTGAAAGTGAGCAGCTTTCGACCAATTGTACTGGATCTCAAAACCTTTAGTGAATTTCGTCGTTATATCGTTAAACTTTTGTATACCGGATGTAATAATTTCGGTTGATTGTAATACCTGGCTATTAACATCATCCCATTTTTCTTTTTCAACCCATCCATCGATTAGTTCATTTATATAATTAGGCGGAGCCGGTTTAGAATCTTTTAATCCCGTCCACATTATTCCCGTACTTTTTTCACCGGCAAACGGGAAAGGATAACCGATTCTATTAAATACTTCAAAAACTTCCAAACTTTCGTAACCAAAGAGCTCTTTAGATGTTTGTAATAAAATTTCATCTTTCGTTAGGTTGGGATTATTAATTGTAAGCGGCGCCAGGTACAACCATGGTTCTTGAGTTTCGTGATTCGGAATTCTAACCGCCCAACTGGTTACACAAGTGCCTAACAAATTATCTTCAGCCGTTTTGCGTGCCGCTCCAATAATATTATCAACATACAAATCATTTCTACCGGCAAAAACTGCATCTCCATGTGAACGAGATGTACTTGATAGAATAACATCATAGCCGTATCTGCTCAGTACATCGCTTGTATAAAATGAATTGAGCTCCCCATCCTGATTTATAATTTCCGGGAAAACCAGTTTGATTTCTTCGGATATTTTTTCTTTTGAAATTCTACCTTTACCCCAAACCATAACACGTTGAGGTGTTGCATCGCCGTCCCAATAGTTCCAATCCCAAATAACAAATTCTTTTGATATTACCTCAATTTGTTCCGGGTGACTCAGCATCATATCACACCAGATACCGGGTCTAATATTCTTACTTAAAAGCGGTTGGGCAATATCATTTAAGTAATCCGCATATAGTTTGTTTTCACCTATTTTCTCAGCAGTGCTTTTGCATATCTCACAGGTTGCAAATGCATAGGCTTCGTCTCCTCCCAAATGAAAATATCTAAGCTCTCCAAACAGTTCTATATATTCCTTTATCCATTTCTTTAAAAAATCCTTTACAGATTCATTACTCGTACAATAACAATCGTATCTTGTTGGATCTTCTCTGAAAGAAAAATATTTCTCATGTTGCAAAACATATTCCGCATGCCCTATGGTCTGCAGCAGCGGTATCGGTTCTAAGCCCAATGTTCTTGAATAAGCTATTATTTCCTTGAATTCTTCTTTAGTAAAAGCATCGGGACTTGTACATTCAGGACATGTTTCCCATTTCACATCATCTTCAATTTCCCATAGCACTGCATTGTAACCCATTTGAGAAGCTTTTTGCAGCCATTTAATTACGTATTCTTTCTTTAGAGAGACCGAATTAAAATCCAGATGAAACACTATTAATTTCTCTTGCTTATTTTGGCAATGAGCATATCCTGCTGCATTAAGAAATAGCAGAATTGTAAGAAACAGCTTTCTATAACTTGTTGACATAGTCTTTTTCCTTTTGGAGGTCTATAACTTCTCCGGTTTCAGTGCTTAAATGAATTGCTTCAATTGCTTTTGTAACTTCATGTCCGTCAATTCCCGATGGATAAGTCCCTTCCAAATCTTCTAATTTAAATCCGCTATTCAGGTGCACAATGTTTTCAATAAAATGCTGAATACTCCTAATTCCATATCCTTCATATTTTGCTTTACCATCAAAACCTTTCTCCAATTGTATAAAACCCGAGTTATGATTTCTGATTCCCTGTTCAGAAGTAAAACATGAGGTAGTTCCACGATTTTGGGAATCTGCTTCAACTATACCTTCAGTGCCGATCAAACGAAAGCCTTGATTAACAATTGAAGAAAATTGTTCAGGCAATACCCATGAACTATCAAAAGTAACCACTGCATTATTTTCAAAGGTTAACATACTTTGTACTGAATCAAAAGTATCGAGACCAAGTTTTAATAGTTTATTTTTATGCCCTTTTGCAAAAACACTTTTCACCTTACAATTCATCAACCAACTAATTAAATCAATAAAATGCGAACCTAAGAACCATACTGGAGATGTATGACTTACCCAGTCATAAAACCAGTCTCTCGGTACAACAATTTGATCTTCCATATAACAATAACCGTAAAGAAAGTCTCCAAACTTATTTTTATTTACTAATTTTTTTATTTCAATATGATACGGATCATATCGCTTATGAAAATCAACCTGTAATAAAAGATCTTTTTCTTTAGCAATATTAATCATTTCAAAAGAACCATCGGTGCAAGTGTCGAGCGGTTTTTCAACAAAAACATGTAATCCACTTGATAATGAATTTACAACAGCATCTCTATGCAGGTGGTCTTGCGTAGCAACCGAAACTGCATCAAGATTTTCTTTATCTATCATTTCCAGATAATCATTATAAACAGGAATATTAAATTTATTCTCAATTGCCAGGTGTTTTGAAACATCGCTTTCCGCAGCAGCTACCAGTTCAACATTCAGAATCTCTTCCAACTGTCTAAATGCATGTAAGTGAAATATCCCAAATCTTCCGATACCAATTGTCGCTATTCTTAACTTTTTCATTCTGTTTTAAAATTCTCCTTAACTCAATTTTCATCAACATATATGTTAACTTGATTCTTAAAAAACTCCTCAATGATCGGAACAGTTGCACCAATAGTTCCGGTATAATCACCCATTTTTGAAAATACTATTTCCGTATGTCGTCTTGGTATTTCCAATGCTCTTTTTTGTACAATATTCGTTATTGAATTATTGACTATGTTTGCTGCACATCCAATTTTACCACCGATTATTATTCTTTCCGGGTTAAACAAATTAATAAGTGTTACAATACCCTCTCCAATATTTTGCCCCATTTTATCAATCAAATTGAATGCTAATTTATCGCTTTCGTTTGCTGCCTGGCTTATCAGATCGAAATCTATTTTGTTAACATCATAATCAACCATAGACAATATGCTTGAGCCGACACCTTGCTGAAGCAAAGCTTTTGCTTGCTTAACTATTGCTTGTGTACTTGCTATAGCTTCCAAACAACCAAGGTTGCCGCATTCGCATAATGGCCCATGATCATCAACCGAAATATGACCGAACTCACCCGCCGAACCTGAAACACCTTCATAAAGTTTGCCATTTAAAATAATTCCCAAACCAAGACCGGTACCGACATTGATGTAAAGAACACTCTCTTTTCCTCTACCCAAACCGAAATTTAGTTCTGCCAGCGCGGCAGCATTTGCTACGTTAAGAATGTAACTTGGTAATTTGAATTTCTCGGCTAAAATTTCTTTAAAAGCAACGTTACCCCATTTAACCAAATGAGGAAACGGAATTGCAGTATTGTCATTGGGATTAAACAAACCGGCTATTGATAAACCAATGCCTAAGAATTTTTCCAACGGTATTTCCGATTTTTTTATTATTTGATCGATCATCTCAATTAAGATTTTTAATACTGCTTCCTTACCATCCTCTTTATTGAATGGTCTACTTTCATCTAAAATTATTTCTCCTTTTAGATTCCCTATAATGGTATTAATTCTGGTATGGGAAAGTTGGCAACCAATTGTATATTTGAAATTAGGATTGATATCAAAAAGTGTGGATCTCCTTCCACCGCTGGATTCCTCTTTACCGTTATCTATTGTTAAACCGATTTTGTTAAGCATTGTTGTGATATTGTTCACTTTGGCAAAACTTATACCTGTACTGTTCACAATTTCTCTGTTAGTTATCGGTCCATCAGAAATTATTTTATCAATAACTACTGTTACATTTCTTTGTCTTAACAGAGTTTGCCCTTTTACCTTACTTTGTTTCTTTGAATTCATTTTTATAAATCCATTATATTAGATTGAGTTTTGTCAAAACATTATTAAACGGGCTGTTAGTTGTAACGGCGAAGTGAACCTACCGGAATTTTCTATGATATAACTAACATCAAATTTAATACCCATGTTATTCGAAAGAGAGTATCTAATTCCGGCACCGGTAGTGAAATTACCCATATCGTAATTCATTCTGTAACCGCCTCTTATTTGAAACAATCCTAAATAATCAAATTCGAGACCAAAGTTTAGTCTTTCGGAATAATCTCTCGGATGAATTGCGTCAATAGCTATATTTAATTTGTTCTTTGTCGATTCATTGTAAAAATCAAGTAGATTCATAGAAACACCAATCTTAAATGTAAGAGGTGCGCTAAACGCCTCTTGTTGGTATTTTAAATCTTTTGAAAAATTTTGAATAGCCATTGCGATGGCAAGACTCTTAAAGCCGGAATTATAACGTGTTCCAAAATCAAAACAGAATGCTGACATAACATTGTCTGTATGTTCTTCGTCACCATCTTCGTTCAATGTAATATTACTTCCGTAATTTTGATACAAGTAACGAATTTGACCGCCGAAAGAAAATTGATCAGAAACTTTTCTTGAGTATGCGGCACTAATTGCTATATCGGAAGGAGAAAATGTTCCTTCATCAACATAACCGTATAATGCAGATTCTTCGGTTGTTGTAGCAACTGAGGTCTTATATAATTCACCATAATCCATCCATAAAATATTAAATCCGACAACTCCCCAATCATCCAAATCAAGACCAACACCAACTGCGTTAAGTGAAATGTCCGCAATCCAGGCATTGTGTGTAAACATAAATTCGGTGCCTTCAAGTTCTGCCAAGCCAGCTTGATTCCAGAACATTGCAGACAGACCGTTGACATCGGCAATACCGGCTTCCCCTTTACCGACCATATCTGCACCAACACCTATCTTTAGATATTGCATTCCACTTTGTCCAACCTTCTTAAAATTATCTTGACAAAGAACTAAACTAAAAGACATTAGATAAATTAACAATAGAAATGAGAGATATATTTTTTTTCTCATCTTATCACCACAAATTTTATTATTTCATTTCCAAGATCAGATTCTATATGTGCTATATATAATCCACTTACAATAAATTGATTTGAATCCGTAATCTGGTCCCATTCTTCCGACCCTAAACCGCTGGTATGATATATTGTTTTAACTAAATCACCCGAAACAGTAAAAATTCTTATTGTACAATGCTCCGGCAAACCAACAAACAGCAGTTTATTGTTCTCGGTGTCACTAGCATCGTTAGGGTCTCCATAGTTTTGAGAACGAATGTTATACGGATTTGGAACAACGCGCAGATTGTTCTTAAATCCTTGACTCGTAGTTTGTGCTGCTCTTGATGCGGAAACTCCGGCATAAGCAGTAGATGTAAGTCTTGAACTTTCTAATGATACACCGGGATTTAATTCATTTTGTGTACCGTCATCGAATGTAGTAACCGCATAGTAGTAATCAAACCCCATTATTATGCTTGAATCTATATAAACATGTTCAATTGGATTCCCTGAATCACCTCCCATTTCATAAAGCAATTCCCATGGATTATCAGGAGTGATTGCGGCTCTGTATATTCTGTATCCGGCAAAGTCATTAATATTTGCATCCGGGTCTACAGCAGTTTCTGAGCTTGCCGACCATTCAAGTGTTATACGACCAACACCACTTGTTACTAATAACGAATCAGGAGAAGGAAGAGGGTCTGAAATATCATAACGATTGTCGTAGGCTATTTTTGCAGCATTAAATGTGTTGAATAATGAATCTCTACCGGTAGCTATTTCATCCTCATATTCACTTTGTGTAATTTCTCCGGCTAATAATTTAACACCTAGTTCTTCAGCTTTTTCGCGAGATATTCCGTCTATCATTTGAACAAGAACTATTCTAACATCTTCATTGAGCGGAATATCGTAAGATCCAAATCCCATAATAAAATTATCTGCACCATAACCGGCGAAATTTTCATTCCCGCCTTGAGACATTTTTTGAATTTGTGCACTTGCCGAAGATTCAAGTCCGGATGCATCCGTAACATTTTTTGGTAGTGCAGGATCATCGGAAGAACCTGATTCCAAGTCATCAACCGCTTGTTTATCTGCGTGAAGGACTCCCAAACCATAATAGCCCGGCACTCTTGGTTCACCTGTAATCGGATCCGGATCATAACTATCCGTATCTATGTAATCACCGTCCCAAGCAATAAGAATGCGCGCAGAGTCGGCTTCACTATTCCCATCTAGCCATTCATCATAGTCGTCACCATAGTATTCATAATTATCATCTAATTCTACGCCGCCAAACTTTGGTTTTATGTCGGTGTTAAAAGAAAATCCAAACCAAACATCCGTTAGTTTAGTAGATAATTCTTTTGTAAGCGTATTATCATCGACATTACCTGTGTTTATAAACTTATAATCGTATATTATATAATTTTTATGTCCTTCAACAGCGTACGCGTATGTTTTTAGTTGAACTGTTAAACCGAGTGAAGTTGTCCAGACACTTTCAATTTGTTCGTCGCAATCGAGCGATTTTACAACAACGGCGGCATCGTAACTTTCATTTTTTACATCGCTTCCGTCACTTACTCTTACAGTTGGGTAATCATACCTAACTCGTTTTTGTAAACTTAAAGTAACAATATTACTTTTATCGGTATAATAGTTGCCGCAAGCTACCACTGCATCGCTGGGGACTGTATCGTTAACACCTAAAAAGTCCTTTGTGCCCAACCATACACCCCACGACTCTTGGTAAGTCTTCCTAGCATCAAAATCAAAATAACGAGAATCATACGGCCACGTTGGATATAAAACCGTATTTTTTCTATAAAGCAAAGCTCCGTCATCACTTACTTCAGCGGTAATTCTATTAATATGATGTTCATACTTTGTTTGTGAAAATAATAACGTAGTAGAACATAATATTACCAATAGAATGTTTAACAAGTATTTCATTCGGGACTCCAAATTAAAAATTTACTTTTATACCAAAATAAATATCGCGGGGAGTTTTAAATAATAATTGAGTCGGAAAATCTCCCGGATCAGGAAGTACAATATGATCCGCCTCGTAATCCCCCGGTTGATCATCCCCGCCTTCCTCTGGAAGAATAAGCGAATCTAAATAATCTGTATACGAAGAAAGCTGCGGCAATAACAAGGAACGCAAGTTTGGATTAAGTTCTTTTCTATTAAACAAATTGTAAACTTCCATATATGCCAAACAGTTAATCCCTATAAATTCGAATCCTTTAGATAACCTCATATTAGTATTATGATGAGGTCTCCATCTTAAATTATTACTTACCCCGGGTAAATTTTGGGGATTATATGTGAATGTTTTACCGCTTCTATATTCGTGTGTAAGATTCAAAGCCCAATCTCCAAACAAATCGATACCAAGAATATCCTTACCCCATTCTTTAGGTGTTCTGAAAGTAACGTTAGCTATAAAAGTATATGAGGCACCCGGAGTAGATTGCGTGCTGCTGCTAAGTACAGGTGTTTTTAATTCATCTTCATAATAAATTTCGTTTCCATGATCTCCTGAAGAAGTAACCATATAATCCAAACTCAAACTTCCAATAAAATATGTTCCTAATTTTTTCTCAAAAATAACTTCAAAACCTCTTGAATCTGCATAATTACCGTTAGAATAAGTTGATATTTGATTACCGGCATCGGAGTAATATGCAACCCACATTATTTGATTAGTTATATTTCTGTAGTAACCGGAGATATGCAGTAAATATTGTTCTCCCAACTGTTGGTCAAATCCTAATTCATAAGCTATGGTTCTTTGGGGGTTCAGATTAGCATTATTAATCCTATCGTAATTACCGCCGTATCTTTCCCTTTTATTATATAAATAGGTAACGCTCGGTTCATCATAAAAATGTCCGTAGTTAAAAAACAGTTTACTCTTCTCACTAATCGGATGTGCAATTCCTATTCTGGGACTTACATAAAAAAACGGATTAACTCTATCGGTTGCAGCAAAATCAATACTATCTACGTTTAAGTAATCGGAGTACAAATCCGTGTAATAATCTGTTCTTCTATCCGTATAATCTAATCGTACACCAACGTTTGCAATCATACCTTTAAATTCAATTTTGTCTTGTAAATAATATGCCGCTTTAATTGGGATTCTTCTAAACTTATCCATTTTGATAAGAGGAGGTGATTGCTGTACAAGACCATGGTGCATATTTAAGTCATCATAAGTAAACTCAAACCCGGTTTTTACTTGATTATTTTTATTAACCTGGCTAACTAAATCGAACCTTGTACTGATAAGAATTTCTTTTGAGAAATCTCTTTCTTTGCCATGCCCGCCGAAAATAAATGAATAACCTTTGGTTGTAAGTCCGAAATCCGCTTCTCTTCCGCCGAAATCTACAACGGAAGCCTCGTCTGCATAGCCGCTGGGAGTAGAGTCAAAAGTATACCCGCCGACGGTAAATACACCTTCACTGCTTCTATAGTCTGCATGGTTAACAAACGATCTTCTTAGCAAATAAGATAATTTGAAATTATAATATGTTTTCTCAGACAGTGCATGCGATAGATTAACTGCAAATTGATTTCTATATCTATCCGCAATAGATCTCATACCCTCGTAATATTTTGTCAAAGGATACTGCATACTAAAGATGGCTTGTTCCGGTGTTGAAACAGATTCTTGCGGAGTATTATATGTTGTTGAAGAGTAATTTTGTTGATAGTTCCCCTGAACATTAATTTTCATTCCCGAACCCGGGCGAATGGTAAATTTCCAAAACCAATTCAAATCTTCGAAATGATCTCGCGAAATAGGGACAGCAAACATGTTATATTCGAATCTAAGACTGGTAAAAAAAGTAATCATCCTTCCTAATTTATAGTTCTTTAAATACGGGAGAGGACCGCCGAAGCTTGCATCTATTATATAATCAGGTTTGTGCCCGTATTGTCTTTCCCTATGTTGATATTTCCATACTTCCTGGGCTTGTTCGGGTGTAAAGCCGTAAACGGTATCATACATAGCAAAATATTCCCAATAGCTATCAGGGTTATCCGCGTCATGGATCCCGTCTTCTCCGTATAAAGCATCATCATTACCGTACAGAACCCATTCCGGGGCACTATTTTGATCATAGATGGATTCGCCAAAATGTTTTCTCGAGGCCGGGCTTACTTTTACATCAAGACTTAGTTGATATTTATCAGTACCGTCTTTTGTAACGACATTAATTACACCGGACCTAATATTACCATATTCTGCATTGAACCCTCCGGTAAGAATTTCCGCAACTTTAAGTGAACTCAAGTTAAAATTTGTTAAAGAACCGCTTGACATGGCCTCTGTAACATTTAATCCGTCAACAAAAACACCAACCCCTGTTCCGCCTCTAATAGATAATTCATTAGTTATCTGTTCCTGAGTATCATTAGTTATTGGTTGATATATTGTACCCGGCTGGAGATTCAACAAACTGTTAAAGTCTTTAACCGGAATGCTTTCAACATCACTAATCTCTATATCCCGTTTACTAGATGAAACGTCTAGGGCAATAGGGGGCTTCTTTGCTTCAACAACTATTTCTTCACCGAACTCTAAAGACTTTTCATGCATTTCTATTTTAAGATCAGTCGTTCTATCAATAATGACTTTTACATTTGTTAAGGTAACTTTTTGATATCCTACATACGAGACAATTACTGAGTAGTTCCCCGGTGAAATTCCGATGATTGTAAATTTGCCTTCTAGGTCTGTAGCCGCACCTGTTTTTGTACCCTCTATTAATATGTTTACCCCTATTAATGGTTCACCATTATCCGCATCAACAACTAATCCTACAATTTTTCCTGTGTTACCGGCAAATAAAGTTCCGTTAAAAAGCATATACATTATTATAAGTTTTACCAACTTAGCATATTTTGTTTTTCCAAAGTGATTTACCATTGCAATTGCCAAAAATTTATTTAATAAAAAAAATTTACTTAACCATTGGAGACTCAATTTGATAGGATTGCCTCTCCACCTGAATTTATTTAAATAAGCTCCACACTTGCACTAGTCTAAACAAACCCAATCCAACCAACCGGAATTCCATTTGCTTTTTGTTCAAAGCCAGGATTTAAAATCATATTTTGTATATAAATTACGAAGGGGAGAAAGAATAAAACTAAAACCCATACTAATCTTTCTTTCATCAGAAACCTCTCCTTCTTAGTGCTTAAAAGTGCTTGCAACAGTCTTATTAATTATTCCAATCAATGTGTTTAAGAGAAAGAGAAAACGAAGCTACTTATAAGTGATGCAAGAGAAATCCAATTTCATATTATTATTATTAAGATTTCTCTTGCAATAATTCTCTATCAATTACTTACTTAAGCAACAACATTTTTTTAGAGTTAATAAATGATCCGGCTCTTAGCTGATAGATGTAAACACCGCTAGCTAAATTGCCGGCATTAAAATCGACCTTATAATTACCTGCATTTTTAAACTCATTTACCAACGATAAAACTTCCTGACCAAGAATATTGTATATTTTTAAAGTCACTATTCCGGGCTTTTGTAAACTATACTCTATTTTGGTACTAGGATTAAATGGGTTAGGATAATTTTGAGTTAAGTTATATTCAAATGGTAAGGAGCTGCCATATTGATCTTCAACAGAAACAACTATACCACCGTCAAATTCATCAACGCCTTCAATGTTATCTATGTATACTGTTTTATTTTCACTTATTGCTTCAGGGTTACGTATATAAAATCTAAGTTGATCAATATTTGCCAAATCTCCGTATAATTGTTCGTCGGTTCCAACGTCGGTAGACCATACCGGGTTATCAGTATTGCTGCCTAAATATCTAAAACCGTTAACTGAATCTGCCGTAAATTGAACACCGATATGTTGCCATTCCGTAGTATTTAATGACACAGGGGCACTTTCCCACATTTCATCGCCGCTCATTAATCTAAGCGTGATTTCATTATTAGTACCATCACCTTTTAAATAATATTGCATACCTGCGCTAAGTTCGGAAAAGTCCAGACCGGGGATTATGTTTCTCTTCCTAACAGCAGTATAACCGAGTGAACCGTCATATGTAATAGACATTGATTTTGCACCGCTGGCAAATTCAGTTTCCGAAAGTTCAAGTGAAACACTGCCGGCACCGAATTGATTCCAGGATGCCGTTAAATCATCGGAATCGGTATAAGTTTCGAAGTCATCTGCAGATTCCGGATCGAGCGGTGGAAGTATGTTTATAGCATAGATCGCGTCCAATGAGATAACTCTCTTAATATCATCATGTACAGGATTTCTTTTACCGAACCGAACTTCCGTAATTTTACCTAAGCTGGAGCGGAACATTTCCTGAGTACCAATATCACTGGTCCAATAAGTTCCATTCGGATCATTACCCAACCACCTAAATCCTTTTAAGGAATCAACAATAAAAGGTATAGTGATTTGTTGCCAGCTTGTATCTTCCAACGAAATCCAGTATGATCCCCAATAGTTGTTATCTGTATCTGTAAAACGGATTAGAAAATTATCTTCACTTCCATCGCCTTTAAGCAAAAATTGGACTCCCCCATCATCACTTATAGAAGATAAATCCGGTATTGAATAGAGAGCGCTTCTATTTCTAAATGCCATTCCCCATGTAGTTCTTTCTTCAGGCTGAATAGTCCAACGTGCATATTTATAACCTTCAGGAGCACTATTGTCTCTTCCTAATTCATAATCAAGAGTCCCGTAACCAAACCCCTGCCATTCTGTTTTAAAGTCTGTAGAATTAATATAATCTTCAAAATCAGCAATTTTTATATCACCATCCTCTTGAGGCGCTAAAAAATCCATGGCACGAAAATCATCCAAGTAAATTTTGTGAGTGCTTGTGTCGGATACATCAGGATATTCTAAATTAATTTGAAAACGTGTAATTTTACTTAAACTTTCCAACATTTCTTCTTCTGTTTCAGCTAAAGCAGCATCGGTTGTATACCATAAATGTAAACCATAAGTCTCAGTTGTATCCAGAACAAAAGGTATTCTTACAATATGCCATGTTGTATCTTTTAGTGAAATTGGTTGAGATCTCCATCTTGCATCCTCGGTTCCCGTTCCATCAAAGAAATTGTAATACCGAAATCGTAGAACATTATCAGTGCCGTCACCTTTCAGATAGAACTGTAAACCTGCTTGAGCGGAACTTAAATCCAGAGGATAAAATGTCTCATCGGTTTGGATCCTTTCAACTACACCACCCCAGGTACTTGTAGTTGCGTTGTATGTGTATTGTAAGTAGTTATCTCCGCCGGGGGCAACTTTGTCTGTTGTGTCGGTGACTAACTGAAAATCTTGTGAAGCATACCCAAAAATTCTCCAATGATTGGCAAGACTATCCGTATTTTCATAGCTTTCGAAATTGTCTAGGACGTTGGTTTGAGCTTTACTCTCAGTTAATGAAAGTAAGAAAACAGAAGTTGTGATAATTAGTAAAAAAAGTAATTTCTTCTTTTTCATATAGATTCTCCATCTTCTTGGTATAATGTTTTGTCAAAATATTTGTCTGATCATTTTTCAATTTCGGTTTAGGATGCACTGTGATTAGTTGTTATTATTTTAACAATAATTTAATATGAGCAAATACTATTGTCAAGAACTTTTTATATTTTTTTTAATAAGTATTAACATATCAGCATAAATTCAGCGTTATTTTAATATTTCTTGTAATTAATTAATAATTGTCAAAATTTCTTAGAATCAGATTTCGATATAGAAATCAAGAAAAACTCTATAATTGGTCTGTTACTTTTAGCGGAAGTTCGTTTTCGGTCGACAAGGCTAAACGCTGTTTTTGTTAAAAAAGTCAGCAGTTTATCGTAGCTCCATTTTTATTTCATACAACCGGTTAAATTAAATAATTTTCTCTTTATATTGCCATACTCTTACAGCAAAAATTGTGAATTATACTTGTTACAAATTGGTTTTGGGATTTAGTTTTTATTTAGAACTCACCTAAATCCTCTCTTAAAAAGAGAGGACTTTATGGTAAAATCCCAAAACCAATTTGGCTTGTGTATATATATTTACCGGGCATGTCGGGGCCGGTTTTGCAGCTAAAAAAAGGGCAGTTACGAACTTTGGGGATTGATAATATTTCTCGTTGTTATTTACGCGGGGAATTTCTTAGAGTCTCCCCCGCCCTCTTACCGGGCTGTTGGTGTTGGATTTGCCGGTTCATTTCAATGGCTGCCGGTTGCCTGGGCTTACGAGGTTGACCTGAACAGGATTTCTTTTACTCACGAGGTTTAAAAATGCTTAAAAAATGGAAACAACTTTCTTCTTCTATTAAATTTAAAAACCCATGGTGGACTTACAAACTTGATAAGTTTGAAATTCCCGGCAAGTATGAAGGCGAATACCATTATGTCCACACAAACGGCTCAAGTATGATTGTACCGGTTACCGGCGAGGGTAAAATAATTGTAGTGAACCAGTACAGGTATCTCTGCGAAAAAGAAAGCCTTGAATTTCCTTGCGGCAGTGTTAAAGACGGCGATGATTACCTGGAAACAGCCAGATTAGAATTAGCCGAAGAAACCGGTTACTCTGCAAAAGAATTTATAAAGATAGGAGAATTCAATCCGTACAACGGAGTTACGGATGAATTCTGCAATGTTTTTATTGCAAAGGATTTAACCGAGGCTGAAAGCAGACCGGACCCAACCGAAGAATTTGAAATTAACTCATTTTACCCTGAGGAAATAGACCTTTTAATTGAAAAGGGTGATATCTGGGACGGAATGACAATCGTCGCATGGACGTTATCCAAGAATTGGATTTAATTTTATAATGAAACACCTACGGTGTTTTGTTAAGTTGATTGATCTACTTTTCTACGATAATGAAACGGCTAACACCGTTTTTGATTTTATGATTTATTAAACATTTTTTTTTGTAAGGAATGTCTTATGAAGTCCGGTAGGACTTCCATTACGATAGAAAACAATAACCACCTGCAATTCAAAGCTTCGCTGGAAGCTTCATTACAATGCATTACTTCATCATATTTTATGAATATTACAGCGTCGTGGGTTTTTGCGAAAGAGAAGATTTTGAATTTTACTTTAATCTATCCTTAAAATAATGCACAAGATACTCTAAAACCGTTTGTGTATTTGGGTGATGAATACCTAAAAATTTCTTAAATATTTCATAAGCAGATTTCCACAATTTATAGGCATCATCTTTCCGCTTTAATTCTATGAGAACCGCTGCCAAATTTGACTGACTTATTGCAACGGTTGGATGTAATTCCCCGAAGTTAAACCCTCTGCGAAATAAAATACTGTTTAAAGTGCTTCGAAATAGTTAATATTGTAAAAGGCAAAATATGGTAGAAGAAATATGAACAATCCAATATCAGTGTTGAAGAAAAAACCGAAAGTATTT
>JASFMY010000078.1:0-30947 GCA_050117315.1 Ignavibacteria bacterium
CCTATGCGATGAGCCGGGTGATGGCGGGCAATCTCAACACAGAGATCATTTCGCCTGCCGAGCGTAAGACATGTTCGTGATGACAAACTCAATATGGAAGACAGCCCCTTTTTCTAAAAAACATGAAAATTACATGCTGTCGTTTTGACATTCAGTATGCAATTGTGCTAGAAAAACTTTCAACGGAGATACCTAGTGTCGCGTCAATTCTGTATTGTCATTCCGGTAATCTTTTAAGCCGGACTATACACAATAACTTATACTATGTCATTCCCGCACGTATTAAGCGGGAATCTAATTTATAAAAGTGGATTCCCGATAATCCGCCGCGGCGGAATTCGGGAATGACACGGCACTTCATTGTTGACATAACACTAGACTATCAACGATGACAGAAAAACTATCAATGGAGATACAAAATTTATCTCCGGTGAATAAAATTCATTCGTCAATGGTTTTATTGCCGTAGAAGCTTTGTCACAACAATATGACCATTGAGCTATTAGAGTTTCTGCAAAATTAGATATCTAAACGTTTTGTCATTTCGATCCCGATTTTTTTATCGGGAGAGAAATGACCGACTTTTTATTTTGCAGAAACTCTATTTAACATTTGATACGAGTATTCAAGCGAGAAATACTTTGTATCTTATTTGATCATATCTATTGTTATTCGACCTGACTCTATATAGTCAGCCATGGTGCCGGATTTAGATACGTAGAATGTTACTTACCCCGTTTAAACTTGGCAAAGTAAAACAAACAACGAGTAAAAAAAATATTTTTGCTTTAGAGATATTTGCAATTGCAAACTTTTTTAATTCATTTTTAACGGTATACATTCTATTAATAAAAATTCATTAAACTTTACATTCAGTTTTGCAACGGGACCGGCTGCCTCTCCTATCTCAATATTATTTACATAGTCGGTTACTTTGTATCTTTTATTTTCAAGACCGCGAAGTTCTATATTTCCATTCCATTGCGGTGCATAGAAAGCGTAATATAAATTAGAATCTTTTTTTATCGCGTGGGTTTCAGGTTTATCAAAACCGATATCGTATAATCCGCCGAGGTAAGTGCCTTTTGAAAGCATTTTTTCTTTGTAAATGTCCACCCATTTTTTCCATTCTGCTTCCTTATTATTGGTAAGGATATATCCTTTTTCGGGATGCCGATCAGTAGGCCAGGTAAATTTAGTGCCGACTATACCGCCTATTCCAACCGTTGATGCAAAGTCCGTACCTTTATCACTTAGTTCAACATGGTCGCCGTAATAGGGAGAGCTCTCACCCATTAAGCCTTTTAATGTTTTTCCTTTCAATCTTACCTGCCATGATGAAAGCGGATCCGAGCTTACAGTCTGGTTCATATACGGTAAATTATAGAATGAATAACATGTGCCGCACGGACAAATTTCAATAACGGCATCTTTATTAATTTTTAGAGCTGTTTCATAAACCGTTTTCCAAAAGTCTTGAAGTTTTTCGACCGACTCTTCAGGGTATGCATGATGATGATCCGGGTTATAACACGGCGGAACACCGTTCAAATGCTGCCCGTCTATTTTTAATCCGTCAAACCCCCATTCCTCCATTATCTTTTTGACTAATTGGACATGGTATTCTACCACAGGTTCATAAGCCGGACACATATAGTAACTGTCCCACCAAGTTATGTCTTGTTTTTCTCCGTTCTTATCAAGCAAAAGAAAATCGCTATGTTTTTTAATTAATTCAGTTCCCTGATCAACGGCTAAAGGGCACCACCACAATTTTGCTTTCAATCCATAACTATGAATTTTATCTACTAACTTTTTCATATCCTCATCGCCATTAGGAAATCTTTGGGGATTTAAGAACCAATCTCCTTCAGCATTTTGCCATCCGTCATCTAAGACAGCCCACTCATAACCCAGTTCTTTTACTTTAGGTAATGTGCCAAGTACTTCATCTACCGTCATATTTCTTTCGTAACCCCAGGCACACCAAATTGGTTCATAACATGTTTCCGGGAAGGTGCCGAATTTCAATCCTTTATTTGACATTATTTTACTGAATTGTTGCAAAGTTGAAAAATGATCTCCCTTATGAACATGTATAAAAGTCTCAAAGGTGCCTATAGATTTTAGGCTTGCCAAACTAACGGGTTCCAAGTAGTTATATTCAACAGCAAGCTTAACTCCAGAAGATTTTTTTCCATAACTCACGGGAAGCGAAACTAATTTTGGAACAGTTTCAAGATGACCTACTGCAAAACCTATATCCTTTCTCCAAATGTCGGAGACGGGGGTACCGCCCCCATAATCGCTTGAATTCATACCCATATAATTTTCTTGCTCAAATCCGGGATTTACCGGGACGACCCAATCTCTTCTATCGGGATAAGTGCCGCTTTGATATGACCAAAACGGCGGGTCATCATTGGCCGGTGAAATTTTATAATCATCGTTTATCCAACCGATGATCTCCAATTTATCTTCACCTAAATTTTTGTATGATACATTCTTAATAACTGTTCCGGGGAAATCATTTAATATCTCAAGTCTTACAGTCTTTTCAATTTCAATTCCGTTTTCGTATAACCCGGTTAAAGTTAATATTTCGCTAGAGTCGGTTTTTGATAAGATAGATTTGCGAAGTACAAAATTTTCTAAAGTATCTTCACCGACCACTAACTTTTCAGAGGCTGAGTAATCATCCATTAGTTCCGCTGCATCTTCTATCTTGGGTATTACAATGCTATGCATAAGGCTATCATATTTAACAGTAAGAATAGATGAAGATATTTCTGTTTTATTTTCACTCTTTCCACATCCCGTAAGTATAAAGATTACTGTTACTGTAAGAGTTGCAACTTGTTTTATCTTAAGAATCATTCTCATCCTCTTTCCGGTTTCTTAAAAATTGACTGTTATTGTTCCTTTTTCGCCCTGCATGTCTCTGCCCTTGACTAATAAAATCAATTCATTATCAGCCTCGGAATATTCTTGTGAAAGAATTTCAAGATTAGGATTTGAAGAACTAACTTTAACAGGTTTCGGACACTTAATATTTACATTTTGCGTCCCGTACATTTTTATATCGAAAACAAATTTGCCATCCTTATCCTTAACCGAATAAACGTTATACGTTCCTTTATTATAAACAACTTTATCGATATAATTCGAACCGACTTCATAATCCAATTCATAATTTTCTTTTTCTAGCTTAGGCAAGTAAATAAAACCAAATCCTTCATCTTCAAAATAAGCGGAAATAGGCTGAGCGTTTAACAAGGCTTTTGAAATATGTTGCCCGTCATTCAGTTTTATTTTCAAGACAAAATTACCAAGCAAATCATATTTATAAGCATCGTCGGGCATTTGTGAATTATCAATAAACACTTTGCCATCTTCAATTTCTACTTGAGCATACTTTTTATATAACCACTGGGAATTATTTTGTTCAGTATTTTTAGATAAGTATTTCGTATCACTTCTCTGAATGTTTTTGAAAAACTCAACCCACTTTTTATTTAATTCATCTTGCAAAGAATAATCCTGTGCTAAAAGGTTCGGCCAATGAGTTTCAATTACGTCTGACTCATATTTGTCATAACTTTCTTTCGGTAAAGCTGATAGTTTGAACCACTCATTACCATAGTTTATTCTGTTTTGAACCAATACCCCGTGGTCGAGTCCGCCGCCTTCTTCAATCGGCGGATTAAGTTCCGAGACTTCTTGAAAAAGTGTATTTGCATATTTAACACCGCATTCCGAAAGAAGCTTTCCCGTACTCAGTTCACCATCCGGATTCCAATAATAACTATAAGCACAAGGCACAAAACTTTCCGGGAAGGATTGTCCGTTTTCTTCCGTGATTCCGTACTGCGCCATTATTTCTTTAAATGCTTTGATATGATCTCTTGTATCGCTTTCCGGCCACGGTTTGTTGTTTTCGATATCATACCATTCCGCTCTTGTTCTAATGCCGTTATCAAAATGTTCATGTCCAACACCGTGCAAACCGAATTCAAGATAAGCAGCATTTTCTTTAACATAGTTCATAATTTCTATTTGTTCGGGCTCGATGTTTTCAGAGTTGTCAAAATCAGCCCCGGCTTTTGTGGTTGTAGGATATTTAGCACAGATATTTAGTCTATCCATTTCAGATAGAATAAATAATCCTTGCAATCTTATACCGGCACCTTTTGCTATTTCAACAACTGAACTGTAATGCTTAAGAGTCATTTCCATATTAACGCCTGCTCTCCATGGACCGCCTTCGTCTCCTAGTGAACTGCCCTGGTTCCAGCCCATGTCATCAATTGCAATCCCGAAAGCTCTCGGGAAAATAATAGATTGAGAATATAAATTTTGAAATCCGGGAATAAATAAAATAAGAACTATTAATGCAGTTAAAGCATTTGACCGTTTTAGAAATTTCTTTATCAATTTTTACCTCGTTAACATTTTTCCAGATTGTTAAATGTTTGTTCCGTTTTTATTATAAAATAACGAAGAACTTACCTGTTTTTTCTCCTATGGCAGATTTAATGTAGTAGAAATAAACACCCGGGGCCACAGTCTGATTAAATTCATTTCTCAGGTTCCAGCTTGCTATGCTTGGAGCAGTACTGTTATTAGCCGAGTGTTCAATTGTATAAATAAGTTCACCTGCAGTATTATATATTTTTATTGTTGCTTCTGTGGGCATATTTGTAAACTGAATTTGATGGTCGTTTAAACCTGATTCCCATATTTCCGATACTACATAAGGATTGGGTACGACTCTGACGTTTTCAAGATTTTGTGTTGCAACTTCGGTTTGCGGAATAACTACAACAGTGTTGTTCACTTCAGACGGATTATTACTAAAACTATTTTCCAGCGGACCGATAATCCCGTTGCCGCTGTCGTAAGCTGCAATATAGTACCTGTAATTAACTCCATTTATTACATCGTTATCAATAAAAACATTAACAGAATCACCAACATTAAATAATTGATAATCGTCTTCGGTTTTAACTTCCCTGCGTAATTGGCCCCAATCATCATTGCCGAGATCGAACCATGCATATTTAGGTATTGTCCCATAATTTCCTTTAATACCGTTCTCTAAGTCAAATTGAGCTATCGGGATGTAATGAGTACCTCCTTCAAAATCTTGAAATGTTTGTGATCCCCAGCTCAATCCTCCGTCCTGCGACCTGTAAATTTTATATCCCTCAAACTCGGGATCCTTTTCGCTTTCGGTTCCCCAAACCAATTTTACTTTACGGTTATCCGGAATAACTTCTACAACAGGTGCTTCAGGGGCTTTGACTACTTCCCAGTTGTTTTCGAAAAGTGTTCTGGCAGTTCTTGCATTGTTTTTAAGATCTTTCTCGCTTGTACCGAATACTGTTGCAAATATTAGTGTGTCGCTTTCACCAGGATTTAAAGTAAATGCACCTGAACCTAAAGTTTGCAAGCCGTCTGCACCGGAACCGACATAAAAGCCCTGGCCGCCTTCAGCTGCATCGGCAATTCCGTTTCCATCGAAATCATCGTCAATACCGTCACCGTCACTATCCTGCGGGTCGTTCTGGTTTTCAACATTGTATTGAAAATACCAGTCCGAACGGGCACCGTTTCCAGCGTTTGTAGTCGCCAGCATCCAAAAATGGAAAGCATCGTATGTTTCTACTTTGCCGAATGCGCCCGGCATTTTTAACGTAATCACACCGCCCCACGGAATATTTTCCTCAAGTATGGTACCGCCGAGCGGACTTTCTTCATAACCGTCATCATCAGTACCGTAAGCTAATTGTAATTCGGGATCATAATAATGCCTATCATCGTCATACCCAATGCCCGGATAAAATTGCGGGATAAAACTAAAATCCGCATGTATTGCCGTTCTCATGTCAACTATCGGATCAGTACCAACGTTTCTTACAATATAAACCCATACGATAAAATCTTCATAAAGAGTACCTTTCCATGCCATTCCTCTTATAATCATCTGTGTTTTCAGGAAATTAGGATAAGCGCTTGAAGAAGTTAACTGGTCTGTTCCTCCCCACGCTTCAACAACTGAGAAAGATTCCTGGTCTGCAAGTTGTTCACCATTTGGGCCAAAACCCGGCCAGCCGGTTTCAGGATCAAACTTAATCTCGTCGTTTAATATGGGGTAAGCCTGCGGCCATTGAGCGGGCCATGTTTCCGGATCGTCGCTCATTAAAGCTCTTTCACCGTTTACAAATTCGGGATAAGGGAAAAAATGCTCTTCATCCCAATAAGCAGCAGGTCCTTCGTCAAGAGTAGCATCACAAAATGCGTAATAGTCGTCTGCCGGATTAGGCCTTCCGCCCACAGCGCCGTCAGTTTGATTAATAGGCGCACCGATAACTACGCCGACACCTGTTCCCCAGCTTAATCCACTACCTGCCGGGTACTCGAACGAGGGCTGTCGTGCCAAAGCAGTTGACTGCTGGTTACCGTTGCATAATAATCCTGTGTTATTAAACTCCGTACTGAGCTTGTTAATATCAAATATGTTCCACCTTTGATTAACCATCGGATTGTCTTGAGCTTTAATAAATACTGTTAGAATTAGCATTGTAATAATTGTTAACTTGTACATCACCTTCCTCAAAATATTATAAGTTGATGACCAGGGTAAATTGATTAAGACCATCAAATACACCGAAGTCCAAATAGTTGTAATCAAGCTTAATGCCGTAATCAAGAATTCCTCCGAAGTCAAATCCTAAGCCGGCTGTATAATCTACTTCGTCATAATTGAATTTATACCCGCCTCTTAAAAACACAACATTACTGAATCCTATTTCCGCACCTAAGTTTTGGCGTACGTCGAAATCGCGGCTATCAAGAATATCGTATGCCACAAGAATTTTCAGTTCGTCATTGTTAACAAAATAATTTGATATGCCAAACCTGAATAACAAAGGAATATCCCAATCAATTGTTGTTAAGTCAGCCGGAATTTGTTTGTTGCTCGGACTACCCGGTATCGTGTAAGTAACAGCCAGGTCTCTTCCCGAGAATTTCATTTTAGTTCCGAAGTTTGACAGATTGGCGGCTAATCTTAAATTATTATTAAAGAAAGAAGTAGTAAATACTGCGCCGAGATCAACTCCAAATGCATCTGCCGAAGCATTTGCAATAACTTCACTAATATATTTTACCTTAATTCCGAAAGAGAAGCGGTCGGTTAAACTTCTCGAATAACCAAGCCCGACAGCCAAATCTCTTGCAGAAAAAAACCTGCCCGTGCCATCCTGGTCGTAAACCGTTGTCTCTTCTATTTCCCCATAATCCAGGTAATGAAAATCAACTCCGAATGTACCTAAGCCATCTACCTTTAATGCTGCTGCAAAATATGAATTCCTTGTATCAACCAGCCAATCCATTGAAGAGATAACAACGGATACGTTTTCTTCAATCCGTGAGAGCGCAGCAACATTCCAATACATTGCCGCAGCAGTATTTACGGTTGCTGTTGCAGCGTCACCCATTGCCATTTCCCTGGCGCCGACACCGATTTTCAAAAAATTTGCAACCGATGTCCCTGAGTAATCCACTTCCTGCGCCACTACTTGCGAAGTAGCAGATATATTTATGAATAACAGTAACATACTGTTGAGTTTAAAGAATTCCTTTAAGACCGATTGCAAGTACTTATTTTGTTTCATCCGATTCATTATATACTTCCTATTATAGAATTACAAAAAATTTACCTGTTGTTTCTCCAAGAGATGAGTTTATATAATAGAAATAAACTCCCGGAGCTACAAGTTGATTAAATTCATTTTTCAAATCCCATGCTGCTATACTTGAATTTGAATTATGTTCAAGTGTTTTTATCAATTCTCCGCCGCTGTTAAAAACTTTTATGGTGGCATTAGAAGGCAGGCCGGTAAACTGGAGAATGTGTTCGTTATAACCTGTCTCCCAAATTGCGTTAACAAAGTATGGGTTGGGCACAACTTTTACCTGCCCCAATGTTTCTTCTGCCATAACAAGTTCGGGACGTACTTGAACCGTGTTGTTAAACTCCAAAGGTTTGGTAGCGGCTGAGTTTTCGAGAGGACCTGTAATGCCGTTGCCGGAGTCGTACGCTGCAATATAATATTTATAATCAATCCCATTTAACACCTCTCTGTCAACGAATACATTAAGGGAATCACCGTCGCTAAAATGTTGAAGTTTGTGGCCAAGTTTAAATCCCTTAATAGTATCTGCTTCCACTTCAAATCTTAGGGGATTCCAGTTGTCTTCACCAAGATTGAACCATGCGTATTCAGGTAGTGTTTGATAATAATCTTTAACTCCGTTTTCTTTATCAAACTGAGCCAAAGGAATGTAATGTACCCCGCCCTGAAAATCCGTGAAGCTCTCAATTCCCCACGTCTGCCCGTTATCTTGCGAGCGATATATTTTGTAACCTTCAAACTCAGGATCTACTTCACTGCCGGTACCCCAAACAAGAACAACCTTCCTATCGTCAATAAAGGCTTCAACAAGAGGTGTAGGTGGCGCCTTAACGGGGATCCAGTTATTTTGATATAAAGTTATTGCATTTTTTGTGTTTGACTTTAAACCGTCTTCAGTTGCTCCAAAAACCGTAGCAAATATTAAAGTATCCGTTTCACCCGGCTGTAAAGAGAATTTATCCGAACCCAGTACCTGCAGACCGTCGGCACCTGTTCCAATGTGAAATCCCTGACCTCCTTCGGTATCATCGGGTATACCGTTGCCGTCAAAGTCGTCGTCAATACCGTCGCCGTCACTATCCTGTGGATCATTGAGGTTCAAAAGATTCCATTGATAATACATTTCCGGGTCGCCGCCGCTTCCAACGTTGGTAGTTTGCCCCTGCCAAAAATGAGTTGCATCGTAAGATTTTACTTTACCGTTTCCTCCGGGCATTTTAAGGGCAACAACACCGCCCCAGGCAATATCTTCCCCTGTTAAGCTTCCTCCGCCCAAAGGATTTTCCTCGTAGTCGTTATCATCCCAACCGTAAGCTAGCTGAAGCTTTGGATCGTAATAATGCCTGTCGTTATCATATGCAATACCGGGTAAAAACGATGGGAAAAACCCGAGGTCAATATGTACTGCCATGCCCATATCAACAATCGGTTTATCGGTCGGATTACGGACTATAAACACCCATACAATAAAATTCTCATAAAGCGTTCCTTCCCAAGCCATACTTCTCATAATTAGCTGGGTACGAAGCCATCTTGTCTGGGCATTACCGGAACCAATTTGGTCCGTACCACCCCAACCATACATTACGCTGAATGTTTCTTGATCGGAAAGTGTTTCACCATTTGGACCGAACCCGGGCCATCCGGTTTCAGTGTCAAACAAAATAGGCATAGCGGGAATATCATTATTCGTTATTATTTCTTCGGTTATACCGTCTACATAATAATAGTTCGGAATAGTTGCAGACCAGGTATCGGGCCATGAAGTTTTATCCGTGCTTATGGATGCAACAGTCGGATTTGTAAACTCCGGATATGGAGCAAAATGTTCTTCGTTCCAAAAATCCGCCGGACCTTCATCCATAGTTCCGTCAAGATAAGCAAGTCCATCCGGATTTGTGCCGCCAACCACTTCCGGCTCTTGTCCGTAAGGAGCACCCACAACTACAGCTACACACGTACCGTAATTTTTTCCGCTGCCCTGGGGAAATTCAAAAGAAGGAACTCTGGCAAGAGCAGTACTCTGGTTGTTACCGTCGCAAAGCATACCGGCATTATTAAAAGTAGTTGCTATTTTATTAATATCCAGCACATTCCAGCGTTTGTATTCCATCGGGTTCCGCTGGGCATAAACGGTTAAGGACAGTAATAATACAAGTGTTAAAGCCTGTATTCTATTTTTTCTTTTTATTGATTTTATAATCCTTTCAACTAATTCCATATTTTTACTCCAAACTGTATAACCCTTGCAGGGCCGTACATACTTGGATTGTTTGTGTAATCGTGCGAAGTTGCTTCACTGGCATCGTCTCCTGCTATACCTGAATCCGCATAAACCCACCATACGTTTTTTTCATTTGTGATATTGAGTATCTGCACATAGAATTGCTGGTTGGAACTGAAAAATTTAAAATTCTTGAACAGGTTCAAATCAATTGAATGTATTGACGGCGATCTTTCGCCGTTGGGATCAAACTGTGACCGGGTATAAGGAAAACCTGAAGAAATGCTTCCGTAAATAGAAAACCCGAAACCATTGTCGGCTTCAACATATACGTTTCCCTGAAGCACATGCGGCTGATCCCAATTAGCCGGGAAAGTGCGTGATTCGTCGGTAGTTCTTTCAAATAATACAGATGTGCTTACAAGAGTTTGGGAAAAAGTGTAATTTAAAAAAGCGGAGAAATTTTTGCTGAAATGCTTTTTCAGGGAAAGCTCAATCCCTTTGACAGTAGCGTAATCAATATTGCCCATTACCTGAAATCTTTTACCTTCTGTTGTTTCATTATAGAGTACACCGATTAAATTACTTGTTTTTCTAAAGAATGCCGTAACATCCAAAGAAATTTGGGGAGTAAGCATTGTTTGCAAACCGAACTCGTAATTCACTGTTTTTTCAGGTTTGATGTCTGTTGCCGCTATAGGCGTATTCTCCAATTGCGGATTAGGTCTAAATTCACCTGTAGCTTCCAAGAGGTAAGTCCCCTGGAAAACTTTATAATAATTCGGGAATTGATAATAGTGCCCGTAACCAAATCTTATTGCCGCTTTCTCTGCGACCGGAAAACTTATGCCGAGTCTCGGTGTGATATATATTTCAGCTTCAGCATCTTTAAGTGGAGCATCAAGGTCTGACAGTTGTGATAAATCTTCCAGCACTTTTCTTTTTGTATCGATGTAATCAAATCTTGCTCCAAGATTGATTATCATTCCCATGTCGTCAAATTCCATTTTCTCATTTATGTAACCGCCTATTTGCAGGGGTTCATATCGGTATGCTTCAAGAGGTGTGCCTCCATCCGGATTTTTTCTCGAAAGGTTCGTTTCCATTTGTTCGTATGTTACACCGACAGCCAAATTGTGTATTTTATCTAATTGTAAGACATAGTCAATCTTTGCTTCTTTCCTGTTGAAGTGGGTATCAAAGTAAACCCAATCTTCTCCCGTTGTTGAAAATTCCGCAGTTCCCGTTTGCGGTAAAACACTGTACTTGTACAAATCTTCATAAACTCTTGAAAAGAATTCTCTGTTGTAATTAGCTACGGATATATCAAAATAACTGTTATCGCCAACCAGGTAATTCATCTTCATATAAAGAAGGTCGTCATTAAGTTTTACTCTCGGTGTTCCGTAAGGATTATACTTAAAATAATGATTGTATACACCGCGGTTGGATTTTGAAAGAAAACCGCCGAATGTGAGTTTTAACTTACTGACGGGCTGCCATATTAATTTACCCAGAGTAAACTCTGTATCCGTATATTGCATCGAAACTTCTTCAGGGTCACCACTTTTATCCCTTCCTTCACTGTTAACATACTCAGGATAAATGAAACCGTTTATATAACCGTCGGTACTGTATGTTCTGTGAGCTACAACGAACCCCATTTTGTTGTAAAAAGGCAACGCCGAGCTAAGCGAAAATTCAACACCGTATGTATTATGAGAAGCGGCATCGATTCCGTGTTTATCGGTAAAAGTTTTAAGTGAGTATTTCGGTGTCGGGTTTAGCTTATCAAAACTTGATATCCTTACTACACCGGACATTGCCTCGCCGTACTGAGGTGCAAATGTGCCCGTAAATGTTTCGATAGAGCTGATCGCAAGTTCACCGAGCTGATCTATGCTGAATCCTCCCCAAAGAGCATCGCCTACATTAACACCGTCAAGAAGGTAACGTGTTTCATTTTCCCTGCCGCCCCTGAAGTGTAATTGATCCGAAGGAATTGTTGCATACTGGCCGAACGCAGGCAGACTTGACACAGGAGCCGTACGTACATCTTTTATAATTCCGGCCTGCTGAACCAGCAAATCGTTCACTGTTGTTATGGGCACGCGGGCTATTTCTTCCGATGTTCTTGCCTGTATTTTACTTGTAAGGTCTTTTTGAACAGGGGGTATCTTATAAGCAACAATTTCAACCACCTCTGTTTCAACTGATTCAAAACTCAAACTGAAATCCAATTTAACCGTTAATCCGGAAACTATTTTTACACCCTGAATTACCTGTGTTTTATATCCAAGCATTCGAGCTTTTACATTATAAGTTCCTGCGGGAATATTCAGAATAATAAATTGCCCATCGTCATCTGCAGCATCGCCGATCATTAGTTCTTCAATAATTATGTTACAAGCAACCAGCGGCATACCCGTTTCAACATCAACAACACGACCTACTATTTTACCGCCGCTTTGAGCAGATGAGATTTCAATTAGCAAAAGGAATATTCCGATTAAAAACATAATATATTTATTCATAACTCCACTCAAGGTTTCTTTTATTTTCATTTGTAATTGCTTCTGCTTACGGCAACATATTTTAAGCTGCCGTTAACTTTTGTTTGAGAAATATTGCGCATGGTTTTCGTTTCAACCATTTTTACGGTTGAATCCGAAGGTACAACGGCATATAACAATTCTTCAGCTGTAGTTAAGCCGATTTGATCAACTTCATACTCCCAGCTTAAACTTTCAGAAATATTTAAGGAGGGAATATCGATTTTTAATATCCCGCCTACGTCATCGTTGCTTATTCTCCTGTAGTAAGCCACATAATAATTTTGCCCGCCTACTGTTCCGTCAATATTATATTCAAATCCAAGATCAATTATCTTTGAAACATGTTCCGTATTTACATCCATAACCAAGATCCTGCTTGAATTGGATTCCAGCAGAAATATATATTTGCCGTCTTCACTTATCTCTATATCAATTGCCTTCGAATTATCCAAAATATTGGTTAAGTCGTAGAATGTATCATAATTATTTGCGTCAACTACCCTAATCGTTTTCTGGGTACTATGATAAAAATAAAGTTTGTTTGTAAGTGGGCTGTAAACAACATCTTTTGGTCTGAAACCGTCGTTGAATTCGGTTGTTGATTCGGTTTGAAGCGAGTTAAGATCTATTACCGAAAATGATTTACCCGAATTATTTGTCACATACGCTTTACTATCCGAAAAAGTAATATTTGTAGGTCCAAGCCCTACTTCACTTGTACCGACAACAGTGAAAGACTGGGGATCAATTACGGTCACAGTTCCGGCAGTAGCTTTCAAATTTATCATGAATAAACGTTCGGCACCCGGCGAGATTTCAATAGCTGATGTTTGAAAATCTTCTTCGTCCGCCTCAACATACAAATTATCTTTGTAATCATTAATATTTCCTACCCGGTAAATTACCTGTTTGCTGGATTTGTCTCTCACGAAGACATAAGGACTCCCATCTTGCGAATATTCTCCACCGGTGAAAAACCACATTGTTTGAGGTTCATCTTCATCATTTGGGGAAATCATAGAATTGCCGTTAATATCCCTTACACCACCGAATACACTAACCTCGTATATTTCAGCCGGCTGGTAATTTGATGACGGTGTAAATACAACCGCGCTGTCTGCAGAAGTCGAATATTCAAAAGTACCTGCAACGGTTCCGCTTACTCCAACAACCTCAAAATTTCCCGGGAATGTGGAGAGATCCATTTTTTCATTAAAATCCATAACGATCTGACTGTTCAAGTCAACGTTTACACCTGACTTTCCAATTGATTCGAATGAAACAAAATTCGGTCTTTCCACTTCTACAGGTTCCGGTGGCAAACGATCATCAATACACGACAAAAGCCCCATAAAAATAAAGACGATCCATATTTCCTTCTTTATTCGTTTTACTATCATTTCTTCACCATTTATGAATTTTTTCCTTACAAAATTTTAGGAATTTTTATTCCGCTATTCTTCGAAGATTCTCAAAAAATTTTTCCAATCTTCATTTTCAATATTTTCCCGATTTACCGGGGGAAGAAGAATGTTTACTGAATTTAGCCGGTTATCCTTCTCCCTGTTAACTGCACCGTTCTAAAAAGGAACATCATTTTAACCATCATGAATATTATTTCATCAACATCATTTTCTTAACTATACTATTGCTTGGCGAAGAAATACTGTAGAAATAAACACCGCTTGATACTGTATTGCCGCTATCGTCCTTACCTTGCCATTTTATAAGTTTATGACCGGGATGCATTTCCTCGTTATTTATCAATGTAGCAATCTTTCTTCCGAGTATATCATAAACGGCAACATTAATTGTTTCATATTTTGATACGGAGAAAGTAATTGTTGTGCTCGGATTAAACGGATTCGGGTAATTACTCACCAAACCGAATCCGGGCAATAAAATTTTATCATCAACATCATCAACATCCGTCACGGTTTGTGAATCATATATTTTATGTACCGAAGGTCCGGTAACAAAATTATAGTTTAATGCATAGAACTCACCTTCCCCTCCCCAGCCTTCGTAGATTGTATTGGGGAAATATTCTTCGTTATCCCAATTTTCGTCGCCAACAACATAAATCCACGGACGAACATCTGTATCAACGTTAATGCCTGTTCTGGGGATTGCAATTTCAACTATATTATCTTCATCATTTTTTGCAAATGAAGCGAATACTCCTTCTATTGGTACAAACTCTTCAAATGCACCTGCCCAATCAGCTATGTAACGGTTAACAGGTACTTCTGTAGCTGTACTATCAGGATTTAAGGCAGAACTTAAATCGACCATATAATCAACAGCCAGTTCCCAAAAGCCGCCGTAGCCAAGACCTGTTGTATCGCCCCAATTCACATCGAAATTCAACTGAAAAGCCGGAGGGTTTGTATAATTAGTGTACATTCCTGCGAAGGTTGCAGTCGGGTCGAGATCAATCCGGACATACAAATTATTGCTGTCGCTTGTAACATAAATGTCCTTTAAATCAAACTCAATACCGGTTGGCATATCACCGGTTTCTTCGGAAATTTCATCAACATCAACCGGATTGAGCCCTACCCAGTCAAGTAAAGCGCCGTCAATTTCAATATCCGTTTCTATTTCCGTGCCGTTATGTTGATAAACTGAACCGCCGTACCAGAAATCAAATTTTAACATATATTCGGCTCCGGCGTCAGGAAGATGATCTGCCCCGTCAGTCCATTCTTCATTACCTACAGAATAAACCCAGGGTCTAAATTCGGAACCGAAGTTTACACTTTCTTTGGGAACTGAAAATTCAAGTGAATTTTTATCATCGTTAACAGCCATAGGAACCTTTGTTATTTCAACAAATTCTCCTTCAGCCCAGGTAGGATTCCGGTTCCCGTTGTAAATATAAAGTGTACCGTATTTTTCTGTAGAGTCGGGATGCAAAGTAGTAACAATATCCACATAATAATTCATTGCGAGGTTCCACCAGCCCCAGTCGAAACCTGTAGTGTCACCAATTTCGGTATCCATATAAAACTCAAATACAGGCGGGTTATCGAAATTATAGAAGTTGTCAAAACTTGCGGTTCCATTTAAATCAATTTTTACATACACGTTATTAGCGTCATGTGTAATATAAAGATGCTTTAGATCAAAGTCCGGATATTGAGGAATTTCACCTACCGCTTCTTCGGCATCACCCTGATCTAAAGGTTCTATGCCCACCCAATCGAGCATGTCTCCGTCAATTTCAATCTGGGCAAATGAAACTTTGCATATTAAAAAAAAGAGAGTTAAAACTGTAAATAGATCTTTCATCTTTACACTCCTTCGTTTTGTTGTGTATTATTTAATTAGCAACATTTTTTTTACAAATTTTTCCTTTTCCGTTTGTAAGTAAAAGAAATAAGTGCCGCTGCTTAGTTCCCTTCCGTTATTGTTTCTGCCGTTCCAAAAAAATCTGCCGTTTTCAAATTGAGAGGGAGAATATGTTTTTACTCTCCTTCCCAGCAAATCATAAATTCCGGCGGAAATTATTTCTTCAGAATTTGCATTGAAAAGAATTGTAACTTCATTGTTGAACGGATTGGGATATGTTAAGACTTCCAAAGAACTGCTCCTTGCAGCAAACGCTTGTTCCTCAACGGAAGTAACGGTAAAATTATATGTATAACTTTCTGTTTTATAATTGTCTGGCGCGTAATCGTCATCATGAGATTCATCGTTATCATTTATATTAAATATTAATTCAAGTGAAGTTTGAGAGCCGTCAATTTCCAAAGAGTTTTTAGATACAGCCAATTCAACACGATTCTTTTCAACCGTTCCGATTTTGAAATCAACTTCGCCTTTTGAAGTCCAGCCCCATTCCCCGTTTTCTCCGCTGTATTTCCAGAGATATTGATTTTCAATCATGAAGTCGATACCGGCATAACTTTCTGCGGTATGGTAACCGGTTGTAGGATTGTTGTCAATATCAAAAAAAACATGGTAGAAATAACTTTCCGAAAAATCACCGGCAAGCATATAGCTGATGTATATCCAGTCTTCATCTTCCGTAATCCACATATCATCAAGATCTAAGGCGTCGTTAAGTGCATCGCCGGTTTTTTCCTGCTCTCCGGTATCCAAACTTTGTACTTGTTCCCAGTCGTTAAAACTTCCGTCAATATTTATTTCACCGGTAGGGACTACAGTTCCCTGATCGAAAATCTCGAAGTATGAATCCCCGTTGTAATCTTCGCTCTGCACATCCGAACTGATCACAAGATCGTGCAGCAGGTAATTAAAGCCGGTTGAGTCTTCCCATAAATCTTTGTTTGCCAAACGTATAGCATAATCGGGTTTTTCACGCAGTCCTTCTTCCGGATCGGACATGAATATGTAAACTCCATAATCGCCCTCAGGAACATTTGTTTTTACTCCGCCGGTTATTTCAACACCTGCCGTATCACCCGATAGCCAAAAACGCGGGTCTTCGTCCGTTAACAGCCTGTATTTTTTATTTGTGTCTTTGTTTTTTAGTACAACTTCCAGGTTTCTTTTATTATAAGGACCGGCGTATCCTTCATTGGTAATTTCACAACTCATATTGAATGTGCCGCCGGGTTTTAAGCTGTCGATAACGGCTGTCTCAATAAGTCTGAAACGGTATCCCAGCCTTCTTTTAATTTCATCCATACAGCCTCCTGTTACCCAGCTATCCAGAACTGTTTGATGATAGTCCCTGTTGAGTACAGACCAATGCATTCTTTCAAGATCAATCAAAGCGTTTACACAAGAAGAGTATTCACCCGGGTTACATGTCTCTCCACCCTGTGGGACAAAACGGTTGTCTAAATTCAGGTAACTTTTATCGCCTTCAACATCATTGCTTACATACGTCCCAAAGTCCGTTGCACTTGCCAAAAAGCAGTCGTTATGCGCACCCGTTCTTGCACGCTTTGTGCCGTTAAATGCTTCTGCAAAAGTTAAAGGCTCGTCGGTGCCGTATATACTTCTTTTATAACCCGGTGTTCTGACAACAACTTTACGTTCAACCGGCAAAGCATCAAGCAATGCGTATAAAACAGTACGTCGACTTTCGGTATTGTTTAATCCGTTCGTAGAGTAATACCATTCACCCCATGCGCCAATAAACCCGGCTTCTATATAAGCGATAACATCATAGTGCTCGTTGAAAACCGGCTTAAGCTGTTCAATTTGCGAAAGAATAAGTTCGAGAGCCGCATCATCCCCGTTTTGATTGTTCGTATAAGAAAACCTTAAAACCAGCTTAACACCGCCTTCCCGGGCTGTATTTAAATCGGATTCTACTAGATTTAGAAAATCGTCGGTGAATAAAACACTATTAAATTGCGGTACTGTATAAATTCTTTGAATTACCGTTATATTATCATCTTTGATGTTGTTAATAAACGACCTGCTTATCTGCGAACTTCTTGCAGCGGAAAAACCTCTTTCCGGATTACGAAAAATCTCATCCGATTCTTCATAAAATACGGTTGTCCTGGAAATATCCTGCCCATTTATAGATAAAACGCAAAAAAACAAAATGGCAATCACCTTACATGCTGTTAAGATGACTTTACATATTTCAGTATTTCTATTCACCATTTAACTCTCTTTGTATGTTTTGAAATTTTATTTTCTACTATCAACATCAAAGTATAGTAACCACCAAGACTGTCATTTCGAACCCGTCTTTTGGGTGAGCCTGTCCGCCGTCTTTTTGGCGGGAAATCTTTCAATTAGAGTGATTTCAAAGATTTCTCTCCGTGAGGAGTCCTATGGACACCCCGGCAATTCGAACCGACATCACAAACGTGACACGGCACTAGTTATTATATTCCCATTCATACTGCCCGTTAATTAAAATCTGCATTTTACTTTTAATCAATTCGCTTACGGCATTTATTGCAGGCGGAAATACCTGTCGTAAATCTATTTCGCTATTGTTGTTAAGCAGAGCCGTTAATTTCTGCATAAACATATTTTTTGTTTCGGTTGCAACATTAACTTTGCAAATTCCCAGTTCCACAGCTTTACGAATACTTTCGCCGGGTATCCCGGAACCGCCGTGTAATACCAGGGATGCATTTGTTACATTGTTAATGTTTGCCAGTCTTTCAAAATCCAGTTTGGGTTCTGCTTTATAAAAACCGTGAGCAGTGCCTATAGCAACCGCAAGCGCATTTACCGAAGTTTCTTCAACAAACCTCTTTGCATCTCCCGGTTCGGTTAATTTATTTGAATCAACATCTTGTTCCGGTTTAGGCACGTAACCTAATTCCGCTTCAACATTTGCGTCATATTTTTCTGCAAGTTTTACAGCCTGTAATGTTAGTTTTACATTTTCTTCAAACGGGTATTCACTCGCATCAATCATAACAGAGTCAAAACCTTCATCCAAACATCTTTCAACAAGCTCAACGGACTTCGAATGATCCAGGTGCAGCCATGCTTCTATGTTATATTCCTTAATTGCCGCTCTCGCCATGCCGGCTGCGGTTTTTAATCCCATATAATCAATTGAACTTTTAGTAAGCTGTAAAATAACCGGCTGATTCAATCCGGAAGCTGCATGCAGAATTCCCCGCAGGGTTTCATAATTATAAAAATTAGCCGCAAGTATAGCTGCTTTCTCTTTTTTCAGTTGTCTTAATTTTTCCTGCAATTTCATTTACGATTTATATCCAAATTTTTCTTCAGCTATCTTCATTATTTCATCAAAGCTTGTAAAAGCAGTTGTTCCTCCGGCAGCAGTAGTGTTAATTGCCCCGGTTAAATTTCCGAATTCCTGGCATTTGTTAATTGCTTCGCCTTTTATAAACTTAAAAATAAAGCCGGCATTAAAACTGTCACCTGCACCAATGGCATCTACCACATTTGAATTTAAGAAAGCACCCATCTTATGATAATTACCCTTAGCCCAGGAAACCGAACCTTTGCTTCCCATCTTAACCATAACGGTATTTGAATAAGGGGAAAGTTCTTCCAGGGAATCGGTTAAATCTTCTTTGCCGGTTAAATTTGCTGTTTCTTTTTCATTAGGTAAAAATACATCCACGTTCGGCAATACATGTTTATAATCAAAATCCCATTTTTCAGCGGGATCCCATTGCATATCAAATGAAGTAGTTAGCCCGGATATTTTTGCCAGTTTAAACATTTCGCCGACATTCTTTTTTAAGCCGGGCTGCAGGTAATAAGAAGAGAAATGCAGGTGTTTGGCTTTTAATAATTTTTCAGCAGTAATATCCTCAAATCTTAATTCGTTCATTGCCCCGGGATGTGTTACCATAGCGCGGTCTTCGTCAAAGTTAAGTATTATTGTAGCGCCGGTTTTTAATTTATCATCGCGGATTATCATACTTACGTCTACACCTTTGGATTGAAGCGTATCTATTACCAGGTCCCCGAAATAATCGTCACCTATTTTACCAAGGAACGCTACCTTTGCGCCAAGTGCGCTTAAATTGCTCGCAAAAATTGCCGAAGAACTCCCGAGTGTCAGCGTCATTTCATCAGCTAATTTTTCTTTCCCTATTTCCGGGAAGGACTCAAGCTTATTAAGAATTAAATCTACGTTAAGCTCGCCAACTACAATTACATCAAACTTCTTGTCATTTACATTCATGCTATTTCACCGGGATTTCTTCTGTTTTAGTTTCTTCACCGGTTTCTTCTTCATCTTCAATTGCCATTAAAAGTATAGAGATTACGGCAAGCACCATCCCGAAAATAATTACCGGGTGCGGTATTACCTGGTAAATCGATAAAGAAATAATCACGGTTATTACCGGGGCCACGGCATTCGTCAAAGGGCTTACTATCATGGCTTTCCCGTAACGGAATGCATATACAATCATAAGCGCGCCTACAGCATTTAAAATCTGGATTATTGCTGCTAAATACGGGCCCTTAAATCCCCAGTTAATTGGTTGTGAAAAATCCGTCATGAGCAGGGCAAACGGCACAAGCAATAATCCGGTTACCATCATGTAAAAGAAAATGCTTTCTGCTTTCATGGTTTGATTTGCGAATTTCATTACATAAGCCTGGAGTCCCCACGCAAGGAAAACAAGCAGGGCAAGAATAATCCAGAGGTACCCAGAGCCAATGGAGTTTTCAGGCGATTGATAAGAAAGTAACGGTATTGCAAGCAAAGCCAAAATAATTCCAATCCATCCCCGTTTGCTGGCACGTTCCTTTAGAAACATGTATGATAAAACAATAGTAATAACCGGCGATAAGGAAATAAAAGGAAAGACTAAATATGCCGGGCCTGTGCGCAAAGCCTGGAAAAGTATAACCTGCCCGCCTGCGCCCGTAAAACCAATAATCAGCCCCAGCATAACGGAACGTTTATCATGTTCCAATTTCCACTTAATTATCTTTAGTGCAACCAATGCAGGAGGAATCATTGTAAGTGCCCAAACAGTGTAACCGAGAGTTGCCGGGAAACCTGCTTTTTCAGGAATTTCAATTAAGGCGCCCCATAGTCCCCAAAATACTGTTGTAACAATAGCGTAAATTAACCACGGCCTGATTTTCATTAATCTCCTCCGTTTGTTGCGTAATTGTAAAGATCCAGTACATTCATAATTTTATGATGAACTATGCTTCCCGGTTTTCTATCTATTTCGCCTTCCTTTACCGCTTCATATTGAACCGGAAGATACTGGCTTAACAGGTTTAACGGTACCGGGTTTTCCAACAAGTTCCTAAGCAAAATTTTAAGCGAGTCCTCTACTTCTTCATTAGACCAGTAATACCTTATCCTGTCGCTGAAACTATATTTCCTGGCAAAAGACAAATCATGCTCATTTCCTGAATAATGCTTCTTCCAGTACCTGGGATTTTCCGTCATTTGCCGGTCAATTATTTCCCGGAAATTTGAAAGTTCAATTCCCTTTTTATTTGAAAGCAGTTCATTTTCAATTTGAGCCAGTGCAAATACCACTTCTCTTAATGCAAAAGTTAGTCCGGGTCCCACTTTAAGAATGGAGAAATGATCTTTAACCATTTGCTTCAAAGCATTTTTGGTTTGAAAATCAGTTGAGTGGGCTTCGTAAACCAGGTTGGGATATTCTTCGATCTTTGCAACCAGTTTTTCGGCGTTGTTGTGATTATATTCAAAAATGGTGGAATCAGAAAATTCTACACCGGGCTGAACTACTATTGCAACAACTCTTTCCCACGCATTATCCAGTTCCAATTTTTGAAACGCTTCTTTTGTAAGAGAGATTGTTGTTTCAACTTCGTTGTCCGTAGTAATTCGCAGGTCTTCTAAAGTTTCTATTGCTCCGCCGGGAATCGGAACGTCTGTGCCGATTATATAAACCGATTTTGCAAACCCGCTGTTGCTTGCGGCACTTTCTGCTTCTTTACAGAGAATTGCAGCTCGTTCCGTTATTATCCCGGGATCAAGCATTTCGCCGGGATTGCCGGTATCGTCTGCGCATCTCATACTTGTATCAAGATGCAGCTTGGTGAATCCGGCGGCTGTGTATTCTCTTATTTGATCTTTTGCCTTTTCCATAGCCGAATTGCTGTCTTCATTCTGCCAAACATTAGGTCCAAGATGGTCACCGCCTAATATCACATTTTCAACCGGATAACCAACAGATTTCGCAATAAACTCAATATTTTTTCGAAAATCCTTTGGAGTCATCCCTGTATACCCGCCAAATTGATCAACCTGGTTCGAGGTGGCTTCAATTAATAGGAATTTATTTCGCTTTTTTGCATAAATCATGCTTGCTTCAATTACAAACCTATTTGCCGAACAAACGGAAAAAATACCTACCGGCTCGCCGCTTTTATTTCTACTTACAATATTTGAGATATAATTATTCATTATTACCGTCTCTATCATAAGGATATGTTGTTACTCCCTGTACTACACGTGTTATCATGCCGCTTTCGGAAGGAGTATCGGGTTTTAAACCTAAATTGAGTGATTTGAAGAAACCTAAAATTTGCGCCGGCAAAACCGATACAATGGATAAAAACGGTTCATCGATTCTTTTTTCGCATGAGGATAATTTAACTTTTAAGTTAAGTTCAATATCATCCAGCTCGTTTTCCATTATGCCGATTGAATGCAGTGCTTTTCTTCCTTCGTTTACGGATTTAACCAGATCTTTTTCATATTTCAGCACATATTCATCGTTAGAAAAAATATAGACAATAAGTGTCTGTTCGTTTACAACTACTTTTGGTCCATGGCGAAATCCCAGGAAAGAATCATGCGTGCAGATTATTTTTCCATCCGTTAGTTCCTGGAGTTTTAAGTGGGATTCACAGGCTATTCCTTTAAAAATACCCGAACCTAAAAATACCGCCCTGTTAAAATCCAGTTCCGAAATTCTCTTTAATTCTTCCGTGTATTCGGAAAGTATTTTTTCGCCGTAATTCATTAATAAATTTACTTGCGGTAATAATTTATCGATATCTCTAATCCTCGAGACGAGCAAACCGCTTAAAAGCATTGCAGTAAAGCTCCCGGTCATTGCAAGACTCTGATCGTCTGCTTCGGGAGGCATCAGCAATATATATGAATTCTCACCTGTGACTGTTTTTGCAAGCTTTCCCCCGGAATTGCACGTTATAACCAAATGGTAAACGTTTTTACAAATTTTATTAGCCAATTCAACAGCCTTTACGCTTTCCGGACTATTACCCGACCTGGCAAAAGATATAAGCAACATTGGTTTTTCTTTTTGCAAATAGTACCCGGGATGGGTAACAAGTTCGGTAGTTGCAATTGCACTAGTTTTTATCCCGGTATATTTCTGAAAGTGCCCTTCCAAAACATCACCTAAAAATGCCGATGTTCCGGCGCCGGTTAAAATTATATTCAGGTCTTCAGTTGCATATATTCCTTCCAAAAACAACCACAAATCGTTTTTCTTTTTGTTGATGTTTTCCCAGACTTTTAACCATAACTCAGGTTGACAAGCTATTTCTTTAGCAGTATTAATTGCGCCTTTCTCTTGTAAATCATGATATGAAATTCCCAAATAAGAAGTATTCATTTTCATATCCTTGTGATTTGTTGTTGAAAACTTTGGATGTGAATATATATCTTTTATTTTACCTTGTCAAGAGCTTTCATTTATTTTCTATAATAAATTTTACAAATAATTTCGAAAGCTTTCATAAGGCTATATTCCCCTTTCCATTAAAAGAAATAAAAAAAAAGCTTTAATAGTTATTTATCTTGCAAGTTATCCTATTCTATCTTATTATGTTAATCAAATATTTCCTTTTAAAACAAATAAGATTTAGCAATTATGAATGATAAACAGAATAATTTGTCAAAAGATATGACCCTGGATAGAAGAGTGAAAATTATTGAACTTATTGAATCAAAAGGACAGGTAAAAGTCTCCGACTTAAGCTCAGAGTTCAATGTAAGCGAGGTAACAATTCGCAACGACTTAGCCCAGTTGGAAGAAAAGGGATTGGCAATAAGGGCAAGAGGGGGTGCCATTAAGGTACAGAGAGTTGGTGTTGATTACAAGATTAACGAAAAATCAAAAAGAAATTTGAAGGAAAAACAAGCTATCGGTAAAAAAGCCGCAGAATTGATTAAAGATGACGATACCATTATTATGGATTCCGGTTCTACAACAATGGAAGTAGCAAAAAACTTATCCGGCATTCAAAATTTAACCGTAATAACAAATGCATTAAATATTGCGCATAAACTTGCCGATTATCCCGATATTAAAGTAATAATGCTTGGAGGAATTCTAAGAAATAATTCCCTTTCTTTAATAGGATCAATAGCGGAAAACAGTATTAAAAATTACTTCTGCGACAAACTGTTTGTCGGGGTCGACGCGATTGATTCCCAGTACGGAATTTCCACTCCCAACATTGAAGAAGCGCAGTTAAATAAATTGATGATAGATATATCAAAGGAAGTTATTGTAGTTACCGATTCGAGCAAATTCTTGAAGAGAAGCTTCGCGTTTATTGCACCGATGTCGAAAATAGATTTTGTTATTACCGATTCAAATATCCCCAAAGAAGAAGAAGAACGATTAGTTAGTGCAGGAGTGAATGTAATAATCGTTTAATGTTTTATGGAATTATTCTTTTCGCATTCTGCCGGTAGCCTGAAGGTTTCTAAAAAGCCTAAGCCTGTCGGAAATGACAGACCAGCAAGCCGAATGACAACCCACCTTGTCAAAAGTGACAATCTATAGCTGTCATCTCGAACCCCGGTTTTTGGGGTGAGAGATCTTATAAACTGGAGAAATCGCCAAAAAGACAGCGGGCAGGCCCTCCGCTTCACGCAAGCTCGGTTCTCTCCAGAAGAGTCCGTTGGACACCAAAAGACGGGTTCGAAATGTCAATCTTGTTCTTCATTGTTGACACCTCACTATGGTGTTTTCTCTTTTTGAGGAATGCCTTCTTCTACTTATATTAAAGTCTCTGAAAAATAAAAAGTCTGTCATTTCGAGCGTTTTTTGTGAGAAATCTTATAAACCAAAGAAAAACTATGAATCCAAAAACATATTACATATACCTACTAACCAACTGGAATAATAAAGTAATATATGTGGGAATGACAAATGATTTGCAGCGCAGAATCTATGAGCATAAAAACAAACTGATAGATGGTTTTACAAAAAAGTACAATGTAGATAAATTGGTTTATTATGAATATACCAATGACGTAAATTCAGCAATAACCCGTGAAAAAGAAATTAAAAAATGGAGAAGAGAAAAGAAGAACAAACTTGTTGAAAGTAAAAATCCTAAATGGGAGGAAATTACTATTGATGAGTGTTAAAGATTTCTCAGTCGCAAAAAGCGCTCCTTCGAAATGACAGTCCAAACCTTCTTGAATGACATCAAATTAATTCACAAAGTGACACGCCGTAGGTTGGCTGCGGAAGACGGTACTTGTGAAATAAATTCGAGATTGACGTAATGCAGATTGCTAGCAATCTGCATTACACCCTGTTATTGGTTTAAAATTCTATATTCAACCATTAACGAACAGATTTTATTCACCTGAGATAAATTTTTTATCATCATTGATAGGTTTTTATAGAATGCTGATATATTTTTTATCATCGGTGATATTTCTTTATAGAATGCTGATATATTTTTTATCATCATTGATATTTCTTTATAGAACGCTGATATATTTTATATCATCGTTGATATATTTTTATAGAACATTGATAAATTTTATATCATCGTTGATATATTTTTATAGAACGTTGATATATTTTATATCATCGTTGATATATTTTTATAGAACGTTGATACCTTCTTCTAGCACAATTGCATATTAAGTGTCAAAATGGCAGTCCGGCATATCGAAGGAGCGTTTTTGGGCCCGTCTTTTGGTGTCCAACGGACTCTTCTGGAGAGAACCGGGCTTGGCGTGCTCAGCGGAGGGTCCGCCCGCCGTCTTTTTGGCGGGAAATCTTTCTTTTCTCCATTTTGGTAGAAAATAATAACCGTCTGCAATTCAAGCTTCGTGAGAAGTTTCATTAAATATTCTACCCAAATTTAGCTGTTTTGTTTTTTTTCGACAAATTAACAAGTAATGGCACTGTTGAATAATGAAACACCTACGGTGTTTTTTCATTTTTGGGGGTAATATCTTATTCTACTATAATTAAACGGCTAATGCCGATTTACGGTTGTTGAATATTGGGTGCTTATTTCTTTCTATTGGGGGAAATATTCTTTGAAGTCTGTTAGGACTTACATTATGGTAGAAAATTAAAATCGCTTGCTTCTCAAGCTTCGTAGATGCTTCATTATATTAGCTTAATATATGTAAGAACTAACACGTCTTCAAATTATCACTAACCAAAAACATATTTTTCATCATATACTATCTCAAATCTATCAAGAAATTCAAGATATTCTTCCTCAAACGTTTTTCTTTTGTGATGCTCTTCCTGGTTCATTATATATTTTATTACATCGTTCTTTTGTGATTTTGAATATGTAAAAGCTCCATAGCCTTTCTGCCAGTTAAATTTATTTCTAATAAATCCCTTTTCTTTTATAAAATTTGTTGAACTATGTTTAACGTCTCTAACTAAATCTGCGACTGTTATTGTAGGTTGTATGCCGGCAAATATGTGAATGTGATCAATTGTTCCGTTTACAGCTAAAGATTTTTGCCCTTTTTGATTAATGATCCCGGAAATATATTTGAATAATTCCTCTCTAAAAGATTTCAATAAAACTTTTTCCTTGCCTCCGGTTGAGAATATTATGTGGACAAACAATTGCGTATATGTATTTGCCATATTTACCTCTTAAGATTTGAAATATATTTATTCGAATATAATGATAAAATCTATAATGAAACACCGGTGTTTTTTCTTTTGGGGGTAATATCTTAATTAAACGGCTAACACCGATTTTATCATCAACTGCCGTCACTGACCCCGCCTCCGTATAACTCCCGCCGACTTGCGTTCGCTGAGCTACGGCAAAGCGAGGAGCGAATGCAAAGACAGACCTGTCCGCCGAAACATCTTTTCGTGAAGGTGTGCCGCTAAAGTAGGTCTATAACTTCAATCAACCAACCAATCATACAAACACAGATTTCAATCCCACTCCGTAACCGGGAGCTTGAAATGATAGGGTGATTGAATGATTGACGTTTCAGTACCACCGAAGCCCAACCGCCACTAAAGTTATGGTCGGTAAACTTTGGCGAAGGAGGACCTGTCCTCCGAAGCTGTCTTTTAGCGAAGGCGGACACGTCCTCCGTAGCTGTCTTTTAGCGAAGGAGGAATTAATGCTTGAGTATAAAAAGCAGTTTTTATATTTTAAGATTAACACTTAACCGAATTCTAACTGTAAATGAGCCTTAAGATTTTTTACACCTTATTATTTTTTTGCTCATTTCCAGATAAAATTCTATAAAGTTATACAAAATAAAAATGGAGTAAGTAAGATGAACGATGTTATCAAAGAATTAAAGCAATATGGCGATATATATATATTTGGTTCAAGTATAAAGGATGTAGAAAAATACAATGATATAGATATTGCCATAATTCATCCAGACAATATTTCATTTGAAAACCAGATATGCGAAAAGCTATCTAATGAAACGGTTCGAAAAAGTAATATTCAACCTCTTTTAAACTATACAAAACCTGAGAACCATATTTCATATCAGAAAAAATATCATATTCTTTACTGTCCAATAAGTGTATTTAACAACACTAGTCACCCAATTAAGGAAAAGGTAAAAAGTGGCTTAAGGATTAATTAATTATGTATATGGAAAAACTAAATTACAAGTTAGGACTTGTAAAAAAAAAGTTGAGTGAAGTTTCTAATAGTCTAATACAAACGGATTTTCAATCGAGTCAAGATCAAAATCTTTTTATCCTTATAAGCAATATTCAAGATTTTAATAACTTGTTCGGTTACGATACTGAACATTTTGAATTCAATAAAATAATTCAAACTATTAAATCAGATACTGAGCATTATCCTTATCGTTTTAGTTCGGCGCTTCATAACATTTATCGTAGGCGAACTTTTTATTATTTAAGACACTTCAATAAACATTATTTTTCGACTAATTATTCAGATAATAAACCTATAAAACATCTACTTGATTACTTTGGAAAATTTGTAAAAAATAATTGCTTTACAAAAGAACAAATATTAAAGCTATTTGAAAAATTTCTTAATATCCCAGATAAATTCATTCAACTAACTCCTCTATACATAAGTAATATAGATTCCGAATTATTTACTACACTTACATATTATTATGAATTACAAACAAAGGAATATAATACCTACCCAGATTCACAACAATTCTTAGATAAATTATATTATCGTATAACTGAGCTAGTCGATGATTATATCGATCCTAAGTTTAAACTAAAGATTTCTGACAGATTAGGTGTAAACTTACAAGACGAATCAAATATTCTGTGGGCTATATTAACAATATTTTTTAATAAAGATAAACATACAAATGGTAGTCGTAGATTTACAATCAAAGAAGGATTTCAAAGAGTAGTTCAAATTATAGCACAAAGAGAAAGAAATAATCGTATTTTCCCCAATCATACGAATTTATTTGCTGATATAACCCCTGAATTATTTACTCAAAAAAGGACCGAACTTTATATTGCATATAATTTAGCAAATATTTTATATCATAAAGATTTTTTTGACTCAGAGTTTATTGAAAATATTTCTAATTCTTTATCTAATATTCTTTTTCCTTATCTTTATAGTCCCCCAAATGACAATAATCTATACTTTCTTACGACAGAATATATGTGTTATCAACTAATTTCATCACTGAATATAGAGTCAGAAACGCAATCTGTTCAAGCCCTACAAATAAACCTGAATAGCTCGCCACTAACCAGAATTTCACAAAAAGAAGAAATGATACCCCCTGAACACAAGGCTAAGATAATTGGTGAAACGGCTAAATTACTTTATGATAAGTTGTATGCAAATAGAAATAATTTATCAAAGAGTACAAAAAAAATACTAGATATATTTTCAGAATACAAAATACCTAACACATTTAGCAAATTATTTGATGCATTATCAGAACACAAATCCAAAAAAGATATAATATTAAAATTCGAGACTGAGCTCTTTACATATCCTTTTTCAAAAGTATATGAGCTTTACTGCAAGTTAACTGAAGATTAAATTACTAACCACGATGGGAATGACTGAAATGAATATTAATCCAGTTGTAAATAGTGATTTAGACACTATTTTAGTTATGGCAAAGCGACTACATGATCAGCATAATTGGACTGGTGAATTTAACAATAATTGGAAAAAGGAATTTTTTAAAAGAATTTTAAACAATAAAAAATTTTCATTAATAAAGGCTGTTAAAGGAAATAAAATTATAGGTTACGCCTTTTCTGAATTACAATTAATATCAGCAATATCAAAATCAAAATGTCATATTCGTGAAATATACATTGATGATGACTATATGCATTGTGGTTTTGGAAGCCAACTTCTTAATAATATTATCTCATGGGGTAAATCAAATAACGTTTTGGGATTTAGTGCTGATGTAGCAATTGAAAACAAATATAACGCTGATAAATTTTTTATACATCATGGATTTAAACCTCGTTCTGTTCATTATTATTTAGATACACCTAAGTGAAATTTTGTATAATCCAGCTTTTCCACCTGCCCGCATCTTCATTGCGGCATTGTAAAGTTTTTTTTGGGTTAGGAGAAAAAGGTAAGCATTGCAAGTAAAGTTGATTAAATAAAATTATCAAAAATATTTGGCAGTAACTTTCCATTATGTCGTTTGCTGGGTTTTAATAGGCAGTAAAAGATAAAAATAAAATAATCCCGTCACTGAATAAGCAGTGACGGTAGTAAAAATTAATTAACTAATTTAATAATTGTCGGGTCTACCCTAAGGGGAAAGGCTTGAAAAGTGCTTGAGTCTCGCAACAGTGAGATTCTTAGGGGGCTTGGAGATGGCAACATCTCCCGGCTACCCGGTATACAAATAAATTAGAAATAATGTAACACAATCTATAGAGGATTTATGAAGGTTATAATTATATCTTTTTCCCTTCTGTTTTCAGTTAGCTGGTCACAAGTTTATATGAATATTATCAACAAAGATGGGATAACACAATCCTTTAATATTGAGGATATACGAAAACTTACTTTTAGTGGTGTTGTTGATATTAATGATAGTGAAATAATTGGAAATGCAATTAAGTCTTTTACACTTCTGCAGAACTATCCAAACCCGTTTAATCCTTCAACTACGATAGAGTATCAAATCCCTGAAGCAGGGAATGTGGAAGTAAGAATTTATAATATTGTAGGAGAATTAGTCAAAACAATCAAAAGTGGTTACCATAATGCCGGTTCTTACAAAGTAAATTGGAATAGTAAAAATGATTTTGAGCAAAGTGTAGCAAGTGGAATTTATCTATGTCAAATAATATATAATAATTCAGTTTTAACAAAGAAAATGATGTTAATAAAATAGGTGAGTACAATGAAAAAGTATTTTATTATAATAATCTTAGTTATTTCATTTCCGATGGTTAATTTTACTCAGACATTAAATGTTCACAATAATGATGGCACAGTTCAAAGTTTTTTGATTGATAATATTGATAGTATTACTTTTACTGCCACCTATCTGTTTCCAGAAAATGGTTTAATTGCATACTACCCTTTCAACGGAAATGCAAATGATGAAAGTGGCAATGGAAAAAACGGTATTGTTTTAGGTGCAGCACTAACAACCGATAGGTTTGGTAGCACTAATAAAGCATACACTTTTGATGGGGTAAATGACGCAATAAAACTTGAAGACTGGTTTAATTAGGGATTGCTGAAGTTCTCAGATGCAAAATTCAAACCTATGTTGCTTATGGCACAAAGCTCTCAGTGTATAAGCCATTTTTCTAAGCTTTAGAGAATTCTTGATAAAAAGAAAATAAAAAA
>JASFMY010000079.1:0-30867 GCA_050117315.1 Ignavibacteria bacterium
TGTTCTTTCAATTCTTCGATTTTCGATTCTCCTTGCCAATACTTTGGTTTTTGTGACTTTGCTGTTATTCTTGCCAACGAGTAACCTTCTTGCGACCAGTCTAAACCAAGGTAATAATCATAGCCCTTTATTGATGTAAATGTGTTTAATTTGTTTTCCTTTTTTCTTTTTCTAATTTTCATCTTTAGGTCTCCTTTCTTTTTGATGATCATAGTATACCATTCTTTTACGGTACTAACTTCCTAAAGAATGTGAGTCCTTTTCTTAATTTACCGACAAAAAGTTTAGATTTCTAATTTTGCAGAAACTCTGATATAAATATGATATACTACTTCACCAAACTTTTCATAGGCAAGGTGGCAACTTCCGACTAATATTGAGCAATCCCCTTCATTTTGGGAGTTAGGTCACAATAAATCTTATTGAGGAGCTATTATGACTGAAATCAAAAATCCCGGAAATTTTATAAATGATCAAGAATCTCTTTCGTCGGCTTCTGTCCCGGGAACCGGCTCACAGAATGCCGCCGGCTTAGAGTCTGCGACTCCGAAACGCCTGGCGCCGGTGACCGAGAAAAATCGAATCGAAACGATTGATGTCCTGCGCGGTGTGGCGGTCTTCGGTATCCTGGTGATGAATATCTATTCCTTTGCAATGCCGTTCTCGCCTTACAATAATCCTCTGTTGTGGGACGGGACCGGTACTCTTTCAAAATGGGTCTGGTTTTTCACCCATTTTCTGTTTGACCAGAAGTTCTTGCCGGTTTTTTCAATGCTTTTTGGTGCCGGGCTTATCCTGATGAGTGAGCGCTCGGGTACGGGGAAATTCGCCGGAACTTGGTACAGACGCAGCCTGTGGTTGCTGGTGATCGGTGCTGCTCATGCCTACTTGATTTGGTTCGGCGACATTCTCTTTACCTACGCATTGTTGGGACTCTTAATTTATCCGCTTCGCCGTAAAAAGGCGAAGAGCTTGATCATTTTTGGTTCTATTTGGATGCTTGTTGCACCGATGATATCGACAGGTGCCGGTTTTTGGATGGAAAAGATGGACGCCGAGGCAAAAGTGCTCGAATCCAGGGTGGAAGCCGGAGAGGAGCTAACAGAGGAAGAAACCTTGGCTCTGGAAAGCTGGTATGAAATACGGCCCACTATTAATCCAACTGATGAGGACCTTAATGCCGATGTTGAGGCCTATCTTGGAAGCTACAAAGATGCATTGGCGCAGAGAGCGCCGATGGTTTTAATAATACAGACTATGAATATTCTCTTTTTTGGCCTCTGGCGAATAGGTGGTCTAATGTTAATCGGTATGGGACTAATGAAGCTGGGTTTCTTTTCGGCTCAAAAAGACGTTGGGACCTATCGTCGATCGCTAATATGGTGCTATGGGCTCGGTTTACCGCTGGTAATCGTGTCTGCCTGGCAATTGGATAAACATGACTGGAACTTTATCTTTCTTCACCAGATGGGTATACATTGGAACTATGTGGGCAGCGTGTTTGTCTCGTTGGGACATGTTTCGTTGGTGATGCTTGCGGTGAAACGGAATTGGCTTGGGTCGCTTAAAAGACGTTTCGCTGCAGTCGGGCGCATGGCATTCACTAACTATCTCATGCAGTCGATCATCTGTACTATGATTTTTTACGGCTATGGGTTGGGATTCTACGGAAGCGTAGGGAGACCTATACAGATGCTCATCGTGCTGCTGGTTTGTATTTTCCAGCTATTTTACAGTGCATGGTGGCTCGATCGATTTCGCTACGGACCGGCAGAATGGTTCTGGCGGCTCTTGACTTACGGAAAGTTGACAGGTTTTTTTAGGAAGGTAACTTGAGAACCTTTGTTTAGGCGCTAACAACCGGTGGGACTTACACCTATGCTTGAGTTTATAAGCTGTCAAGAAAATCCCGCCTTTATCTCGAAAAGCTGAGATTACGGCCAGGCATTGAAGGTGTCTCAAAAGCTATTATTTATGTATTGCAGCTATTGGCATTCCGTAGCGCAGATTGTTAACAATCTGCGCTACGAGACAGCCGCACCATTTCTCGACAGCAATACACTTACTGCAATATTAAATCTACCTGTCAATTATCTGCCTGACGTTAAAGTAGCCTTCGTAAAATGCTTTGTTGGACGTCTTAAATATCTCAACCAGCTTATCTATTTTATCGTATAACAGGTCGTCAACTTCTTCAAAAATTGTTTGAAGTCCGGCTGTTCTCTCTTTACTTTCCGCACCGGCTGCGCCTGTTATTCCCATTGCCTCTGCAAATTCATCTGCGTTGTTTTTTATACTTTCAATATCTTCCTCACTTATACCATAGTCTGCTAATTCTGTTTTTAGTCCGGCAGCTAAGTTATAAATAGCGTATCCTTTTTCCAGGAAATCATTTGTCAATGTAAGTTTCCATTCGCCGTTGTAAGTTGTCATTTAGTTAATGTAAATTGCCATTTTGCCGTTGTAAGTCGTCATTTAGTTGATGTAAATTGCCTTTCGTCGTTGTAAGATGTCATTTAGTTAATGTAAACTGCCGTTTCGTCGTTGTAAGTCGTCATTTAGTTAATGTAAGTCACCATTTCGTCGTTGTAAGTTTTCATTTGGTTAATGTAAGTTGCCGTTTCGCCGTTGTAAGTTGTCATTTAGTTAATGTAAATTGCCGTTTCGCCGTTGTAAGTCGTCATTTAGTTAATATAAATTGCCATTTCGTCGTTGTAAGTTTTCATTTAGTTAATGTAAGTTGCCGTTTCGTCGTTGCAATCTTCATTCTGTAAAATCTTTTGCTATTCTGTCAACGTAAGTTGTTATTCTGCCGTTGCAATTCTCACTCCGTGAAATCTTTTGTTATTCCGTCAATGTAGGTATAATTATGCTGGTTCTGGTACATGTCCGTAATTGAAGGAAAACTCCATGCCTTGGATTATTTTTAGAATCAAAGTATTGTTTTAATCCAACTAAACCATTTCTTTATTTTGACGAATACTTTCATTTTTATATATTCAAAAACTAAATTATCAAACTAATTACAAGTAAGAGGGTAATATGAAAGAAGTAATAACACTTATTATGGGATTTGTTTTCTGCCTGGGCATTGCATTTGCACAAGAACATATGCAGGAGATGACGGAAGAAGAAAAAGCCTGGATGGAATATATGACTCCAGTTGATGCTCATAAAATTTTAGAAAAAAGCATGGGCGAGTGGAATGCAAAAACTTATTTCTGGACACAACCCGGCACGGAACCAATGGTTGATGAAGGCAAAGCCGTAAACGAAATGATTTACGGCGGAAGATATTTATCAATGAAACAAAAAGGTATGTCTTTCGGAATGCCTTATGAAGGTATGGGAATTATGGATAAGAATTCTTATAAAATGGAAATGTTTGCGCTGACCCCGGACGGCAAAGAATTCCGAAGTTTCCTTATGGAATACACAAGATAAATTCCTTTAAGAGCCGGTTCCCGGCCCGGCTCTTCCCAGCTCATGTCTATGCTTTTGTGGTTCCAAATAATACCATGTTAAACAATTTAAAATACTTCCCGATTATTAATTGAAGATATGGAAAAGTAAAAGAAATTGATATGGCGTTGTTGATTAAGGTAGAGAAACTAAGAACAGGAATGACATTAGCCGCCCCGATTATGAATAGGTACGGACAGGTTCTTTTAAATTCAGGTGTTGAGCTGATGCCTAGACATTCAAGGTTATTCAAAATATGGGGTATAAAAGTAATTACTATTAAAGACGGATCAACGGAAAATCAAGAAATAGTAAATGATGATTTAAGAGAAAAGACTAAGTTGAAATTTGATAGCAGGCTGTTATGGGAACCGGAAAACCCGTTGGAAACGGATCTATATGAAGTCGGGTTAAACAAAACAATTAAAGATATTATCTCAAAATACAATCATGAAAAATCTCAGTAGCTTAGTACATAAGATCAAAACAGTTCCTACATTGCCAACTATATTCTCGCAGTTGTCGGACGCAATGACTAACCCGCGTGTGTCGAACGACCAGATAACAAAAATAATTTCCAGCGACCAGGCCGCTTCGTTAAAAGTTCTAAAAGTTGTTAATTCTGCCTTTTACGGATTTGCAGGCAGAATAGATACTATCTCAAGGGCTGTAATGTATCTGGGACTCAACGAGGTTAGGAATCTGATATTAGCTCTTTCCGTTATAAACTTATTCAAAAAAAATAAAGCCCTGTTGAACTTTAGGCCGACCGAATTCTGGTCTCATTCAATCGCAGTCGGGATAATAACCAGGCTGGTGGGAAGTTCGTTATCAATAAAAAATCTTGAAAACTATTTTGTAGCGGGTATTCTTCATGATATAGGCAAACTTGTTTTTTTTGAATTTGCCGAAGATGATTACATAAAAGTGTTAACAATTGTTGAAGAAAAGAATTGCCTCATAAAAGATGCAGAAAAAGAAGTCTTTGGATTTGACCACTCAGCTGTAGGTGATATGCTGTGTGAAAAATGGAAAATCCCGAATTCAATTAAAAATGCCATAAGGAGTCATCACAACGGAGTATCGGATATCTCTACCGGTCAGCTAGTTGCAGCCGTGCACATAGCGGATATAACCGCACGAACTTTAAACCTTGGGTATCCCGGTGATAATCTTGTGCCTAAAATGAACAAAAAAACATACGAAGGTATCAAACTAGATAATAATTTTTTTTCAAAGAATTACGACTTATTGATTCAGAATTTTGAAGAGACAAATAAGTTACTAATATCATAACAGCATGATAAGAACAAAAGATGACAGTAGCTGGTGATAAAAACTCAATAACTGTTTTTATAAAACAAGTAAAAGAATTCGGTAAAAATCAATTTCGAAATGAATCGCTTTCCGGCATTACCGAGTCTGCTCTAAAAATTTTCACCACACTTGAAAGTGTTGATATTGCTTCGCTATTCGCACTAAACGAAACAGATTTCGAATTTAGGTTAAGCTATACAACATCCCCCAATGAAAAAAACAATACTATAATCTTCTTTGAACAAATCCTTAATGACGGTGGAATAACAAAAGCTCTTGAGTCGGGCGAATGTACAACCTATGTAATTAATGACGATATTAAAAATAAGGCGATAATAATTCCTGTAATTTCTCCGGCCGGTATTTTAGGACTTATTCTTTTATCTCTCAAAAACTATGACAAGGAATTTGATCTAACAACTATTTCCCTTTTTTCTCTTCATTCGAATCAGTTTGCATATTTAATTCACAGCAAAAAACTTGAAAAAGAACTTCACAGCGTCAGAACACAACTTGAACAAAAAATTGCAATTAGAACCGAAAGAATAAAAAGAAATAACAGGGAACTGCAATTAATACTGGATTCAATCTTGACCGGCGTTTTTATTATTGCAAAAAATACCGATATAATAATTGACACAAACAATGCCGCTCTAAAATTGTTAAATGTGGAAAAAGAAGAAATTATAGGGACCGAAAGGTATCAATGGGAACCGAAAGAATATGCAGTATGTGCTTATAAGGATTCCGAAATTGAGAATAGAGTTACAGAAGCAATTTTGACAGACAAAAATGGGAAAGCGATTCCGGTATTAAGAACTATTTCAAAGTTCTTGTTAAAGAACAACGAAATTTATCTTGAGAGCTTTATTGATATATCCGATAGGAAAAAAAACGAAGACGAAATAAACGAACAAAAACAATTATTAAACGGTGTCGCAGAATCAGCTCATTCTCTGCTAACCGAAACGAATTTTGAGTTTTCAATTAATCATGCATTAAAATTTTTAGGCAAAGCCCTGGATATAGATACGGTTTACATTTATGAAAATAAATACGATGACAAATTAAAAGAAATTTATGCGGAAAAAATTTATAACTGGAGCAAACTGAACAATACTTCATTTACCATAAAAACCAAGCTTTATTATAACGGCCCTTTGAAGGGTTGGTATGATATCCTCTCTGCTAATAAACCTGTCTATGGCTTGACCAAAGACATGAATCCGGAATTGCGAAAAATGCAAATTACAGTCAATCTAAAATCATTGCTGGTTATGCCTATACATGTTAATAATAAGTTCTGGGGATTTATCGGCTTTGACGACTGTACAAAGGAAAGAGACTGGTCGGTAACGGAAGAATCAATATTAAAAGCCGTTGCGTCCAATATCGGCGGGGCAATACAAAGGGAAAGAACAAACAAAGAATTGATATTGGCAAAAGAAGAAGCGGTAAAAGCAGACAAATTAAAGTCGGATTTTCTTGCACAAGTTTCTCACGAAATAAGAACTCCCTTGAACTCAATATTAAGCCACTCAAGCCTATTGCAAATGGAATTCGAGGACCGTTTAACGAAGGAATTGAAAGGAACTTTTGACAATATTTATAGCGGCGGCAGGCGAATTATAAGAACCATAGACCTGATATTAAATATGAACGAAATACAGTCAGGTATGTACGAGTACAACCCCAAAGAGTTTAATTTATATGATGAAGTTCTTATGCCCATCTATAAAGAACATTATTGTATTGCCAAGGAAAAGAAAATAAACCTGGAAATAATTAATGAAGCCAATAACCCTATAGTTTTTGCAGATTTTTATTCAATAGACCAGATTTTTAACAACCTTGTTAATAATGCTATCAAATTTACCAACGAAGGGGATGTAAAAATTAATATTCATAATGAATGTGAGCAATTAAACGTTACCGTAAAAGATACGGGAATCGGTATATCGGAAGAATACATGGGAAAGATTTTTAATCCTTTCTCCCAGGAATACAACGGCTATACAAGAAAATATGAAGGCAACGGTTTAGGCCTGGCATTGGTTAAACAGTATTGCGATTTGAACAGCATCGCAATAAAACTCGAAAGCCAAAAAGGTTTGGGCTCAACATTTACAGTATCATTCCCAAATAAGAAATCTATTTTATAGAGAATATTTGTTGTTTAAAATGTCTTGAATCTTGGTATTAGTTTGACTGATTAGATTACTATATAGTAATAATTAAGCAAATATTTAATTATGTAGTAAAATTAAAACCATAATCAATATTAATATACAATTTACATTTTAGCCTTGACAAACTAGTTATCGTAGTTTATCTTGGACGAAATTTTTTTTTGAATAATGTATAATACTGAAAAAGAAATATTAACCGCAACTCAAGCTGACTGCAGCAGTGTTGTATTTATTGCAAGCAACCCTTCATTAGCTATTATTGTCAACATTATCGGAATTATTATTGTCAGCCTACTCGGTATTCTCATACTCGTGGGCTAACATACAAGGTCAATTCCGAAATCAAAAAATAAAATCAAAAATAAAAACAAAAAACTTCGGAATTGACCGGAGGCGGAAATGTTATATCTAAATGAAGAGTTTTAAAAACTTAGGGAAAAATTATGAGATCAGATTTAGTCAAAAAAGGATTTGACAAAGCACCTCACAGAAGTTTGTTGAGAGCTACCGGTGTAATTAAAAGCGACGAAGATTTTAAAAAACCATTTATAGGTATCTGCAATTCTTACATTGATTTAATACCCGGTCATGTTCACCTGCAGGAATTTGGTAAAATAGTGAAAAAAGCCGTAAGGGAAGCAGGAGGCGTCCCCTTTGAGTTCAACACAATAGGTGTAGATGACGGCATTGCAATGGGACACATAGGCATGAGGTATTCATTGGCAAGCAGGGAACTTATTGCCGATAGCGTTGAAACCGTTGCCGAAGCACACAGGCTTGACGGCTTAGTGTGCATACCTAACTGTGATAAAATTGTCCCGGGTATGTTGATGGCTGCGGCAAGAATGAATATACCTACAATATTTGTTTCCGGCGGACCAATGAAAGCGGGTGTTACATCCGACGGCAGCAAAAGTGATTTAATCACAGTGTTCGAAGCAGTGGGACAATTTCAGAAAGGTGAAATGGATGAAAGCAAATTAAAAGAATTGGAAAACGTAAGCTGCCCTACCTGCGGTTCGTGTGCAGGAATGTTCACGGCAAACTCAATGAACTGCTTAATGGAGGCGTTGGGATTAGCGTTACCAGGAAACGGGTCAATACTTGCAATTGACCCGGCAAGGAAAGAGCTTGCTAAAAAAGCAGCAGCACAAATTATTAATTTGATCGAGAAAGATATAAAACCTTCGGACATACTTACTGAAAGTGCTTTCCGTAATGCATTTGCACTTGATATGGCAATGGGCGGCAGTACAAATACTATTCTCCACACTTTAGCCATTGCAATTGAATCGGGATTTGAATTTGACCTGCATCAGCTAAACGAGATAGCCGAACGAACTCCGTACTTATGTAAAGTAAGCCCTGCGACTCAAACCGTTCACATAGAAGACGTTGATAGGGCCGGCGGTATTTCCGCCATCCTAAATGAACTTTCCAAGGTTGAAAATCTAATTGACAAATCAACATTAACAGTTACCGGGGAAACTCTGGGTGAAAATATTTCTGGGGCTGAGATCAAAGATAAAATTGTAATTAGATCAATTGACGACCCTTATTCTGCAAAAGGCGGACTGGCATTATTGTTTGGTAATTTGGCGCCGGAAGGCTGTGTAGTTAAGATAGGCGCTGTTGATGAAAAGATGCTTGTACACAAAGGCCCTGCAAGAATTTATAATTCACAAGAAGATGCACTAAGCGGAATATTAAAAGGCGAAGTACAGGCAGGCGAAGTGGTAGTTATCCGTTACGAAGGACCTAAAGGCGGTCCCGGTATGCCGGAAATGCTTTCGCCTACAAGTGCGATAATGGGAATGGGGCTTGGAGATAAAGTTGCATTAATAACGGACGGCAGGTTTTCAGGAGGTACACGCGGTGCATGCATAGGACATATATCACCTGAAGCGGCTTCCGGCGGACCTATTGCAGCTATTAACGAAGGTGATATAATTTCAATTGATATCCCCAATAAAACAATAAATGTAGAATTATCCGATGAGGAAATAAAATCAAGATTGGAGAATTTACCTGCATTTGAACCAAAGATTAAAAAAGGATACCTGGCAAGGTACTTAAGTATGGTTACCTCTGCGAGTAAAGGTGCGATTTTAAACATTAACAATAAAAATATATGAAGGGAATACCATGAGCAGCCAAAAGAAAAAACTTACAGGCGCAGACATTTTCTTTGAGTGTCTAAAGCAAGAAGGCGTTAAACACATCTTCGGTTATCCCGGTGGTGTAGTATTAAAACTTTATGAAAAACTTTACGACGTTGACTTTCTCGAACATATTCTTGTACGCCACGAACAAGGCGCAACACATATGGCCGAGGGATACGCAAAAGCAACAGGAAAACCCGGCGTTGTATTGGTAACTTCAGGTCCCGGTGCTACAAATACCGTAACCGGTATAGCCGATGCATATATGGACTCTGTTCCGCTAGTTGTTTTCACCGGGCAGGTTGCTTCGCATTTAATAGGCAACGATGCGTTTCAGGAGGCCGATATTGTAGGCATCACAAGACCTATTACAAAACATAACTTCCTGGTAAGAAACATTGATGAGCTCGCAGTTACTATTAGAAAAGCATTTTATATTGCAACAACCGGGCGTCCAGGACCTGTTGTTGTTGATATGCCTAAAGATGTTATCAATGCCGAGACTGAGTTTAAATACCCTGATGAAATAGACATTAGAGGATATAAACCTGTTTACATGGGACATTTCAACCAAATTAAAAAAGCAGCGGAAATTATCAGTAATGCAAAGAGACCTTTGCTTTACGTGGGCGGTGGTGTGGTGATGTCCAACGGAACTAAAGAATTAGAGGTCTTTGCTAAAGAAAATAATTTACCTGTTACAATGACACTACAGGGCTTAGGTGCATTTCCGGGTACTGATGAACAATCACTGGGAATGCTTGGAATGCACGGCACTTACTGGGCAAATCAAGCAGTTAATAACTGTGATGTTATAGTTGCTCTCGGTGCCAGGTTCGACGATAGGGTTACAGGTAAAGTGGAAACTTTTGCATCAAAAGCATATAAAATTCACGTTGATATTGATCCTACCTGTATTGATAAAAACGTGCTTGTAGATCTGCCTATCGTTGGGGATGTAAAACACATAATTGCGGAAATAGCAGCAGAGATGACGAAGAAACCTGAAGTAGACGATTGGTGGAAGCAGATAAATCAATGGAGAGACGATTGCCCGTTAGCTTATGAAGATCAAGACGGTAAACTTAGAACTGAATATGTAATAGAAAAGATATCTGAAAAAACAAACGGCGATGCTGTTGTTGTAACGGATGTTGGACAACATCAAATGTGGACTGCCCAATACTACAAGTATAATCACCCGAGATCGAACTTAACAAGCGGCGGACTTGGTACTATGGGCTTTTCGGTTCCGGCTTCCATCGGTGCTGCATTTGCCGTTAAAGACAGACCGGTTGTTTCCATCAGCGGAGACGGCGGATTTCAAATGAACCTGCAGGAATTAATAACAGCAGCTTATTATAAACTTCCTATTAAATTTTTTATAATGAATAACAGCTTCTTGGGAATGGTCCGTCAATGGCAGGAATTGTTCCATGCCGAGAAGTACAGCTTTACCGACCTTGGAGCAAGTAATCCCGATTTTGTTAAAGTTGCAGAATCAATGGGAGTGGAAGGATTTTCAACTGATGATCCTGAAGAAATTGACTCACTGCTTGATAAAGCCTTTAGCATAAACGACAGGCCGGTTCTTGTTGAATTCAAAGTAGTAAAAGAAGATATGGTATTTCCAATGGTGCCCACCGGCGCTTCAATATCGGAGATGATGGTTAAAAGACTAAATCCAAAGAGGATGACCTAATATGAAAAGAACAATCTCAGTACTTGTAGAAAATACCTTCGGCGCATTCGATAGAGTTGCAACAATGTTCAGCGGGAAAGGTTTTAATATTCACAGTATATCAATCGGTGAAACGGAAGTACGGGAAGTATCTCGTATGACAATTGTTACCGAAGGCGATACCCAAATTCTTGACCAGGTAATAAAGCAGCTTAATAGGCTTATAGATACCATAAAAGTAGTTGACTTGTCAAGTCAAAATCATATTGAAAGAGAACTTGCGCTTGTTACGGTTGGCTTATCAAACGGTTCAATGGAAGAGATCAAAAACATTTGTGATATTTTCCGCGGCAAGATAGTCGACATAACAAACAAGACTATGATGGTTGAAGTAACCGGTCCCCCGGATAAAATTCAAGCTGCTATAAACGTTCTTGCGCCTTTCGGCATAAAAGAAGTTGCAAGGTCCGGTACAGTGGCTTTAAAACGCGGAAAACAAATTCACTATTCTAATCAATATAAAGAACAACAAGAGGTATAATAATGAAAGTATATTACAACGAAGATGCATCACTAGATTTACTAAAGAATAAAAAAATTGCTGTAGTTGGTTACGGAAGCCAAGGACACGCTCATGCACAAAATTTGAAAGAAAGCGGAATGAATGTAACGGTAGCTGAAGTTCCAGGCGGAAAAGCTTGGAAAGCTGCTGAAGAAGCCGGTTTAACCGTTAAAACAACTGAAGAAGTATCAGCTGAAGCAAATGTAATAATGATCCTTTTGCCCGATCAAATTCAAAAAACCGTTTATGAAAATTCAATAGCACCAAATTTAAAAGAAGGTGATACATTAGTATTTGCGCACGGTTTTAATATCCACTACAAATGGATTGTTCCCCCGGCAAATGTAAATGTTATGATGATTGCTCCCAAAAGTCCCGGTCACCTTGTACGCAGAACATTTACAGAAGGTAACGGTGTACCTTGTTTAATTGCTGTTTACCAGGATTACACGGGAAACACTAAAGACCTTGCGCTTGCATGGGCTAAAGGAATAGGCGGAACAAGAGCAGGAGTTATTGAAACAACCTTTAAAAACGAAACCGAAACCGATCTATTCGGTGAGCAGGCAGTGCTCTGCGGCGGTTCGGCGGAATTAATTAAAGCCGGGTTTGAAACATTGGTTGAAGCTGGTTACCCTGCCGAACTAGCTTATTTTGAAGTGATGCATGAATTAAAACTAATTGTTGATCTTTACTATGAAGGCGGTCTTTCATATATGAATTATTCCGTAAGTGACACTGCCGAATATGGCGGTATGACACGCGGAAACAAAGTTATTACAGATGAATCAAGACAAGCAATGAAAAAAATGATTAAAGATATACAAGACGGTTCTTTTGCTGAAGAATGGAAAAAAGAAAATGAATCCGGTCTTAAGAAGCATCTTGAACTAAGAAAACAAAATACAGAACACCCAATTGAAAAAGTGGGAGCAACATTAAGAAGTATGATGACTTGGTTGAAAAAATAGTAAAGGAAATAAAATGACTCAAAAAATAACACTTCTTCCGGGCGACGGAATAGGGCCGGAAGTAACAAAAGCCGCGGTAAAAGTAATTGAATATACTTCGGAGAAATTCAATACGGCTTTTGCTTTGCAGGAAAAATTAATCGGCGGAGCTTCATACGAAAAACACGGGACACCTTTAACAGAAGATACATTACAGGCTTGTTACGATTCCAATGCAGTATTGCTTGGCGCTGTGGGCGGTTATAAATGGGAGAATCTTGAACACCATTTAAAACCCGAAGCTGCTTTGCTTAAGCTTAGAAAATCGCTTGGCTTATTTACAAATATTAGGCCTGCAAAAATATTCACACCTCTGATAGATTCTTCTTCACTTAAACGCGAAGTTCTTGAAGGAACAGACTTTGTTGTATTCCGCGAACTAACGGGTGGCATTTATTTCGGCCAGCCCCGCGGGTACGATGAAAATAAAGGCTTCAACACTATGGTTTACGAAAAAGAAGAAATTGTGAGAATTGCAAAACAAGCTTTTGAAGCAGCCGGAAGAAGAAATAAAAAACTTACATCTGTTGATAAAGCGAACGTACTTGAGGTTTCCCAGTTCTGGCGCAAAGTTGTTGAAGAAGTTTCCGCAGAATACCCGGATGTTGAATTGAATCACATGTACGTTGATAATGCCGCAATGCAGATTGTCCGCGACCCTAAACAGTTTGACGTTATAGTTACATCCAACCTGTTCGGTGATATTATAAGCGACATATCGGGAATGATAACGGGAAGTTTGGGTATGCTGCCTTCTGCAAGCCTCGGCACCAAGTACGCATTGTACGAGCCTGTTCACGGCAGTGCGCCTGATATTGCCGGGCAGAACAAAGCAAATCCTATTGCAACAATATTATCTGCTGCAATGATGTTTGAATATTCATTTGACATGTCGAAAGCGTCGCAGCTAATATTCGATTCTGTAAACAAAACTTTGGAGCAAGGTTACAGAACTGCAGATATTGCAAATGAAAACGATACTGTTGTTTCCACGGATCAAATGACGGAAATAATATTAAATAATTTCGAAGAAATATTTAATGATCTTTCATTGGGAGTATTTACGCTTTAACCCGTTGTTGCCTTATAAAATAAGGCAGCGGTAAGGTTTAGTATTATAACAAATAATAATAAACAATTTTAAAATCATTTAACAAATGGTTGGCCAAATGAAAAAAGAAAAAATTACAATATTTGATACAACTTTAAGAGACGGAGAACAATCTCCCGGTGCATCATTAAACATGATGGAAAAATTGGAGATTGCAAAGGAACTTGAAAGATTAAATGTAGACGTTATTGAAGCAGGATTCCCGGTTTCTTCTCCGACTCAATTTGAAGCAGTGAAAAGAATTGCAGGGGAAGTTGGAGTGACAATTGCGGGATTGGCAAGAGCAAAAGAAGTAGATATTAAATGTGCTTACGATGCAATAGCAGGTGCAAAGAAAAAACGGATACATACTTTTGCAAGCACATCGGATTACCACATCATAGGCAAATTCGGACATGATAGGTACGGCAAAACACTTGAAGAAAAAAGAAAGACAGTTCTGCAGATGTCTTACGACATGGTTCAATATGCAAAAACTTTTGTTGATGATGTTGAGTTTTCCGCTGAAGATGCAGGAAGAACAGATCTTACTTACCTTGCGGAAGTTATTGAAGCTGCTATTGATGCCGGTGCCACTACCGTTAACATTCCCGATACTACCGGCTACACAATGCCTTTTGAATACGGGAATAAAATCGCCGAATTAAAACGGAGAGTAAGAAACATTGACAAAGCCGTAATAAGCGTTCACTGCCACAATGATTTGGGATTGGCAGTTGCCAACTCAATTGCAGGTATTGAAAACGGTGCGAGGCAGGTGGAATGTACAATAAACGGAATAGGCGAACGCGCAGGCAATGCTTCTCTTGAAGAAATAGTAATGGCTTTGAATGTCAGAAAAGATATATTCGACTACTACACGGAAATTGACGCGAAAAAAATATTCAACGTAAGCAGGATGGTTTCATCATTCACAGGAGTTATTATTCAACCCAACAAAGCTATTGTTGGGGAGAATGCTTTTGCGCATGAGTCCGGTATTCACCAGGACGGTATGTTAAAGAACCGCGAAACTTATGAAATAATGACACCCGAATCCGTAGGGGTTGAAAACACGAAGATTATTCTTGGACGTCATTCAGGAAAACACGGTTTAAAATCAAGGCTGGAAAAATTGGGTTATCATTTAACCGATGACGAACTGGTAAAAGCCTACGATCTTTTTACAAAACTTGCAGATAAAAAGAAAGAAGTATTTGACGATGACTTACGTGTATTAATGGGTGATGAAGTTTACAAAGCCCAAGAATATTTTGAACTCGAGAGTTTTCAAATCAACTCGGGAAATACGGGTATTCCCACAGCAACCGTAAAAATTAAAAATACCGATAATGAGTTTGCTGATTCTGCAACAGGAGACGGTCCCGTTGATGCTTTGTTTAATGCTATTGACCGCGCTTTAAATATCCGGCCGCAAGTTGAATCTTACCAGGTTCGTTCGGTTACTTCCGGTCGTGAAGCTTTGGGCGAAGTAAACCTGAGAATAAGATACAACGAACACAGCTTTACAGGCAGAGGCGTTTCAACAGATATTATTGAATCAAGCGCTAAGGCATATCTGCAGGCGATTAATCAACAGGAATTATTCAAGGCCCAGGAAGAATCGCTTAACGAGATCGATTCACTAAATAGAGTAATGTAAAGGAGTTTTTAAATGGGAATGACAATTACAGAAAAAATTTTGGCTAAGTCCGCAGGTAAGCCTGAAGTTAAACCGGGTGAAAATGTTTGGCTTAACGTTGATGTATTAATGACACATGACGTCTGCGGCCCGCCGACGATAGGGATATGGAAAAAAGAATTTGGTGAAAGTGCAAAAATATGGGATAAGGAAAAACTCGTTATTTTTCCCGATCACTATATATTTACTGCAAATAAACATGCAAATAGGAACGTAAATATTCTTAGAGAGTTTGCAGAAGAATACCGATTCGAAAACTATTATGATGTTGGTACCGAAAGATATAAAGGTGTCTGCCACATAGCGCTTGCAGAAGAGGGTTACAACATACCCGGTACTGTCTTATTCGGAACCGACTCGCATACATGTACATCCGGTGCATTTGGAATGTTTGCAACGGGTGTTGGGAATACCGATGCGGCATTTATTCTAGGTACGGGAAAAATTTGGGAGAAAGTGCCTGAATCGCTAAAATTCACTTTCCACGGAAAGATGCCTGATTATTTGACCGCGAAAGATTTGATTCTTCAAATTCTCGGTGACATTACAACCGACGGCGCAACTTACCGCGCTATGGAATTTGACGGTGAAGCAGTTTACAGTCTTTCCATGAATGAAAGGATGACCCTAACAAACATGGCAATTGAAGCAGGCGGAATGAATGGAATAATAGCCGCAGACGAAGTAACAGAGGCTTATGTAAAAGAGAGAACAGATAAACCTTATGAAATTTTCAAAAGCGATGACGACGCGGTTTATCACGGTAAGTATGAATATGATGTAGAAGATATTGAACCGGTTGTTGCAAAACCGCACAGCCCCGATAATAGGGATACTGTAAAAAACGTTGAAGGCACACAGCTATCCAAGTGTTACATTGGTTCATGTACAGGCGGCAAAATAACAGACTTTCAATTTGCAGCCAAATTTTTAGCCGGTAATGAAGTGAAAGTCCCGACATTTATTATACCTGCTAGCACCAAAGTTGCAAAACAGCTTGAAGTTGAAATGTACAACGGTATTTCGCTAAAACAAATTTTTGAAGATTCGGGATGCATCATTGCACAGTCATCATGCGCTGCATGCCTTGGCGGACCTGATGATACAATCGGAAGGACGGTTGACAAAGATGTGGTAATATCGACTACGAACAGGAACTTCCCCGGAAGAATGGGAAGTAAAAAATCAGATGTATATCTGGCATCGCCTTTAACAGTAGCGGCCTCGGCAATAACTGGAGTTATTACCGACCCGAGAAATTTTATGTAACAACCCCTTACTCTAAAAACAGATTATGAACAAGAGTAAGATTAAGAAGTGAGATTAGGATTAAGATAATATGGAGAACAAATGATAAATAAAATCACTGGTAAAGTTTATGTTTTGGGAAATAATATTGATACGGATCAGATTATTCCCGCTGAACATTTGGTTTATAGTTTGATCGATGAAGAAGAATCTAAAAAGTACGGTCACTTTGCATTATCGAGCGTGCCTATTGAACAAGCCGGATTGCCGGATGGTAATATTCCCTTTATTGACGGCGATAATTGGCAGTCTGAATTTAATTTAATTATCGGCGGATCAAACTTTGGATGCGGATCATCAAGAGAACATGCGCCCTTTGCTTTACAGAAAGCCGGTGTTAAAGCAATTGTTGCAGAATCTTATGCAAGAATATTTTACCGTAATTCCGTTGACGGCGGTTTTCTTGTACCGTACGAATCCGGCGAAAAATTAAATGATAAATTTAAAACAGGCGATGAGTACGAATTAGACTTTGAAAACGATCTATTAAAGAACTTATCAAACGGCGAAGAACACAAATTAAAAACCCTTGGAAGCGTATCTGAAATAGTAAATGCCGGGGGGCTCTTTGAATACGCGCGTAAATCCGGGATGATTGAAACATCTGTCGTTGAATAGCAAAATAGGACTTTAGGCATTGCCATTCCCGTTCCAAAGGGATCCCTTTGGGGCGGGAATTGATGATAGAAAAAATTTTAACTCATAAATTCTTGCTCAAACTTTTATAAAAAATAGATAACAAAAAAAAAGGCTTCAAAATGAAAATCGAATTATTTGACACAACCCTGCGCGACGGAACACAGGGAGAAGGCGTTAACCTCTCAATACACGATAAGCTCTTAATAACAAAAAAATTAGATGAATTCGGTATTGACATTATTGAAGGCGGGTGGCCGGGCAGTAATCCGAAAGATGAAGAATACTTTCAAAAAGTTAAAGAGCTTGAATTAACGAACGCAAAAATCTGCGCTTTCGGTTCAACAGCAAGATTTCCCGATCAAATTGAAAGCGATAATAATTTGAATAAATTAGTTGAAGCCGGAACCCCTTATGTTTCAATATTCGGAAAAACATGGCGCTTTCATTCGGAAAAAAGTTTGGGATTAACCGATGATCAAAATGAAGAATTAATTCTTAAATCCGTAAAATATTTAAAAGACAACGACAGAACTGTTGTATTTGATGCCGAGCATTTTTTTGACGGTTATAAAGATGATTCTGAATTTGCATTAACAATGCTCAAGGCTGCAGAAAAAGGAGGAGCGGAAGTCATAACACTTTGCGATACCAACGGCGGTTCGCTGCCGCACGAAATATTTAATATAACAACAGAAGTGAGAAAACATATTAACAAACCTATCGGTATTCATGCCCACAACGACGGCGAACTCGGTGTAGCTAATTCCATTTCGGCAATTGAAGCCGGTGCTGTTCATGTCCAGGGGACAATAAACGGCTTGGGTGAAAGATGCGGCAATGCTAATCTCTGCAGTATAATCCCCAATATAATACTAAAGCTCAAAAAAGAAACAAAGTCTAATACTGATCTAACTCACCTTACATCAGTTTCTCATTTCGTATACGAAGTAATGAACATAGTTCCGAACCCGCGTTCTCCGTTTACAGGCAAATCAGCCTTTGCGCATAAGGGCGGAATACATGTAAGCTCCGTACTAAAAGACAGCAGAATGTATGAACATGTTCAACCGGCAACTGTCGGCAACAAACAAAGAGTAATAGTATCTGATCTCTCGGGGCAAAGTAATATTAGATACAAAGCAAAAGAGCTCGGTATTGAATTACCCGGGGGAAAAGAATTCAGCAAGAATTTTGTGCAATATTTAAAGTCGCTTGAATACGAAGGATTTCAATTCGACGGCGCCGAAGCAACTTTTGAACTACTTTTAAGATCCGACCTTAAAGAATTCAAAAGATTTTTTAATGTTACTTATGCAAAGATAAATGTGCTGCTTGATGAAAACGCTATGGAATATTCTGAAGCTGTTCTTAAAGTTGAAGTAGACGGAAGAGTTGAACACACCGCATCGGACGGGGATGGGCCTGTTAACGCTTTGGATAACGCATTGAGAAAAGCATTGATTACCTTTTACCCGGAAATTTCCAAAATGCATCTAGTTGATTATAAAGTACGCGTTCTCGGCCAAAATGACGGTACAGAAGCAAAAGTCCGTGTACTTGTTGAATCAAGCGACGGTGAAAATACATGGTCAACAGTTGGCGTATCCGAAAATATAATTAAAGCGAGTCTCTCGGCATTAACAGACAGTTTTAATTATAAGCTATTCAAAACAAGTAAAAAAGAAGAATTGATTTCAACATAAAAATACATTCTATCTGCTTGTTTTTAGCTTGTATGGTATTTTTTTGAAAAGTTTGGATTTTTTCCTTGTAATATTTTGAGAATAAAAATAAATTTGTACCGTTCAATAATTAAAGGTGATGATGATCTAAAAATATACCTTCTTTAAATGTTGAAAACTGCCGGAGGGAATATGAGATCATCTGCATTACTTTTATTTTTTTTATTCTTCTCAAATTTATATTCACAAGCATATCAAGTTTTTGATTCAACCAAACAATCCGTTTTGGAAAATTTAATTAAACGCGAAAACGGTAGCGACCATTATTATAGGTTTAATTTAAGCCAGAATTATCCCAACCCGTTTAACCCGAGTACTGTAATTAGCTATCACCTCCCGTCCGATGAGAACGGCGTTTCCAAAACAAGAAAAGTAGTCCTGAAAATATACGACATCTTGGGAAACGAGATTAAGACTTTAGTCAATGAAAGCAAGCAGGAAGGAGATTACCAAGTGACTTTTGATGCAAGCGATCTTCCAAGCGGAGTTTATATATACAAACTGCAATCGGGAGAACATTCAATTTCAAAGAAAATGCTGCTGATTAAATAGCTTGTGAAGTAAAGCAGAATTAAATTCTGCTACGGTTTGTTGAATAACACCTCTAATAAGTAAAAAGCCCGCTTAAGTAAAAAGAAACTTAGGCGGGCATAACTAATTATTCATCGTCTTCTCTTTCAATATTTAAAAGCTTTGGCGGTAAAGTGTGAAGTTATAAAATTGCGTTATAGGTGTTAGTTACCGGGAGTTTAATTATGAACAATGACACGCTAGATTTAATAATTTTAGGGATAATGCTTTCTGCCGTATTATTCATTTTTATAAAAATCTCGCTGCATGTAAGAAAACATGGCGGGGTATAACAACAAGTATACACGCCGCCACATATGAATTTCTAAGTAAGGATCTGAGAGACTCCGTGAAAGAAGTTGTAGAAATGAAAGCAAATAAAAAATTGGAAGAAAAATCATCTAATAAACCAATAGATGATTGACCCGTTGTTTGAAATTCATGAGTACTAATTCAAACTTTGCTCGCTCCATAATTTTTTGTACAATCCTTCATTGTTTACTAACTCTTTATGTGTACCCTGCTGTATTAATTCTCCGTTGGATATAACAAAAATTTTATCAACATTATTTATAGTTGACAGGCGGTGTGCAATTATAAAAATCGTTTTACCTCTTAAATTCACGAATAATGTTTCTTTAATTAAAGACTCAGTTAAAGAGTCCAGGGCAGAAGTCGGTTCATCAAAGATTAATATGTCCGGATTCTTAAGCAGTGCGCGGGCAATAGAGATGCGCTGCTTTTGTCCCACGGAAAGTTTAACACCCCGTTCGCCTACTGTAGTTTCATAACTTCCCGGAAGTTCTTTAATAAACTCATGAGCATGTGCCATTCTTGCAGAATCATAAACATCATCGTCGGAAGCCTCCGGTCTACCGTACCTTATGTTTTCCATTATAGAATTGTTAAATAAAAAAATCTCTTGAGAAACAACACCTATCCTTTCCCGCAGCGATCTAATTCGCAGGTCATCCGCATCCATTCCGTCAAAGCTAATTTTTCCTTCACCCTGTTTATAAAGGCGTAGTATCAAGTTTACCAGTGTGCTTTTACCGGCACCGGTAGGACCCACAATTGCAATTTTTTCTCCAGGGTTAACATTAAATGAAATATTGCGTAAAATTGCTGAATCGTTGTTATAACTAAACGAGACATTTTCAAAAGTAATTCTGCCGTCAAGTTTGGAGACTTTCTTTTTATCTTTATCATTTTCATCTTCAGATATCAATTCGAATATGGTTAACACCCTTTGCAGAGCGGCAAACGCGGATTGAAACCTGATATGTGCACTTGCCCAAAACCGTGTGGGACTATAGAGATAAGCCAGGTACGAATTAAATGCTACCAGGCTTCCTATAGTAAAGCGTCCGGCAAATACTTCGGTTGCGCCGTACCATAAAATAAACGCCCCTGCAAAAGAAGAAACCAGTCCGATAACCAGTTGTGAAATTGAACTGATAACAGTTTGTTCAACGTTTGCATTCATAGATTCTTCCATGCTCGAAGTAATTTTTTTTGTTTCTTCCGCTTCTGCGGTAAATGATTTTATAAGTGTAACACCCGAAATACTTGATTGAAGATTTTTTGATACCTGCGCGGATTTCTCAAGCATTTGAAAGCTGAGGCGGTGTGTAGTTTTTCCCATCTTGAAGGATACTATAAAAAAGAAGGGGATTATTATAATTGCCAATAATGTTAATTTCCAGTGAAGCATAAATAAAATAATCAGTCCCCCGATAAATTTTAGGAGGTTGGTAAAAATTTCAACCGTAACGCTTGAAAAAAATAATTGCAGCCTGGATGTATCACCGGTAAGGCGCGACATTAAATAACCGGTTTCTTTATTATCGAAAAAAGATTTAGGAAGCCAAAGCACTCGTTTAAAAAGTTGCCTTTGTATTTCGAGAATTATCTCTTGCTCAAACCGTGTAAAATAATAGTCCCTTAAAAAGGTAAACAATGCCTGGAATAAAAACAGTAAAACCAAAGCAATTATAATTATTGTAAGCAGATGTATATCGCCTTTCAGCAGAACATCATCTATTAAAAACTTTGTCATCAACGGCTGAGGCAGGGTCACCAGAATTGAAAAGACAAGCAACGACGAAGCAAATACACCCTTTCTCCATTTGAGTTTAACAAAGGGGAACAATTTTTTTATCAATCTTAAGTTGATTGAACTCTGCCCGTCGTTACTGAAATATTCTTCTTCAATTTCAGAGCGGATATTTTTTTGCTTAAAAGCATTTTTTATGAATCTAAGTATTTCCATAATATCACTTATTATAATGATGAATCCGGGGAAAAGTTAAGTCTCTTTTTCAGGGGAGAGGCTTTTAATAATTTAGTTAATTATCCGTAAATACCGCTTTTATTTTTTGTAATAAGAGATTACTATACACAAGCCAAATTGTTTTTGGGATTTTGCCATAAAGTCCTCTCTTTTTAAGAGAGGATTTAGGTGAGTTTTAAACAAAAACAAAATCCGAAAAACAATTTGCAACAAGTATATTTTCCCTAAATTCAGAAATTATTTAATTCAAAGAACATTTATTGAGCAGTAATAAACCTGCTGATATAAATGTCGTGCAACCCCATTAAACAACCTTAATATGAATAAATGATTGTTTAATTAAGGTATTGGAATGGTTAATAATTCACTTGTTAAGAGTAAATCATGATTTTGAACCGTAGCTGTTGGTATATCATCAGTACATAAAAAAGAGCAACTATTATTACAGTAGACATAACATTTGCATGTGCCCTCTGCGTATAAATCGGCATTGCCTGTTATTTCGTTAAACATAACTAACTCCTTATTTTAATGTTGATAAAAACCTCCCCCAAATTTTTTAGTTGAGTTCTACTTAGTTAAGACTTCCTTATATAATCTTTTCTATCCTAATGATAAACTTTTAACTCTTTTTTACGGGGGAGAGGCCTTTAATTATTTAGTTAATTATCTGTAAATGGCGCTTTCATTTTTGTAAAAAGAAATTACTTTTTTCCCTAAATTTATGGATCGTTTAATTCAATGAACATTTATGAACAATAATAAAGCCTGGTGATATAAATGTTATGCAACTACCTTAATGAGAACAAATCATTGTTTAATTCAGGGTTGAATTCCTGCTTCTTCTCTCAGGTAATCTTGAACCCGGTACTCAGCCGTAGGGGTCTCCTCTACTTCACAATTACTAAGGCAACTTAGTATGCACTCTTGTACACAATGTTTGCTATACTGTTCGTACAAATCAGTATTGCCTGTTATTTCGGTAAACATAATTAACTCCTTTTTTAATGTTGATAAAGACCTCCCCCCAATTTTTTAATAGAGTTCTATTTTGTTATGGTTTCTTTATATAATTTCTCCTATTCTAATGATAAATTTATACCTCTTTCTTTCAGGGGAGAGGCTTTTAATTATTTAGTTAATTATCAGCAAATACCACATTCATTACTACTTAATGAGAGAATACCATTCTCCCTGAATTCATAGATCGTTTAATTCAAAAAACATTCATTGAGCAGCAATAAACCTCCTGCTGATATAAGTATTATGCAACCCCATCAAACAGTCTGATAGGAATAAATTATTGTTTAATTTAGTTTTGATCTCCGTCTATTAAGGAATATATCATAGCTAACTCATCAACTCGAACTTCAAGAAGGGGTATGTCCGCATCACATCCTAGAATACAAAGTTCCCTACAGTCGATTACACATGGGCATGCTGGCGCTGCGTACAAATCAGTATTGCCTATTATTTCGGTAAACATAACTAACTCCTTTTTTAATGTTGATAAAACCTCTCCCCATTTTTTTAGTAGAGTTCTATTTAATTAAGACTTCCTTATATAATTTCTTCTATTCTAATGATAAATTTATACCTCTTTTTTTAGGGGAGAGGCTTTTAATTATTTAGTTAATTATATCCATAAATACCACATTCATTACTACTTAATGAGAGAATACCATTCTCCCTGAATTCATAGATCGTTTAATTCAAAAAACATTTATTGAGCAGTATAAAAAACCTGCTGATATAAATGTTATGCAACCCATTAAACTACCTTAATAGGAATGAATCATTGTTTAATTCAGTTTTGATCTGCATTTAGCTCAGAATACACCATAGCTAATTCTTCAATTCGAACTGCAGCTCTAGGATACTCCAGAGTACATCCAGAAGAGCAACCTGAACCACAGTAGAGTCTACACTCGCAAACTTCCTGAGCATATAAATCAGTATTACCTGTTATTTCGTTAAACATAACTGACTCCTTTTCTAATGTTGGTAAAGGCCTCCCCCCAACTTTTTTTGTAGAGTTCTATTTTGTCAAGGCTTCCTTATATAATTTCTCTTCCATTCTAATGATAAATTTATACCTCTTCTTTCATAGAGGAGAGGCTTTTAGTTATTTAGTTAATTATCCGTAAATAGAGCTTTTGTTTTTTGTAATAAGAGATTACTATTTTCCTAAATTCAGATATCTTTTTATTTATAAGAACATTTATTGAGCAGTAATAAACCTGCCGATATAAATGTCATGCAACCTCATTAAACTACCTTAATAAGAATAAATCATTGTTTAAGTCAGTTTTGATCCGCATCCCGTTCTGCCTGTATAATAACTAAATCATCAAATCGAACAACAACTGTAGGTATTTCCGGAGAACATCCACTAAGGCAACTTTGCCTACAGTAAACTAAACATGGGCAAGCTTCCTGAACGTATAAATCAGCATTGCCTGTTATTTCTGTAAACATAACTAACTCCTTTTTAAATGTTGCTAAAAACCTCCCCCTATTTTTTTAGTAAACTTCTATTTTGTTAAGGCTTCCTTATATAATTTCTCCTATTCTAATAATAAATTTATACCTCTTTTTTTAGGGGAGAGGCTTTTAATTATTTAGTTATTTATCAGTAAAAAGCGCTTTCTTTTTCTGTAATAAGAGTTACTGTTTTCACTAAATTTAGAAATTGTTTAATTTATAAGAGCATTTATTGAGCAGTAATAAATCAGATTATATAAATGTCATGCAACCTCATTAAACTACCTTAATAAGAATAAATCATTGTTTGATTTAAGATTGAATTAATACATCTTCCCTTAAAATGATTGAGTCTTCAGATTGAACCACAACTGTAGGATACTCCCGAGGAACACATGACTCAAGGCAAAGCTGCCTACAGTAGATTAAACATGGGCATGGTGCCTGAGCGTATAAATCAGTATTGCCTGTTATTTCGGTAAACATAACTAACTCCTTTTTTTATGTTTATAAAAACCTCCCCCTATTTTTTAATAAAGGTCTATCTCGTATTCTTATATAATTTCTCCTATTCTAATGATAAATTTATACCTCTTTTTTTCAGGAGAGAGGCTTTTAATTATTTATTATCAGTAAATAGAGTTTTCATTTTTTTAATGAGTGATTACTGTTTTCCCTAAATTCAGGTATCGTTTAATTCAAAGAACATTTATTGGCAGTAATAAACCTGTTGATATAAATGTCATGCAACCTCATTAAACTGTCTTATAGGAATAAATTATTGTTTAAGTCAGAATTGAATTGATAACGCTTCACTTGTTAAGGATAAATCATCACTATAAACCACATGTTTAGGTATTTCCTGCACAAGACATCCCAAATAGCAATTTTGCCTACAGTGGACAAAACATCCACATGCATCCTCTGCGTGTAAATCAGTATTTCCTATTATTTCAGTAAACATAACTAACTCCTTTTTCTAATGTTGATAAAACCTCCCCCCATTTTTTTTAGTAGAATTCTATGCAGTTAAGGCTTCCTTATATAATTTCTTATATTCTAATGATAAATTTATACCTCTTCTTTCATAGAGGAGAGGCTTTAGTTATTTAGTTAATTATCCGTAAATAGAGCTTTTATTAATAAGAGATTATTGTTTTCCTAAATTCAGAAATCGTTTAATTTATAAGAACATTTATTGAGCAGTAAATAAACATGCTGATATAAATGTTAAGCAACCTCATTTAAACTACCGTAATAAATCATTGTTTAAGTCAGGGTTAAACAGCTACCATTTCTTCCTTTATAAAGATTAAGTCTTCGATTCTAACTTCAATTCTAGCTATCCCCGTATCACATCCAAGAAGGCAACTTTCCCTACAGTAGATTACACATGGGCAAGCTTCCTGGACGTATAAATCAGTATTTCCTGTTATTTCGGTAAACATAACCAACTCCTTTTTTAATGTTGATAAAAACCTCCCCCTATTTTTTAATAAAGTTCTATCTAGTATCCTTATATAATTTCTCCTATTCCAATAATAAATTTATACCTCTTTTTTACGGGGAGAGGCTTTTAATTATTTAGTTAATTATCAGTAAATAGAGCTTTCATTTTTTGTAATAAGAGATTACTATTTTCTTAAATTCAGATATCATTTTATATTTATAAGAACATTTATTGAGCAGTAATAAACCTGTTGATATAAATGTCATGCAACCTCATTAAACAATCTTAATAAGATTTCATTCAGGATTAAACCGTTACGTCTTCTACCTTTATAAAGATTAAGTCTTCAACTCTAACGTCCATACTAGCCATACTCCCAGCACATGCAATAGAGCAACTTTCCCTACAGTAGATTAAACATGGGGTCCAAGCTTCCTGAGCGTATAAATCAGTATTTCCTGTTATTTCGGTAAACATAATCAACTCCTTTTTTAATGTTGATAAAAACCTCCCCCTATTTGTCTAATTAAGTTCGAGATACGATGCCTCCGGATAAAATTTATTTACGATTAATGGATTTAATTCGTAAGCCGAATATGAATCAATAAGATCCTGTTTAAAACCTGCTCTTATGTTTTCACATCTTTTGCCGGGTTCAAATTTTCCTTTTTTAGCAAAAGCAACAAAGCATACAGGGCATGAATGACGCGCCGTACATAAGTTACATTTGTTCTCTTTAATAACCTGGTTGTAGTAATCTTCCTGTATTTTATATACCTTTTTAAAATCCATACCGTTATCACAATCTCCTACAGGGAAAAATTCATTAATTCTTTCACATATGTGATATGTTCCGTCTACCGTCACAAATATCCTTGTCCCCGGAGTACAGTTTCCCGTATATGAATTAAGTTTGTAATGTGACCTGCAAACAACACCTGATGTTCTTTTTCTAAATATTTGGTCCGTTAAATCTTTTCTTCTATTTTCATGGGTGGTAAGAAAATCGAAATAGGATTCTTTAAGTTTATTATAATTCCTGGAATATTCTAATAAGTCTTTCTTGTCAAAATTTTTACGCTTTTTCCTATCACTTAAACTAACCCCATTTAATGAACGGTATCTCGGAAGTTCTTTGTCATGTTTTATAAAAAAATCATTCATATTGAATAAGTCGGTTTTCGTATCATAGCATGCTTGAATCTGCACTTTCTCAAAAAAATAGTCTTTATATTTCTCTCTTATGTTACACATATTTTGATAAACAATATCAAAAGTTTTTGTTCCGCCCTTTAAGACTCTATTCCTATCATGTTCTTCTTTGGGGCCATCCATCGATATAGCAAGGCTGAAATTATTATCTACAATAAAGTCTATTACATCATCGGTTAACAGGAACCCGTTTGTGGTAATTCTAAATTCTATGTTGCGGCAATCATAGCCGGCTTTTATATATTCAACAAGCTTTTTAATTAAAGTAAAATTTAAGAGAGGTTCTCCCCCGTAAAAAGAAATTGCTTTAGATTTATGGACAAAAGTTGTGTTTTCTTTTGCAGTAAGAAAGCCTAAATAATAGTCTACTGCTTTTTGGGCAGTCTCAAAGCTCATGTGATTTTTAGAGTGAGTTCTGCGGTTTTCATAATTTCCACCGTATACACAGTACCTGCATCTAAAATTACATTCATCCGTAATACTCAAAATTAACTGGGGTACATATTGTTCAAAGACCTTTTCCCAGTATCCGTCTTCCGTATAAGAGAACTCTTTGATTTCGGTTTCGTAGTTGAAAAAAGCGTTGTCAACCTTTACCCATTTATCTATCTGGTTATATGCTTCTTCTATACTCACTTTTCCGTTAAAGTTTGCACGGTACTTAGAAATGATTTCTTGCTTATCTAAAAAATTATAATCTTCCAGTATGCCGGGATAAGGATCCGGTGCCGGGAAAACCCGGTTTGTGCATGCGTCGTAGATATATTGATTTTTCTTTTTTGTTTGAAAGACTATTACGTTTGGTTTTTTATTTTCCATTTTTTTTATCCCCCCATTCACCTGTGTAAGGATTATAGAGACAATAATTTGTTCTCCGATTTAGTTTATTGGAATTGCTTGTACTTTTTTCCAGCGGCCTGCAATCCCTGCAGAAAAAGCGGTACTCGCAATCTTTACATATTTCAATATTTTCACGTGACATGTTCCAGTAAGGTGATAAATTTTGTTTTTCTACTACATCCCAAAATTCATTTGTCAGCATGTTGCCGATGGTTTCTTTGCGGGCTAAAGGACACGGCAAAATATCCCCGTTTTCAGTTACAGCAATTTTCCCGAACCAGCAATGGTTTCTTTCACAGTTTAAATAGAATTCTTCTTTGGGAAGATTGCCCGGAAAGATATCATTTGGATTATGCCGGCAGATACTCATATAGTATCCGTTGTCTTTTCCGTTTTCTTTCGGCTTTATAGTTGGATAGATATAACTCTTAAATATTCTTACCGGTTTAAATTTTTCCAGGTACTCAGAAGTTTTTTCGTAATAATTAAAATACCTCTCCATAATCACGTAACTCAGAGAAAATTTAATGCCGTTTTTTTGCAGCAGTATTAAGTTCTTTTCCAGCAACTTATGAGTCCCGGGTTTACGGGTTATTGAATCAGTCACTTTTTCGGAATGTGAATAGACTTGAATTATTGGGTGCACGTTGTATTCTTTAAAGGTTTCAATTACAGAATTATCAATCAGCAATCCGTTTGTAAACAACTCTATATTTTGGATATCTATAGTTCTTGCATATTTTACTAATAGGATGAATAACTCCTTCTCCAATAAAGGTTCACCTCCTATGAATATTAATTTTCTGCATCCCAGGTACTTATAGTTTTTTATTATTTCTTTCCCTTGGTGAACGCCTATCTTTTTTTGAGCAGAGTTATCAGGAAATCTTTTACATCCGGTTATCCGGTTAACTTTATAAGTATTGCCTTTGCAAAACACACAGTCTAAATTACAAGAATTAGTAAGTTCAATATAACCGACAGCCAGAACAGGCAAATCGCCTTCAAGAAAATGATTTCTTGTAATTGGCGGTTTAAGCTTTTCAATTCTGTAAAAGCGCTCATAAAATTTGCCGATATCCATTTTTCTTAATTGTGTTAATGCTTTGTCTGCTGTCTCCTCGTAGTTAAAATACTCGGGAATTTCCTTTAACGGTGTGCCGTTTTCCGATTTCTTAATAATTTGAGTTAACTGCGGGTCTAAAGAAAGAATTTTACCCGAATGACAATTATAAATTGCACCGCGTAATGCTCCTTTGATAAAGTAACATTCAGAGTTAAGAAGAAAATACTTCATTTAATATTCCTCCAAATATTAATTAAAAAATTATTTTCTTTAATGAACTTATTTATTGAATTTTACCCTACATAAATTAAATTACTATTCATCTTAGTTTATACTAACTAAAATTATAATAATAATTTTCTGTATTTGTGCAGAATATTTCTACAATAGTTTATGGGGGATTTAAAGCTTAAAAATGTGAAGTCATTATCAGTTTTGGAACCCAAAACATCAAGTGATTAATTTTTGCATTAAATTTCATTAAATTTTTTTTTATTATTATCGTTTTGTTTTTTATTAATGATGACTTAATAGTATAATCGATTGCGTTAAAAGATCGCAACAGAAACCACTTACCTATTATTTAGGGGAAGAATATTAAAAGGAAATGTAGAGGACTGTTATATTATTTTTACCAATAGATATTAGATAAATCTTTTGTAAATCCGTAACTAAGAAATTTGTTTAACAGTCTTTGGCAATAAATTAATTTCTACTTTAGGGATGCCAATCTTCTTTTCTATAATTTCACATCCGACAACTGAATTATTTAATGTTATTAATTAACCTTAAAATTTATTTGCACAAACTTTTTACAATCTCCCTGCTTTTAATTTTTCTGCTCTATCGGCTATTTGCATTTTTTCAATTAATTCAAACAGCTCACCTCCCATTATGTTGGAAAGGTTGTAGAGCGTCAAACCTATCCTGTGGTCTGTGACTCTATTCTGGGGATAATTGTAAGTTCTAATTTTATCGCTTCTATCGCCGCTTTTAACCATTGATTTTCTTTGTGCCGCCAGTTCGCTTGTCTGCTCCTGCATTTTAGCGTCGTACAATCTTGCTTTTAAAACCTTCATAGCTTTCTGCCTGTTTTTAAGCTGCGACCTTTCATCCTGACATTGCACAACAATGCCCGTCGATATATGGGTTATGCGGATAGCTGTTTCAACTTTGTTTACATTCTGTCCGCCTGCGCCGCCGCTTCTGTAGACATCTATTCTTAAATCATTCTGGTCAACGTCAATTTGAACGTCTTCTACTTCGGGCAAAACAGCAATGGATGCTGCCGATGTATGCACCCTGCCGCTTGCTTCGGTTAAAGGTACTCTTTGTACCCGGTGTACTCCGCTTTCAAATTTTAAATCGCCGTAAACGTGGTTACCGGAAAGGCTGAAAACAACTTCTTTAACACCGTTCATCACTGATTCATTATAATCAATTATTTCAGTTTTCCAGCCTTTTAATTCTGCAAACCTTGTATACATTCTGAATAAATCAGCAGCAAAAATACCTGCTTCATCGCCGCCTGTTCCGGCTCGTATCTCAACAATAACATCTTTATCATCGTTCGGGTCTTTAGGAATAAGCAATATCTTTATTTTTTCCTCGAGCTCTGTTTTCTTCTCTTTTAATTCTTCGAGCTCTACTTCGGCTAATTCTGCAAGTTCTTTGTCTTCAGGGTTATTGATGATTTCTTCATTTCCTTGAATGTTGTTTATAACCTCTTTATACCCATCGTAAGTTTCAACAATCTCCTGAAGATCGCTTCTTTCTTTACTTAAAGAAATTAATTTTTCCTGGTTGGAAACAATTTCCGGATCGGAAAGCTGTTCATTAATCTTGTTATACTTTTCTTTTATCTCTTCTAATTTTCCAATAAAATCCATCTTATCCTCAAAAAACGAACTGTAAATATATGAAAGATAGTACTATTATACTAAAGATATTTATTACAAAGATTTAACCCTAACTTTAAAGAATTTTATCTGGAAATGAGAAAAAAATATAAAGGCGGATAAAGCTATATTATGTCATTTACAGATAAAATTCTGTTGTGCGAAACCATCTCCTTATTCTATGGGGATT
>JASFMY010000080.1:0-30770 GCA_050117315.1 Ignavibacteria bacterium
TCATAAACCGTGTTCTTCTTCTTAAGAGGTCTCTTGTTGATCTCATTTCCTTGGGATAAACATAACCAATCGGGAAATGATTACTTCTCATTAAGTCGGCTATTTTTTTTGAATCAATCTTATCATTTTTCTTTTTCCCACCATGGATAGCTTTCATGTAATAAGCATGTCCAAGGTAGAAAGGTATCTCATGTTCTAAACATCCATCTGCCAGCCAGTAATAGCTGTGCATAGATTCAACACCAACAGATATAGAGTCTTTGTATTTGTTTATTAAATTATTGAATAGTTTAAAATCATTACGCATATTGCGATGCAGATGGATGTTGCCTTCCTTGTCCATTACACATATATACATCTTAGTGCTATGGAGGTCAACTCCGCAAACATATTTTGTTTTCATTGTAGCTAATTCCATTTTTGGTTCTCCTTGGTTTTGTTCTTATAAATGTTTGTCGACTTTGCCATAGGCATGGCTAAGCCATAATTTACTTAATCGGGGTGAACCTTTTAACTAATATCCAGCCGCTCAAGACCGACCGCCACTACGAAGCGGCGTTTGTACAATTTTAGGGTTAACAGTTTTCGTTCGGCATTTAGTTCTAATTAGTTTGAAAATGTAAGTAAAGACGCCGTTATGCGGTTATTGAGTTATTTGGGAATCTGTTGTTTTTTAACAATCTCAAAAAGCCAACTGATGCAATTGACAAAAACATTTAGTAGTATTCAATAAAGGAGAAGATTATGAACAGAATATTTTTACCGGCCATACTACTAAGCTTATTACCTACAACAATATTTTCACAAGACAATGAATCTGTTATTGCTCAATCTCTTGTACTATCCTTAGAAGACGCTGTCAAACCTGGTATGATTGAGCAATATACTCAAATTATGAAGCAATGGATTGAGCAACTGAAAAACGATGATGTCAAAGCCACATTTAATAGTTTCTTAGAAACTAATTGTGTTGTGAACTATCTTGAACCAATCAATAACCTAAATGATGTAGATAAAAGAGTTCTTGACAAAATCCTTAAATCATTTGCTCATACAGAATTAGGACAAAAAAGAAATTTGACCATTCGATGGTCGAAATACTCTGTTTGGAATAACTCAAATCAACTTTCTTATAAACCTATTCATCCAGATATATCACCTAATGAAATGCCTTATTTCGCCTGGAAGCATATTAAACTTTATACTGATAAGGAAGATATATTTCTAGAACTTGCTAGGAAATTCAAAGAAGTATTCACAAGACACAATATTGGTCGCGGTTATGGTGTTTTTTGCAACATAATTGGTTATGAAAATCCGTGGTACACGATAGTATTTTCTGGAAAAGATCCTGGAGAATTATACTTGTGGCAAAAAGAAATGGAACAAGAGTTAGGTCCCGAGTTAAAATTAGTGCTAAACCAACTTTATGGTATTACAGAACAAATTATTGATGGAAATGGATGGGTATTACACGAGTTATCATATGAGAATAGATGAATAAATTAAAACCGCATAACCCATATTAAAGGTAAAAAGTCCCCGCTGAGATGAACGGGACAGGCCCGCTTCAAAGAACAACTTCGGTGGACATGCCCGCCTTCGTTAAAAGAAACTATGGTGGGCAGGTACACGGTGGGACAATTGCTGGGTTTTGAGAAAAGGCAGTAAAAGATAAAAATAAAATAATCCCGTCACTGAATGCTTGTCCACTGTAGTTATACGGAGGCGGGGTCAGTGATGGCAGTAAAAATAATTAACTAATTTAATAATTGCCGGGACTACCCTAAGGGGAAAGGCTTGAAAAGAGTTTGAGTCCCGCAACAGTGGGATTCTTAGGGGGCTTGGAGGTGGCGACATCTCCCGGCTACCCGGTATGTTGCATGAATATAAAAGGTAATTATGTTATGAAGAATATTCTGATAATTTCCATAATGGTAATATTTACACAATCATATTTTGCGCAAACTCTAGAAATGCCAAATATAGAAGTTGAACCAATTTATAAAGGTGAATACAAAATACCAACTGCTTATACAAAATCTTATCCCCCTCATCAAGTAGCTAGCAAGATCATTGGATATAACTACCAAATTAAAATTAGATTATCATTTCCAGAAAATTATCAAATGATTGATTCGTCATATGGAATAGTTTGTATACTTCCAAGTTATGAGACAAAAAAATTATCCTTTAAAAGTGATAACATTGTTCAGGTTTCTCCTGGTGAATATGAATATTCATTTAAACTAAGAATAGAAGAAAAGGGTTGGCTAAAAATATTTATTGCGCAAAAAAAAAGATTTCTTTAAAGATAGTGATCCAACATTTTATAAAAATATCAGTAATAAAGTAAGTCATTATCTAAGAAGTTCATAAAAGCAACATAACGTAATAAAGGATTAATGCCGAAGCTAGCCGAGGCATAATCCGGTGTTGAACTAAGCCTACCTACGCTTTAGTACAGCTTCGGTAGATAAACCGGAAAGCGGCACGCTGTGCAGAAACTTAAAATATAGATTTATGTGTTTTGTAATTTGAATAAAGGTTGAAGGTTATTTTGAGATAAGTGTTTTCATTTATGTCTTTCTAAGCTCCTTTCACAAAGACCAATTTCCATAGGTAAATATTACAATCAATGAAACATTTTTAATAAATTAAAAGTTGTTGCTTCAATTCGGCATTGCTTTTCCGGGCTGCCGGTTATAGGCAACACCTACTTATACCTATTCTAAATCAATGAAATATTATGCTTGAAAAAATGATATCACTAATTTTTGGGAATAATAATTAGAATGTATTATCAAGAGCATTTTCATGCAGAATATAATGATTACGAAATCACAGTAAATAGAGTTTCTGCAAAATTAGATATCTAAACGTTTTGTCATTTACAGGAATGACACGGCACTTCATTGTTGACATAACACTGGGAACAAGCAAGATTTCGGGGATTTTATTTGATTGTATTTAAGTTCTTCACTTTGTTAATAATCTCAAACAAATTATTTGTTGCTCAAATTTTTGTATGCCTTTAAACCGGCAGCGGGTTCGGCATTTTTTACTGCAGAGATAATTGCCTTTTCCATAGCTTCTGCTGCAGCTACTGCCAAAAATATTTGATCGTCAATCGACACTAATTCAACTTCAGCGGTTGCAGCCGTAAAAATGATATCGCCGTCATACATTGTGTGCACAGGGTTAATTGCACGGGCAAATCCGTCGTGGGCAGCCTGGGAAATTTTTGTTGCTTCTGTTTTTGTAACTTTTGCATTTGTTAATACAATTCCCAAAGTCGTATTTGTTCCTTCAAATACTTCCGGTTTATAACCGTTTATAATCTCATCCTTTGTTTCTTTGAGTTTTGTTCCCGACTCATCCAATAAACCGGCGATTTGTTCACCGTTTTCATAAACGTCACCCAAAGCGTTTACGGCAGCTACCGCGCTTACTACCAAGCCGTTGTCAAACACCAAAGTATGCGAACCGATTCCGCTCTTCATTGCAAAGTCAAGTCCTTTTAATTTGCCTATTACAGCGCCTGTTCCCGCACCGTGGTTTCCTAATTCAAAAGAATTATTATTTGCTCTTTTACATGCTTCGTATCCCATTTGTGCACCGGGTCTTACTTTTGGATTACCGATTTCCAAATCGTACAAAACCGCCCCGGTAACAATAGGTACTTTTGCTGGCCCGGTATCGAATCCGATTCCATTTTCTTCAAGGTATTTTACAACGCCGCTCATTGCATCCAGGCCGAATGCAGACCCGCCGCTGAGCACTACTGCATGAATTTTATCAACCAGGTTTACCGGGTTTAATAAATCTGTTTCGCGTGTCCCGGGAGCCGAACCTCTTACGTCAACCCCCGCTGTTGCACCATCTTCAAATAGAAAAACAGTAACGCCTGTTTGGCCTTCCCTGTTTTCAGCATGTCCTATTTTTAATCCTTTGATTTTAAAAATATCGTTTGCGTTATTCATATTATTGTTTTCCTGTTGACTATAAACAAAACTAAAAATTATTATTAGATATAATAAACTAACTATTGTATTATTTTATTCACTTTACAACTCATCATTATTTAACACATTGTTCGAAATTAAGAAAATAACTAAAACAAATAGGAACGCTTTTCCAAAAAATTTGAATTATCGCACAGCCATTAAACAGCAAGACATAACCTTATCACTAAAACTCCCGCAAAGTAAATCTCAGGGTTTTAAACTCTGAATTCAGACCTCAAAGAGTCAAATTAAATTCTTTTATATCTGAATTTAGAACTCAAAGAGTCAAATTAGGACCTAAAAGCATCGCGTAAGTATCTTTTTCTGTAAACTTTCTTTGGTAACATACAACAGCCCACGCTTCACCTAGCTTCTTTATTTTGAAAAACGGGTGGGTTATTTAATTTTTTTATACCAAAACAAAAGCTTTTTTGGTGTTTCTTCTTTTTCACCTACTTCCTGCCAATTAATTTCACAAATATAATTATCTGTTTTTTGGTATCCTCTTTTTTGCCGGAAATTATCCAACGGCTGCCAATCTTTTGATCTCTGCGGATGGTCTTCCGGTCTTACTACTCCGCAAAAAAGTAAATATATAAAACATGTTTAACGAAGCAGCCCACTTTTCACGATGTTCAAAAAATTTAACGCCAATAACTTTACCCCGGTATTCCTTTTTAAGAACCGACTCTCCAAAGTAGAAAATCTTTATAAGAGCTATTTACTCCCTACTTCCAAGGCAGCAGATATTTTTTTATATTTTGATCTGAAAAACATCTCTAAAGAATAAACTTGACACTTTTTACAGTATAAATTTCCTAATGATAGAAAAAGCACACGACATTTTAAATAACACATTTGGTTATAAAAATTTCCGCCCTCTTCAGGAAGAAGTAATTAAATGTATACTTAATAAAAAAGATGCGCTTGTTATTATGCCCACGGGAGGCGGTAAATCTTTGTGTTACCAGATACCGGCATTAATTTTTGAAGGACTTACGGTTGTTGTTTCTCCTCTTATTTCTTTAATGAAAGACCAGGTTGAACAACTGCAAGAATTAGGTGTTGCTGCCGTTTATTTAAACAGTTCTCTTACTAGAGAAAAATATCAAGAAAACATACAGCTATTATTAGACGGTAAAATAAAATTGCTTTACGTTGCCCCGGAAACGCTGTTCCTGGAAAGGACGATAAAGCTGTTACTCACGTTAAATGTTGAATGCATTACTATTGACGAAGCACACTGTATTTCCGAATGGGGACACGATTTCCGCCCGGAGTACAGGCAGATTGTTGGAATAAGGCAGCACTTCCCCAATGCCGTATGCGTCGCTTTTACTGCAACCGCTACTCCAAGGGTTCAAAAAGATATTAATAATAACTTAAGACTTTCGGGAAAAAATAATTTTATAGCGAGTTTCAACCGCGAAAATCTTTACCTTGAAATAATTCCCAAAACTAACGGTGTTGAACAAACGATAAGATTTTTACGGCGGTATCCCAATCAGTCCGGGATAATTTACTGCTTTTCTCGCAAACAGGTTGATTCTCTTTATCTTGATTTGCTGGATTCCGGTTATTCGGTTCTGCCTTATCACGCGGGACTGCCCGACGAAAAAAGAAAAAAGAACCAGGAATTATTTATAAAAGACGACGTACAGATCATTGTTGCAACAATTGCATTCGGAATGGGAATCAATAAATCAAATGTAAGATTTGTAATTCATTTTGACCTGCCCAAAAATATTGAATCATATTACCAGGAAATTGGACGGGCAGGCAGGGACGGTTTGCGCTCTCATTGCCTTCTTCTTTTCAGTTACGCCGATATACAAAAGATAAAGTACTTCATAGATCAAAAAGATGAGAAAGAAAGAATTATTGCAAACAGGCATCTCAATTCGCTGCTGGATTTTGCGGAGACAGGCATTTGCAGAAGAATACCTCTGTTATCATACTTCGGGGAAAAGTATCAAAAACAAAAATGCGGTATGTGCGACAACTGCAATTTAACGGATAAAGACCTTGTAGATGTTACAATTCCCGCGCAAAAATTTTTATCGTGTGTTAAACGCACAAAAGAAATTTTCGGAGCTTCACACATTGTTGATGTTCTGCGGGGCTCGGAATCATTAAAGGTTATGAGCAACGAACATAATAAGCTTTCAACTTACGGTATAGGAAAAGAGTATACAAAAAAACAATGGATGTACCTGTCGCACCAGTTTACTCACCAGCAATTGTTAAGGATTGATAATGATTTCGGGAGTTTAAAATTAACCGAGAAAGCTTATCAGGTTCTTAAGGGTAAACTTACGGTAACGGGAAAGATAAAGGAAGATTTGGTAGTAAGAGAAGAAAAACACGCCGCAGAAAATTACGATCATTTGTTGTTTGCAACTTTGCGGGTTAAAAGAAAAGAAATAGCGGACGAAATGAATCTACCGCCGTATGTAGTTTTTTCGGATAAAACTCTTACAGAGATGGCAACGTTTTTCCCGGTAACAAAAACCGAGATGCTCCGCATTCACGGCCTGGGTGCAATAAAATTTGAAAAATACGGAAACATATTTTTGAATGTGATTATTGATTATTGCAAAAAGAACAACATAAAACCGGAAGGAAGTTATGAAAAACTCCCGTCAAAGAGATTAACTATCGTAAAAAAGAAAAAACATAACTCAACGGGAGAAAAGTTTAACTCCGGTATGTCCGTATCTGAGATTATTGAAGAATCAAAATATAAGCGCAGTACGATTCTTAAACATCTCCTGGATTTTGTTGAGATCAACGAATTGCGAAACCCGGATAGACTTCTTGAGGAATCGGATCTTCCTGAAGAAGAAATAGAAAAGGTAGTAAATACTTTCGGTGAATTTGGAACCGAATTATTAAAACCGGTTTACGAAGCTTTGAAAGAAAAAGTTCCTTATGGCGAACTTCACCTGCTGAGAATATATTTTATAGCAATCAACAAATAAAGTGAAACCCACCTCTTTAGAAGGTGGGCTTTTGAGTTGTACCAAAACCATCCGGCATTGTTTACTTCTCCAAATAACGTGTCGTAAAATAATCGTCGGGGGGATATTCGGATTATATTTTATTTGTCGCTATACGAATTGTAACGGCCGAATTCATAAAAAATTAGCGCAGGAATCTAAAACGTATCACTAATTATTATACTCTGTTCTCATATTTAGCATTTCCCAACTTTAAACAACAACATATAGTTATATCCCAAATCGAGATAGTTAGTTTTTTGAAATCCGTAAACAGAAATTCCTTCCTCCAGTTCTTTGGGTGATATTCTCATATTAAGCGGCGGACCAAAAGCCATTTCTTCTTTTTTACATTCGATGATTGCCAATTCGGCGCCGGGTTTTAATATCCTTACAATTTCCGGGAAAAGGTTTTTGCACTTCCCTGTTATTTTTTGTGCATGCATTACCGTAGCCAGCAAGCAATGATCTGCACAATCATCATTAATGTTTATTGATTGACAAATATCGTTCTCAATAGTTATAATATTGTCAAGATTTAATGATTCGGCTTCTTTTTTAAGCCTGTTGAGCATTTCTGTCCATACATCCACAGCATATACTTTCCCTTTCTTGCCAACGATTTGGGCGGCATATAAAGAATATTCACCCACGCCGCATCCCAAATCAACAAAAGTATCACCTTGGTTAATATTCATAGATTCAAAAACAATTGTTGAATCGTGTATATTAAAACTGCTCGGTCCTCGTTTTACATGTTTTTTGTTGTTAAAAAGGGAGTAGTGTTTTTCATTACCTCTTTTCATGTTTTGGTTATTCATAATTTCCTTTTTTTTCGTTTTTTGTAGGTGTTTTTATATTACTCTTCACCATGTCCAGAAAGCTCTGCTATTTCTCGTATCGTTTCTTCAAGTTCGAAATCCAATCCTTCTACTTCAATTCCGATATCTAAAAAGCCACGAATGATTAACGCTATAGCTTGCATTTCATCTAATCCTTTGGATTGTAGGTAATTTACTTCCCCAATATTAATTCTGCCGATTGCAGCTTCGTGTGACATTCTTGCATCCGGATGCATAGCCCGTAATCCCGGGATAGCTTCTATAATACCTTTGTCACTTAACATTAACCCTGAGCAATCTACATGTGCTTTGGTATCTTTAGCTGCTCCAATTAACAATCCTGTTTGTACAACCGTACCTCCATAGTTCACAGCTCTTGCCACTAATTCTGCCCCTGAGTTCTCTCCATCCATTTGTACTGTTCCACCGATGTCACAATAAGTGTCCGGCAGTGCAGCAAGTATAGTCATATATTTGGCATTAGCATTTCTACCTTTTAAATGGGTAAAGGGATTAGTCTGGATATGTTTTGGCGGTTTTACAGAATAGTAGTTACTTACAAATGTTCCGCCTTCTTCAACAATAGTGGCTGTTCTTGGACGTATAATGAAGTCGGTACCCCAGTTATGAATCATCGTGTTGGTTAGTTTAGCTCTTTTACCGACAAAATGCTCACTCACGGCAATGTGCAAGCCTGCTTTAAGTGTACACCCCGAGGCGCACCCTGTTACTAAATGCAATTGTGCTCCTTCTTCCAAAACTACAATATTGTGGATACACATAGTGCTCATCTCTTTATGCATAAACATGGCTGTATATAAGGGCATATCTACTATTACATTTTTTCTAACCCTTATAAAATATCCGTTTTGTTCTTTTGTATAAGCAGTTTTTGTGAACTCATCCTGGTCCTTATCGACTGCTTTGAAATGGTATTTATCTTTTATATCGGGATAAATTTGGAAGACTTCTTTTAAAGGAATTATCTCTAAACCGTCAATTTGAGGTAAAAAGGTAAAAACAGAACTGCCGTACATTAAAAACTTTCCAGTTTCTGAATTATCATCTAGGTTTACTCCTACGGCTTTTAATGTACCAACTTCGTCTTTTTTCAATTCATTAACGGAACTAATAGTATGTTCGTCTTCTTCTATATCCAGATATTTAGTAAAATCTATAGCCGGTTCATTCAATAGATTTTGACCGTTAGATATTCCTGTGTTCGATAACTTGTTCATTACTGTTTCTCCATTTGATTTTGTTGGCAGTTAATGCAATAATCATATCCATTTGTTTTAATCTGTTCCATCATTATTCCCGGATTTCCGCTGCACTGTATTTTTCCATTCAGCATTACATGAGCTTTATCGGTATAGATATAATTTAGAATAGCGGCTGAGTGTGTAGCAATCAATCCCGAGTTTCTAACAGACGGATTACATATGCTATTTTCTATATCTCCTTTTTGTAACGCTTCGTTTATCATCATTCCAATTTTTTTTAAGTGTTCGGGATCAACTCCAGAATCTGGTTCGTCGAGAATCAAAAAATCAGGTTTTGTTAATAACAATAGAAACAATTCGGATTTTTTAATTTCTCCGCCAGAAAGGCCATCATTAATTTTGCGGTCAAGGAATTTTTCCATATCAAATCGTTCACACATTTTTCTTTTATAATCATTATCCCACATTTTGTCATGGGTAAGTAAATCAATAAGATTTCGTAATTTTACTCCTTTTATTGTAGGAGGGCGTTGTTCCGAAATTCCTATTCCTAGTTTAACTCTTTCATCAATACTCAGTTGATTGAGTTTCTGATCATTGAAAAGAATTTCGCCTTGAGTAATTTCGTATTCAGGAAATCCTATAATCGATGAAATTAAAACACTTTTCCCGGAACCGTTAGGTCCAAACAGTGAATGCACTTCACTATCAGGAATAATTAGATTAACGCCTTTCAATACTTCTTTATCTTCAACACTTACATGTAGATTGCTGATTTTTAACATAAATCCTCCAGGATTTTTATTACTAATTTATTACAAGCAGTACCTTTTTTGTTCGCAACAGTTATATATTTTCAAGAAAATGACTTTTGAGTTCTTTCACTTTTCTATTGCAAGAAATTTAGTACGAACTCCTTATTTAAACTTAGTCTAAATAACAAAACGTGTCAAGTTTTCTCAACTTTCTTTTAGCACAAACATTAAAATGGATATTATGAAATTTAGAGAGTAGTGGTTTCTAGGTATATTTCTCTGTTATGAATAACTATTCTAAATTTCATTTTGTTGGCATTCTATACAATAGTTGTAGCTTTATTTTTTACCATCATAATACATGAATTATCACTACACTGTATTTTAGTTGGCAATTTGCCAACCAACAGTACTTTCCTGGACTTGCCACATTTGGTTGTACAAACCTCTTTTTCTTAATAGGTCGTTGTGAGTGCCTTGCTCAATTATTTGTCCGTCATTGAGTACTATTATTTTATCTGCATTTTTAATGGTTTTGAGACGGTGTGCAATTACAACAACCGTTTTATCTTTCAATAAATTGGATATGGCTTCTTGTATAAAAAACTCATTCTCAGGATCTAAGGAAGACGTTGCCTCATCAAGTAAGACAATCGGGGCATCTTTTAACATTGCACGTGCGATCGAAAGCCTAAGTTGCTCGCCGCCGGAAAGATTACTTCCATTTTCATCAACCATTGTATTGTAGCCATTAGGCAGGTTTGAGATAAATTGGTGGCAATTTGCTCTTTTGGCAGCCTCAATTATTTCATCTTGTGTAGCGTCATGTTTCCCTATTTTGATATTGTTGTAAATAGTGTCTTTAAATAAGATAACTTTTTGAAATACCATACTTACATTTTTTAGAATAGTATCCGGTTCTATATCTCTTAAATTGTCTTTACCAATAAATATATCTCCACTTTGTACGTCATAAAATCTTGCGATAAGATTTGTCATTGTCGATTTGCCGGAGCCTGAAGGTCCTACTAATGCTGTTAAGGAGTTATTCTGGATACAAACGTTTAGATTATTTAATACACTTTTATCATTATAACCCAAATACCCAAATGAAACATTATTGAAAACAATATCTTGATTTTTGGGATTTAGCTGTGATTTTATACCTGTAAGCTGTTTCTCGTTGAATAAATTTTGAATAGTTTGTCCCGCAATTAAAAGGTATCTTATCTTAACATAATTGAGCGACATTGATTTCAGATTTTCAAAAAAGCGGGAGCTGATGATAATAAAAATAATGAATGTTTTTCCGCTTAAGCTCCCTCCGACCATAAAATAAGAACCCATTAAGATAAGCATCACCAATCCAAAGTCGATTGCAATGCTTGACAGAACCATAATGGGGCTTAATGTACCTTCGGTTTTTAAACTTCTTATTTTAAAATCTGCCATCTTTTCAACCAGATCATCAAATTTTTTCTGGGAGTTATTGAACGATTTAATAAACTTTATTCCGCTTACAAATTCGATAATTCCGTTAGCTAATTCTGATGAAGATTTATATAAAGCTTTGCCCCTTACATGCATTATTTTTTTAGCCCAAACAAGAAGGCTTAAAGCTAACGGCATAGTAATTATGGTAGCAACTGCCATTCGGTAATCGATAAAGAAAAGTCCTGTAGCTACCAGCATACTCAAAACAAATGTTGAAATAAATTCGGGTAAGAGCATCGTTATAATCTGTTCGACCTTATTAACATTGTCCAGTGTTTTGTTTGATAGTTCACCTATGTCATGATTGCTAAAAAAACCTAAAGGAAGTTTCCTAATGTGCTCACCCAATCTCAGTCTTAAGTCTTTAACCATTATTGTTCCATCTGCACGTGAAAGAGTTATGCTTAAATATGAAAATATAGCTCTAAAAGCAGCACTGCCGATAATAATATATATGTATATACATAGTTTCTGTAAGGTAAAAGTATCGTCGATAATACTACACAAAAGGAAATACAATACAACAAACGGCACCGCACCAAAAAGAGCTTCGGCAACGGATATACCGGTTACTCTTATCAGGTGCTTATGGTATTTCCCTGCAATTAATCTTATAACTTCTAACATGCCAATTTTTCCCTTCCATTAATTCTCAATTCTTTAGATTGTTGAATACCCCAGTTGGCTGCATTCATATGCAAATCCCACATTTGTTTATATCTGCCATTTGCCTCAATTAATTGTTGATGAGTTCCGCTTTCTGTAATCTTCCCGTTTTCGATATAAAGTATTTGGTTTGCGTTTTGAATGGTAGACAGCCGATGAGCAATTACAATTACCGTCTTATTCTTTAGTAAAGCATTCAGGGCTTTTTGAATTTTATCCTCGTTTTGAGTATCCGCATAACTTGTTGCTTCGTCTAGTACTATTATAGGCGAGTCTTTTGCCAATGCACGTGCTATGGCAATACGCTGTTGTTCCCCGCCACTTAAATGAACCCCTGTAGACCCAATAACAGTATCGTAGCCATCTTTTAGCTTACTAATAAATTCATGAGCTTGAGCCTGTTTTGCAATTTCAATTACCTTTTCTTTTGAAATTGTTTCATCACCCATACGGATATTCTCAATTACAGTATCGCTGAACATAAATATGTCCTGGAAAACGAAACTGATATTTTTCATTAGCGTGTTTCCCTGAATCGATTTTAGGTTAAAGCCCCCAATTAAAATTTCGCCTTTTGTAACATCCCAAAATCGTGGGATTAACCTTGCAATTGTAGTTTTCCCTGCACCAGAAGGACCAACCAATGCAGTAATAGTACCCTGTTTTAGTTTGAAATTAATATCATCAAGAACAAGGTGATTACCATAAGCAAATGAAACATGACTAAATTCTACATGATAATTGTCTAATTCAGAGATTGTTCCATTATCTTCTATTTCATTTACGTCCATGATTTCTCTTAGTTCATCTACACCTTTAAAAATCTGAGTCAAGTTTGCTCCAAAACCAGTAATCTGTTTCATAAATCGTGTAAGTCCAATGCCTATAAATAAGAACATCAAAAAGGTTGATAACGCAATTTTTCCTACAACATACATATATCCTCCTACAGGGAGCAAGATCAATATTCCACAATCCATTAATAGAGCATATGTTGCAAAAAAAATAGCCGACTTTTTATTCATATTAATCCAATAATCACTGTATTTTTCGGTTTCTTCACGATATTTTTTAAAAGAAAATACAGATAGGTTAAAAGCTTTTATAACAGGCATCCCACGAATAAAATCGATTATGGTTGTGTTCATATCCGATTTTATTTTGAAAAATCTGCTGATTGTTCCGGCTTCTAGTTTTATTCTTACTCGTTGAAGTCCTACACCAAGTATAACAGGTAATATGCTTAAGAAGGCAAGAGTAAAATTAAATGAAGCTAACCAGGAAAATATGATTACCGGAAGAAAAACGACCGATACCAAATCAATTAGGTTATGCGCAACAAACTCTTCTATAGCTTCAATATTCCCCATCATAATTTTTTTGACGATTCCTGAACTGGTTTGGGAATAATAGCCTAAAGGTAGTCTGGTTAATTTTTTTGCAAGCACAACGCGCAGGTCAAACAAGATATTGTAAGCTGCTATATGTGATTGAGTCATAGCTATACCGGAAAAAATCATTTGTCCCACAATAAACAGTGCTGCAATCCATCCAAGCGTCAATAGATCATCCATTATAAAGGGAGGATGAATTATTTTTTCTATTATCAAGTAGGTTATATAATAAGGTCCTAAGGAACAGACTGAACTAAAAAAAATGAGAATACTAGCTAATCCTAAACGGTATTTTCCTTGTTTGGAAATAGCGAGCAAAAACTTTAAAGATTTGTTGTTAAACATAATACTCCGAAATTTTACTCTTAAAAATCGACCCAGGAAAACAGTAGCTTTGCAGTTAGACCACCAATTATAGGCAGTATTAAAATGCAGCACCATTTAATAATGACATATTTCCAACCTAAAAAGCCTATCTCAATTGGAGTCCTGGTAATATCCCATGTTGAATAAGCAATTATATAAGCAATAACAGAGCCTATGCTAGCCCCAGACTTAAGAAGTGTACTACCCATAGATAAGGCGACAAATGTCCCTCCAGGAGTCAACATACCACCCAGGGATGCTAGCATAATGCCGGATATCCCGGAATCATTTCCAAAGTATTTAATAATGTAACTATCAAGATTTAGTTTACTTAGCATCCCAACAATAAGAATAGCAGCAAGGCAAAGGGGAATAATTTTTATTCCTAACTTTATTGCATTAGAAAACCCGTCAATATGCATTCCTTTAGAATAAGTATATGCTGTAAGTGATAATGCTATTATCCACATTAGAATTGTAATTATTGTCATTTCTCTGTAATTCTTTTTCATTTGTTTCTATAAATAGTAAATAAAAGATTCTACTTTACTTTTATCATTTTCATTTTTAGTCCCGTCAAAAGTTAAATTCAGTATGGGGCTTGTATTTTCATCGGAAAATCCTTTATGCAATATGTTAAGGGATATCCCGGTATTTTCGTAAATAGATGTTGCTGTAATTATCCCGTCAATTTTAGCAGAATTGCATAGAGCTTTAGCTTGTCTGTAACGAGCAAAATCCCCGGCATAATATCCAATAGTCGAATCAGCTTTTTTCAATAAGGTTTCAATACTAGAGGTGAATGGACTCTCATCATTTAACTGCTGAGCAATTTGTTCCATATCGTCTTTAAATTTTGTCAACCTTTGAGAAAGTAAGTGAGAATTATCAATATTAGTTTGTTCTACATAGTCTTTCCAAAATATCCATAGAGCTTCAGAAAGTAGCCCGTAAACAACTTTATGTTTCTGCTTCTCTAAGTTTTTAAAGACGAAGTCATTCAAGTAATCGTTGTAAACAATCATTGGTTCTCCAATAGCCATTATTCGTTTATTATACGTTTCTTCCTTTAAGTCAGAATAAACATTTTCAGCTATTGTTTTGAGATTTGTAATATTGAGTTGATCGTTTTTAATAAGTTCTTTTGTTTGTAAAATATATTTGCTTCTAACTTTCTGAGGCGAAACATTTATTATATCACCGGCAAGGACACAATAACAGATTAATTCGAAGTTGTTATTTCCTATCGAAATAATATCTTCAAGAAATGGTGTAACTATTCTTACTTTTTTATGCTTATACTCATCAAGTTTGGTTCTTAAAATTCTGTTATACTGTCCTTCAACTTCTGCCCCTTCGGTTTGCGGAATTAAAAATGCAATGTTTTTCTTCCCGTTATTATTTTCAACCTCCTTGAAACAACTTCCTAACAAGGAAGTAAGGGAGTAGTATTCATTAGTTAGAGTATGCTTTCTCCCTAGTTCAATTGAATTTGCATTTGTAGTAAGAATATGGGCCTCAAATCCTTTTTGTATAAGAAGTTCTTTAAACAGTTCCGAATACGGTTGAAGATTCGGGATAAATATTTTTGTTTCGGCAGAAGTATTTTTTAGAGTTGGGCTAAGATTCGCTTCTTTGTAGTTTATATTTGCCAAATAGGAATCCAGCTTTTTAGGAGTGATTCCATTTCTGTTCTGTAGGCTGTTAACAAAAGCTTCTATTCGTGTTGTGACTCCGACCGTTGAAGCATGTTCGTCAATTTCGATGTTCAAATATGGTTTCCCGCCCATTATTTCTTTGAAGAAATGTATAAGAACGGAATCGGGACCACAACCATGATGCGTTAGAAAAATAGCAAACATATTAGGATGTTCCTTTATCAAGTATGCGGGTTCTAAAATGTGCTGCCCAAATGGCCAGTACATATTAGGATGTTCTTTCGAAATATTTACTCCTTCGGGTAGGTCGAAAAATGGGAGTACCTGGAAACCCATCTTAATTAATTTATCTGGAATTCCAAGGTTTAGAACCGGATCTGCAACACCATAAGTTTTTGATATTATAATAAAAGTTATTTTGTTTAGATCGATTCGTTCTATATTTTTTTTGCCGCTTAGTTCTATTCTTTTTTCAAAACGATGAAATGCTTCCATACCCTTTTTTAAGGCATTGGTTGTTTCTTCTTTATCTTTTCCAAGAAGCTTTCCCAAATTGGAGAATTCAGTTTTCATGAATTCTTCACCTAGACTGAAAGCAAACGTTGGTGCAATTAACTTAATTCCTTTCTTTTCAAGTTCCATCGTATGATTAACTATCTTAAAAGCTAATTGCATATAAGCGCAGCCATAATTCTTCCGTGATTCTGATCCAGGATGATTTATGGTATATAAATCCGGGAAGAATATATAATCAACACCTTTGGAGACCAGTTCGGCTACATGTCCTAAAATCAACTTTACCGGGAAGCATGTTTCTTCCAAAGCAAATTCCTGCCCGAGTTTTATCGTATTTTCATTACTCCATTCTGATAGAAGGACATTAAATCCCAAGTTTTTAAATATTGCGTTGAACATGGAAAACATGCCATAAGTAAATAATGCTCTTGGAATCCCAACTGTTTTTTTATCAGGATCAAGAGTATTATCATAGTCATTAAATATTGTGGTTTCTATTCTTTTATTGAATTCTTCATGATTATTAGTTTGTGTTTCTTGACTATATTTTTTGTCGATTTGAGTTATCTGAAGAAGTTTTTCAATACCTATAAAATTAGTTTTGCTCTCTTTCATTTCTTCGTGTGCAATCAATGCAGCGCCATAGGCTCCTGTTACACTAAAGAAGGGAGGAATTACTATTTCTTTTTGAGTTAATAAACGCAATGCATTTGCAACGCCTTGGTTAAAAGCAATTCCTCCCTGCAACAATATTTTATTGCCAATTCTTTTTTGTCCGACTACCCGATGCAGATAATTTTTTGCAATTGAATAGCACAATCCGGCTACGATATCTTCATTCTTTTTACCTTGTGATAAACTTGAAGCGATACTTGATTCAATAAAGACCGTACACCGCTCGCCAAGAGAAACAGGATGCTTTCCTTTTAGAGCCAACTGTCCAAGTTCATTAATGGGAAGGTCGAACTTTTGTGCTTGTTCATCCAAAAAAGAACCAGTCCCCGCAGCACAAACTTTATTCATTTGGAAATCTGTAACAATACCGTTTGTAATACTTATATATTTTGAATCTTGTCCTCCAATTTCGAAAATGGTATCTACTTCAGGCTCAATCTTTATAGCTGCTTTTGCCTGCGCCGTAATTTCATCTTTAATTATATCTGCTCCTATTTGTTTACCTATTAAGTTACGTCCAGAACCTGTTATTCCTAATCCCAGAATGTTTAACTTTCCATCTAGTTCATTATTTATTTCTGTCAATCCTTCTTGAACCGCTTTCAATGGATTGCCCATCGTACGGATGTATTTATAATTGACTATTTCCACGTCGGGATTAATTATGAGTAGGTTTGTACTTGTAGAACCAATATCTATTCCTAAAAAGAAGTCGTACCCGGAAAACCCGTGCTTTGGTGAAATGACTTTATGTTTTTTCGAGATATCTTCGGGTTCTATTTGGGATAAGGGAATTAAGTCGTCATTTTCTGAATCCTTCGTGCCTTCTTCTTCCGAAGAAAGAAATTCACAAAATATTTTTCGAAAATCTAATTTTAGATTTTCTTTTTTTGCAATGAGTGCCGCTCCTATGGAGTTAGTTATATCAAAATCCCTTGGAACAATTACTTCTGTTTCATCCTTATGCAAAACGTCTCTTAATGCATTAATTACTGCACAGTTTTTTGCTACACCTCCAATAAACAATATAGGCGGTTCGATTGGCAAACGACGAATTACAGATCCTTTATAGTTCTTAATAATGGCATAAGCCACCCCTTTTAAGATATCTTCAGGGGGAACACCTTCCTGCTGATGGTGAATAATGTCTGTCTTAGCGAAAACACTACACCTGCCTGCTATACGAGGAACAGATTTTGCTTTTTGGGCGTATAGTGAATAATCTTCTATTTTAATATTTAGTCTTGAAGCCTGTTCTTCCAGAAATGAACCCGTTCCTGCCGCACAATCGGAGTTTGATGCCATCTTCAACATACTCCTTTGAAATTCCATCGTTTGTTCCTTTGGGGTATTAAAATCAGTATAGTATCTAGCGCTTTGTCCCCCTATTTCTATAATTGATTTCACTCCGGGATTTAAATAAAGGGTTCCCTCGATGGTAGCAGAAACCTCATTAATCCGTTGAATATAAACTCTTTGTGTGTTTTGTTTTTTAGATAGATTACCTGTTATAGCTCCATGCGTAATTCCATGTGTTTTGAATTTCGTGCTTATTTCCATTAAAATAGGTCTAAGTGTATCTTTAATTCTCCCTTTATGTAATTGATATTTTCTAAATACCAATTTGTTTTCGTTGTCGACTATAGCAACTTTTACGGCGGAATAGCCAATATCAATACCTATGCTGTAAGTTCTCATTATCTTTATCCTTAGTTGTGCTGATTTAGAAAAATCATCATTTCTTAGTATTGCACCAGTTCCTAACCAATGATATTTTTATTTATACTATGTCGACAAACATAGGAGATATTAAAGAGAAGTGACTTACGCGAAACGGCTGTTCACTTTAATATTAGGACGGAAATAAACCATAAAATTATAACAGTAAAATAAACACCTAAATCTTATATGGAATTCTCAATAACAAAAGAAGATATACAGTCATTCTATAACAACAAGTATTTACAAGAAACTTGTAACAAGACTTTTTCTTTTACAAGAGATGAAATAAATATGGATGTCTTGCAAATGACTGTCGATGAATGGAAAACCCCTAACCTAAAAGTTCATTTGATACAAACAGGAACACAAAGAGATATTCAGGTTACAGGAGGAATTACCGAAGAATTTGTTATGCTTCATTTTGTTTGTGAAGGGAGAACCCAAATTCTTAACAATCCGGCATATCCGGATACTATAAAAAGAAATACCAACAACCTTTTCTGTGTAACAGAGGGCAAAGTAGAGCATAGGTTTAACAAAGGTCAAAACAATACCTATTTTAAAGTTTATTTCCCTTATAATTATATTCATTCATTAGCGGAACAACATCCTGAGGTTTTTGAAACATTGTTACTCATGCTAAAAAAAGGATGTCCTTTTCTAAAAGAGGGAAATTTAACAACAACTCTTGAAATGAAAACGGTAATTGAACATATAAAAAAGGCTACCGATATGGGAACGATTGCTTCATTTTATATTGAGACAAAAATACAAGAACTTTTAGCTTTACAAATGCAGCAAATAAATAATATTAATTGCAGCAATTGTAAGTATTATAAGCATTACCAAGAACAGCTAAACGAAGCAAGAAATTTAATTGAAACTCATTATCGAACTCCTCCGACTATTGCACAATTGGCCCAACATGTGGGAATGAGCGAAACAGTATTGAAATCCAATTTTAAGAATTGTTTCGGCACAACTATTTACGGTTATTTATTTAATTACCGGATGAGTATCGCAAAGACTCTTCTTTCGGATGTTTCTATGACAATCATGGAAATTGCATTCAAGACAGGATATGAACATCCATCTCATTTTACTACTGCATTTAAGCGAAAATATGGAATTAGTCCGGCCAAATACCGGACTAAATATAATTAATTGTGTGTCAAGATATTTAACTAGTGTTATGTCAACAATGAAGTGCCGTGTCATTCCCGAATTCCGCCGCGGATTATCGGGAATCTATTTTTATAAATTAGATGTATAGTCCGGCCTGTCCGCCGTATCCCGACACGTCGCATAGGCGTCAACTTAATACGAGATATTATCAATAGCCCCAACTTTTTCAAAATGAATCCCTCCGGGACAAGTTGGGGAAAGGATGATTGACACACAACTATGGGCTTTCCCGGAAAGGGATCCTTCGGATAGCCCAAATCATTAGTTTTTTTTGGACTATCCGAAGGATTCCTATGGAAAAGTCCGGGAATTTTAGGGTAATATTAACCTCCGGCATGAAGGGTGTGTTGCGTAACTCAATTAGGTTTTTCAATAGCCACGTGCTTCAGCACGTGGGAAATAAGAAACCGAATAGAATCCGGGCTTTAGCCCAAATATTTAGAGAAAATTGGGCTAAAGCCCTGAGTTTTTGTTGAGACTTATTGTCCACGACCTGAAAGGTCGTGGCTATGATTATTTATTTTAGTTATGCAACACACCCTGAATGCCGGCCGGAGCTATTAAAACATTACATCATAGTTAAGTTGACGCTCATGCGACACGTCGGGAGAAGGCGGGCTTAAAGCCTGCCCCGTAATGTATTAATACGGGGATTACCGGAATGTCAATACTGAATTGACTTGACTCTAGGTATGGTTTTCTTATAGCCTACTTGCAAGTCTTAATAGAATATTGATTAAAACTGATGCCCAAAATTTCCACGATTATGTTATTAGAGTTTCTGCAAAATAAAAAGTCTGTCGAACCCGTTCTTTGGGTGAGCCTGTCCGCCGCCTGTGCGCCTTTGGCGTATCTTTTTGGCGGGAAATCTTTCAATTAGATTTCAAAGATTTCTCTCCCGATAAAAAACATCGGGATCGAAATGACAAAACGTTTAGATATCTAATTTTGCAGAAACTCTATTGTTTACTTTTCCAAATATCGTGTTGTAAAGTAATCGTCGGGGATATTCGGATTAAATTTTATTTGTTCAATTAATGAGATAGAACTTCTATCGTTCTGTACGTTATTCATTTGTATTTCTTCCATTTTGTATTTATGCTTTTCTTTATCAACTTCAACAATAGATTTTACCGTCATTACTTTTTCTTTGTCGCCGTATAAATCGTAGTAAACCGATTGTCTTACGACAAAATCGTTTCTACTTATGTAAGATATTTTTTTAGAAAATCCGTTTTCGTCCTCAATCTCTTCATCCTTGGGAACAATTTCCAAAGTGTAGCATAGTTCTCCGTTTACAGTTTCATCGGGAAGGAATTTATAATTAAAATCTTCAACCGTGGGAAGCGACATATCCGCATAAGAAAATTCAGAGCCCATAAAACTTTTGGCATTTTCAGAACTTATAATGCGTCGTGTTTTTCTTAATGCCGGCATATAAATCCATTTATCGTCGTCTTTGTCGTTGTAATCGAAGGTAAGAAAACCGGTATCCTTAACATCGGCCGGTTCGGTAAAACGCACCATTTTTTTCTCGATTTTCCCTTTATCATATAGCTTGGTAACGGTTGCCATTTTGCGTACTCTTTTTTCACCTTTTTCGTTTAATATAACAAGAGTAGAAAGGGACTCTGTTCCATCAACCCGTGTGGCATCAATGGATTTTTGTTGAACTTCTTTTGCTGTCATATTGCCTTGCGCTTTTGTGACAGCACTTAACTGTACTAGTAATATTATTATAACTACTGTTTTTAAAATGTTCATTTTTGTTTTTCCTTTTTTATTACTGTTTTATGAAGTTTATATTTCTTCGATTTGGCTTTGGAATAAAACAAAGCAAGTGAAAAAAATGCTATAAACTAAGTAATCCTTCGTGCAATTTATATTTAGTAACAGCCTTCAAGTTTGCTCCTGTTTATGCTGCATTTAGCATATAGTTCAGCTAAACGCAGCACTAATTTATAACTCCTGTAGTATCCGGGAACTAAATCTAAATCCAACGTCTCACCCGCTTTTTGTACATGATATATTCTTCGCCGAATTTTTCTAAAAGCATTTTTTCTTCCGTCTTTATAAAAATGAAGTATATTATCAGCATAAAAATAATTACAATTAAAAAGGGGCTCAGCGATCCACAAAGGATCGATTCCCCTAAAAGAATTGAGCTCATTCCTAAATACATAGGATTTCTAGTAAAACGAAATACTCCATTTTTAATTAGCTTATCAGAATATTCATAGGGTTTTACCGTAACGTTAAAACGCTTAAAATGTCTGTCGGCTAATAAATTCAAAATTATACCTAATGCTAAAAACGGTATTCCCCAAAGACTCCAGGGGAACTGGATAAACTTTAACACCGGCAGTATGAAATGAATAACAATTATTATTGCAGCAACACTCATAAAAAATGTCGGCGGTAAAATTCTTTTCTTTTCCATTTTTCTTCTTCTGATAATTATTGTTTACTAAAATTGACTATGCTGATTCAATGCTTTCTCTTTTTTCGCTAATCTCAATAGAAGTACTGCTAAAGTCGCTTGTAATTTCTTCACCTGCCTCCGGTTCCAAAAACTTTGGTCTTAGGGCAAGACAAATAGAAGGCACTAATAGCAGTCCGCCTATTAAACAGGCTAAGATGATAATAACCATCAACAGTCCGAAAAATCTTACAGGTAAAAAGGAAGAAAACAACAAAGCTGCAAAACCGACAATCACGGAAAAAGCATTAAAGACGATTCCTCTACCCGTAGTATGTAAAGTAACCTTCATTCCTTCGGCGGCGTCAAGCCCCGCTTTTCTTTCTTCGCGGTATCGCCACACAAGATGTATGGTATAGTCGATTCCTACACCAATCATAATGGATGAAATAAGAGCTGTTGTAAAGTTGAGTTCTATATTTACAATTCCCATAATGCCGAAAAGAATCATCATTGCAAGAACAAGAGGAATGATTTGCAATAAAGCGCCCTTTAATGAACGAAAGACAATAGATAGAATAAGAAATACGGCAACTAGAGATAAAGCAAGAGATTTAAATTGCCCGTAAACAATTTGCTTATCCATTTCCGAAAAAACATCCGCATTGCCGCCAACGTATTTGACATCGGGATCATCTTTAACCATATCTTTAATTTGTTGAACGCACTTGCGCATAACAGGTGTATCCAAATCGTTAAACCTGAGAAGTATCATCGCCCTTTGGAACGAAAAGTCTACCATTTTTTCAAGATCATCGGGATCTCCGCTCATCAGGTAAAGTTCAAAATACTGGGCGACTGCATTATAAGTATCCGGGATATGATCATAATTAGGCTCTTCTTCTGCGTTTAACGCACGACTGATTTGTCTTGTTACTTTTGCGATAGATTGAGTTGTACCGACTTCCGGAATCTTTTGAATTCTTTTTTCCAACCGGTCTATCTTTTTTAGCAGTCGGGGTTCTTTTATATCGCCTTCAAAGACGATTGACAAAGGCATAAAACCGCCAAGTTCGCTGTTGATTAATTCAGCCGATGTTTTTACAGGATGTCCTTCGGGATAAAGATCTGCAGTGTTGGTGTTAACCGTTAAATTAAAAATGCCGATAGAAACCAACAATGAAACTGCAACAAGTGTCCAGATAACCAAACGCGGTTTTTCCGTAGTTAGATAGCTGATTCCCGATAACATTTTGTTTAATCCTTTTGCATCTTTGTGATGTTCTTCAACAAGAATCGGTTTTGTTTTGGGTAAGAAAGAACTTAACGCGGGGACAAATAATAAACTTGCTGCAAGGGCAAATCCAATTCCAAGTCCGCCCAGAATACCCATTTGTCCGGCAGGGATAAGAATATGTCCAAGCATACACAAAAGTCCGACAATAGTTGTAAAACCGGCAATCATTATCGGACTGCCGAGACCTGTAACCATACGTCTTGAAATTTCTTTCTTTGAGTAAGTGTTACCGACAAAGTTATCGTCTTGATAGTGAGTGAACATATGAATGCCGTAATCGTTAGCAACGGCAATTAATAACACGGGAAGAATAATTGTGACAACGGTAAAATCCCAATTAAACAAAGGAATAAATCCTAAGGATACAAGGATTGACATAATCACAACCACGGTTGGTAACCATACACCACGAAATTGACGGAAGCTAATGAAAAGAAATATCAACATAAAAAGTATTCCGATAGGCAGTAAACGTGAAATATCGCGCTGCATATTAGCCGCGGTTTGGGTTCTCATGTAAGGACTGCCGCCCAGCAATACTTTTTCGTTTCCCGGAATATCTTTTATAAGTTTTTCTAATTGCATTACAACCGGCTTATCTGCAGCGTCCGGTTTCATCATTCCAATAACGGCGGTGGTGGAAAAATCTTTTGAAATAACACTTCCGTATACCAAATCGTTTTCGACAATTTCTTTCTTTATTATTTCAATATCTTCCTTACTTCGCGGAATCATTTTTACAGAGGGGTCGACAATCATTGCGTCGTCTTCATTACGAACCTGCTTCAAATCGAAAAGGGACATTACTTTTTCGATTCCTTTTATTTTTTTCATTTTATGTGAAAAGGTTCGTATTCTTTTTAGTGTTTTTGCGTTAATAACATCGTCGGTTTGGATTACTATCATAACCATTTGAGTTCCGCCGAAAATATCTTCTATTGTTTTTTGGTTAACACGCGATGGCATATCCTCCGGGAGATAGGTCATCATATCTGGATTGAACTTTGCATTCTTCATCTGCATTGCCATAAAAACAGTGAATACGAGGGATACAATTATGATTCCCCACCTATAACGAATAACAAAATTTGAAAGTTTTTTCATAATATTTCCTTATATAATACTCTTAAAATGAAATCTTTAATTCTGCAAAGCCGGAGTTCCTGCTTTTTTCTAAATAGCCGTGTAAAGTATCATCAGGGCCATAATACAATACCGCACCAACAATTAACTCATATGCATCGGCAAGCTTATATGTTGCTTTCGGCTGAAGATAGATTTCTTCGGTACTGAAATTCGCAAGTCCCAGCATTTCTAATATTAATGTTTCATAAAAAAGATTTAGAGATGGTCTTACCGAAACCGAGTGATTCCACTCTTCCTGCTGCGAAAAGAGCATCTTATTCCATTTAGTGACTTCTTTTATTAAAGTGTTCTGCGACAGATTTTGTGAATTGAAATCGAAGATGTGCTTGCCTATGTATTGAACAATCAAACTAAAATTATTCCATTCGCTATCCACGCCCAAAGTATATTCCAATTGTTTGCAGGGAACAGAAAAAGAAGAATCAGGTTCATCGTTGGGCACACTGTACGCAAACTCACCGCGCAAGCCGTAACTTCCCAGCACAGTTGAAAAGTCTGCGCCGAACACTTGTGTCCTGTAAGGTCGGGTGTAAATTCCGTAACTGTTTTCACTCGCGGTATATAAAATTCCAGGCAGCTTATGATACCCGTTGAAGTAAGAAAACGATCCGTCGAATGAAGGTTTTTCAATATCGATTTTCAAACCGAAAGAACTGTTTTTCCAGCTTGGGTTTAATTCTCCTGCATTTATCCAATTTACACCATCCGGTAATTCTGCATTTCCAAAAGGAAGAACGGATGCTTCATAAACAGGTATCCAATCAAATTCTACTTTTACCGGGTAAATATTGTAAACACTTTTAAATACAAAATTGGATAGTCTTTTTTTATCTTCATCGGGAGAAAAAACAGTATAATCAGCAGGAGTAATATTATTTGTAGGATTAAATCCGTCTGCGCGTCCCCAGACAATTATCTGCTGCCCTATTCTAAAATCAAATTTGTTAAGTGACAAATCCACATAACCTTCTCTAAGCAGAAATGAATTATCATCGTTGTCGCAATCCGATTCGCGGTAACGTAACTCGGCAAATGCGCTTCCGATGTTGCTGCCGGAGATATCCAGTTTTAATGCTCCCTCGGCATATATACTTTTGAAATCTTTTTCATCGGCAAAAATTCCGCTCATGAAATATCCGCCGATACTATAGTTTAGTTCCTCATTTTTGTTGTCGGAAGTTGCAGAATCAAATAAACTTTGAGCTGCAACAGATTTGGGTAGAATTAAAAGACTTAGGAGAAGCATTAAAACATAATGCTTACGGGAATTAAAATATTCTAAAAATAGCGTACTCATATTATTGCCTTTTCTGATTTTCAACTAAGGCAAAAATATTTAACCGTGAGCGGTAAAAATACCCGTTATATGGATATAAATACCCCTAAAAAGTTTTTATTAACTAAGGATTAGAATTTCGATAAGCTTTCGGATTGATACCAAATTCATTTTTAAAAGCTTCTGTAAAATGACTAAGGTTAGAATAGCCTACTTGATAACCAACCTCTGAAACGGAATATTTTTTGCTATCAAGTAATTGTTTTGCTAATTGCATCTTTTCGTAAAGAGCGTATTGCATAATACTTTTACCGAAAACCTGGCGGAAACACTTTTGCAGTTTACTTACACTCATAGCAGCATTTGAAGCTAATTGTTTTAGCGGCGGCACATAGTGTAAACTTTCCAGCAGTTGTTTCCTCGTTTGAAAAATCTTTTCGATATCGGACGCGTTCAATTTTGCGGCATCCTTTACTATTTCGCGTTGTTCAACTTTTTGAAGAAAAAGAGTGAGCAGTTCCATAGCCTTTTGATGCAGTTCCAGGTTTTGCAGCGTATTGTTTTTTGTAATTATTTCATCAATAGAACGAATTGCACGAAGTATTGAAGGAGTTATTGACTCGAAAAGATAAAACGGCTTATCGGTTTGCAAAATTTTCCGTAAGAATGTCCTTTTTTTTGTAGAATCCAAAGACGCCAGCAACCATTCTCTATCAAACGAAAGGGTAATTTGAAACTCCGAAAAATTTCCCGGTACAAACCATCTTGATTGTATTTGCGGCGAGGGCATAAAAATTCCATTGGGCGTATGGTACCCGATAGGTTTCTGCTTTCCGTCAAGGTACTGTTCAAACTGCAAATCATTACTGTAAAACATAACCGGGATAAGCTTTGCATGTTCCATCGGCTTTCTAATGAATTCGATTGGTTTACAAAGTTTTAGCCGCATGTAAGAAAGGGTTAAACCCGGGAAGAGATAAAAATGCTTTATAAAACCTTCGCCGATAGATCCCGGCAGTTCAATAGAATTTACATTTAAAGGTACTTTCAATTGACGGGCAATTGAGGCAATCCATTCTTCAGGTTTATCATGAGATGAAAATTCTATTTTCATTTTTTATCAAACAATATTTTCTTCCTATACGGAAGATAAATAAATTTGCCGTTATACTACATAATGCAGCTAAAACGCAAAAGAATTATGGTTTATTTCATTAGAGTTTCTGCAAAATAAAATATCTAAACGTTTTGTCATTTCGATCCCGATGTTTTTTATCGGGAGAGAAATCTTTGAAATCGTACTCTAATTGAAAGATTTCGAATCCCGCAGAGCGCATAGACGTCAACATAACTATGAATGTAGTCTCCGGCGTCCCGATGATTTGTGGAGTTTTACGCTATATGGAATTTTTTCTGGCATAATCAAACGAGTTTACGGTTGTCGGAATTTGGGTAATTACCGGTAATTGGTGGAAATATTATTTGAAGTCCGGTAGGACTTCCATTATCGTAGAAAATAATAATCATATGCATTTCAAGTTTCGTAGATGCTTCATTAAATACAGTTCACAAAATTATTGCCGCATTGATTGTTTTTACGATAGAATATCAATTTATGCCGGTATTTAATAATGAAACACCTACGGTGTTTTGCCCCTTGGGGGGAATATCTTTTTCTACCATAATTAAACGGTTATAGCCGATTGATTTTGTTTAATTCTATTTGAATAACTTATTGAAAATGTTCCTTGAAGCAACATGTCTATAAATAATTACTAAAAATTCCCATTGGAGCGACACGTAATGAAGAAACTACGACTAATTGCATTAAGTTGACGTCTATGCGTAATTCGGGGATCAGTGACGGCAGTACAATAAATCCTTTTTTTTACACGGCCAAAAGAAAAAGTATTAAATGTGATAACTCCTCTATGTATAGTCCTTAAATTTAATATATAATATTAACTTGCTTTTCCATCGGGAATTCCATATTAATAGTTTGTCAATTGTGAATTTATATTATTCATAATCTTTAAATATGATTTCTTACTTTTTCTACATACTTACTTATTTGGTAAAAATTATTCCGTTAAATAAATAACAGCTTCCTATGAAACTAAAAGAATTAAATATCCCGGAAAGAGTCCCAGGAATATCGGAACGAATCCCAGGGATGCCGGAACAAATCCCAGGAACGCCGGAGCGAATCCCAGGGAGACTGGAAGAACTCCCAGGGAGACCGGAACGAGTTCCAGGAAAACCGGCGCGAGTCCCAGGGACACCGGAGAGGCTCGCAGGAATACCGGCGCGAATCACAGGAATACCGGAGTGATTCACAGGGATGCCGGCACGAGTCCCAGGAATACCGGCGCAATTTCCAGGGATGCCGGAGAATATTCCAGGTTTGACGGAATTGGTTTTTTGAAAACCGGAATGAATTGTTTGCAGATCGGAAAATTTACCGGGAAATGCTGATAGGGTTTTTACGGTACGGGAATATTTCTTATTCGTGCCTCCTTTGTGTGTTTTCTCTTTTATACTTGTTGCAAATTGGTTTTGGGATTTTGTTTTTTTAGAACTCACCTAAATCCTCTCTTAAAAAGAGAGGATTTTACGGCTAAATCCCAAAACCAATTTGGCTTGTGTATATCTTATGGTTCTTTTTTCGTTTTCTGCCCACCTAATAAACAAAACTAAATAAAAAGGAGGATTTATATGGCTAATTCAGAAGAAGTTAACCGCAATTTTTCCGGCTCGGATGCCGATATGCTCCAGGCTTCAAGGGTTATGCACGGTATTTTTTCCGAGGATAAGGCATCGTTTATCGCATTCGATGCTGCTTTTGACGATCCATTCGCGGATAATTGGCTCCAAAAAATCAACGACTGCTCTGATTTAGGGCAGGACTCTTCTTATCTTGATTCTCAGGTAGCGCTTACCAAAGGTGTAGAGTCCAAAATGGAAGAGTGCCGTTCGTTTTATTCTTCTATGAAATATTTCGTAGAAACGGCCTTCCCGGGGAAAAAGGAAATCCGGTTACGTTTCGGGTTTGATGATTATGATAAGGCTAGAAGAAGCGAGACAAAAATGATCCGGTTTCTGGGTGTTCTTTATCAAACAGCCGGGGAATACAAGACCGAACTAGCAGCAGCCGGATTCGGCGAGGATAAGATTGAGCAGATAAAAACACTTCAAAGTGAATTGACATCCGCAGATTATGAACAGGAAATGAGTAAGAAGAAACGTCCGGTAGTAACGCAGGAGAGAATAGCGTCAATGAATGAGTGTTATGCATTTATGCAGAAAGTAAGCAAAGCGGGAAAAATCATCTTTGTATCCGACCATGCAAAATACGAGCAGTACTTACTGCCGAATGAAAGGTCTGCCAAGAAAGAAGAAACAACCGAAGAGACCGGCAACGAGGAAGATAAAGGATAAAAGTAAAAAGATAAAAAAGCGGAACGAAGGATATAGGGGATCACTTTGTGATTGGGCTGGCTATAACAAAAGTCATTGATCATTTGTAGTCATACATTGTTACTGTTCCAACTTGTCCGCCGAAGTCTTGGCGTAGGGGGACTGTCCTCCGTAACATTTTTTGTGAAGGAGGGCCATTGATGTGGACTTTAACTTAATCTTTTTCATTTTATCTTGATTCCGTCCTCCGAAGCATTTTTTTGTGAAGGCTGGCCATTGATGTGCCTTTTAACTTAATCTTTTTCATTTTATCTTTTATCTTGACTCCGTTTCAACTTGTCCGCCGAAGCATCTCTTGCGTAGGCGGGCCTGTCCTCCGAAGCCTCATAGGCGTCAACTTAACAATGAATGTAATGTTTTATAGCTCCGGCATTCAGGGTGTGTTGCATAACTTTAGAACAGGGTCGTCACGGACCATTCCGTGACGAAAAACCTTGATATTGTTCTCAAAATGAGGTGGCTCAGTCGAGGTATGGACCTCGACTACCCTGTCTTTGAGTTCTGCAACACACCCTTCAGCACGTGGGAAATAAAAATCTAGATAGAATCCGGGCTTTCCCGATAAAGGGATCCTTCGGATAGCCCCATTCAGAGCAGTTAAATGAGGCTAAAGCCTATAGGTTTCAGAATTTTGATAGTCCCGTGGCTGAAGCCACGGGCTATTATTAGTTACGCAACACACTCTTCATGCCGGAGGTTAGTATTACTCTAAAATTCCCGGACTTTAGTCCCAAAAAAACTAATTATTTGGGCTATCCGAAGGATCCCTTTCCGGGAAAGCCCATAGATGTGTGTGCTAATCATTCTTTCCCCAACTTGAAAGTTGGGGCTATTGCTAAAAAATAAATATTTCGTATTAAGTTGACGCCTATGTCCGAGGCCCAACCGCCACTAAAGTTATGGTCGGTAAACTTTGGCGTAGGGGGACCTGTCCGTCGAAACATTTTTTGTGAAGGCTGGCCATTGATGTGCCCTTTAACTTAATCTTTTTCATTTTATCTTTTATCTTGACTCCGTTTCAACTTGTCTGCCAGTGCATCTCTTGCGTAGGAAGCCTCGGTGTAGGAGGACCTGTCCTCCGAAGCTGTCTTTTAGCGAAGGAGGAATTAATAGTTGAGTATAAAAAGCAGTTTTCATATTTTAGAATTAACTGAATATCACCTTGACTGTAAGAACCTACAAAGAGGGAATGGTTCACCCCGTGAGATAATTTTTATTCTATTTTTTTACCCATGCTGTTTTCTTCATACTCTCCTGCTGATTTAAAATACATATCAGTACCTGTTTATCTCACGGGGTGAATAAACAAAGGCACTGGAATAATCAATCCATTGGATAGGCAAAGTGCTTAAGTTGTTAGATTTGCGGAGTTTGCTGAATAAAAATCTGTACATATCCGGGAAATAATTAAGTAACGTTTTATTAAATAATAAGTTGCAAGGTTTTTCAGTTAAAAATGAGAGTTGTTAGATCGGCAGGATATTACAAAACTAACAACTGTAACTGTAGCAAAACATGAAGCTTAGTAAAAAGTTGAACGAAACCGCCAAAGCGGCAGCACCGTGTTCATTGAAATATTGAGTGAGTATTTTTTATATTCTTCCATCACCACAAAAATAAGGAGTAAGAAATGGGAGAATTAAGAGAAAAAAT
>JASFMY010000081.1:0-30443 GCA_050117315.1 Ignavibacteria bacterium
GCTGTATTAGGTTTTTTTGAAAACTCAGAAAAATTCAGAGATGAAATAAGGCAATTTGTTGGAACTAAACTCCATCTTTTAGTCCCTGGGTAATTTTTCCTCAATTCCATTTCGGAATGTGTATAGTACTATACACAAGCCAAATAGGTTTTGGGATTTAGTTTTTATTTAGAACTCACCTAAATCCTCCCCGCCTCCCAAAGTCTCGTACGGCGGGCAGGTCTTAAAAAGAGAGGATTTTATGGCAAAATCCCAAAACCAATTTGCAACAAGTATATTTATAAAATGCAATAGCCGTAATTAGAAACTTAACAACGTTAAGATAACCGATATATAAAGTGTTCAAGGGTTTCAAAATTTCCGCGATTTAACCAACAGGTAGTTCAATCAGCCAATCAAGAGTAATTCAATTTCTTTAAAAAAGTACAAGCAATTTTTAAATTGAACAACTTATTTTTTCATTAGAGTTTCTGCAAAATAAAATATCTAAACATTTTGTCGTTTCGACCGGAGGGAGAAATCTTTAAAATCATTCTCTAATTGAAAGATTTCTCACCCCCAAAACGGGTTCGACTGACTTTTATTTTGCAGAAACTCTATTTTATATAACGATTAATTATTTCTATAGAAATTTGTTTGCACAAGTAGATTCCCTCCCCCGCAAAATACAACGGAGAAGAGAATCTGTGAGGATAATAAAAAATAAGTTTATAAATAACCCTTAGTGTTTCCCAGCATAAAAGAAGAAAAATCAAAAAACTGATAAAATCTTTTTGTTCGGTTTGATTTTTAGAATTCATATTCCAAACCGATAACAGGTAAAGTGCTCCATTGTTTAATCTCTTTCTGTTTATTTAAGATCTCATTCCATTCATAACCTGCAATATTGTTTCTTCCGTAAGCGTTCCAAACACTTAAATAAACAATCAAATTTGATCCTTGAAAATAGAATCGTTTATCTACTCTTATATTTAAGGAATGATAAGCCGGAAGTCTTTCGCTATTGATTCTATTAGTATCCCAAATCCCTTCTGCTTGTTTTTTAGATTCTTCTACGTCAAACGGTATATAAGGAGCACCCCCGGCATAAATCCATCTTACCTTGAATTCCCAATTATCATTCGGGATGTAACCGCCTTCTATGTTAAAATTAAACTCATTATCATAAATTCTGTTTCGCCATACACCGTTAAAATCTCTATATCTCGATTTAGATATTGAAGCGCTTACAAGACCGTAAAAATCTTCTGCCAATTTTTTCTGGATCATTACTTCAACACCTTTTGAGATAGCTCTTCCGTTATCAACCAATCTTTCATGATTTAAAAACAATCCGTCAATCATTACCTGGTCAAACAAAAATACGTCCGGTTGTTCCGGATCAATCGGGAAATTTTCGTAGTCTTTGTAATATGCTTCAATAGTAAGTTTGGCAGACTCGTTTAATTTTTTGCTAAACCCTAATACATAGTGTATAGATTTTGGGGTTTTTAAATCCTTGAAAGCGTCATTTTGTACTAAAATATAATTTGGAATGAATTGATAAAATATTCCGGCGCTTGCATTAATTTTTGTATCGGGATTTATTTTATAAGATAGATTTGCTCTCGGTGAAAATTCAGTTTTGCTGCCGAACTCAAAATAATCTGCTCTTCCCCCGTATTCCAAACTTAACTTTTCAGTCAAATTCCAGTTATGTGAAGCAAAAAATGCTCCTTTAAATGTGTTGAGATTTTTATCAATATGTACAGGGTCCGGAACGTTTCCATAATTATCTTTTTCATTTTGAAAAGTAACATCAAAGTCATTGAGCATACCTGCTGCTTCAATACCAAATTCAAACGAATGTTTTTTTGATGCATTAAAGTAATTTACATTTCTTAATTTAAAATGATTTTGAAGAGTATTATCCCTTATTGCATTTAGACCGGACTTGGTTTCTCCGTAATCCCTTTTAAAGGAATTATACATATGTGAAACAGATGTATTTGAATACCCGGCTTCTCCCCAAACATATTGCCAGTTAATTCCGGCAACGTTTGTTAAGTCGTCGGAATACCCGAAGAAATCAACTTCATATTCAATTGCATCTTCTAGACTGTTGTCGCTATCATCTTTTGAAAAAATATTTAAGAATGTAAGTTTATTTTTATCATTGATATTATAAACAACCTTTCCCTGAAAATCACCGTATACAGGCAAGCCGCCGCCGCTTTCAGACTTGTCAATTATGAAATCAAGGTAACTGCGGTTTGCCGAAAACATGTATGAGCCTTTGTTGCCTATCGGACCCTCAACTGAGCCGCCGAACCCTGCAAGGCTCATTTGCAATTGTGCTTCAAAGTTGTCAGTATTACCTTCTCGGAAAGATAATTCCATTATTGACGAAAGCCTGTCGCCGTAAACCGGGGAAAATCCGCCCGCGTAAAAATTTACATCTTCAATAAAATCTACGTTAATTAAGCCTATAGGGCCGTCGGAAGAACCCTGTACCTGATAATGGTTGATATTGGGAATTTCAATGTTATCTAAGTAGAAACTATTTTCAACCGGGCTGCCTCCACGTACGATTAAACTGTTTTTTGAGTCATTAACTTTTGAAAGTGAAGGCAGGCCGTATAAAATTCTGCTGACATCTCCCGCTGATCCGGGCGCTCTTCTAATTTCTTCGGCGGAAAAATTTACCGTACTTACCGGTTTCGATTCTACTTCCGAAAAATATCCCGCTTCGACAACTACATCGGACATTTCTATTAAGGAAGATTTTAATTCCGCGTTCAAGAATATTGTTCTACCGGATTTAATAATTACGTCGGTCTTTGCTACCGATTCGTAACCAAGATAGCTGAACACAACCGTGTATGTTCCGACTTGTAAGTTTTCTATTACATAATTACCGTTTTCATCGGAAGAAGCTCCGATGTTTTTGTCTTTTATAATAATGTTGACGCCGATTAAAGGCTGTAAATTATCTACATCAACTATTTTTCCCTTAAGAGTACCTCTCGGAGTGTTTTGTGTAAATAATAGAGTAGAAAGAATAAAAAAGATTAATACTGCTTTTTGCATTTTGTCCTCACAGATTATTTTATGAAAAAAATTGAAGCAAAAATATTTTATTTGACCCGTCTTTTCGCTTTTTCCAACGGGTGAGGACTAACATTTGTGAGGTTTTGAGGTTTTTCCCGATGGGGAAGGAATAGTAATAAGCAAGATTTTGATGAATCAATTTAACCTTTGCCAAATTATCACGTATTTATGACATATTGTCAAAGATTAATTGTTCAATAAAAACCAGGCTCTTTGCGATTAAAGAAAAAGCTGAGTGAGTAATGAAAATATACACAAGCCAAATTGATTTTGGGATTTAGTTTTTATTTAGAACTCACCTAAATCCTCTCTTAAAAAGAGAGGACTTTATGGCAAAATCCCAAAACCAATTTGCAACAAGTATATAATCCTTCCTTATGTGGATCATTAAACGATGGTGATTCTTAAATAGAATACATATATTTGTACCCAAAGGGAGAATTTCATGAATCTAAAACCGGAAAAAATAATTCAGGAGTCCCCGTCTGCCGAAACCGAAATAGAGTCCCGAATTAAAGGGGGTGACTGGCTCTGTAAAAACTGTTACAATAAAATTGCCTCGGATAAAGAGAGGTATTATTACTCCGGTTCAAGCGAATTTAACTTCACAAACCCGCAAGGCTTTCAATTTGATATAATCACTTTTACTAAAGCAGACGGCTGCAATTCGGAAGGTGAAGCAATTTTAGACTATACATGGTTTTCCGGTTACAGTTGGAACTATAGTACATGCAGTCAGTGCGGAATCCATCTAGGCTGGAAGTATTTTGGATCCAACACTTTTTACGGTTTGATAAAAACACGTCTTGTAAAAGCGCTTACAATAATGAATTGATAAGACTATTTATTTGTTGAATTGTTCTTTAAAACTAATTAATTTTACATAACTGCGGATGTAACTCAGTTGGTAGAGTGTCAGCTTCCCAAGCTGAATGCCGCGGGTTCGAATCCCGTCATCCGCTCTAAAAATATCTTGCCGTCTATTCACACACTGACATAATGTTGTCACACAAAAAGATTATCTTTAATGTTTGTAAAAAGCTTATCTTAAAAACTAATTGGAAGACAAATGCCTGAACCGCTAAAAAACATGATTAACAAAGAGATTGTTGGTAATCTCGCTGATGAAATACTATCTGTTCAAAAGGATTTTAACAAGAAAAAATTCATCAAATTAGTATTTGATAATGAATGGGAAAGCAGGGAATTAAAACAAAGGATTAGGCAGATATCAATCTGTCTCAATGAAATAATCGGTAAACCGTATCCCGATACAATAAAAATCTTTAAAAGTATTTACGGCCGGTTTTCCGGCTTATCGTCATTTATCTTTTGTGATTATATTGAAGTTTACGGGATCGATTATTATAAAGAATCTGTAGAAGCGATGGAATTATTTACAACAAAATCGAGTGCCGAATTTGCAATAAGACCTTTCATTATTAAATACCCTGATAAAGCAATGCAACTGATGCTTAAATGGTCAAAGCACAAAAATGAGCACGTGCGGAGGCTTTCAAGTGAAGGCTGCCGTCCGCGTTTACCGTGGACTATTGCTTTGCCGGAATTTAAAAAAGACCCGTCCCCGATTCTGCCGATTTTAGAAAATCTTAAAAACGATCCTTCCGAATATGTCCGTAAAAGTGTTGCGAATAATTTAAACGATATATCGAAAGATCATCCGGAAATTGTTATTGATATGGCCAAAAAATGGAAAGGTAACAATCCTAACACAGACTGGATAGTTAAACATGCGTGCAGAACACTTTTGAAAAAAGGTGATCGGGAAGCGCTTAAATTATTCGGAACAGCCAATAATGTAAAATATGAAATCAAAGATTTGAGGCTGAAGAAAAAGAGAATAAAACTTAATGAAGAAAATGAAATAAGCTGTACGTTAACTCTTAAAGAAAAAAAAGAAACAAACTTGAGATTGGAATACGTCGTTTATTATGTAAAAGCAAAAGGACAATTAACTAAAAAGATTTTTAAAATAAGTGAAAAGAAAGTTAAGCCTAATGAAGATTTGAAAATTCTTAAGAAGCATAAATTTATTGACCAGACAACACGTACACACTATCCCGGTGTTCACAAGATGTCACTGGTTATAAACGGTAATGAAACAGAAGCTTTTGAGTTTGAGTTGGTTAGATAAAATGAGAGATGATGCTGTCCCATTTTGTTTTTTATGTAACACAGATTTTTAATCTGTGTTACATTTAGGTATTATCTTTCAACAATTTTTTATGCTCTTTTTTTAATTTCTCCAATTTGGGATTTATAACGGTTACACAATAGGGTTGATTCTTATTCATATTATAATAATTCTGATGATTATACATGTTGCAAATTGGTTTTGGGATTTTGCCGTAAAATCCTCTCTTTTTAAGAGAGGATTTAGGTGAGTTCTAAAAAAACAAAATACCAAAACCAATTTGGCTTGTGTATATCTTCTGCCTTAAAGAATTCTATAAAAGGCACAACTTCGGTAACAATCTCATTGTCAAAATATTTCTGCACATTTTTTATGCTTTTTACAGCAATATTTTTTTGCTTTAGATCGTGATATAAAATAATCGACCTATATTGTGTGCCGACATCAAATCCTTGTCTATCTTTTGATGTTGGATTATGAGTTGTTAAAAACACTTCATAAATGTTTTCGAGGCTTATTTCTTCACGGTTAAAAGTTATTTGTACCACTTCAGCGTGATCGGTTTTACCTGAACAGATTTCCCGGTATGTCGGATTTTTAACCTTTCCCCCGGAGTACCCGGATTCAACTTTTATAACTCCCCTTAATCTTTGGAATACTGCTTCAACACACCAGAAACATCCGCCGCCGATTGTAACAGTCTCAAAATTGTTTTTTTCTTTTTCCACGTGTTTTATGGAAATAGAGTTTATACAATATCTCAAACCCGACGGTTCAGGGCCGTCCTGGAATACGTGTCCCAGGTGAGCGTCACATGTATTACACTGTACTTCAATTCTGCGCAACTCGAATGAATTGTCCCTGATATATTTTATTGTATTTTCTTTTGCAGGCTGTGTAAAGCTGGGCCAGCCGCTCTGCGAATCGAATTTTGTGTTTGAGTCAAACAAGATAGTATTACAGCAGATACACATATAAGTGCCCGGTTCATATTTACGGCAAAGTTCACCGCTGAAAGCTCTTTCTGTACCGTGTTTCCTGGTTATTTCAAATTGTTCGGGAGTTAAAATATTTTTCCATTCGTCTTCTGTTTTTTCAACTCTTTTATCGGGGACAGGATTACCGTTATCGGCATACTTTAAAACATCTATCCATTTTATCATTTTTATTCTTTTACCTATTTTTGTAATTATGAGAATTTATTTAGTACCATTGTGAACAATATTAATAAAAAAATGATTTCAATAATTGAAAATAAATGTATTAATTTATTAGTGTAATTTTTTAAGGGGGACTTATGAAATTCAAAAGTATATTTGTTTTAGTAATTTTGCTCATCGTTTTTATAGCTTGTTCTGATGATTCATCAACAGAGCCGGAAACAGTGGCTACCGACGAGGTTGAATCAACATTGGGCGAACTTGACCAGATGATTTTAACAATGGCAGGTTCTCAAATGGTGAGCGTTATGAATGCAATGCCTGATGGGTTAGTCGATATCTCCGGTATTTTTGATTTTCAGAATAGTTTAGTCTTTAGCGCAGTTCAAAATGATTTTCATGCGCTTCAAAAAACCGTAAACGATACTTCGATTGCTAATTTAATTGAGCTATTAACTAATCTTTTGGGAACGCATACCTGGGACGGCAGTCAATGGGTTCATTCCGGTAATCCCGATGATGAAGTTGTTATTGTATTTCCTTACGAAGGATCAGGCACTGAGCAGACAGTAACAATAAGATTATATGAATTATCTATTTCAAATTCCAATCTTGCAATATCGGCAGAAATATACCTGGACGAAGAAAGAATATTTTCCGTCTCGATCGGTTTAACGGGTTCCAATTTCTATGTAATAACAGGAGAGCCGACTGTTGAAAGTGTTTCGGTTGAAGGTACAATTTTAGACTCGGAAGGAATCGAATATGAATATTCCGTTACTGTAACTGATGACAAAGTAGTAGTGACAATTGGTCCAACAGGTGAAAATCAATTAACAATTAATGTTGAAGGGAGCGGGTTTATTGATAGCGTTCTGGACGACCAGGATCCAAGCGTAACAAAAATTACTATTGAGTATGCTTCAGTGACTATGGTTATTGATGATCCTGATGCAGACTCGGGAGATATCGGGGATATTCTTTACAATGGAGTTAAAGTAGCTGATCTTGTTATTAAAGACGACGAATTGTATATAGTTTATATCAACGATGAAGAAAAATTATTCAGCCAGGTAATGACAAGCTTCGCTTTGTTAAGCCAGATATATTAAAAGCTAAGGCTGTTTCAAAAGTAAGAATGATTTTTAACTTTTGAAACAGCATTAAAGAGGGTGTGTAAAAATATGATCTCAAAAGAAATTTGGTTTCGTTCTTAAAATAAAACCGAAACATTTTTCAAAAAAAATTGAATTATCACACACCCTCTAAAGTGGGTGGGCTGTTACTACGATTTTTTAATTAACACTGTTGTAAAGACAGTAATTATTCTCAAAGAAATTTCCTTCGCTGTTAAAATAGCATATTCCCCTGCAGCCGCCTCTGCAGATAGAACCTTTATCGCACCCGGCACAATTACCCGATAGCCGGCTTACATCAAAATTCCTGTTGTAAGCAAAGTTTCCTTCTTTGAGCCATATTTCTTTTAAGGATTCTTCTCTTAAATTTCCTTCTATTAATTCTTCCGAGTAAATTGATTCGCAACCTTTTACATTACCTATGCTGTCAATGCCGACTACGCTAAGTCCCGCCTGGCATCCCGACCATGCACACAGAGTGCCGGGTTTATTTCTGATATACATTTCGTTTTCGTCATAATAGCCGATATCATCCCCGGCATATAATCTCATTTTTCCCTTATGCCTGTTGGTACGAATAAAGTTGGTTATGTATGGAATTTTTCCCGGGTCTAGAAGGAAATCTTTACGGCTGCTCATATTTCCCATCGGGGTTGCAATTTGCAATTGCCAGATGCCCACATTATTGTCGGCTAAAAAATCATACATCTCTTCGATATCATTAATGTTATAATCCATCAAAGTGGTTACAACCGCGATGGGGATATTCTCCGTATTAAGTCTGTCAAAGGCTTTTAATACCCTGTCAAAGGAAGTTTTTACGTTTCTAATTTTATTGTGGCTCTCTTTCATTCCGTCAACTGAAATACCTACATTTGCAAGTCTTGCATGCTTAATTTCATTTATCTGCCTGTCACCCATCAGAGCTCCGTTTGTAATCAAATTTACTACGACCCCGCTGTCGGTAAGTTTTCTTGCAACCTTTTCCCATCCTTTGTAAAGAAAAATTTCACCGCCGATGAAAGTAAGCTGTTTGCAACCCAGCTCAACAAGTTCGTCGCAGACTCCGTAGCATTCTTCTACGGTTAATTCGTTCTCCCTAGCTTTTCCGGCTTTTGATCCGCAATGCAGACAATTCATATTACACTTTAATGTTAATTCCCAGACGCAGTATTTTGGCACATAATTATTGTTTTCCACTTTAACCCTGTTTCTTAGGTTTTGTTTTTAGCTTGGCTGAACCATATACATGGGAATAGGATGAGGATGTTTTTTCAATTCAATAAAATCGCATGTCATACCTGCTTCATCCCTAAGTTCTCTCATTTGCCAATCGGTTAAATACATTTTTTTTGTTTCAGGCGAAGGTGGAAAAATTCCGTAAAGTGTATTCGGTACATGTTCAATAGGAACATCAATCCTATGGCATTCTTCCCCGAGGAAATCTTTAACCATTCTCATCTGCCAGTCGGTTAAGTACAAAATCACAACATCTTTTCCGTCTAATTTCATGATTTCTCCTTTTAGTTGTTTAAATTATTCAGTCGGGACACCGTACCGGAATACTGTAATGTCTTTTGTTAGTTCAACATAATCACACTGTGCACCTGCTTCATCACGCATTTCCCTGCACTGCCAGTCGGTTAAATACATCCTTTTTTTAACTATCTCTTTTTCAGGCGGAAAAACACCGTACTTAAGCACACTTCCAGCATCTTCTACAGGTATCTCCATACCGTCACATTCGATACCTAAAAAGTCTTTAACCATCCTCATCTGCCAATCGGTTAAGTAAAGATATACAACTTTCTTTCCTTTAACTTTTAAGTCGGTTTGTACTTTCAATTTACCTCCTATTTGGTTTTTATAGATTTATTAATGCGGTTATTTGAAAAACCGCAGTTTACATCAACCTGAAGAGATAAAATTCGTTTTATATGGAACGAGCAGTCAATTAAAAGACAAGATATCAAAAATTGATTAGAAAGAATATTTAACGACTAAATATGTATTAATTTAATTCAAAGTCAAGAATTAAAATAGTAAAATGCTATTTCTATAAAAAAACAGGTGATTTGGTAGTTAAAGAGGATGCAATAGAGTTTCTGCAAAATTAGATATCTAAACGTTTTGTCATTTCGACCGGAGGGAGAAATCTTTGAAATCGTACTCTAATTGAAAGATTTCCCGCCAAAAAGATACGCCAAAGGCGCACAGGCTCACCCAAAAAACGGGTTCGAAATGACTGACTTTTTATTTTGCATTATACTACAGTTACTTTTTGTGTCATTCAATTATTTCAATCTTATCTTCTTTATTCGGTACTACGCAAATAAATTCAAACGCTTCGCTGCCGATTGTTTTATAGTAGTGGGGAATACCGGCAGGTATATAAACAACATCGTTTTTTTTAACCTCGTAAATTTCATCGCCTATCTTTACTTCGGCTTTACCGTTTATAACAAGCTGCTCGTGTTCAACGGAGTTTTTATGAAAAGGCATTTCGCCGCCGGGTTCAATTATGAATCTGCGCATTGCAAAATTGGGTGCCGTATCGCTTCCTATTAAAACTTGTTTGTAAGTATTTTTCCCTGCGGCTACTTTTTCTTTTTCAAATTCGTTTATATTTTTTTTGATCATTGTTTCTCCGTTTTAAGTAATTGGGTTATCTAAATAATTACGAATTTATCCTACCGGATTTAGTTATTAATATCAAGTCTGTTAGGTGTTGATTATTACCGAGTGACGGTAAACAATAACATTTATACTCTGCCCTACTAACTTATTGGAATTATGACTATTATCTTTTATATCTTCTCTTTACAAATTCTTTCGGTCATTTCTTGCAGTAGTTTTACTCTTTCTGCCAGCCATTCAAGTTCTTCTTTGGTGATCGTATAATCTTCATCGTATCGTGCGTCTATATATGCTCTGCGAAGAAGATTAAATCTATGCCTCTCTTGTGCTGTGCCTTGAGTAAATATTTCTACTAATTTTGAATCTTGGGCAGCAGCAAAACTTCCAAGTCTTTTTATACTTGTTACAAATTGGTTTTGGGATTTTACCATAAAGTCCTCTCTTTTTAAGACCTGCCCGCCGTACAAGACTTTGGGAGGCGGGGAGGATTTAGGTGAGTTCTAAATAAAAACAAAATCCCAAAACCAATTTGGCGTGTGTATATATCGTGTGTTTTTGGTTTGTAATCGGTTAACACTAATAACAAAGCTGAATAAAATCGTTCTGTGGATTGATGTAATTGGAAAGCAGCAATTTTATAATCTTTGCGATTAAAGCCATTTTGGAAATCAATAAAGAATGATTTTGCACTATTAAACCAATGATTAAAATATTTAGTGGCTTTTTCCCGGTATTCTTCCGGACTTAACACACGCGCTTCTTTTAATTCATACCGTTTTGAGTCGTAAAGTAATATCCCTTCTTTCTTTATGTCGGTAAAGAAATAATGTCCCGTCGATAATCGGTTATTAAAGAATCCTATACTGTGGCTGATAAGTGTTAAAGGGGTTTTCACTTCCGGGGATTCTATAATTTTATCTTCCAGTTTATCCCATTTGCTGTGTTTCTTTGAAATCTTGCTGTCCGCTACTGCTAATACATCAAAGTCGCTTTGGTATTGGTAGTTTTCTCCGTCTGGAGTAAGTTCTTCAACCCAATCACCGCGGGCATAACTACCAAAAAGTATTATCATCTCAACATCAAACTTTTCACGGATCATTTGCACGATAATTTTCAGTTCATCCTGTTTGTTTAGCGGCAAATGTTCAAGACCGGTTTTCATAGGCAAAAAGAATTTCAGATTATAAACAAACGTAATATAACCAATAGATTTTTTGAGTGCACATATTCTTAAAAATGTTTGGCTAAGGAGGGGCAAATAAACAGCCGCCTAAAACAACAATATTTTTTCATTATTAAAAAATGTTTAGAACTATAGCCTTGCTTAAACCTGCCCGCCAATGTTTTAAGGTGGGTTTCTTCGCAAGCAAGGCGGCACTAACTTTGCGACATAGACTAATTTGAAAAGCAACAACTTTCATAAAACACTAAACTAAAACTGTACTCACACCACTTGAATATTGTGGGCGGGTTGAGTTCACAATTTTGACGTTGCCAAAATTAACTTATTTGATGAACCCAAATGAGGCAGTTCATTAGCAGATATTTGTTAGTGTGTAACATAAATTACTTATGGGTACTTTAAGAGTTTAAGCCCTTTTATGTATCTAAAATCTTTTTGGTTTTTTGATAATAGAGAGACATCAAGTACCAGTGAGGTTGCAGCGATAAAACTATCGGCAATTAATAATCCGTGACTCAACCTATATTCTTTAAGAAGTTCTACTGCCTTTTGGGTAATCTCATAATTCAGGCTAATTATTTCAAAATCTTCTAAGAATTCATCTAAGTATTTTAATTCGGTTTTATTCCTGCAACCAACAATCAATTCCATTTGGGTAACTGAACTAATTGCTGAAATAGATTTCTTCCGTTCTTTTTCCAACCTTTCAATTGCAGTCTTATCTTTTCTAGCAATATCAATAAGGATGTCGGAATCAACTATTTGAAGTTTATTCACTTATTTTATCCCACTCGGTTTTTCTTAAATTTCTTATCCACGAAACGCTGTCTGCTAAATCTTTCCTGTTTTCCCAAAGACCAACAAATTTTTTATTAATAATAGATTTCCTTTCGTTAGTTTTTTTGTTTTTAGATTCATACCTTTTTTGCAGGAAATCTATGAATGCCAATACCTGTCTTTGTGCTTCTACTGGGAGAGATTCGAACTTATTATAAAATATTTTGTTTTCCATTTATCAATACCTTTCAGTTTTTATTCTCTTCCAAATTTAAACCAATTTAATAATAAAATAAACTAACTAAGCACGCTAACTTTATAGAATTTTATCAGCCAAGGGCAGATAAAGCTCTGTTGCCCCACAATAAAAGGGATAAATGCGAAACCATCCCCCTTATTCTATGGGGATTTAATACGATTCTTATTTTACTAAGTGACTCGAATTTTCTCATATTTTTAATTCACCCGGCACTTTGTTTTATATTTACTGCCGTTACTGATTCTCGAATTGCGGGATGACGGGATTATTTTATTTTTATCTTTTGCTGCCTTTTCTTAATAGCCAGCAATTGTGCCACCGAGGGCCTGCCCGCCTGTATTTTGGCGTGGGGTCGGTGGCAGCAATGGAACGATCAATTGTAACTTGTCGTTGCGGATTTCGAAGAGCGTCAGTATCCGCTAGGACAATTGCAAAGAACATTACTAATTTTTGAGTTCCTCCAAGGCGTGCCGCTTTCCGGTTTATCTACCGAAGCTGTATTAAAGCGTAAGTAGGTTTACTTCAACACCGGATTATGACTCGCTTTACTTCGGCATCAATCCATTTAATGTTATTCCAAATCATTTATTATAAACTTATCAAGTTGTCCTCTCGAATTAATCGATACTACTTGGCATATAAAATCTTCATTATCATTTTGTTTTATTTTATGAACACTTAAGGGGAACACAATTAAAGAATCTCCTCTTATTAAATTATAAGTAGTATTATCCAATTCAATTGATAGACTACCTTCAAGCATAGTATATATTTCAGTAGCATATTTATGAAAATGTCTATCTTGTTTCGCAAAGCGATTAAAATAAGAAAGTTCAGCATTGGGGTGTAAAATTACATTTGTTTTTTCATCTGCTTCAGTTTTAGACCATATTTCATTTTTTATTTCTTTTTCTGTTTCGTTTCTAACCGATGTTACAATAATTTTTCTATAGCCCTTTTTGTTGGATGAACTTAAAAGATCATTCGCAATATTTTCTATAGGAATTTTTAATGATTTTATAGAATCCTTTTTTCGTTCGTTATCTTTATATAACAAGTTCCGTCGACTTCTCAATCGAAAATGGGAGTATATACACGTAATAAATAGTATTATAAAAATTAGTAAGGCGGAAGAAAGGGCGACATTGTTTAATGCAAGCAACTCATTTCGGAAATTAATAAACATCAGTGATAAAGCAATAAATGCAGATAATACATTCCCGCCTAAAAATATTCCTCTAGCAGTTTTTTCTTGACCTCTAAAATGTTCAATAGGAAGTTTTGAATGTCTATGTACATTAGTTTCCCAGTTCATAGGAGGTAAAAATGGTTCGATCTCAAGCCTAATATATTTTCCAATTTCACCTATTCTAAAATCATAATGTGTCCAACCGATCACAAAAAATACATTGATGACAGGAAATATTGAGAAAATAACTGTCCCGATTAATTTTTCTTTTGTTCCAAAAGCCAACAATAATCCAAACAATGTAATTGATATTGTAAGCATTTGATGGCGTAAATTAAGAAGAGAGTTTATTTCTGCCCGAAGAGATTCATATTCTTTTTGCATATTTAGGATAAATTTTTTCATGATAATCACTTCTAAATTATTTTTTGGTAGTTATGGTCGGAAAGCCTGTTCCCAGACATTCCACGCTCACATCCCGACCTCGATAAAATATATCGGAATAAACTGTGCGGTATCATCGCACCGGGCTCCTCAGTGATACTTGCTTCCGTGATCAACATTTCGTGTTTTCTTTGCTATTTCTCACAGTGAGGTTCGCGTTATTTCTCCGATCCTACTGTTTTACTGCCGTTACTGATCCCACCTCCTTATAACTATGGTGAACAAGCATTCAGTGACGGTATTATTTTATTACTGCCTTTTCTTAAAACCCAGCTAATGTGCCACCGTGTGGACGGCGGCAGCAATGGAATCACCACGAGCGTAACTACCGAAAAGTATTATCATCTCTACATCAAACTTTTCACGGATTATCTGCACAATAACTTGCAGTTCGTCCCGTTTGTTTAGCGGCAAATGTTCAAGACTGGTTTTCATTGGTTAAAAAACAATTTTAAATTATAAGTAAGCGTAATATAACCAAATGATATTTTGAGTGCATATATTCTTAAAAATGTTTGGCTAACTGTGTGGTTAAAGGCGCAGCTCACCTACGTTAAACTTCAGCAGAGGAGGGCCTGTCCACCGAAGTTGTTCCCTAACAAAGGTGGGACTTTTTACCTTTAATATGTGTTAGTTGCGTTATTTAACAATACTTAGTCTATTGCTTTATATTTTTCTATTGAAGAAATACAACACATATCCAATTTACTAGTATATTCATTCTCAAACTGACTAAAGGGAAGTATCAACCATTCTTTATCTAACTTTGCTTTTTCAATAAGATTATTATCCGCTTTTTTTGAACAAAGATAGATGTAAACATTTATAGCGTATAATTTATAAACTGGATGGAACTCTAATGACTCAGTATGATATTCACAAATGAAACATCCCTCATCAATTTCTACCATTGTTTCTTTAATTATAGCCTCTTTCGAAAAAACGACAACAACGAAATCCCAGTCGTCTAAATCTGTTAAAATATAATTATGGTTCTGTCCTCTACCATATTTTATACTAATTTTTTTGCTTTCTGAAAATGATAAGAAATGGGTTTTATTCCATCCAGGCGAAATGTGTTTTGAAACTAAATCTTTAAGCGGATTACTGAAAATTTCTTTGCCACTACCAGAATTACTCAAATTTGTTAGAAGACAGTTTTGGTTAATTGTTTGTCTAAGCTTTCTTTCGTTTTTAGGATCAGAATCACCGCGATATAAATTATTTGGTATTTTTCTAAAAATATCCATCATCATTTACTGCTATAAATTTTTAATATTATGCCTTCAGGGGAATGATGAATAATTTTTTTTATAACAAAAAAGTATTCGCTTCCAAATGTTTTTGTTTTAATCACTTTGCCAAATACATCTCCTAAATAATTATAATCATAGCCATTCTTATTATCATTTGTTAATTTCATAGCAAGGGTTTTATTTACAACTCCCATTATTTTATCCATTCCTCCCATTCCAAAATGTTTTTCTTCATTTGGTTCAGTAATTTGTAACATTACTTGATAATATGTCTTACCATCAATATCGTTTTTAAAGCTGACCAAAGTAGGATACCACCAAATATCTTTAAATGATATTTCCTTATTAATATAATCCTCAGGAAATGTGCTTAATTTCTTAACAGTAATTGAAGACTGACAATAGACAATTCCAGTTATAAGGAAAGTAAAAATGATTACATTATTTTTCATATAAACTCCTTGAGCAACTAACGGCGTTGCAAATAACCGGCGCCCCAGAACAAGAATGCCGATTAAAAGTACAATGCCAATAATTTAGCAACCGGTTTGTAAATTAAACCGTACAAGCCGGTTGCAACAATTTTATTTATTAGTACACTGCCGAACAGCAATGTTGTTTATTTCACAAAACTAAAAAACTGCACAAATGCCGCTTACATTGCGGCGTCCGTGTTGATTTGCTGGTTATATGCCATCAGATTTCAGAAAACACAATGCTTACAACTTCCTCTAAAAAGGCTGCAACTCTAATTGGCTTTGGTTTATAATTGCCAGGGTGCCCACATTTATTTCTTAGATCTAAACACTCAACTAATACATTCTTTTGGTTCTTATCATAAATTGATAAGTCTGTTGTGGAATCCAAAACAGTACGATCTTTTATATAAGCGAAATCTTCAATCTTATCGATCCAAGGTGCATTTGGTTGGTGTCGACGAATTGCATCGTTTAATAAATTCTTGCTTCGTGATAAACATTTGTTGTAAAGAGTATACATTGTTGCTGACCAAATAAATATTACTGCAGCTCGATATACTCCACTATTTATACATTGAATGCCTTCAAGAATGTAGTCTTTAACGTTTGGGTCAGATACCTTCAACAACATACGTTCAATGGAAGCAATGTCTATTTTTTCAATATCAGTGTAAACAATTTTATCAAGTGGATTTGGGACGGATTTTATCTCTCGTTCGATAATTTTACTATAAAAATACAATGTTCTTGAACGCCATTTGGCAACCATATTCAGATGTTTCAAGATTGCTTGCAGGGGAATTCCATCTTCTTCGACGTGTTTTACATAAGAATATTTAAGTGATTTTGGAGTGACAACTTTATTTATTCCGGCATTTTTTAATGCTTTTTGAAATGCTTTCTGAAATGTACTCTCATCCATTAATTTCCCGGAAGATGGCTTTTCAAAGAGAAATGTTTTTGGTTTATATTGTGTCAGATATTCTTTTAATTTTTTTTCGACAAAGGAAGACAATTCAGTTTTTCTATTATTCTGAAAATATTTACTTCTTATTACAATCAATCTATTTTCATAATCAAAATCTTTTAACCGTAATTCTCTGGCTTCACTTGGGAAAAGACCAGCAGAGTAAAGCAAAGCGAAGAACAATTGATATCTTAGTTCAGTAGCGTTATTGAGTAACTCAATAATCTCAATTCTTTCCAAGGTAGTCGGTTTTTCAATTGTTCGTTTTGGCTTAGAAATAGAAGCAAAATCATAATTCATTTTCAATATGTCATTATATACAGTTTTAAAACTATGAATAGCTTGGTGAATTGTTCGAGCTGCTGCATTTTTTCGCTCTTTTAAAAACACGACATATTGTTCGATCTGGTCAAATGAAATATTCTTTATATCACTTGAATCGTAATATCGCTGAAGCTTATTTAACCATAGAATATAAATCTCAATTGTTTTCGGCTTATATTCTTTTCGAGCTAACTCAGCTTTAAGCCAATCAATGAATTCTTCTTTTTTATTCATATCAATTTATTTTTATTGGCATATAACGATGTTGCAAATAACCGGCGCCCCATAACTGCGATGCCGCATTTACAAACTACGCCTATAATTTAGCAACCGGTTTGTAAATTCAACCGCACAAGCCGGTTGCAACAATTTAATTTATTAATACAATGCCAAACAGCAATGTTTATTTAATTCACTAAACTTAAGAACTACACAAATGCCACTTACATTGCGGCGTCCATATTGATTTGCTTGTTATACCTCAACTTTTAGTTTAGTCCTTCTTTCAGTGCATCATAACCTTTTAAAACATCACTAATACCTTTTCTTTCATTCCTTGTAAGTTTTCTCGTTTTTGTATACTTGCCACTGAATCGCATTTTTGCATTTGGTGATTCTGCGAATCCCTCTAAAAATACTTTTAGTTCTGGTGTTACTTGGACATCAATCCATTCCCATATCCTACCACCATATCCACTGTCAGTCTCTTTATCATTATATTCATTAAAGAATATTTCCATTGTATTACTGTCGTATGATAAGTACGCTCTTTCAAAAAATATCCAGTCATCACCTTCATATGACATTCTTAATCTTAACCAAACACTGTTATTTTCATGTCCCAAATAAATAGAAGTCAGATAAGTATTTGTATAATGAGTAAAATATGGTTGTTTGTACCAAGTTATTCCAGAGACATCATCATATTCTTTTTTTAACTTTTTAAGAGCTCTTAACTTTTCTTGCTTTTCTCTTTCGGCTTGACGAATCCTTTCTTCTTCTCTTTTCTTTTCAATAGAAAATGCACGTTCGTATAATTTCTTAACTTCATTAAATAATTTAGAATCTGGATGTCTTTTCTCCATCTCATTATATATTGAGCGACACTCGGAGAAATTTTCCTTCTCAAAAGCAATCTTTATTTTGGCAAGTAATTTGTCAGCACCATTTTCACATTCGTCCAATTTTGATTCAAGATCAGAAATCTTATTTAGTAGCTCTTTTTCTCTTTTTTCATTTGAACAGCTAAGTAACCTTACTTTTTTTATAGTATATCTCTAAATTATTATCAGATTCGTTTGGTCCAACAATTTGATTAATTGTATTAATTGCAAATTTAATTTCTCCAGAGTTTGTTTGAAGGGTATACAAATACCATGTAAAGATTATTGAAATAAACAGTGGAATTATGACTTCTTTTTTCAACATAAAATTTCACACCAAGATATTTTTTTGCTGAATTTAATTAAAAGCATAACATTTTTCTTATACGGAACGCTTAACTTGGATAATTGCGCTTGCCGTTATCCATGTTTTAAATTTTCCGTCGGGATAAACAGCATCCCTATTAAGTTAATTTATTTAATAACATATACTTACTTCCAACTTGTGCGTTTATCCAGATTAGATACAAAATAATAAATGCGCTAATCCAGAGGACTTTTTACTCCCGAAATATTTCTTAAAACATGGGTATATATCATAGTCGTCTTCATCCCGTGAAAAACATATCATTTATTTATCTAAAGTGGTATTTGCACCATTCCCTCTTTGTAGGTTTTTATAATCAAGATAATATTCGGATAAGTATTAATCTTAAAATATGGAAACTGCTTTTTATACTCAAGCATTAATTCCGCCTTCGCCAAGGCTCCGGCGGACAGGTCCTCCTTCGCAAAATGATGGCTACTGAGGACAAGTTGAAACGGAGTCAAAATAAAAGATAAAATGAAAAAGATTAAGTTAAAGGGCACATCAATGGCCAGCCTTCACAAAAAATGTTACGGCGGACAAGTTGTCCCGATACGCTTCCGCTATCGGAATCTCCACTTGTCCCTATGGGACTTCGTTCCGAAAACTTTTTTTATCTTTTCACTTTTATCCTTTATCTTTCTCGTTGAATTAACTGCCCGCTGTTGAGGGTTCAGTAACAACAGTCGAGAACTCCTTGCCCGTAATGTTTTTTTATGTGAACGTTTTATGCTGACGCCTGCTCCCCGGTTTGGGTTTCTTCTACTTCTTTGCTTTTACCACCTTGAGCCTTTGGCTATCGGTTTAAACTGAAGCAGCACTTCGCTTTTTTCGCCCACAAGCGATTATTGTATACTCGCACATGGGTCGCAGTTTCTTTACCGACCTAGGAATAGCTTCGCCGATCTTAAAAAGCTTCAGATCATCTTTGTCGTTGCCGTAAGCGCTGCGGGCTGCGTCCCGTACTTTTTTTATCAGTTTACCTACAGTAGATATCTCCTTATTTTGCTGAACCGTCATTTCTTCGAGTTCTTTGACGGAATTCTGCTGTTCAAGCTCTTTTAGACGCAGATTCTCTTTTGCATCTAAAAATTCATTGTAATTAACTTCTGTGAAACCTTTTGCCGTCATAGCTTCGCTGTCTTGCAGCCGATAATTGATTATTTCTGGCATAAAGTACCTCTTAGTTTTTTTGGGGTTTATTTTGAATTGGCATTCGGAAAATATGCCGAATTTTACCTATCAACCCGGGTTACCATCACTCATTCAGCTAATCCTTAGTTTAACTCGATTTTCTCTTCCCCGATGCATTTGGTTCAAATATAAACAGTATTTCACAAAAAGTTAATTTATGAGCCGGAAACGCACTTTCTATTATTTTGAAACAACATTCAACTAATTCGAAACAACATTTGACTAATTTGAAACAACATTCAACTAATTCGAAACAACATTTGACTAATTTGAAACAACATTCAACTAATTCGAAACAACATTTGACTGATTCGAAACAACATTCAACTAATTTGAAACAACATTTGACTGATTCGAAACAACATTCAACTAATTTGAAACAACATTTGACTAATTCGAAACAACATTTGACTGATTTGAAACTACGTTTGATTGATTCGAAACAACATTTAACCAATTTGAAATCTCTTTTGATAAATCCGAAACAAATTAAGATTCATCTAAAAAGGCTCGGAGTTAATCCTTAGGCTCATTTGCCGGTCTTAATTATAATTTTTCGTTGTTTTGCCGGGCTTTTGCCGCTGCCTCAACTGAATTCGCCGTTCTGGGAAGGGCTTTTCTATCAGTGAAAAATGTTTTACCGGTGAGGTAGAATCTATTCCATAAATGTAATTTTCTATTATGTGAGTATTGGAGCCAATTTTTTATACTAAAGTTTCTGCAAAATAAAAAGTCTGTCCGCCGCCTGTGCGCCTTTGGCGTATCTTTTTGGCGGGAAATCTTTCAATTAGAGTACGATTTCAAAGATTTCTCTCCCGATAAAAAACATCGGGATCGAAATGACAAAATGTTTAGATATCTAATTTTGCAGAAACTCTACTTAAATAAACGGGCGGGAAAGGAAGGTGAAAGATAAAAGTAAAAAGGGAGAAATGGTTTATGTTATATTTGTTCCTTATGGGCATTATGTATAGGAGCCACGTAATATTTTTAAATTGACACCTATGCGCAATGTGGGGGTCAGTGCATGCAGTAAAATTTGGGGTTAGTGTTTTTAAAACTCAGCACTTATACCAATTGAGGGAATAGTCGAAAGTGCGTTGGTTGTCTCTATTATGTTTTAGGATAAATTACTGTATTAATATATAAGTGACTTCAAGAAATAATTGATAATCACAAAGTTAGTTTGTTTTTTAACCTAACAGCGTTTCTTCTGGATACTTGTATTTCCGTTCCGCATGTTAATGTTATCTTAAGTATGCCGTTAAACCACGGTTCAACTTTTTTAATATAGTTAAGATTGATTATTTGCTGCCGGTTGGCGCGGAAAAAGAAAGAAGTATCCAATCTTTCTTCAAGCTGGTTAAGAGACTTATAAACAAGAGGTTTGTTGTTATCAAAAAACAAACGCGTATAATTGCCTTCATTTTCAAAATAACGCACATCCGAAAGCTTTACTATCCAGCATTTCTCACCGTCTTTTACAAAGATTTTATCGGGCACAAAATCTGTTTTTTTATTTTTTGCTTCCTCATCTTTTTTATACGCCGTTAATGCTTTATCAACAGCCCGGGCAAATCTTTTGGAGTTTATAGGTTTTAACAAGTAGTCTAATGTATTGTACTCAAAAGATTTTAGTGCATATTCATCGTATGCTGTTGTAAAAATTACGTACGGTATATTATCAAGCATTTCAAGCAAATCAAACCCGTTTTTACCTGGCATATTAATATCAAGAAACAAAAGATCTACTTCATTGTTATTCAAGAATTCATACGCTTCGTCAACTGTCCCGGTCTCACCAACTAACTTGATATTGTGATACGGTTCTAACAATATTTTTAATTCATTTCTTGCGAGGCGAGAGTCTTCCACTATAAAGGCTTTCATCATTTTACTTCCCTTGGTATAACTACTTTTGCTTCAACATAACCGTCATATTTCTTTAAACTAAATTCCGCGTTATTTGTATAAAGCAGTCTCAACCTTTCTTTAATATTTTCTATTCCTATCCCTGTTGAGTTTATATGAGTATAATTGTCTTTATTTTCCCGTATTATAGTATTTTTAACAGCTATTACTATTTTTTTATCTTTACCTGTAATGTTTAATTTTATTTCGCCGCCACCGCCGGGTAAGCTGTTTACTCCGTGTTTTACCGCGTTCTCTACCAGCATTTGAATTATCATAGACGGCACCAAGACTTTTTTTAATATTGTATCATGCTCTAAAGAAAACTTTAGCCTGTCTTCATATTGTATTGCCAATATTTCGATATACTTATTTACAATCTCAAGCTCGTTTTCCAAAACCACTTTTTCAACATTAAAATTGTTTAATGAATACCTTAAAAGCTCAGAGAGATTAGTAATCATATCTCTAGCTTTATTAACATCTTCTAAGATTAATGAGCGAATGTTGTTCAAACTGTTGAACATAAAGTGAGGTTTTAATTGTCCCTTTAAGAGATTTAACTGCGCAACGTGTAATTCGTTTTTAATCTTTAATGAATTTATTTCATTTTCTTTTGCCCTTGTGAAATATTTAAATCCTACATAACACGCCATCCACAACAAAAAAAACAACTGAAGATTAATAAAATTAATCACAACAGCTTTCCAGGTCAATTGTTCACCCGACATAAACAACATCGTAACTATAGACAAAACCAGCACAAGCAGCGCAGGCGCAACAAAACTTTGCAGCAAAGAAAAAATTATTATTACTAAAGGCTTTTTATTTATGATATCATATACAGCAAACGTATTCCTGATTATAATTGTTAAAAGAAAACAAAAAGCAAAAAGTATAAACGATAGTATTATTTCATTCGCTCTAAAGCCGGATATATAGTACCTTATCGCAGTATTAAGCAGAAATAAAAAAAACCATCCACATGCATTAACAATTATAAATGTTTTGGACGGTTTTTTTATATACTGTTTTAAAAAAGAGGTCATTCTTAAAACCTTTTATTTATCCAGTTACTTATTTCATCCAGAACTATTGGAGAGATGGTTTCATTTATCCGGTTATATTCAACCGGGCTTCCTGTTTCAGCGGTTTGAAATAAGTGATTTAATTTAGGAAAACTTTTTACCAAAAAGTCATTATTACCCGCCTTCTTCAAACTTTTTTCAATGCCTTGTAAATTATCTTTATAATATACCTGTACGTCGAGTTCCCCGTTAATTGCCAATACGGGACATTTAACTTTTGACAGGACGTTTTGAACATCATAATTCATGTAGAAGCGAAGCCATGGTTTTTTGTATTCCGCAATTTCATTCTCAACAACATCATCATCCGTTGGCTCTCCATATATTTCAAATCTTTCGCTTATCATTTTTTTAAGTTGATCTCTGTTCTTATCTACATCTGCTTCTTTTACTAAATTCAATATTTCCCTCTGCTTTTTTAATGCCTTAGCAAGTATTTCTTTATCTTTCCCAAAAGCTAAACTTATTAACGAATCTTGTGTAACCAAAACTTCCGGCATGTTAACACCCGGACCGGCCATAAATACTGTATAAGCAATATCTTTATTTTTGGAAGCAACCATAGGGGCAATAATACCGCCTTCGCTGTGTCCAATTAATCCTATTTTTTTCGAATCAATATCTTCCCTGCTTTTTAGATAATCTACTGCTGCAATCACATCTGAAGCAAAATCGGTTGGGACTGCTTCACCGAAATTTCCTTCCGACTCGCCCACTCCTCTATCGTCATATCTTAATACGGCAATTCCCTTCCGCGTTAAATGATCGGCGAGTACAGCGAAGGGTTTGTGCCCGAATATTTCTTCGTCCCTATTTTGAGGACCGGAGCCGGTAATTAGCACTGCTACAGCAGGTTTCTCTTTGTTTGCAGGAATTGTAAATGTACCCGAAAGTTTTATGTCCGCATCCTTGTTGTAGATTTCAACCTCTTCTACTTTATAAGGAACCGGTTCTTCTGATTCTTGTGATTCTTTTTCTTCACTTGTTTCAGCTACATCTTTTTCTAAGTTTAACGGAATATCCATACCGTTTTGAGAAAACGTTCCCTCCAGGGTATTTCCGTCATCCTTTATTAAAGCCTTATAAGTCATTCTCATATTCTTGTGCGATAAATAAAGTTCGCCGTTGCTAAATGTAACTTCATCTAACTTAATACCAAATGCGCCTTGATCCGGACTATCCATTGTTCCGTAAAAACTACCGTCTTCCGATTCTTTTATATGGAACACCGCTTTATACTTATTATTGTCTATTTCAAGTTCGCCGTTCCAAGTGCCAATTATTTTGTTTTGTGAGAACACTTTTCCACATAATATTAAAACCGCAAATAATAAATAAATAAAAACATGCTTTGCACGAGTCATTTTACCTCCATTATTAAAATTTCTTGTTGTAATCTAAGATCAAAAACAAAAATTATTAATTGATTTAGGATGTACGGAGATATACTATGATCGAACGGTAAAATTTTCTGCTTAAAGTTCGCAAATATTAGATGATCAAATTTTATTTGCCGTATGGAAGAATACGGGGATATTCATTTTGTTCCATTTACAGACTTGTCTGTCTTTGGCAGATAAAATTTCTGTTGCCCCACAATAAACGGGATAAATGCGAAACCATTCCCCTTATTCTATGGAGATTTAATTCGGGTTCTATTTTATTCATAAAGCAATTCCTTCTCTAGGAACTTGTTTCAGGATATGTCCGGTAATTTCCTTTTTTGAATTTATTTTTTCCTCACTTTGGATTAGAATACCAGCCGGAATTTTGAATCGAGTCAACCTCTTTTCTCATCATTGTGTTAGCTGCTGCACTTTATTCTTATCAATTATCTTATAATATCACATTAATTATCAATCAAAATTTTGGCTACAGTTTTTTATTATAAAGAATTGATTGTCATTTATCGCTCTTTAATTTACTATAAACTTCCAAATCTGTGAATACATTTCCTGTTAACAATTCTCCGTCTCTCTCAATCCCCTCGAATTTAAATCCTAGTTTTTGGGGAATGTTTATACTCGGTTTGTTTTCAACGGCACATTTTATTTGAATCCTGTTTATACCCTGTTTGTTGAAAGCAAAATCACAAAGTTTATCAACTGATTTTGTTATGATTCCTTGTTTTTGATATTTCTCAGAAAGCCAATATCCGATTTCTGTCTTTTTGTTCAATTTGTCAGTGTCTTTAAAGCCAATAAGTCCAACGAATTTATTCTGTTTTCTAATTGCAAAAACATATTCAAATCTGTCTTCAGGTGCATTAACTACTGACTCTACAAATTTTTCCGTATCAGATATTTCTTTTGTAAATTCTACAAATGGAAGCCATTTCCCAAAGTATTCTCTTTGACTATCAATCGTTCTAAAAATATCAATCGAATCCGATTGCTCTAATTGTTTTAATTCTATTTCTGTATCAATCTTTATTATCATACTGTTCACTTCAATGTGTTGCCGCCGCTAACGGTAAATTGTATGAATAGTGGCTAGATTGCGTGCCACTTACCTGTCAAACCGTGATGAAGTTTGAGCAGGCTGCGTTCGTATCCGCCAAGTATAAAAGTTGATGCGTGGCAGGATGCTCGAATAACCACTTTATTCCAAATGTTTTATGTCAGCATGTTATGGCAAGTTCATTTTTCTCCATTTATCTTTTTTAATCTTCTTGTCTGTTATCCACCAACCGTAACCGTAATTTTGCCAACCTTTTGCATGAGGAGTATACTAGAGTTTCTGCAAAATTAGATATCTAAACGTTTTGTCATTTCGATCCCGATGTTTTTTATCGGGAGAGAAATCTTTGAAACTAATTGTATAGTCCTGAAATACTCTAATTGAAAGATTTCCCGCCAAAAAGATACGCCAAAGGCGCACAGGCTCACCTAAAAAACGGGTTCGACAATTTTTTTATTTTGCAGAAACTCTATTATATAAAAGTCCACAATTGATATGTATTCCATTGACTATCTCCTTACATTGGTTTTTTATTTTCATTTAAACGTTCAATAATTCTATTAAGTCTTTTTATTTTGGTTTCTTCCTTCTTAGCATCTAAGTACAGAGCTGTGTATGTCTTTTTAACTGATGGAGACATTTTCAGAAAATTAGTTAGTGCAGGTTCAAAACCTCCTAATAATTTAATAAAATCCTTAACTTGTTCATCTGAAATTGGCTCTCCTTTTTTTGCATCCCACGTCTTATCTTTTTTGGCTTGTTCAATAGCAATCAATCCGTATTCTGTCATATTACCATTTGCTATCAAATTTTTAGTTAACTCTTTATTCTTTTCAGACCATCTACTACCTTTTCTTCTTGGAGTAAATTTCTTTTGATATTTTTCTTCATTAATACTTTTTATTTGTCCGTCAATCCAACCAAAACACAATGCTTCTTCAAGTGCTTCATTTGGTTTTAATAACTTTATCTTTCCTGTTTTGTCAAAGGTTATCCAAATACCTTTACTTTCATTATGATTTTTTAATAACCAATTTCTAAATTGATTTCTATCAACAAATTCCATTTTTTCTTCCATAAAATTGCCTCGCTTTTAGTTTACTATTCAATTAATTGTATGATAATCATACATAAGTATAAAAACTATTCTAACCAGCAGGGTATGTCACACATATCGTTGATGTATATGAAACGTTTGGCATTTCAAAGTAGTTTCTTATCAAACCGTTACAATTTCTATTAAGTGCACTGACCTTAAAACAACATTATCCGCCAAATGGTTTATATACGGTGTTGTGCTTTCGTGCTTTATTTCAGACAATTTGGAAGCATTTCTAAGAATCCGACACATTTATTATAGTTTAATTCGTAAAAATTCACTCCTAAATTTATGGCCTCATAATATCTGGCTTTGTTCATTTTATAATATTCTTCCGATGATATTTTCCAGAAATTACGTCCTAATTTCTCTGTAATAAACCATTTCTCCATCAAACGAGCAGCACGTCCGTTTCCATCTCTAAATGGATGTATATGTACAAATCTTAAATGAATCAAAGAAGCAAAATAAAAGACTTCAGCCTCAGTTAGCTTTGATAAAATTAATTCTTCAAGGTCTTGAAAAAGCGTTTTCATCTCTTTCTCTACAAATTCAGGTTCAACAGCCATATACGCAAGTCCAGATTTTCCAAATACTCCAACTTGTTCAATCCGATACTTTCCTCTTTTGCTCTTTATCAATAATGTTTCTGAGAATATTTTATGGCAATTCAACAAATTTTTCTCATTTAATCTATTATTTTGTGCAAATTCATACGCTTCAATTAAATTCTCAATTTCTTCTATCTCCTTCCCTACTTTGAATTTATCTTTGTTTAATTCATAGTTCATGTAAGAATTTAAATCAATACTATTACCTTCTATATTAGATGAATAAACCGCAGAAGATTTTGTCAAATAATCAAATCCTCCTCGATTCTCAGAGAAATCATAATTTTCGATTAATGCGGGAATTTCATGTCCGATTGATTTCAAAAATGTGTCTAAATATTTTCGTTCTGTTATTCTCATTTAATCCAATTATTTATACACAAATATACTCAATTTATGTGTCAAACCCTTTCGGTAATGCAGTTTCTGAGCATGAAGCACAACGTTACCTGCCCAATTTTTTTGTATATACACAAGCCAAATTGGTTTTGGGATTTTGCCATAAAATCCTCTCTTTTTAAGAGAGGATTTAGGTGAGTTCTAAATAAAAACTAAATCCCAAAACCAATTTGCAACAAGTATACTATCAGACAGCCAGAAATCCCCGCCTTGTTTTTACGCGGTGTTGGGCGTTCGTGTGTTTTTATTAACTATTGAAATCTATTTTATATATACATCTTTCATCTCCTCGTTGAATTGACGATATTACTGCTGCCGAGACAGGTTGACTTGCAACCAGAGAAAACATTCTTTCTGCAAATCCTTCTGAGCAATAACATATCGCAGATTGATTTACTTTATTTTTTTTATTTATCATTGGACATACACAATAATTTTTATTTTCATTGGCAATTAATGTTTTTGTCTTTTTATTGTAATCAATTTTCCAACCCCATTTTTTTTCTAAAAATTCAATAAATTTTTCTAAATCGCCAATATATGGGGTTAATAAATCATTCATTCTTAAATTTTCATAATGAACAATTGAACAGTCCTTTAATACATTTTTGATGACTTCATCATCAAGTTCCCTATCCATATTCGATAGCACATTAGATATCCAAGTTTGAATCAATATTTGATTACTATCATGAGGCTCTTCAGTTTTGTCAGAATTTTGATTATTAGTGGACATTGCAATTGAACTAAATCCACACATACAAACACCAGTGGTACATGCCTTTTTTAAAAATTCTTTTCTATTAATTGTTTTCATATTTTTTAATTTAAAAATATTCTAATAGGATGCGTTCTAACATGACGCCCAACGGGAAACTGTATGAGTAGTGGCAGATTGCGTTGCTCTTTCCTGTCAAACCGCTACGCAGTTTGAGTGGGCTACAAGTTTTGATATTTACCACGTTCCCTGCCATTACTTATACAAAATGTTGTGCTTTCGTGCTTTATTCATTATACTTTAATTAGCCATTGGGTCCCTGTTAACTGTCTAAAATTCACCATGGACAAAAAACTATAAAGTAATTCAAACCTTTCATACTTTAAAATAGTTTCATTAAGCATGTTAAAAGGTTCTGCATATTGTTTGTTTTCATTGATGAGCGATGCCACAGAACTACTAAAGTTTTTTATAAATAATCTGTTATTTTCATTATCATTTTTCTTCAAATTTCGAACGCATATTATACTAATTTCAGATTTATACTTTATCTATCATATGCTTTTTGTTAATCACAATCTCTTTTGCATGAAGCACAACGTTAGTGTATAATCAATAGCTTTTTTTGAAATATGAGTATAAATTTCAGCCGTTTTTGAGCTATTTTACTGCCGTCACTGACCCCACTCAGGGAAGACGGGACTGCCTGCCTATATTTTAGCGTGGGACTGTGGCTGCTGTGGAATAATATTTTTACTCTGCCTTACTAACTTATTGGAATTATGACTATTATCTTTTATATCTTCCCATCAATTGTCCTTCCGACAATATTTTACCTTCCATTGCTTTCAATAATTCAGACTTGGTACAGCCCGGTTCAATATTAAGTTCTTCAGCTAATGCATAGATTTTGAAATAATATCGATGTGTTCCTCCCGGAGGGCAAGGTCCGCCGTAGCCTATTTTCCTCATATCATTTCTACCTTGTTTCGCTCCGTTTGGTAATATCTCTACAGGGGGTATATCCTCAGGAAGTTTGTTAGTGTCGGCAGGTAGGTTGTATAAAACCCAATGTACCCAGGTTCCCATTGGTGCATCCGGATCATCGCAAATAATAGCAAATACCTTTGTTCCCTCAGGTTCGTTAGACCATTGTAAAGGGGGCGAAATATCAATATCATCACAAGTATATTTCCTAGGTATCATTGCTCCCTCGTCAAAGGCTGTGCTTGTTATTTTCATTTGTTCATCTCCTAATCTGTATGAATTATTGTTAATTTGAAAAGAGCAAAGAAAAACGGATAAAATAAATAAACAGTAAATATTTTTTGCATTTTTCATTCTATGAAACCCTCCCAATTAGAGGATAAAAGAGGCGACGCAATTAACCCGACGCCCCGCATTGACCCACCGAAGCATGTTGTTTGCGTAGGTAGGCCTCATTTATTAATAAAAACAAAATCCCAAAACCAATTTGGCGTGTGTATATATCGTGTGTTTTTGGTTTGTAATCGGTTAACACTAATAACAAAGCTGAATAAAATCTTTCTGTGGATTGATGTAATTGGAAAGCAGCAATTTTATAATCTTTGCGATTAAAGCCATTTTGGAAATCAATAAAGAATGATTTTGCACTTTTGAACCAATGATTAAAATATTTTGTGGCCTTTTCCCGGTATTCTTCCGGGCTTAACACACGTGCTTCTTTTAATTCATACCGTTTTGAATCGTAAAGTAATATCCCTTCTTTCTTTATGTCGGTAAAGAAATAATGTCCCGTAGATAAACGGTTATTAAAGAATCCTATACTATGGCTGATAAGTGTTAAGGGGGTTTTCACTTCCGGGGATTCTATAATTTTATCTTCCAGCTTATCCCATTTGCTGTGTTTTTTTGAAATCTTGCTATCCGCTACTGCCAATATATCATAGTCACTTTGGTATTGGTAGTTTTCACCGTCGGGAGTAAGTTCTTCAACCCAATCACCTCGTGCGTAACTACCAAAAAGTATTATCATCTCAACATCAAACTTTTCACGGATCATTTGCACGATAACTTGCAGTTCGTCCCGTTTGTTTAGCGGTAAATGTTCAAGACTGGTTTTCATTGGTTAAAAAACAATTTTAAATTATAAGTAAGCGTAATATAACCAAATGATATTTTGAGTGCACATATTCTTAAAAATGTTTGGCTGACGGTGTTGTTGATAAGACGCAGCCCATTTTACTTCCTTTTCTCAAAACCCAGCAATTGTGCCCCGCCGTAGTTTTAACGAAGGTGGGACTTTTTACCTTTGATATGTGTTAGGCTACTTTTCTTAATTGAATTCAATTATTTTTTCTTTCAAAACTTCCTTCAGTTTTTGATATTGATCCATTCCATAACCAATCTCCCCATGAGATTATACCTATACCATCACTGTTGCTTGGAAGCACTT
>JASFMY010000082.1:0-30392 GCA_050117315.1 Ignavibacteria bacterium
GAATTCTTCTTGCTGCTTCTTTACTGTATTTGCCTTCTAATACATCTTGGACTACTTGCCTTTTGAACTGCTCGCTGTAATGTTGTGATTTTTCTTTTTTCATTTTTTGTCCTGTTTTTGGTTGACTCTTTTAGTCAACCTATTTCAGGACTATACATTTCTTAATAGACATTTCGATCCCGATGTTTTTTATCGGGAGAGAAATCTTTGAAATCTAATTGAAAGATTTCCCGCCAAAAAGATACGCCAAAGGCGCACAGGCTCATCCTCCCTCAAATGTAGCGCAGATTGTTAACAATCTGCGTTACGGGTATACATACATAAATAATAGTTTTTGAGACAGTCTCATTGCTTGCCCGCCGTCCTTTTTAGGCGGGGTTCCCGATAGCCGGTAAAATAGTTATTACGAATCTTTTTTAATTACTGTTATTATCTGCTCGCTTAGGTTTTTTGCATACTTGTTGATTAATCTATTGCTCTTTTTGTCAACATCCGCTAACTCTTCAAATGGTAATATTTTATCACGCCATTCATTATCAAACTCGTATTCGCTGCCGTAGGTTTTAAAGAACTGAAGCCCGCAGAGTTCTTCAAATTTTTGAAAAGCACAGTCTCTTACTAATACAGGGATTATTTTATACCCGCTTTCTTTTTTTCTTTTTAAGAATTCGGCAAGTTCATTTTGCAGGATGAATTTTGAATTTAAAAACCTTGCGCTTACAAGCAATAAAGCAGCATCGGAGTTTTCTATGGCTGTGCTGATTTTTTCTTCCCAGTTTTCACCCAAATCAATTTCAGAATCCGTCCATATTTCTACCAGGCTCTTTGAATAAGCCGCAAGCTGATCCTCAAGTTCGGATTTAAAAATTTTCATCAAATCTCTTTCTTTACTAGCGTACGATAAAAATATTTTTGTATTCATTGTTTCACTTTTCTTTTTGTAATGCTCTTTTATTTCTTCACCTTTTTTTTGAATTTCTTCCCTGCCTGCAATGCCTTCCAATAATTTTCTTATTTCAAATTCAACGGGTTCATCCTTTTTTATATCCCAATTCTCATAAATAGTCCTTCCTTTTTTCTCCATTTTTAAAAGCACATCCCGTTTTACACAATGTTTGCCGTCATCGGTCAAAGGTATTTTTAAATCGCACACAACATCAAAACCGGAATTTATTGAATCAATGTAATAACGGATTACCGAGAGGTATTCCCTTTTCTGCTTGAACTCGCCGGTAACAATAATGCTTATTTGGCAGCCGGAAACGCTCACATAAGCATCACCATTAATGCACGCTTTGCATTTCATAATAACCCCGCTTCGCCAGGCTTTTTCAATATCAATATTCATTTCAACAAGAAACCGGGGAAAAATAGACGGGGGCAGATATTTATAATCATATATAAGTCTTAATTTTTCATCCGGTCCGGCAAATTGTGCGGTTATCCCCGACGGGGTTTCTTTATCCAGCAAATCCGGGATTAGTATTTTTTGTTTATTGTCGTAAAAATAGCACAGCTTAAATAAGTTCATTATTTCGGCAAGGTACAAACATTCCGCCGGGCTGTAAATAATTTCCGCCTTGTTCCTGTGTTTGCTTTTATCAACCTCTTCATTCACAATTTTATCCATGTCGTTTACATCTACAATTCCTTTTTGCCGCGCCGCAGTATTCGAAGTAATAATATTATAAACGCCGTTTGTTACCCACAGCGGGTCAAGCACGTAATATTCGGCGAGGTTTATTTCATCAAAGTGCAGCACAATTCCCAGGTCGTGCAGAAATTGGATAGCTCTTTTTTGTTTCCCGGGTTCTTCCAGTTTATGCTTTTTACAAATTTTTATGAAATCATTATGCGACAGTTTATATTCCCTGCCGGTTATTTCCTGCAGCTCTGTTTTTATATCCAGCCATCTTTCGTCAATTTCCGTTTTAAATAATTCCGCCTGCGGTATAAATTCTTCAAGAATATTTTTTAACCGTTCAATATTTTCGCCGGACTTGCATGATACATTCAAATACCTTGCAACCTGCTTAAATTCATCCTGCAGCGCGGGCGTATCAATGCCGAATGCAGGGTTTAAATCTATTTTATTTCCTATAATTATTACAGGCGACCCGCCGCCGAATGTTTTAATATGTTCAAGCCATTTGCGCACTTCTTTATCCGGGCTGCTGTCCCTTCTCGCTTCAAGCACGAGCAGGTAAATACAGCGTTTTGTTAAAAAGAACTGGTGGGTGGCTTTCATGATTTCCTGCCCGCCGAAATCCCAGAAATATGCTTTTATGCCGTGCAGTTTTTTTTGAGTCTTAAACGTAACCAGTTTTTTAAAATCAAAATTTTCAATTACAATACCGTCGGTCTGCGCCTGTTCTTCATCAAAAAAATTCTCCTTCAGTTTTTTAATAACCGAGGTTTTCCCGGCTTTTGCTTCCCCGATTAATATTATTTTTATTTCATTTAATAATCGTCTTTCTGCTTTGTACCAATCTTTTATTGCCTCGTTACCCTGTTTAACAATTTCTGCGGGCGGTTTTTTAATTGGGTTTTTGTAAAGATTTATGCAGCCTCTTGCCCATTCGTCTTCTATTTCAACTTTTAAATTAAAATCCGCCAGCCACTTCGGGATTTCTTTTATTTTATTGTAACTTAAATCCAGCGAAGTAAGGGATTTCAATTCTTTTAAGAACGAGATATCAGTGATTTCATTGTTCCTCAAATACAACGAAGTAAGGAATTTCAATTCCTTTAAGAAAGAAATATTTGTTATTTCATTGGAGCCTAAATCCAGTGAAGTAAGAAATTTCAGTTCTTTTAAAAAGGAGATATCTGTTATTTGATTGTTCCTTAAATCCAGCGAAGAAAGGAATTTTAGTTCTTTTAAGAAAAAAATATCCGTTATTTGATTATAACTTAAATCCAGCGAAGAAAGTGATTTCAGTTCTTTTAAGAAAGAGTAATCTGTTATTTGATTGTTACTTAAATTCAGTAAAGAAAGTGATCTCAGTTCTTTTAAGAAAGAGATATCTCTTATGTGGTTGTTCCTCAAATCTAGTGAAGAAAGTGATTTCAGTTCTTTTAAGAAAGAGTAATCTGTTATTTGATTGTTACTTAAATTCAGTAAAGAAAGTGATCTCAGTTCTTTTAAAAAAGAGATATCAGTTATTTGGTTATTGCTTAAATCCAGCGAAGAAAGAGATATCAGTTATTTGGTTATTGCTTAAATCCAGCGAAGAAAGAGATTTCAGTTCTTTTAAGAAACTATAATCGCCCGGCCCGAATTTACGCAGGCTAATAAATTTTATTTCATTTAAAAAATCAATTTTTATGCATGCCTTTTCCAGTAAAAAAACCGGGCAGTAGTCAAGCGAAAGCCCGGTAACAAAACCGTTTTCATCAAGGCAGTAGTTCCTGGCTCCCTTATACGGGAACTGGGGGCTTTCCCGTTCTCTTAAAGAATAAGAAAAAGGATTAACCGTAAAAAAGTCTTTGGCTTTTACCTGTTTTTGTTCAACTCTTTTTAATTCAAAACCAAAAATTTCTTCAATCTTTTTAATAATTTCTAAATCTGCCATACTGCTGCACCTTTTTTTAAATTAAGGAAGATTTTACGGCAAAATACCAAAACCAATTTGGTTTGTGTATACATAATCCGGGGTAAAGCTCTGCAAAAGACACCGCGCTTCCACTAAGTAATCTATTTAATTTATTAATATCCGAAAAGAGGGTAAATGTTATTATTAAAGTTGCTGTAAAGTAAAAAGCCGGTCATTTCGAACCCGTTTTGTGGGTGAGAAATCTTTCTTTTCTCCAGTTTATAAGATTTCTCACCCCCAGCAAACTACGCCGGGGATTTCGAAATGACAAAACGTTTAAATATCTAATTTTGCAGAAACTCTATTATACCTATACAAACTCAAGTTAAATTTATTTTATTATTTTGTTTTAGTCAAACACTAACGGCTGTTTTTGTTAAATAACTACTTCCCCTCAACAATCATAAATCTCCAAATAATCTAAGCTGAAATTCAAGTGAAGCAGGATGTAGGAGATAGAATATAGGAGATAGTAAATAGAATTTGGTTTTGTAATTGTAAGTATATAGAATGGATTCAGGCACTTCATTGCCCGGTGTAAAGACCGGGTTCTTTCATAATTATCTTACTCATAATCATAATCTTCTTTTTGAGTAAGAGTATGATTAAGATTAGGATTAAGAAGTTGTGATTAAGATTTTTGAATATGAATAATAACTTTCATTTCCCCAACAGCTTTTTCATAATCAAGTTTTGATAGACTATCCGGCAAAATTAAAAATCTTTCTAAAAAATATTTTTATATTTACATACCTCAAATTAACCGGGATGAACATGAAATACTTACTCCGCATTATAACAGTTATAATTTTAGTTTCATCATCTATAAGCTCACAGGAAAAAAATTACCAATTAACTTTAGAACAAATATTTAAAGACCCTGAATTTAGAGTCGGCAGATTCATTCCCGGCAGGTGGCTTGAAGGCGGGAAGGGATATACTACTATTGAAAATTCCGAAGAAACGCCCGGCGGCAAAGATATAGTTTATTACGACAGCGAAAGCGGGGACAGGAAAATATTAATCCCGGCTTCAAAACTTTTGGATAAGAATTCAGCCCCCATGGATATTGACGGTTATGACTGGTCGGCGGATAAAACCAAACTGCTGCTCTTCACAAATACCAAAAGAGTATGGCGGATAAATACTCGCGGCGATTACTACGTGCTGGACCTTGAAACCAATAAATTACGGCAGCTCGGTATTGACCGCCCGGAATCGTCTTTAATGTTTGCAAAGTTTTCTCCCGACGGCAAAAGGGTTGGCTACGTAAGCAAGAACAATATTTACGTTGAAGAGATTGAAACCGGGAACGTAACTCAAATAACAACCGACGGTTCTGTAACTATTATTAACGGCACATTCGATTGGGTTTATGAAGAAGAACTTAAAGCAAGGGACGGTTTCAGATGGAGCCCGGACGGAAGCAAAATAGCTTATTGGCAAATTGATGCCGAAGGGATCGGTGAATTTCTAATGATTAACAATACCGATTCAATTTATTCATACACTATCCCGGTTCAGTACCCGAAAGTAGGAACACAAAATTCCGCCGCAAGGGTAGGCGTTGTTTCGTCAAACGGCGGTGAAACAACCTGGATGAAAATTCCCGGCGATCCGAGGAATAATTATATAGCAAGAATGGAATGGGCTGAGAATAACGATGAAATAGTTGTGCAGCATTTAAACAGGTATCAAAACAAACTTGATATTTTATTGTGCAATGTTAAAACCGGCGAATCCGGGTTAATTCTATCTGAAACCGACGAAGCATGGGTTGATGTAAAGGATGATTTCAAATGGTTTAATAACGGTAACAATTTTTCATGGGTCAGCGAACGGGACGGGTGGCGGCATTTATATCTTGTTTCAAGAGACGGCAAGGAAATGAAATTGTTAACTCCCGGCGAATACGATGTTATTTCCGTGGAAAACATAAACGATAAAGACGGGTGGATTTATTTTATTGCTTCGCCCGATGATAATGCAGCCCGCTATTTATACCGTGTACCTTTTGACGGGAGCGGCAAGCTGGAACGCATTACACCGGCGGATGAAATAGGAACCCACAGTTATGAAGTTTCTCCTTCAAACAAATATGCTTTTAGAACGTTTTCAAATTTTAATACACCTGATTACACCGATATAGTTGAGCTGCCGGAACACAGGGTAATAAGAACGCTTTTTAAAAACGAAGAAGTAACTCAAAAAGTGCACAGTATAGAAGTTTCCGGTGTTGAATTTTTTAAAGTAGAAACTGAAAACAATATTATACTGGACGGCTGGATAATGAAGCCGTATAACTTTGACGAAACGAAAAAGTACCCGGTAATATTTTTTGTTTATAGTGAACCGGCCGGCCAAACAGTTAAAAACATGTATAGATCGTCGCGTTATTTATATCATTGTTACTTAGCACAATTGGGTTATGTAATTGTAAGTATTGACAGCCGTGGTACCCCCGTCCCGCGCGGAAGAGACTGGCGGAAAAGTGTTTATAAAAAGATCGGCATTATTGCTCCGCTTGACCAGGCTAACGGCGCAAAAGCAGTGTTCGAGAAATTTCCTTTTATAGATGAAAACAGGGTCGGCATCTGGGGATGGAGCGGCGGCGGTTCAATGACTTTGAATATGTTGTTCCGCTACCCGGAAATTTATCATACGGGCATTTCCGTTGCACCTGTTACAAATCAAAAATTGTACGATACGATTTACCAGGAAAGATACATGGGACTACTCGATGAAAATGAGGAAGGTTATTACGAAGGTTCGCCCGTTAATTATGCTTATAAACTTGAAGGCAACCTGCTGCTTATTCACGGTACGGGCGATGATAATGTGCATTACCAAAACTCGGAGTTACTTATAAACGAATTAATAAAACATAACAAACAATTCAGCTTTATGCCTTACCCTAACCGCTCGCATAGTATTTACGAAGGTAAAGGTACTTCTTTGCACCTGTTTACTTTGATGAGCAATTATTTTTTGGATAATTTGGAACCGGGCGGAAAGTAGTAGAGTTTATATCCGGCAATTTTGTTTTTAGAGGTAGAAGATAATAGAGTTTCTGCAAAATAAAATATCTAAACATTTTGTCGTTTCGACCGGAGGGAGAAATCTTTAAAATCATCTTCTAATTGAAAGATTTCCCGCCAAAAAGACGGCGGACAGGCTCACCCAAAAAACGGGTTCGACAGACTTTTATTTTGCAGAAACTCTAATATAAATAGTATGGCGATTTGACAAATCGCTCTACACAATATTTATCCTATTCTCCATTCTGTCATTTGATTTTAGCTTCTTTTATGCTCCAAATATATCTTAAACAAAAGAACTAAAGCAAAAGATAACCAAAGGTAATAAGTGAAAAATAGATGCTTAATATTTAGTTAAATGCTTTTTAAATGAATACAACCTTAACCTCTTTCATGTTGCTTCTTTTTCAAAGAATGAGCTAACTTATCTTTGATAATTCACATTAGTAATGAGCTATATATGATAGTTGAGAAACCCGGACGTTTAATGTCTCTTGATGTATTCCGCGGGGCTACAATAGCAGGTATGATTTTGGTTAACAATCCCGGCAATGCTGATGTTGTTTTCCCCGAACTTGCACATTCGCAATGGAACGGCTGTACCTTTGCCGATTTTATTTTTCCTCTCTTTTTATTCATTATGGGAGTTGCAATTACGTTAGCGCTGTCAAAACGAAAAGAGCGAGGAGATAACCAAGGTAAACTGCTTTTACAAATATTTAAAAGGTCGGTTATAATTTTTATACTCGGGTTAATACTGGGTATCTTTCCAAAATTTGATTTCGGCAATATTGTTTTTACAGGAGTACTGAAAAAAATAGCTATTGTTTACTTTTTTGCTTCTCTTATTTTTCTTAAAACAAATATCAAAACGCAGGCAATAATAACCGGCTCTATTTTATTAATCTACTGGGGATTTTTGGCTTTGATTCCATTACCCGGTATAGGCAGTGAACCAGTTACGCTTCTCGGCGAGCAGTTTAATAAGTTGTTAATGTCCGGGCAGGTATCGCATGGTTTTATGGAATCTCTCTGGTTCATTAATACGCTTACAAGTGTGTGCTCTGCTTTGCTGGGTGTGTTGACAGGGCATTTGATGAAGTCGGGTAAAGATGAAATTACAAAGACTCTTTATATGTTTGTTGTGGGAAACATATTATTGTTAGCCGGTTATTTGTGGGACTGGTGGTTCCCGATAAATAGGTATTTCTGGAGCAGTTCATACGTGCTTTATACCGGCGGGTTTGCGTTAAACTTTTTTGCACTTTGTTACTGGCTTATTGACATAAAGAAATATAAAAAATGGTCTTTCCCGTTTTTGGTTTTCGGTATGAATGCTATAACATTCTATTTCTTTGCAGTTATTGTTAGGCGTTACTTGAAATTCATAACAGTGAGCGATGTAGCGGGTAATATCGTCAATCTCCGGACATATCTTTTTGAAAGTATATTTCTCCCGTTTTTCGATCCGAGTAATGCATCATTAATCTGGAGTCTCAGCTATTTGGTCGTCTGGTTTTTCCTGATGTGGATACTGTATGCAAAAAAGATATTTATAAAGGTTTAGCGGTTCCAATCTTTGTAAAGTTGTTATCGACGTTGCGGATAATTTACCATAGAGTACTTCTTTTTTAGCTTTAAACGTAGTGACGTGTCATATTTATGATGTCGTTTACAGAAATGACAATCTTGGAGTTTATGATACTTTATTGCTGACATAACAGCAGTTGCTACGACTAACGTGAAAATATATTACGTCATACACATCATCATAAACAATTCAGTTTTATGCTTTATCTCAAGCGTATCCAAAATATCCATAGGTGTGAAGGCGAATCTTTGTATTGGCTTACTTTGATGCATAATTATTTCCTTGATAATTTATAACCGGGCGGAAAGTAAAACAACCCTCTCTTTCACAATCTTTTTATTTCGAACAACGGGTTTTTTATTATTATCTTTAGATGTAAAAACATTGATTTAAACAAGAATTCATCAAAAAAATCTAAACATAACGATTATGAAAAAATGGTTGATGAACAATTGGAAGTAAATTTTATTTCAAAGATAGGTGCTTAAAAACTAATTGTTCCCTGAAGATGCAAATACAACTGTATAAAAAATAAAAAATTTTTAAATGATCTATTTTCCAAAACACCGGCTACTCTTTACGCACATAAGCCGCACCGGCGGTTCAACAATTAGGAATTATCTCTTAGAATCCTTGCCGGATGCTAATGAAATTTTAGGACAGCATGAACCACTAGCATCTGCAATACCGATTTTATCCAGAGAGTTTTATAGAGCTTATAAATTTGCTTTTGTCCGGAATCCCTGGGAAAGATTTGTTTCCTGGTATGCATTGATAGGTCAAAGTACCGGTAAGCTCATTGCCGATCCGGTTTCGGAACACTGGAAAGGATTTGATGGATTTTTAGAAAGCTGGTCTTCGGAAATGATATTAATTGATGGTGTATCACGGCCAAAACACAGTCAGTGGGCATTATTATCCGATGCTGACGGGAAGCTGCTGACTGATGACATTGGACGTTTTGAATCTTTTGAAGAAGATGTTTTACGGATATTCAAAAAGATCGGGATAAATTGTTCTTCGCTGCCGAAAGTCAACACCTCCCGGCATCTTCATTACAGTTGTTATTATTCCGATTTCGGCCGTGAATTAATAAGTAATGTATTTAATGACGACGTGGAGAACTTTGGGTATGAGTTTGAAAGTATTTCAATTACGTAGAATATATAACCAGGCTGAGTTATTCGGATAATTTTGAAATAGATCATCATGGTGTAACTATAAGGTCATAACGTTGCTCTTTAAGTAACTTACCAAATGCAGTTGATTCTTTTTCTTCCGTAAATTTAAAACCGTACTTACTGTAAAGCGAAATTGCCGCATATAGTTCATGAGTTGTCCATAAATATGAGGATTTGTAGCCGCATTTGTGAAAAAAATCCATAAACAAAGACATTAATTTTTTCCCCAGCCCAATATTTCTATAAGCCGGTTCTATTAGAAAATAGCGTAATTGAGCAGTGTTTTTCTTTCTGCGGACTAAAAATAAACATCCTATAATTTTTTCTTCATGTTCGCATATCCAAACTCTATCTAAGTCCGGATCATAATTTTGATAAAATTCACTTAATCCCGCTGCAACTAAAGGTTCAAAACAGATACCGAAATTATATTCCCGGTGGTATAAAGAAGCGTGAAGATAAGTAATGTATCCCAAATCACCCGGCTTAAGCTCGGTTCTTATTGAAATATCTTTCAATTGAATTTTCTTGTTCATAGCTGAATTTTTATTTTGCTCAATATTGATTTAATTGATTTCATATTTTCTGTAAGTTGATTACAATCCTCGGGAGATAATTGTTTAAGAATTCCGGTTATCTGTTTATTTGATGCTTCATTTAAAATTTGAAATTCTTTTTCCCCCTGTTCGGTCAGCCTTAAATAAGTGTGCCTTTTATCATTGTCTGACTTAACTTTTACGATAATCTTTTCTTTTTCAAACTGCCTTAAGATTCTGCTTAAATATCCTTTGTCAAGGTGTAATGATGTAATTATGTTACTTGCCGTCATATCTTTATTATTATATAATTCAAAAAGGATTCTCGCTTCCGGAAGGGTGAAACGGCTGTTCAAAAGATGCTTGTTCAGTAAACCAACAATAATTGTATAAAATCTATTAAATTCCCTTATTTCATTAATCTGTTTTTGTTTCATAAAAAAAAATATATTAATTGGTTGACTTTGTCAACTAATTCTTAAAAAATTTCGCATATATTTCTTATTAAAATTTGTCTTCTACTTCTTAAAGTTGTTTATTGTGTCTTACAAAACCGGTTATAAAAATGAAAATAATTGCATTGGAAAAAGAACTGGGGAATAATACACCGGAGGACTTCGTCCAGTACTCCGAGCAAGAAGCACGGCAAGTCTGGAATCTGTATAAATCCCAAAAGATCAGAGAAATTTATTTCAGGGAAGACCAAAACACTGCCGTAATAATTCTCGAATGCAGAGATGTAGCAGAAGCCAAAGAAATTTTATCGAGTTTACCTTTTGTAAAAAATAAGTTAATATCTTTTGATATTGTCCCTTTGAAACCGTATTCGGGTTTTGAAAGATTATTTAAAGAATCAGGTTAAACAATCTAATTAATTATTCTGATATCTTTTACTTTCTGAAAATTATCACCCAGGTTAAATTTACTTAATACATTTTGGAGATCGGAAATAAGCATATTTAAATCTGTCGCTGTTTCCAGTGTCGAATTTTCCGTCTGCGATTTTGTTCCTGCAACCGCCGTTTTAACTTTATCAATATACTTATCGTAAAATCTCAAGAAGAAATTTTTTTCTCCCCTAAATTAAAAAGTAAAAGTTTGCCTCATTGATCAACATGTTATCAATAAATTTGTTTTATTTAAAGCAACCATTCAAAAATAAACACGTCAAAAACCTTAGAACTCATTAAAAACCTGCGGGGGATATATGAAAAAATCGGTATTATTTCTTTTTCCTTTTTTGCTGCTTTATTTTTTTACAGCATGTTCTTCATCCGATGAGTGCTACGATTATGAATATTCTTATAGTTGCGATAACGACTGGGATAGTGGTGATTTGAATACAGTTTCATTTCATGATGACGGTTATTACTACAAAGTATATTTGGATGATGGTGAAATAGTAAAGATTTACCGGGACGGCGAAAGACTTGAAGGAAAAGAATTTAGAAGAGCAGAAAGGATAATAAATAAAAAATTAGAAGATGTCGAGGAAGAACTTGCAGACCTTGAAGAGGAGCTTGAATATCTAGCAGAAGAGCTGGAAGACATCCATGTTAGAAAACATGAGTGGAGAGAATACAGCAGGGAAATGAGCCGTATTAAAAAGGAAATTACAAGTGCGGTAAGAGAAAGTTTTAGGGAAAACAACCGTGAACATTTAAGGGAACTCAAGGATGAATTACGTGAGTTAAAAAGAGAATTAAAACATGATTTACGTAACCGCAATTATGATTCCCACTATGATTGGGACGACGATGACTGGGAGGAATTCTCGGAGGAAATGGAACGGCTTGCCGAAGACTTATCCGAAATTGAAGTTGATGTTGATTTTGATATTCCTGAAGTACATGTAAGCATTCCGGAAATAGATATTGACATGGCTTCTCTAAACGCAAGCATGGAAGCTTTGCATGAATCTTTGGAAGATTTGGACCTTGATTTAGATGATTTGAGAGATTTCGACAGAAAATTTAATAGGTTTGAAAGAGAACTCAGGAATGAGCTTTACCGCGACGGCTTAATTGACGACAAATACGACGAGTTCTATTTAGAAATTGATGACGGTGAAATGTTTATCGACGGCGACAAAGTGCCGGATAGATTTTATGAAAAATATAAAGAAATATACGAAGACCATTTTGATAACGATTTTGACAGGGATGTAAAAATTTATTTTGAATAAGCAGGAAAGGCGCTAACAATGCGCCTTTTGTATTTGTAAATTTTAGATAAGATCTTACCGTAATTTTTACCTACAAGCTTAAGTTTTTCATCTGACATCCGAGTATATTATAAAGGAAAATTAATAAGATTGGTGTTATTCACTAATATTGATTACATTATTAATAAAACAGGTTGTCAGGATGAAAGAGAGTGGTAAAAGCAATGATGATTTAGGGAAAAGCATTAGCAAAAAGGAGTATGAAAAGGAACTTGCAAAACTTCAGATTGAGCTTGTAAAATTACAAGAGTGGATTAAAGCAAAAGGATTAAAGGTAGTAGTTATTTTTGAAGGTCGCGACGCTGCAGGAAAGGGCGGTACAATAAAGAGAATTACACAAACACTGAATCCCAGGATTTGCCGTATTGTTGCCCTGGCTACACCGACGGAACGTGAAAAAACTCAGTGGTATTTTCAACGTTATGTTGCTCATTTACCTGCGGCAGGCGAAATGGTTTTGTTTGACAGAAGCTGGTATAACAGGGCAGGTGTTGAAAGAGTGATGGGATTTTGTACCGACGAAGAATACCAGGAATTTTTAAGATCATGTCCTGAGTTCGAACGCATGTTGGTTCGCTCGGGAATAAAAGTTATTAAATATTGGTTTTCCGTGAGCGATGAAGAACAGGAGCGACGTTTCCAAAACAGGCTTCACGAGCCGACTAAAAGATGGAAGTTAAGCCCGATGGACCTGGAATCAAGGGAACGCTGGGAAGAATATTCAAGGGCAAAAGATGAAATGTTTGCTTACACGGATATTAAACAGGCGCCCTGGTTCGTTGTTGAAGCTGACAACAAAAAACGCGCCCGGTTAAATTGCATTAGCCACTTGTTGAGCTTAATAGAATACAAAGATCTAACCCCAAAACCGATGACACTTCCTCCAAGGCAAAAGAAAAAAGGTTATATTCGTCCTCCCATTTCAGATCAGACATTTGTTCCGGAAATTTATTAATAAAAAACCGATGTTTGAAATTCATATTGTCATTACAGTCAACTGTTATTCAGAGGTTTTATAAGGAGTTTACAAAGAACCGGGCCTAATGGTTTGTAGTATGACTAATCTATTCTTTTAATTGGCGATGGTTTAATATCGAAACAAATTTAATTCCAATGCGTCTACTTGATTTGAAATTATTCCTTTAAAGCAGATCAATACATCTAATTAATTAAACTTATTTTAAAATTTGAATTGGGGGTAAATATGAATTCATCATTTACAAAAGTGCTGCTTGCATTGCTTATTGTAATAGGTATAAGCAAAAATTTTGCAAAAGATTTTAATAAAGAAGTCTTTGAGAGAAGAAGACTTGATTTGATGAACAGAATGGAAGACGGTATTGCAGTATTTAAGGGTGCGGAACTAATGAACAGGAATAGCGATATTGATTACAAGTTCCGCCAGAAAAGTGATTTTTATTATTTAACGGGAATTGAAAATCCCGGGATGGTTTTTATCCTTTCGCCTCAATCCGATAAAGAATTTGTTTTATTTTTTAATGAAGTTGGTTTTATGCAGCAATTGTTCACTGGAAAACAGCCGGGTCTAAAAGAATGGATGGAAATCTATGGTGCCGACACTGCTTATGTAATGGATGAATTTGATAAAGTATTTGCAAAAAGCGTTAAAGGAAAAGATAGAATTTATTACTGCCTTGGAGAAGATGATTTTGATGAAAAAGTAACCTCGGCAATAAATCCCGATAGAAGTTACAAACCAAGTAAGCTTGTTGACCCGCGCCCGATTATACACGAAATGAGATTAATTAAAGACGATATAGAAATTGAGATGCTTCAAAAAGCAATAAATATTTCCTGTGAAGCGCTTCATGAATCAATTAAGGCCATTGAGCCCGGAATGAATGAAAGTGAAGTTGACGGAATTATAAATTATATATTCAAGAAAAACGGTTCGCACCGTCACGGATTTCCCCCGATTGTTTCTTCGGGTGAGAATTTAGTTATTGCACATTACCAGGATAACAAAAGCGAAATGAAAGACGGTGATCTGGCTATGATGGATATCGGTGCTGAATACGGTTACTACTCAGCCGACGTAACGAGGACCGTTCCAATAAACGGTAAATTTACCGAAGAGCAAAAGGAGCTTTACGAAATTGCGCTTAAAGCAATTGACGAAGAAATCAAAATGATGGCTCCCGGTGTGGGGATGAGTGAATTAAATAGCCGTGCCTTTGAAGTTTTGGCAGACGGCTTGCTTAAAGTTGGATTAATAACGGATAAAACTCAATCCTGGCAAGTAAGACTTTGGTTCCCTGCATATTCGCTGCATTATCTCGGCCTAGACACTCACGATGTTGGTGAAGTTAAATACAGAGATCCGAAAGGGAAAATTTTAGAGCCGGAAATGGTGTTTGCTGTGGAACCGGGTATTTACGTAAGTAAAGAAATGTTCGAAATGCTGCCGTCGTTTGCAAAAATGTATATGCCTAATCTAACCGAAGAAGACATTAACAAATTTATGGAAACCGTAAGGCCTGCCGTAGAAAAATATAAAGGCATATGCGTAAGGCTTGAAGATGATGTTTTAGTTACAGAGGACGGACACAAAAATCTTTCGGGACACTTACTACCGAGAGCCGCTGAAGAAATTGAAGCTTTGATGGAGGAGAAAAGTATATTCAATTAAAAAGGAAAAAGGCGCTTATGCAGCGCCCCTTTTATTTCAATAAAATCATTTTATTTGTTTTACTGAAGGACTTTGAACCGTCGGTTGATTCTGCATTCATTCTGTAGATATACAACCCACTACTTAAGTTGCTTGCATCATAGTTCAATTCGTATGTTCCGGCAGTCTTGATATTATCCTCAAGTAATTCAATTTGTTCTCCTAAGGTGTTAAATAAGGTTATAGTTACTCTGCTTTCAAGAGGAATACTGTATCTTATTTTTGTTTCGGGATTAAACGGATTCGGGTAATTTTGTTCTAATGAAAATTTGGTTGGAATTCCCATAAAAACATTTACAACATCCGAGTATTCAAAAGCTCCGTCAAAATCAACTTGTTTTAATCTGTAGCTGTAATCTCCACTATTAAGTGATTTTTCAACAAAGCTATAAGATTTTGGAGAGTTACTGTTCCCGTGTCCTTGAACAAAACCAATCTTCTCCCATTCCATATTCTGGCTTTCTAATTCTAACTTCTGTATCTCAAACCCATAGTTATTTACTTCTGTTGCTGTTTCCCAATTTAACTCTACAGAATTTTCTTTAGTGAAAGCTGTAAACGAAATGAGTTCGACTGGAACGGGTGTATCTACATCAATATTCTCAACTAAAGGTGTTGCTGTGCCTCCATACTCTAGCCTTACTTCATCCACGTTTTGGTAAGTTGCATCGAAAGTAAATGTTCCATAAGGTTGCAGACTACCGCCGTCGCTATCACCTCCATAAGTGTACGTAATTCCATTTGACGAAGAACTGCTGTTAAGATCAAAAGTTGCAGAATTTACTAAACTGCCATTTAAATATCCAGAAACAGTAACAGAAAGGTTTGACCCATCAATGTTACTACCCAGCTGAAAACCAACAAGTTTAAAATTACTTTCATCAGTAGGGTGAAAAGCAAACGAATCAACATTTGCTACGTTATTATAATTAAAAAATAGAACGTTATCACCCGAGTAATCTTGTGAAAGCCCATTTGTAAAAGCACTTCCATTACTAACGCCGGCTACAGTCATTTGTGCTGATGGACTTTGGAAAAACGACCAGTTGCTTTCGCCGCCAAAATCAGTAGAATCTGTTGTTGACATTATCTGAGGTGTTATGCTATCAAAACCCTCGTCTGTTGCAGCTTCTATTTTATTAATTCCATCAGCTCCTGTAATTCGTTGTTTTGTATTGGCAATTGACTTATTTCCAGAATTTTGTGCAACTAGATTTGAAAAACATAAAAATCCTATCAAAAGAATTGGTAAATACCCTAAGCGTAGTATCATTTTTCCCTCCTCTAATTTTTCCAATTGAAAATAATTTCATTTGTCCTATTATGCAACAATTTTTTTAAAATTCTAAAAATCACATTATATATAGATAATCATTTATAAGATTAATGAAATGTTTTTTAAATTAAAGATTGATAAAACAAAAAACCACCCAAAATGGATTTTTTAGCGGTTCTTAAATTCTGAATTTGAAAGAATTGTCTAAATAATCTCAAGCATCCTTTGAATAGGCAGTTGTGCTCTTTCGGCTAAATCTTCGGGTACTTTTACTTCGTAGATTTCTTCTTTTAACGATCTGTAAAGTTTTTCAATTGTAATCATTTTCATGTATTCGCAGACAGAATTTTCATCAGCTGCATAAAATTCTTTTGCCGGCGCAAGTTTTTTCATTCTATGCAGAATGCCGGTTTCTGTTGCCACAACAAATTCATCTTTCGGGGAAGTTTCTACGTGACTTATCATGCCTTCGGTTGAAAATATATGGATATCTTTGCAGTTGTCGTACATTGTTGATTTGAGCATACACGAAGATGAACAGCCGCATTCGGGATGAATTAAATAATCCGCATTCGGGTGAAGCTCACGGGCAGTGTCAAAAGTAATGTCGCCTATTTTTTCGTGAACATGACAAGCGCCGTTCCATATATGAAGTTTTTTCCCGGTAACTGCCTGTACGTATTGTCCCAAAAATTTATCGGGAAGGAATAATATTTCTTTATCTGCCGGAATTGCTTCAACTACCTTTACCGCATTTGAAGATGTAACGCAATAGTCTGTCTCGGCTTTTACATCGGCTGTAGTATTTACATATGATACCACCAGGGCACCGGGGTGTTCTGCTTTCCATTCTCTTAACTGTTCGCCTGTTATACCTGACGCCAGAGAGCAGCCGGCTTCAGGGTCCGGGATTAACACTTTTTTTTGGGGAGAAATAATTGACGCGGTTTCCGCCATAAAATGAACGCCGCAAAAGACTATAATATCTGCATTGGTTTTGCCTGCTTCCTGTGCTAAGCCTAATGAATCTCCGACGAAATCTGCAATATCCTGTATTTCGGGTATTTGATAATTATGAGCTAAAATTACCGCATTCTTTTCCTCTTTCATCCGTAATATTTCTTCAATCATCTCTTCTTTCCTTTCGACAACTAAAAAATATTTATATATCAGAAAATACAAAATATTCTTTAATAAAGTTCACGATGTAATTCTTCTTAATCTTTATTCTAATCGTAATCATACTCATCTTTTTCCCTATCTGAGTATGATTACGATTAAGAAGTTATGAAAATGCTTATAAAATATATTGCCCAATATCCAGCGCTTTAACCGAATGTGTAAGAGCGCCGACGGAAATATAATCCACCCCGGTTTCAGCCACTTCTTTTATTCTTTGTAAATGCATTGAACCGGATGCTTCTATTTTTGCCATGCCGTTAACCATTTCAACAGCTTTTGCCATTTGGGATGTTTCCATGTTGTCCAGCATTATTATATCAACTTCAGCATTTAACGCTTCTTTTACTTCTTTTAGATTTGTGGTTTCCACTTCTATTTTTACTGCTTCGCTGATGTTGGCTCTCGCTTTTTCTACTGCTTTGGTAATAGTTCCCGCAGCTTTAATGTGATTATCTTTTATCATTACCATATCATAAAGACCGATACGGTGATTTGTTCCGCCGCCCATTTTTACTGCGTATTTATCCAGCAGTCTAAATCCCGGAACGGTTTTGCGTGTATCCAAAATTTTCGTATTTGAACCTTCCAGCGCGTGAACATATCTTTGTGTTTCACTTGCAATGCCTGAAACTCTCTGCAAAAAATTAAGAGCCGTTCTTTCACCCGTTAATAAGGCACGCAGGTTTCCTTTCAACTCCGCAATTTTGGTTTTTGATTTTACGGTCTCTCCTTCTTTAACAAGCGGAGTGAATTCAAAATTATCATCCAGTTTCTTGAAGACCATTTCGGCTACATTCAGCCCGGCAATAATGCCGTCAACCTTTGCGAGAAGGTAACCGCTTGCAGTTTCATTTTCGTCAATTAAAGAGTTTGTAGTTATATCGCCTGAAGCAATATCTTCTCTTAAAGCGGTTTCTATTAAAGTATCAATCACATTTAGTTCTTGTTCGTTAAACATTGGGTGTCCTTTTTTATTTGACTTTGATTTCATTTTCTTTAAGAATTATCATTTCTTCGCAATAATCTGAATAAGGTCTTAACTTTTCATAATTGCGATCGAATTTCAAACGGCTGTCTATTTGTTTTATTAATGTGTCGGTTGAATTTTCATTGTAATATTTACAAATATATCTTGTATCATAGTCCAATATTTTACAAGCTTCAAGTGTTGGACAAAAATTTTTTGAATGAAATACAACCCGGTCATCTGAGCGTTCAACTACCTGAGCTTCCGAGCTATCTATCCCGAATTTACACAGGAGCAATCTATAAGCGGAATCAATTGAATCAGCAGTGATAAAATCAAATTCTAATTTGTTTTTATTGAACCATTCCAGCCGACGATTAATTGAATCTGCATTAAAATCTTTCAGTTTTTCAGTAGTAACATTTCTCAAATGTTTAATTTCACTTCTTACATCACTGCGGTACAAAATGCTGCACTCATCAAATAAAATATTTTTTTCTACCGTAATTTCTTTTCCGGCACGGGCAAATAATTCTTCACAAGTCAGGTTTATTCTTTTACGTCCTTGTTTGATTGCTTCTTCTATTGAATACCCGTAAGCAATGTGGTCAATCCCCGACCATAAAATCGCTGCGGAGCACATTGGGCATGGCTCATGTGTTGAAACAAGAATACAGCCGCTAAGGTTTTTCCCAACAATTTTCGAGGCAAGTTTGATGGCATTAATTTCAGCGTGTGATGTCGGGTCTTTTACTGTTTCTTCAAGATCATGAGCTTTTGAAATAATCTCGTTATCATTTACTATTACAGCGCCAAATCCATGGTTGCCTTCTCTTAAACTAATTTTAGCTTCTTTAAGAGCCGCTTCCATAAATTTTTCTGAGTTTGTCATTTACTTCTCAGTCTTTTTTCGTAAAACATTGGGTATCCTTTATATATAATAGTTTATTTGTTTTCTATGATTTTAACAACTTCTTGGAAATTTCTCCATTCTATCTCAATGTTATTTTTTCCCAGCTTAATATTTTTTCCGTGTTTAACCTTAGCTTCTCTAAATCAGATTCATATACTTCAAGTGCAGCATGAAGTGAGTGAGAGTTTGCTATTTTGGTTTTCCCCGAATGAAAAAAATCTTTCAACAAATAAAGTGCTGTTTCAATTATCCAAGGTTCTGGCCTATACCCTCCATGAATGGAGTTATGAGACCAATTATGAATTTTCTCAATCAAATGAATATCCAATGTACACACCTTATAATATTTTATGTTTTTCTTAAATGCATCAAAATAAACCTTCGCCCTCGTTCTTTGTACTTTGCCATTTTCATAAATCAGATTTATCCCCAATATTCTTTTAATTTTATATTCGATAGCTTGTCTAATGAAAAATGGAGTAGATGTGTTTAATACACGATGTTCTTCATCATGAAAACCGGGTTTACCATTCCAGAAAATGTTTTGTGCTAAATCATAATAAAAATTTGTTATGTGAGTATTAGTGTTGATGATTAACCATGAATAATCTTGATTGTTATCGAAATAAGTCACAAAATTTTTTAGGTCACAAATAAAATCTAAAAGCACTTTAGTTCGGATTTTATTTATACCATCTTTTTCAAACCTATATATAACTCGGCTCAAACTCTTTGAAGCGGCAAACAAGTTTGATTTAATATAACTCTCAATATCCTTTTCGCTAATCGTATCATTAACAAAAATCCACTGGTATATAAATCTATCTTTCAATGTTTTTTTACAAATATTACTACAAAGACTTTCCAAATATTTTTGAAAAGATAGTAGTTTAACCACAATATCTTTAGTTTCAATTTTATTATAATTTTTTAAGGCTTTAAATGCGTTTAAAGCCTCCTTGTTTTTTTAGATTTAACATCATTCAATTTTTTTGCCTAAAACACTATTGCAACCATCCCCAATACATAAGTCCCAACCGAAGAAATCCTATGACTAATTTTTATAACCGGATTAACATTTTCACTGCTGATTAAAATAGAACCGTTTATTACCGATACTACAAAAAATATTATACATGCTATTGCAAAAACTTTAGTTACCATTGCCGGATTATTGTGCCTCATATTATTATAAAAAATAAAACAAAATAAAATACCAATAGCAAAGGAGCAGATTTTATACAGTGTTGATAATACGTTATTGTAAGGAGAACCCTTCACGGTTAATATTATTCCAATAACTAAGGATATTACACTAAGGACAATAACCGGGATGAGTATATTGTTGTTTACATTCATATTCTTCCAAAACCTCTGGGGATGCATTAAATTTATACTATTGCATGTTTTAAAGCTGCTCTCGCCAACAGTCTTGTTGAATCCAAAACCGGTAAAGATGATTCCTCCGGTAAAACAATTAAAGGAATTTCAGTACAGCCGAGTACAACAGAATCACATCCTTTGGATTTTAGATCATCAATTACAGATAGAAAATATTTTTTTGATTCAGATTTGATAACCCCGTAAACAAGTTCATCAAAAATTATGTTGTTAATTTGATTTCTTTCTTCTTCAGTTGGTGTTAAGTAATTGATATTTTTTTCTGTCAGCTTTTCAGGGTAAACAGGTCCTTCCATTAAAAACTTGGTGCCGAGTATTCCAATTTTTTTATAATTATTTTCTTCCGCAACTTTTGCAACTTCTTCGGCAATATGCAGCCACGGCAAAGGCGATTTTTCAATTACTGTTGGGAATGATTGATGAATAGTATTGTCGGGGCTAATCAAAAAATCTGCCCCGGCTTTGGTTAACTTCTCAGCAGACATCAACATCAATTCGGCAACACCGTCCCAATCATCTTTTTCTATAAACTTCATATATTCGTTTAACGGAATACCGTGAAGGCTTACTTCGGGATGAGCATGTTTCCCCAGGTGCTTTGAACCTTCGTTACAAATTGTCTGATAGCAAAGCGCTGCACCTTCGTAACTGCAAGCAACTATTCCAATATGTTTTGCCATAAAATTCCTCTTAGTTTTATATTTTATCAAAATTCGGTGTTTTTCATGTTCATTTATAAATTATCATCTATGTATCATTTCAAGCAACTTATTCTTCGCAATTTATGCGGAGAAAGTCCATATTATTCTCCGCATATTTTTATCTGTGGCAACCTCCGAGATGTTAGAGTAATTTCTAAAATCCCAGCTTTTCTCTTAAATCTTTAGGTACTGCATCTTTATGAACCATAAAAGCAATGGTTTTCATTTTGAAATATTTTTCCGACATGTACCAGTAACCGTCGTAACCTTTCTCTTCGGTTCCCCATGAGTTTTTTGTGTAAAAGAATTCTGTACCGTTCTGGTTTTCAGCTAACCCGGTGATGTGCATTAAATGGTCGTCGTTAACTTCGTAGCTGTCAAAACCTTTTTGACGGATTTCCTGTGTTACAATAATTTCTTCTTCGGGCTCTGTTACTTTTTCATCTTCTTTTCTTTCCTCTACCGGGTAAACGGCATATCCTTCCTTGTAAAAATGTTCTTTACCCGTATCGCCGTCCCACGCAATTGAATATCCGATCTGCAATACATTTTTTGCAATGCGAACAAAATCATCTAAAGGAATGTTGTAATATTCGTCCATCGACCAGTTATCCGGCACCTCCAGAATTACCTTTTCATAAAACGGGTAGTTTGAATAGGAAGTAAACTCAACATAATCATCGGGATTTATGCCTAGATATTCCCGGAAACTTTTAGGTGTATATGTTTTACCGTTGTATTCAAACTCTTCAGGATTTTCTCCAAGGTAAACATCAAGTATTGCGTTAAATGCATTCTGCCATAAGTCAGAAATTTTTTTTCTATTATTTTTTGTCACACCGTTTAAAAATCCTTTTAAAGCCAAATCCAGTTCAGCGTGATCGTGTTTATCAGGATTTGCAAGTTTGCCGGGGAAAACTTTCTGTGGCACTATCCCGTATTTTTTTATAGTTATCATTACATCATGCGCCTGCCCGCCGGGGCCAAAGTTATACTTTCCGTGAAAACGCATATATTTATCAGCTTTAAGGGGATAAATATTTCTCACGACATACATTTCGGATAGATCATGAGTGCCCTTTTCCATTCTGATCAATTCGGATTCCAAGAAAGATTGGGTTGCAAAACACCAGCACGTACCGGATGACCCTTGCGATTTTACGGGTGTTGCTTCAACATCATGAATTATTTTGAACTCGTGAACTTTATTTTCCTGTGAGAAAAGAAGTGAAGAAATAAAAATTGCAACGACAAACAATTTCGAAATAGTTTTCAATATCAGCTCCTTTATTAACTTTCTACCCAGTTTTATGGGACTCGTATTTTGATTGATTCTTGCTAAAAATTAATAGGAATCATAAAATGAAAATTAGTTTTTTCATTGAGCAAATTTATTTTTAACCCATGGCCTAAATTAGCAATTTTTGATGCCAATTTTTTTACCAAACTGGTCATCCTAAATATTTTTTAAAAATTTATTTACTTATGGAAAATAAATTACACTATCTAAGCAAACATGCTGGCAAAAAAGTGTATCTTGAATTTAAGTTATTCAATTATGCAATCTACTTCCGTTTCAACAAGCCATTCGCTGTTTATAAATCTGCTTACCTCAACAAATGTACAGGCAGGTTTAATGTTATTAAAAAATTCACCGTGAGCTTTTGCTGCTTGTTCCCAGTCTTTTATGTTTGTTAACATTATTCGTGTTCTGATTACATTTTCTAATTTTCCGCCGACATCTTCAATTGCTTTCTTTGATATTTCAAAACATCTTTTTGTTTGAGTAAACGGATCATTTGTTCCTACGGTTGAACAGTCATCGTTAATCGGGGCTGTACCTGCGACTGCGATAGTATTGGCTATCTTAACAGCTCTTGAGAAGCCGATTATATCTTCGTATTTAGAACCGGAAGAAATATTTATTCTTTTCATTTTATACCTTTTTGTTTGCATTTATAAAGTACTTCAAATAATTTTTAAATGTATTACTCTACAAAAAATTGAGAAATAATTTAATTAATCTTTGTGTCTTTTTTGTGGACTTCGTGAAATCAAAGTGTAGGTTACACGAAGATACACTTCCGAAGGAATGGCTATGCCAGAAGCAGGCGCAAAGAATCACGAAGGAAAAAACATGAAAAATTTTATTATTGTATTAACTCTAGTTTTAGTCACAGCATCCTGCAAAGTAGAAGTTGAAACAGAACCTGAAAAAGTAACAAACTTTGGGCTTGTTCTTCACGGCGGTGCAGGCAATATTGTGAAAGGCCGTTACACTGCTGAAGAAGAAAAAGAAATTGAGGACAAATTAAATGAAGCGTTATCAATTGGTTATAATTTATTAAGTAACGGCAACAGCAGTTTGGATGCCGTTGAAAAAGTAATAAAAATTTTAGAAGACTCGCCGTTATTTAATGCCGGCAAAGGGGCTGTATTTTCTGCAGATGGGATTAACGAATTAGACGCATCCATAATGGACGGCAAAACTATGAATGTTGGAGCTGTTGCAGGTATAACAAAAATTAAAAATCCAATCAGCCTTGCCAGGACTGTTATGGAAAAATCACAACATGTAATGATGGTAGGAAACGGAGCTGAGAATTTTGCAGAGCAAAACGGTTTTGAGTTTGTCGATCCGGAATATTTTTATACGGGAAAAAGGTGGAAGTCGTTACAGAAAGCCAAAGCATCGGAACGTAAAAAGAAAAACGATGAAAAATACGGAACAGTCGGCTGCGTAGCTTTAGATAAAAACGGGAACATTGCTGCCGGAACATCAACCGGAGGCATGACAAATAAAAAGTTCGGCAGAGTCGGCGATTCGCCGATTATCGGCGCGGGCACTTATGCAAACAACAATACCTGCGGAATTTCGGCAACAGGGCACGGTGAATATTTTATCCGTCTCTCTGTTACGAAAGATATCTCGGACTTAATTGAATATGCCGGACTTAGTTTGGAAGAAGCCGCAGATAGTGTTATTCACAGTAAGCTTGAAAAAATAGGAGGAATGGGGGGAGTAGTAGCAATTGATAAATACGGTAATATTGTTATGCCGTTTAATACCAACGGCATGTTCCGGGGTTATATTTTGGACGATGGTAAAGCAGTTGTGAAAATGTATAAAGAATAAAACAGTACAATTAATTTACAACCATCATTCTTAATCTTCCTCTTAACCATAATCTTAATCCCCCAAAAATAAGATTAAGAAGATTATGATTAAGAAGAGTAAGAAAAAAGTCTAAAGGCAACATTAACAATAAATAAAGTGGAGGGGACTATGGGGCACGTAGATATAAATTATATTGCTGTGTTGGTAAGTGCTTTAGCTGCATTTATTATCGGCGGTATCTGGTATGGGCCTTTGTTCGGCAAAGCTTGGATGGCTGCAGTTGGTAAAACCGAAGAAGAAATTAAAAAAAATTTTAACCCGGCCAAAACATACGGACTTTCATTTTTAGGTCATATAGTTGTTGCTTACGTATTGGCAAGATTATGCGGTTATGTAGATGCCGATACTATCGGGGAGGGATTAAGATTAGCATTTTTACTCTGGCTTGGTTTTACTGCAGCTACTTTTTTTATTAATGAGTTGTTCGAAGCAAAATCTTTTAAGCTGCTGATTATAAATATCGGTTTTTATTTGGTTTTTGTTTTGGTCGCTTCGGTAATCTTAGTTTCCTGGAGATAAATTATTTCATTACTGCAAAGGTGGAAATGTTACTTCCGGCAAATCAAGAACCTAAATATTGATCCCCGAAATTTTTATTTGTCCCGTTAAGGGAAATTTCGGGGATTTAAGGAATTAACTTTGTTACATGCACAATCTGTTATTTATACTTAACCGGGCAGCCGTAAGGCTGTGAATATTTTTTTGATACTTCTTTTCCTGCCATTATTTCATCTAGTGCTTTGCCTACATAATTTGTTGCTTGTTTAACATCTGTTGATTTGATGTCGTCAATTCCGCCTGCGTAAACTAAAATACCTTCCGGATTAATAACGTATATATGCGGAGTAGACTTTGCTTTATACATTTTCCCGACTTTGCCGTCCGCATCTGTTAAATAGGCAGTCATTGCTGCCCCGTGATCGGCAATTCTTTTGCTGATTTCCTTTGTATCAAAATGTCCATGCTTTCCTTCTGCCGATGAGCATATGGATAACCAAACTACTCCTTTTTCAGTATACTTTTTTTTGAAGTTTCTGCATGTTTTTACTGTTGTAGTGTTTTTTTACGAACGGACAATCAAAGTTTATCCATTCGAGAACAACACATTTATCTTTGAAGTCGGATAAAGAATGAGTTTTGCCGTTAATATCGTTAAGTGTGAAGTTTGGAGCAGCCTCTCCGAGTTTTGCTTTTTCGGAATCACCCGCATTTATTTGTAAGGCAAAGAAAAATAAAAGAAGCAGAAATGAAATTAGTTTAATGTAACGCATTGTTACCCCCTTTTAGGTTTATTGTTTATTTATATGGTTAATTACTATTTCCGGAGTTAAAATTTCAGGCAGTATTACTGGTTGAGATGCGTTCCCTTTTTCGTAATAAACATAAAGGGGAACACTGTTTCTTCCAAATTTAGCCAGGGCTTTTGTTATAGATTCATCTCGGTTTGTCCAATCTGCTTTTATTGCGGTTATGTTTTTATTATCGAACACTGAAATGACCGAATCATTATTTAAAGCAACTTTTTCATTTACCTGGCAGCTTAAACACCATGCGGCAGTAAAATCAATAAAAACTGGTTTCCCTTCGTTTAATAAATTTTCAACTAATTGCGGCGTGTAGTTTTGCCATTTCAAACCGTTATTAAAATTGTTTGAAGCAGAATTAGAAGCGGGTAAGTCTCCTATTAAATTTAGTCCTGCTGCGGTTCCGCAGATAAGTAAAACTATTGCTATTGTCGATGCGATAAATCTAACCGATCTTTTCTGAATAACATTGGCCCATTTCCCGTAAATCCAGGCAGCCACTCCTGCAAATAAAAGAGCAATCAGTAATCCTATAATTGAATCGGAACCCGATTGTATACCGAGCACCCATGCAAGCCATATAATGGTTGCAAACAAAAGAAAACCCATGAACTGTTTTAAATTGTTCATCCAGTTCCCGGGCTTAGGTAAAAACTTAAGCCACCTTGGAAATATTGATAGAAACATATACGGGAAGGCCATTCCGAAACCGAGTGAAGTAAAAATTAAAATTGTAGTAAAAGCAGGCTGTGTCAGCGCAAAACCAAGAGCTGAACCCATGAAAGGGGCAGTACATGGTGTTGCCAATACAGTTGCAGTTACTCCGCTTAAAAATGCACTGGCTTTCCCGCTACCGGATACCTTGCTGCCAATAGACGTTAAAGAATTACCAACTTCGAAAACGCCGAACAAGTTTAAGCCGAATACAAAAAGCAGGATTGAAAGAATCATTAAAAAAACAGGTGATTGAAGCTGGAATCCCCAGCCGAGCTGCTCTCCGCCTGCTCTTAAAATTAAAAGCAAACCTGCCAGAACCCAGAATGAAATTATAACTCCCGCGGTGAATAAAATTCCATGTGTAATAATTTCTCTTCTGTCATTTGCCGAGTGCTCAACGAATCCTAAAATCTTGATGGACAAAACGGGGAGTACACAGGGCATCAGGTTTAATATTATTCCCCCGGCAAAAGCAAAAACTAGAGCGATCCAAATCCCGGAGACTTCATTATTATTCTGGAGTGATTGATTATTTTCTTTATCTATATCTATAAGGACATTTATTTCAACAGCTTTTTCAGAATTTTTGCCTCGCCAGCCGTTTTCAGAAAACAAGATACCTTCTACTCTTTCAGGATCACCTTCTCTAAAATTTTCTAAAAGTATTTCAATTGTAAACCCGCTTTTTGTTTGATTCAATTTTTGTTCATCTGCATTGCTAAAATAACCGCCAAAGAAAGGGAAGAAGCGTACAGCCTTTATTTTCCCTGAAAACCATTGGGGATAATCAGTTTCCAATATTACGGAGGAATCAGTTAAGTCAGCTTTAAACTTCCATGAATGATCTTTAATCGGCAGTTTTTCTCTTGTCTTGGCAAACGCATCAAGCCATTTACTATTTAGTTGTGGAAGGCTATCCTTTTAACAGGAAGAGTTAAATTCAGCCCGGCAGATTCGGGCACACATTCCTCCTTGCAGACAAGCCATTCGCCGTTCAAGTTTAATGTTACTTTAATTATGTTTGGCGGGGTAATTTTTATTAAAAGTAAAGTTTCGTTTTCATAGCCGTAATTTGCAAGTCCTCCAATGACTAATACTTCAGGATAAGGCCAATTGATTTCGCTGTGAACAAAACCTTCCGGCAAATTCCACTCTATTTTTGTTGATAATCCGGTATCACCGGGATATTGCCAATAGGTATGCCAGTGCGGATCCATTTTTAATCTGACAGCTGTCCAGAATGGTTTACCGGGTTGAATTGATTCCACCTCTGAAATTAACTCTGCTTCAACATGTCCCGAGTTGACGGTTTGTGAAAAAGCAACTGAATTCACCAAAAAAACGATAGTAATAAATAAGGATTTGATCATTGCTCATGTAATTTGGATATTCAATCTCATTTAACAACTTAATTAAAACAAAAGTGCCAAGCAAAAAAATTAATTTAGATCAAATAGAATTTTTAAAATTGACAAATTTATATTATATTAATTAGTCTATAAAATGACTCAAGTTTTCATTCGGTGCTTTCTGATTCAATGTGATATCTTTTTATAAGACAATTTATTTCAAATTTAATTACACTCTAAATAAAACTAATGGTGAAGTAATGAATTCGAAGTATAAATCAATTAACCTAATCCTTCAGTCGGTTTTGATTAAAGCAGCAAAACTAAAAGAATTCTGCGAAATTAAATATTTAGATTTTGACGACAACGTAATAACGTCGAGCGGAATTATTATAGACCTGATAAATTTTCATAAAGGTGAATTCTTAATTTTGAATAACGGAATTAAAATTAAGTTAGACAGCATCTTGGAATTAAATGGGGAAAAATTTACTGAAGAATATAGCGGTGTTCACTATCAAAAAATGAACTATGCAAATTTTTCTTCCAATAATTGAAACCTGTAATTAAAAATCTGTTCTAGTTTTTTCTTAACAAATAGCAAGTGGACAAACCTACCTAAAAGACCAAACGGCAATTCATAATGAACCGTATCGGTCATTTTCACCTTACCGTTTTTTTCTTCAAATTCATGTTCATGGTACCAGAATTTATAAGGCCCGAACCGTTGTTCATCAATGAAATATTCTTTTTCTTTTACATTTTTTATCTCCGTTACCCAGGCTTGGTTTACTCCCGGCAGCAGCCGTATTTTATATTCGATTATTTGACCCGAGTGCATTTTACCATTAAGCTTTGAAAGTATCTTAAATTTTAGATTCGGCGGTGTAATTTGGTTAAGATTTAAAGGGTTTGAGAAAAAATTCCATGCTTCTTCAATTATGATATTCAAAATTTGTTCTTTTAAAATATATATTGCTTTTCCCTTTTCATTAACTAACAAAAAAAAATTTTTTTCGTTTAATTTTGTTGATGTTATTTTGTTGTCTTGGTACATTGGTACGCAAATATTAATAAATTATAACTAAGGTAATTATGGCAGAAGAAAATCTAATAGTAGAAAGAATCCAGACTGGTGTTAGAATGGAGAAGAGAATTATAAAAGTATCCAAAGCTTTAGCTGAGTATTTGGATATTTCCCTTGGTGATCTATTTGAAGGAATAATTTTACATGCCTTTGACGGCAAAGCAACTTTTAGCGAAGGGACACTCAAAAAAATAGAACAACTGAAGGAGATTTACGGTCTGGATTTTGGTTCCGAATTCAGCCACAAATTGATTGAAAAGGAAAACAAATGAGGTATCAATAAATTTTTTTTAATATTATATAATAATATTAATTCTCTTGTTAAGTTCGGTGAGGTCGCAAATGGAAAATTTTAATGCAAACCAAGTTCAAAGAACATATAAAATTGAACTTAACGGAACAATTGAAAAAGTGTTTCCTCTTTTTACTCCTATTGAAGAAAAGAAATGGGCCGAGGGATGGGAACCTCAAGTTATTTATCCTTTAGAGGAAGAAATAAAAGCGGAGATGATTTTTCGCAGTAAACATATTGACGAATACCCAACATACTGGGTAATTGCAGATTATAAACCCGAAGAACATTTTATTCGGTATATCAATTTCACTTATGATTACAGGGTGGTTATGTTGAAAATAAAATGCAATAAAATTCCAAACGGTAAAACGGAAGCCGTAATCAATTATACATTTACCGGCCTTTCGGAAAAAGGAAATAAATACGTTGAAAGTATCACTGAGTCGCATTATAAAGAATATATCTCAAGCTGGCAGACAGATATACACAAGCCGAAATAAAATTGCGGAGGACTGTTTAAAGAAGAAAAAAAAAGTTAACTTGATAAATATGAAAAACGAGTTAACAGATAGCGAAAAGAGGGAACTAAAAAAATACCATAGAACATCAAGGATGGGAAAAAAAGGGATAGAATAAAAGCTATACTATTGTTAGAGGAAGGCTATAGTACAACAGAAATCAGCCGGATATTATTAATAGAAGAAAACACGGTAAGAAATTGGAAACAAAGATTCATAGAAAGGAAAGAAAAATCATTACTAATGTGGGTGGTGGATAACTATAGGGGATATGAAGGAAAACTAACAAAAGAAGAAGTAGGGCTGGTAAAAAAATATGTAGAAGAACGATTACTAAGTGCTTCAAAAGAAGTAATAAACTTTATAGAGGAGAAATTTTCAAAGAGCTATACAAGCAGCGGCATAGAAGACTTATTACATAGGTTAGGTTTTGTTTACAAACAAACAGTTTTAGTACCTTCTAAATATGATTCGGAATCACAAAAAGCATTTAAGGATAGATATGAAAACCTGCAAGAGGAACTAAAAGAAGATGAAGCACTTGTATTTATGGATGGACTACATCCCCAACATAATACAAAGTCTGTGAAAGCGTGGATAAAAAAGGGGGAACAAAAAGAAATAAAAAGTAATACAGGTAGATCACGAC
>JASFMY010000083.1:0-30077 GCA_050117315.1 Ignavibacteria bacterium
AAGATAATTTTGAAATAACATTTAATATGCTCAACAACGAGGGAAATCAAATTGAAGAAGATCATCCACTTGTTGAAACATTAAAGAAGGCGGAAGTGGAAGCGGGAATTTCTCCCGATGTTTCTGCTATGACTGCTGCCTGCGATGCCTGGCAGTATGTTCATAGGTTGAAAGTTCCGACGGTTGTAGTTGGAGCCGGGAGCTTAAGCCATGCCCATTCCAACATTGAACAAATAGACATTAACGATATTCGTAAAATGGCAAAAGTATTGGTTCATTTTATAGATGAATGGTGCGGTCTGGTTGAAGTCTAAAAAATTTTATCATTTTTATTTAGGTCTCCATAGATATTCAAAATAGAAAACCATCTTTCAACTTTATAATTATGTCAATGATCTTAAATACAAACAATCTTCTAAATCTTATTAAGTCAATTTTATATTTAAACTTAATGATAGGTTAAAGCTTGGTTCAGTTAATATAATGCATAAACAGGAAATATTTTATTGGGCTTAACTAAAAAAAGATAATGCACAAAACTCTTTGAATATCAAAACACATTTTTAAATAAGATAAGGGATAAACAGTGAATTTCAAATGTGAGTCAGAACTATTTTCTTACCTTGAAGAAAATGCTTATGCAGCAGTCTTTTCGGATATATTGGATGAAATGGGGGAACATTTTCAGGTAATATCGCCTCATTCGAAAATTTATCCTCTAAAAGACAATTTTGTTATAGTAGGTAGAGCGATTACTTTGTTGAATGAAAATAATAGTTGTAAAGAAGAGCCTTATGATACAGTAATAAAGTGTATTGATTCTTTACCCTCAGGTTCCATACTCGTGACTACCGGCAGTGATATATTTACCGCCGGAATTATGGGAGAACTAACAGCAACAGCTTTACGTGTTAAGAAAAGTAGAGGGGTAATTGTAAATGGATATACGAGGGATGCGCGGAAATTGATTAAAATGGAGTTCCCTACTTTTGCATGGGGAGCTTCCCCGATTGATACTACCGGAAGAGTAAGGGTAGTAGATTATAATATTCCTATTATTATTGGTGGCGTGCGAATATCTCCGGGAGACCTAATATTTGCAGATCTTGACGGAATAGTAATTATACCAAAGAATTTAGAAAAAGAAGTAATAGATGAAGTAATTAAAAGAATAAGTACAGAAAATGTTGTCAGAAAAGAATTAGCTGAAGGAAAATCAATGGCTGAAGTTTGGAATAAATATCATGTTCTTTAAATAATCACTAATTAAATCATATTCAATGTTTCAGAAGATTTTTATCAATCTTAAGCTTACATCAGAACATAATTCTGAGAAGTTTTATACTTGAGTCTTGAATTATTAAATTATTTAGATGATCATATTTCATTATGAGTATGGGAGTATAAAAAAACTATAACGAAATTTAGTTAAAAGGATTCTCTTTAATTTATACCATGATACGCAAAAATTATTTTTTGATATGTTCTATAATCTTGTTGTCGGTTACTACTGTTTTTTCGCTGGATAAGAAAGTAGTGGTTCTCGATGGGGGACAAGCCATGAAGATTTTTGCTCCTTATTAATAAAGAGTTTATTATAAAAGGTGCAGATGGAGTTTTGCCCACAGGTTTTTTCGGCCTCGATTAGAGCACTAAAAATGGAGAGTTTCTGTTTAATGATTAATCGTTCATTTATTTTCAAATAGCCCAGAGAGAATTGGAATTTTTATGCTTTCGCACCATCTGGACTAAATGAATTGATTATTTAGTTAAAAGATGTTACTAAATAATAATGATTCTAAAAATATCTATAAAAGAGTTTCGATATGAATAAAACCAAGCCCAAATAGAGTGACAAAGAATTGATGCAATTTTTTTTATTAATAAAAACTGTATTTACTTATGAGGAGAATAAATGTGTAGAACTATTTTTACCAACAGTATCTTAATTTTGATCATTTTTTGTATGACTTCCATCAGTTTGTTTGCAAAAGGAAGTATAGAAGGTTATGTAAGTGATTTGCAGACAGGTGATGCGCTACCAGGAGCAAACGTTATTTTCAAAGGGACTAGTATTGGGGGAACAACTGACGAAAATGGAAAGTATAGGATTCCAAATGTGTCCGATGGCTCATATACTCTTAGGGTTTCGTATATAGGTTACGAAACTCAAGAACTAGTTATAGAAATTAAAGATGGCTTAACTACTAAAGTAGATTTTGAATTAGATGCGGTAGGATTTGAGAGCCAGACTGTTGTTATAACTGCACAAGCCAGCGGTCAAAAAGAAGCAATTAACCAGCAATTATCTTCCGACCAAATTAAAAACGTGGTTTCTTCTGCTCGCATACAAGAACTTCCTGACGCTAACGCAGCAGAATCTGTAGGACGGCTTCCCGGGATATCTTTAGTTAGAGAAGGAGGGGAAGGGTCACAAATTGTTGTTAGAGGACTTTCTCCAGAGTATAACCAGATCACAATTAATGGAGTACAGATACCAGGCAACGTCTTATCATCGGGACGTTCGGTGGATCTGAGTATGATTTCCTCAAGTATGCTCGGAGGAATTGAAGTTATTAAATCTAATACACCTGATATGGATGCGGCAGTCTTAGGGGGAACCGTTAACTTTACCATGAGAAAAGCTACGCAGACCGAGGAAGGTTATAGGTTTAATGTTCTAGCTCAAGATGGATACAATGATTTAGATAACACTTTTTCAGATTACAAATTTATCGGTAGCGGTGAAACAAGATTCTTCGATTCTAAATTCGGAATATTCACCGAGGTAAACATTGAAAGACGGAATTTGTTATCTAATGAATTAGGAGCCACCTATTCATTAAATGCGCCGGTGCTTGGTGAGGATAATCCTACATATTTGGATGCGTTAAATCTGAGTTATATAGGAAGGGATAGGCACCGTTATGGCGCAACAATAGTGTTGGATTATGAAGATGAAGGCGTCAAAGTCGGATTAATGAACTTTCTCAGTTCAAGTGACACGAAATCACAAATAAGATCTGAAGCTTACGGACTTACAGCTAATACGCACTCATATACAACTACCGACCAACCCGGCGAACTTAATGTTATAACAAATCTCCTTGATGCCAGCAAGGAATTTGAATACTTTACCATTGATGCAAAACTTTCTCATTCCTATTCCGAGAATTCAATATCGGATGCAGTTAGTTTTTCATTTTCCCAAAGTTCTGTCGGAATAACTAACGCTAATTATCGGTATTTGGATCCTCAAAAAATTCCTGCTTTATCTGAAGATGATCCTTCAAAAACATATTTGACTTATGCAAGTAATTACAGTAGCCTTGCCAAGGATAGAGATCTTTCAGGTTCGTTGGATTTTACATCTAACATTCTGAATTTTTCAAAAAATATATCTGCAACCTTTAAACTGGGTGGAAGCTATAAATACAAATACAAATCATACAACCATGATCAAGCTGGTGGAAGTATGACTGTCGGGGGTGGTAATGTAGTAAGACAAGCAATATTGGATGTCTTCCCTTGGATGAAAGAAACAGTGGCAAGCGGTGCATTTCTTATGCCTATTACCGTATTTGAAGACAGCGGTTTCGATTACGGAGAGTTTCTCGAAGGAGATTATTCTATGGGTACGCCTATAAATATAGGCCTTATGAAAGATGTTATGGAAATTATTAAACAAAATCCGACTGAACAGTCATATACTTATCAAAAGTATCAATCAATAACAAACGATTATACGGGGAATGAATATGTTAGTGCAGCTTATATTATGCCGATTTTGAAAATAGGGCAGAGCTTCACAATGATACCAGGTGTAAGATTCCAGCAGCTTAAAACATCTTATACTGCACCACGTGGTATACAGTCCGGTGTCGATCCTACTTACTATGCTTATCAAGATACTACAATAGACAGAACTAACGGTTTCTGGTTGCCAATGGTTCAGGTTAGATATAAACCTATTTCCTGGGTGCAACTACATTTAGCTTATACACATACATTAAATTATCCTGCAGTCGAAGCAATTGTTCCTAAAATTAATGTGGGTGATAATAGTGTTGCATGGAATAATTCTGGTCTTAAACCTGCTCATTCTACTAATTATGATATCGCGCTTTCCGTCTATAATAATGAGATAGGATTATTTACAATAAATGGTTTCTATAAACGTATTGAGGATTTAATCTTTTCCGTGGATAGATATATTATAGATCCGGAAGATTATCCCGGTGTCAGCGATATAAGCGATATTACAACAGGTTATTCTATAAGTACATATATTAACAATCCATATAAAGTTGATTTGTGGGGTATAGAATTAGACTGGCAGACACACTTCTGGTATTTACCTGGACCTTTATCCGGATTGGTGTTTAACATTAATTATACTCACACTTACTCAGAAGCAAAATACCCTCGTACTTCGGTTAACGTAGTCTATTTCCCAACTTATGAAAAAACTATAGAAGAAAGTTACTATGAGAACCGTTTGATTAATCAGCCAAAAGATATTCTAAACATGGCCATTGGCTTTGACTATAAAGGATTCTCATCCCGCATTTCAATGCTGTTGCAGTCAGACGTTTTTAAAGGAGAAAGTTACTGGCCTGAACTTAGAGTTATTACTGACGACTATGTTAGGTGGGACTTCTCAGCTAAACAGGATCTGCCATGGTTTGGAATTCAGGCATTCTTTGATTTAAACAACATTAATAGTGCAAGAGATGTTGACATAAATCAGGGTTCAAATTTCCCGGAAGCTGAAGAGCATTATGGTTTAACTGCTAATTTAGGAATTCGATTGAGTCTATAAAGCTTCGCAATTTTTTGTTTCAAACCCACTTCTAAAATATGTTCCATTCTTTGATATAAAAAATTATAAACCCGTCGATAAAAAAAACAAAAGGAGGTTAACTATTCTATTATCAAAATTACAAGTCACTAATTATCTAAAACAACTTAAGAGAGGTCTTTATTATGAAGTTATTATTTAATGCAGTATCAATTGCTATTATAGCGATTTTACTAGTAGCGCCGTCACGCGGTAATGCTCAGGAGGTTATACCGGTTTCTCATTTGCCGATAGGAAATCTAAATGAATTTATTATGGGTGATACCACCGAAACAGGTGAAAGAGCTCATCCAGACTGTATTTACGAACTGAAGAGAGATTCTGTTTATTTCTATACCGGTACAATGGAAATAGATTTTCCTCTTACTATTGTAGCAGAGGATGGCGATGGGGTTCTTCCGGTTATTGAGCCTGCAATTCTTACGGACGGTTCAAAACCAACTAATTTTATCAATCTTACCGGTGGTGGCCTTACATTAAAAAATCTTTATCTTTTTGCGTTGGGACCTGACGAAAGCAGAACTAATTATTGTGTGTTGATCACAGGGACCGATATGAAAATTGTAGCGGATAGTTGCGTATTTGATTCTTGGTATGGAGCGTTTAGAGACAACTCAGGATCAAATGGATATCGTTTAACTAATAATAAATTTAGAAATGCGCAGTCTCCCACATCCTGGTTCTGGGGAACAGTTTTGGCCGTCCGTGGTTCCACAACTCCAAGCGATACAATTTACATCGAAAACAATACAATATTCTGTAATAACCGTGGATTTGAAATCCCATATTATAATAAACGCTTAGTTTTTAATCATAATACTGTATTTCTAAATGCAGTTACTCCACTTACCATACATAACTGTGTTAATGGTGAAATTACAAACAACATCTTTTATGGGATGGAAGCCGAAGCACAACGTCAAGTGGAAATAGACGGAGGTTGGTTTGAAAATGACGGTGAATGCGCCGCTGTGGTTAGTTTTGATACTCTAACAACCGTAACATCTGATTTCGGTATAACAGAGTCAGATAGAAATATTAAGATTAATAATAATGCTTATTATTGGCCTCAAGCAATTAAAGATAAATGGCAGTCAATTAACGATACAGCCTCAACTAATGCTGATTCAGTATATTTACCTGTATGGATGAACGATAGAACATTGGGTATGCTTGCAGATAAGACAACATGGCCGAACATTGAAGCAACAAACAATCTTAATGTAGACCCGGGATTTGATTCGGATATGGAAGCAGCTTGTCTTGAAAAATTAGTATATTATGTTGACCTTACTAGGTCCGGAGGTTTGGCAACATATCTTTGGTATTATGATCCGGCAGGAGCAAGGTACCCCATAACACAACCTATTCCGGAAGACTTGGCATACTCCAATGCAGCATTACAAAATGCCGGAACAGACGGTTATGCACTTGGAGACTTAAATTGGTTCCCTGATCAAAAAGCTGAGTTTGATGACTTAACAAGTGTTGAAGAATTAAACGAAGTATTACCTGTTGTCTACCAATTATCGCAGAACTATCCTAATCCTTTCAACCCGACTACCAATATAAAATTCAGTATTCCTGAGTATGGTAATTTCAAATTAAAAGTATTTAATATACTTGGAGAGGTTGTAGCTGAATTACATAATGGTATATTAAATGCAGGGCAATACAAAGTAACATTTGATGCTGCCAAATTAGTCTCCGGTGTTTATTTCTATAGTCTGCAAGGAAAGAATGTAAACATAACGAGAAAGATGATGTTGATCAAATAGTATCAAATGATAATACTATCTAACTAAATAGGAATTATTAAACTGGTTTTGCTGGTGGTCAGGCAGATAAGATTAATATTCTGCCTGCCTGACTATAAATTTATAGTGACATAAATTCTAATAAATCTTATACTTATTAAGGATATAAAGTCAAATAAAAGTTGCATAATAAATGCGGTGTTCGGTTTTTCAAGATATTAAACGAAGATAATAGACTTCGGAATAATAAGAATATGAAAGTTTCAGGGAAACATGAAATTTTTTAGTATCGTATCTATATAAATTTGACTATTGCCCCAAACCGATAATAGGAACTCATGACAAAAAATAGGCAACTGCAATTGTAAAGTAATTACTAAATTTATAGATAATAATAGAGTAAAGGTTAAAATAAAATGAGCATGATTATGGAAGAACTCTCGTTTTTCGACTGCAATGCATTTATCGGGAAGCATCAAAATCCATATACTAAAGAATTTTTTGGTGCGGATATGCTCTGTGAGAAAATCAGAACATCAGGGCTCCAGAAAAGTCTGATATATCATTCGGCGTCCGTTTTGTATGATGCTGCTTACGGAAATCAGCTACTGACTGACGAAACGAACAATAAAGCGGATTTGTATTTGGTGTGGATTGCAGTTCCGGAATTCTTTTGTAAAGAAGAAGAGACAAAAGTTTTTTTTGAAAAGGTAAAAAAGAATAATATATCAGCGATAAAAATATATCCCCGTTACCATGATTTTATTATCAATAACGGTGCTCTGGATAAAATGTTTTCAGCTTTGCAAAGCGAAAATATCCCCTTGCTCGTTGCTCAAGAAGAAATTTCATGGGACGAATTAAATTATATATTCGAAAAATTTCCCGGATTGCCTCTGGTGTTACAAAATATTGGTTACAGGCTTGAGCGTATAGTAGCGCCGTATTTAAATAAATACGATAATTTTTATATGGATATTTCCCGCTATCAAGTACATGGGGGAATCGAATATCTTTGTTATATATATGGTTCTGAGCATCTTTTGTTCGGTAGCGGTATGCCTATCTTTTCAGCGGAAGCGATTATGATGATGATAGATAAAGCGGATATATCTCTGTCCGAAAAACAAAATATTTCCAGTAATAATTTATTAAGGCTATTAAAAAATGGTTAAGAATGAATTCGAAATAATTGATATACATGCTCACTTAGGCCGTTACTTCCAATTCCCGATTAGGCAAAATAAAACGAAGGAAATTGTTGATACGGCAAGGTCATACGGGATAAAGAAAATGTGCGTTAGTCATACTTTTACTTTCTTGTATGATTCAATAGAAGGCAATTTACTAACACTTAATGCCGTAAAAAAATATCCTGATTTGTTTTTATTCGGCGGACTTCTCGATCCCCGTTGGGATGAGAAAAAAATTGAAAAAGAGTTTTTTAATGTTGATCCGGAAGTATCAATGTGGAATGAAATGCATCCTGCACTCCAGGAATATCCTATTTCAGGAGAAGGGTATAAGATAATTTTAGATTTGGTAAGAAAAAATCCGAAGCCTGTTCTTTTTCATACAGATCAAAACGATAGGTATTCAAAACCGGGACAGATGGAAGAATTGATGAAATTATATCCTGAAATTCCTTTTATTATTGGGCATAGCGGTAATGTTATAGGTGGATTTGAAATTGCTGTTGATATTATAAAAAAATATGACAATGCTTTTTTGGATAGTACTTTTTCAAGGAATTATCTAGGAATAATGAAGTGGATGATACAAAAGGTTGGAGCAGAAAAAATTCTTTTCGGAACTGATATGCCTTTCTTAAATGGTGCCGCCGAGATAGGGAAAATGTATGAACCAGGTATAAGCGATAATGAAAGACAAAAAATATTTCATGATAACGCCGCAAAACTTCTTCAAATAAACTGCTGATTTTCTCATAATTTATGTTCTTTGAACAGTTGTGAAAACATGAATTTAATAATATGAACGCGAAAAATATAACAAGAAAGACTTTCATAAATATTTTGTTTTTAGCTATAGCTGTTTTGTTTCTGATAAGCTGTTCTGCAAAAGAAAATGAAGATGTACTTGACGGAAGTTTCTGGAAAAACCAAGCATTGAAACAAATTCTCCCGTACTGGACACGAAATGCACGAGATACTGTTTACGGTGCTTTCGTTACAAACCTCGATAGTGTTTGGAAACAATTCGGTTCCACGAATAAATATCCCAGTATGATCTCAAGGCATATTTTCAGTTATTCCACCGCCTATCTTCTTACAGGGAAAAAGGAATATTTAGACATTGCTTCGGCAACCGTAGATTTCCTTTTGAAAAATGCTTGGGATAAAAAGTATGGAGGCTGGTTTGATCTCCTTGATGTAGAAGGGAAGCCAATAGCTACTACAAAAAGAAGCTTTACACAATACTACGCAAACACCGGTTTAACAATATATTATTTCGTAACTCACGATAAACGGGTGCTGGAGTATATTGAAAAATCAAATCAGTTGGCTGAAACAAAAAGATGGGATAAAGAATTAGGAGGTTTTTACAATACTCTGGAACGTGAGCTAAAAGTTAAATCGGATGGCAAAGCATTTTCCTCCCAAATAGTCCCTGTATCGAGTTATTTATTATATCTATATCTCACTACGCGGGAAACAAAATACCTTGAGCAAGCTGAAAGAATAATGAACGTATCCCTCCAAAAGATGCAGGACCCAGAGAGTAAATGGATACTGGAATCATTTGATAGAGAATGGAATTACTTTGCACGAAAAGATAATTTGGAGAAAGAAATCAATATCGGGCACAATGTTGAAACGGTATGGATGTTTTACAGGCTTTATCTGTTAACGGGTAAAACCGGTTATATAACTTCAACGAAATTTGTTGCTGATAAAGTCCTTGAATGGGGATTCGATTCAGAAACGGGAGCATGGTACAATACTGTCGGCAGGCTTAATCCTTCATTGCACGGGGAAACAACATACTGGTGGGTCCAAGCTTATAATAATATGTTTAATCTTTTCCAATACCGAGTAACAAATGATAACAAATATCTAGGCTACTTTAGAAAAGGATCGGAATTTTGGAATACTAATTTCATAGATAAAAAATATGGAGATACTTTCTTCGAAGTTTACACAAAAGGTGTAGTAAAAGAAAAGAAAAAAGCGGAGACCTATAAAACCTCTTATCATTCTATGGAAACAAATTTTCTGAATTTTCTCTATCTAGATTTTTGGGTGAATAAAAAACCGATTGAACTTCATTTTTATATCACTGCATCGGAAAAAGGGGACAAATTATACCCGTGTCCCATTGAGGATAAAACGATACAACTAGAAAAAGTAACTATTAATGGTAAGCATTGGATGGATTTCGATAACGAAAAAGCGTGTGTTAATCTGCCGAAATTGAAAAACAAACATGTGAAAGTTGTATTAGTGAAGTATTAAAGTTTATAGAAATTCTGTGTGTGAAAACAAATTAAAATAAAGGGAACCAAAATGAAAAATTTTAAAGTGATCATGGGAATTGTTTTAATAACGTTTATTCTAGTATCATTGGATTTGTTTGCACAATCCGTTTCCGGCAAAGAAGAAAGAGCTGTTTGGCTCCATGGAAAAATGTTTAGTAAAGAGAGTGATGAAGCCTTAAGCCAGATAAAAGAAAAATTAGATGAGTTTGAAAGAATAGGAATAAATACGCTTTTCTATTATTGTAAGACCAAACATAATGAATATCAGTGGGACAACCTTGTCCCTATAATAAAAGAAGCTCATAAAAGAAAGATGGAGGTGCATGTTAATTACATGCCCGGACATAAATTTGAGTTGGAAGGAGAAATTAAAGAGCACCCGGAATGGTTAAGAAGAGGTATTAAAGGAGAAATTTATCCCCAACTGAATATTGCGCTTCCTGAAGTAAGGGAATACATGGTAAGAAAAATTTCCGAAGTGTTGGAATATGATATTGACGGAATTCATTTAGACTATATTCGATTTCAGGTGAATCAGGGTTTTAGTTACGATGAGGCAACATGCGATGCTTTTAAAAAGATTTACGGCGTTTCTCCTCTTAAAGTACATATGGATACAGGAAGTATGGTGTGGTGCGAATGGTTGAAATGGAATACCGAACAGGTAACGCGGCTTGTAAGAGGTGTAAGAAAAATGATTGATGAATCGGGCAAAGACTTGGTTCTGGGAGTTGATGTGTTTGCAGATAATGCCGCCGCTAAAAGTTTAATTGCGCAAGATTGGAAAACGTGGGCTGATGAAGGCCTTATAGATATAGCCTGTCCCATGGACTACACAAATGATGTGAAATTATTTGAACAGTATGTGAAAGAACAAGTAAAAGTAGCAGACGGAAAATGTAAACTTTATGCTGGGATTGCCGTAAGTTCAAGCCATAATAAAAACACTCCGGAAGGAGTAAAAGAAGAGGTTAAAGCCGCTAGAAAAGTGGGTGCGGACGGTGTTGCATTTTTTTCCGGTTATTCTCTCAAAGATGAATTTATTGATGAATTGGAAACGTTTTACAAAGAAAATAAATAATTCTTAGAGTAATCTGTATATCAAGTTAATTTTTTATCATATAAATAATGTTCGGCTGAATTAGGTTTTTCAAAATAAAAGTAGGAAAATATGAGTGACTTAAAAGGAATACAAACCCCGGACTATCTTGTAATATTAGCATATTTTCTTGTAATAATTTTAATTGGTTATTACTTTAAGCGATATATAAAACAAGCAAAAGACTATTTTGCAGCTGGGAATGTTATGCCGTGGTGGCTCGCAGGCACTTCCTATTTTATGGCGTCGTTCAGTACCTTGTTATTTGTAATTTATAGCGAGATATCTTATAAGTATGGTATTGTTGGGATTGTTATTAATTGGATAAGTCCTATTTGTATACTTTTAGGAGGTTACTTTATCGCCCATCTTTGGAGGCGTTCTAAAGTTGTTACACCTCTGGGTTTTATGGAGCGGCGGTATAACAAGACTATTCACCAACTTTTCGTATGGACAGGTTTCCCATTAAGAATGTTTGATAATGCTTTGAAAATATTTTCTACAGCAATTGTAATTACAGTTGCTTTTAAAGGATCGGGCATAACATTAATACATTTTATGGTGATTTTAGGTATAATTTTGATTGCTTATTCTTTCCTCGGCGGACAAATGACGGTTATTATTACGGATTTTGTGCAGGCAATCATTCTGGCTTTTGCGGTGATATTTTTATTTATTCTTACATATAATGTTGTGATTGTGGATTTTGGAAGCATTGGGTCATTCATCTCCAAACTGCCTCAAGATTTTTTAAATCCGGTAAGGGAACCCTATGGATGGTCGTATCTTATCTTTACAGTTTTTCTTATAACCATACTGACGTATAGCGCAAGCTGGTCACTTGTTCAAAAATATAATACCGTACGCAGCGAAAAAGATACAAGGAAAATGGTTTATCTAATTGCGGTGTTGATGTTTGTTGCTCCGCCGATCTTTTTTTTTCCAGCTATTGCCGCACGCCTCATTCTTCCTGACCTAGTAGATGCTAAAGAAGTCTATGCTGCAATAAGCATGAAGATTCTTCCTATAGGAATGATGGGATTTATATTAGTGGCTCTTTTAGGAGCAACGATGTCAACATTGGGTTCGGAATTCAATACGCTTTCTGGAATTTTAACTCGTGATTTTTATAAAAAGAAGATCAAGCCCGACATTTCGGAAAAAAACGAAGTTGCCTTTGGACGTATGGCTACCGTGGTCATCGGGATTTTTACAATTATCCTTGCTATTCTTTTGAGCTTTTTCAGAGGATTAACACTGATGGATCTTATGTTTCGTTTCTTTGCCGCTTTTGGTCCGCCTATAATGATTCCGTTGATATTAGGTTTGTTGTTCAAAAAATTCAATGGGAGAGGAGTAATTTGGGGCATAGTTGCCGGGGCACTTGTCGGCATAATATTAATACTTGCTAATTTTATTTTAGTCAGTATTTATTCGGAACAAATGAAGATTGATTCTACTCTTGACTTTTGGTTAAGAAGCGGGTGGAATTCTACAGCAACGGTTTTAAATATATTGGTTACAATACTCGGTATGTGGATTGGTACGATAACAAAACCAACGCCGGAAGATGAAAAAAGTAGGGGGAATAAATTTTTTGGTGATCTTCAGAAGCCGTTTGAATTGGAAGCCGGGGAAAAGCAAAGTACTCTTTCACCTTTTAAAATTATTGGGATTACAATAAGTGCATTCGGAACTATTTTTGTACTTATCTCGTTTTTTGTGCTCTTTGGTTATAATGATTCAAGGGCATTTAGGCTTGATTTGATTCTTGGTTTTATAATGCTATTACTGGGGATGATGATGGTATTAAAATCTAAGAACAGTAAAAAGAAGGTGAAATTAGATTTGAATGAAAATGTTTAGATTTTACAGATTGCTATTGATTAAGATATTATTAGATATATTTTTAGCTGTAGCCCAATCGCATTATTTGTTATGTTGGAATAACATTAAATACCCTCACACGTTATTCAATTTATCCTCGGAAGAATAAAAATAAACTATCATTGTGTTAAAACAACATGTGGGAAGCTTAATAAAAATATATCTGCAGTGTTATTGTTTCGCTTTTGAAAAGAATTTAGACAAATAGAGTAAAAGAAAGAAAATGTTAAGGAAGTAATTATGGACAAAAATAAAATGATGAATTCGTTAGTTAAGACAGCCAAGGGCAAGGGATTGGTTGAACTTAGAGAAGTTACTGTTCCCGAAATTGGTGATAATGAAGTTCTTATCGAAGTGAAAGCCGCCGGTATTTGCGGTACAGATCTTCATATTTATCATGATGAATTTCCTTATTGGCCGCCGGTTATTTTAGGACATGAATTCTCAGGTGTTATTGCTTCGGCAGGGAAAAACGTAAAAGATTGGAAAAAGGGGGACAGGGTAGTCGGCGAGCCCCATACATTAGCGTGTGGTAAATGTTGGCTGTGTAGAACAGGCAACAGGCAAATATGTCCTGAAAAAAGATCCCCAGGCTGGGGAATTGACGGATGCTTTGCAAAGTATATGAGATATCCGGAACCAAACTTATTACATAGAATTCCTGATACCCTTTCTTTTGAAAAAGCGGCGCTTGTTGAACCGACTGCAAATGTTGTAACTGATATTATTGAAAGAGGAGCTTTGAGACCGAGAGATTTTACGGTTGTTATTGGGCCCGGTCCAATAGGACTTATTGCTGCGATGGTTGCCAAGGCAGGTGGAGCTTCAAAAGTTGTTGTAATTGGTACAGATGTAGATGAAGAATTACGGCTTCCTGCGGCAAGAAAAATTTCAAGTATCGATCATGTGATAAATGTAAGTAAAGAAAATACTGAAAAAATTATAATGGATATGACCGAAGGTAAAGGAGCCGATCTTATAATTGAAGCAAGCGGCTCAGCACCCGGAATTTCTTTAGCAGTGAAATTAGTGAGAAAACTTGGAAGAATCACTGCAATAGGTCTTACAGGTAAAGACAAAATTGAATTTCCCTATGATGCCGGTATGTCAAAATCGATTGAATTTATATTTAATATGTCTACACTATATTCTTCATGGGATAAATCAATCTGTCTTTTGAACTCCGGCAAAATTAATGCAGATGTTTTAATAACCCACAAGGGTGGGATTGAAAACTGGGAACAGTTTTTCTTTGATCTGGAAAACAAGAGAGGAATAAAAGGAATGTTTACATTTTAAGATAATGAACCGGAACTTTACTAAATTTCACATAGATATTTTGTGCAGTCAAACTAAAAATTTTATAATTTGGTAGATATTAGGAGGAGAAAAATATCATGCCGTTTAAATTTGGAATTATCGGGACAGGTATTATGGGAAAATCGGGCGGAAGAATATTAGAATTAGTTGAAGATGTAGAAGTAACATCTTTGGCTGATATTTCCGAAGCCAATTTGAAAGATGCTGCAAATGAATTTAATGTATCTTCTACATACAAGAATTATCAGGATATGCTGGAGAAAGAGAACCTGGACGCAGTATATGTAGCAACGCCGGACCAATATCACAAAAGTCCGGTTATCGATTCTTTGAATGCCGGTATAAATGTACTTGTTGAAAAACCGATGACAACCAAGCAGGAAGAAGCAGAAGAAATATATAAAGTAGTAAAAGAAACCGGGAAAAAATTTCAGGTGAATTTTAACCATCGCTGGCTCGCGCCTTATCATAAAATAAAATCAATGATAACAGAAGGACAAATTGGTGAGCCGATAATAGGATATGCAAGAAAAAACAATCCGATATTTGTCCCAACAACTATGCTTGCATCTTGGGCAAAAGACAGTTCCCCGGCGTGGTTTATGAATTCTCACGATATTGATTTAATGGTGTGGTGGTTTGATGCGAATCCGGTTGAAGTTTATGCAAAAGGCATTAAACGAGTTTTGAAAGCAAAAGGCATGGATACTTACGATGGAATTCAATCACTCGTTACCTTTGAAAACGGACAGTTCGCAACTTTTGAATGTGCATGGATATATCCTAATACAAGTCCTTATATGCCCGATTCATTCATGGAAGTTATCGGCACGGGCGGCACAACTCATATCAATAGAAAGGATGAAGCCATTGATGCAATTCTTGATGATAAATTTTCATGCCCGAGAACATTTTTAAATTACAAAGTTTTCGACGAATGGGTTGGTGCAATGCCTTCTTCAGTTCGTTCATTTGTAAATGCATGCAAGAAGAATACGGAAACAATAGTGAATGCAAAAGAAGGTTTGAGAAGCACCGCAATTCTTGATGCCATTCACAGATCGTTGGCTTCGGGAAAACCCGAGTCAATCAAACTTCATGTTTAGCAAATTATCATTCAAATAAAGTTGTGTAACGTTTTGATTAAAAGAGAATGGTTATTAATAGTAGAATAATATTGTTCTTATTTATTGTCATTATGTTTAATGCAGTTGTTGATACAAAACAATTTGCTCAAACAAAATTTCAAGAAAGTACAGACCTTTGGATTGATACTTTAAACCATCTTGAGTACGAACCTTATACGTATTATCAGGATTTCGAATCAGGCGAAGTATCGGCTTGGTCAAGTTATCCCCCAGCGCAAGATATGGCATATGATCCTTATCTATATCCAGGTAAGATTTCAGACAGCTATAAAGGTATATGCTTATGTAAATTATATAATCCGTCATGGAATGTTCCGCAGCTAATAGGCGCATCAAAAAAACTATCCATGCACCTTGATAACAAAAGCGTCATAAAATTCAGATACTTTGTTAAAACAACAAATGTTCCTTCTTGGCTTGGTATTGATTTAGGACTTAGTAATGGTGAAAGAATTCGCGCACGTTATACGGAAACGGAATTAAACCACTGGGATTGCGTTAGTTTTACATTGTCCGATGTATTAAAGCTTGCGGATGCAGCCGACGGATTACATTAACGTTACCACAATAGCTGTTACCCTACGTTTTGAAAAAACAGACCTAGACATGCCGATCTGCTTTGCGCTGGATGACGTAGAAATTAAAGGAAAGAAAACTGTTTCTTTCAAATATGAAGTGCCGAAAACCCGAAAGCTGTCCGAGTGGGAGCCGGAAATAGTTCTCCGTCGTAATGAAAATGATGATCAATTGGAAATTGCTGGGACATTTCTTCCTTCTCAACCTGAACGCGTTAATATAAGTGTTTACAGATTTGATAAACCCAGGGAAGAAATTTTCATTCCCATTGTTAAAATAAATCATTCGTAAAAAATACTTTTTCTAATTGCCGAAACCAACAGTAGGACTTAACAAGGAGAAAAAATGAAACAGATTATTATACCTTTATCGGTAATATTCTTTTTATGTGCTTGCAGCAATATTTCAACCACGGATATATCGCTTGAACCAAGCATGTATAACGAGAATTTTGAAACTAATGAACTAAGTGCCTGGGCATCATATCCGTTTTGGCAGGATGTAGCTTTCGACCCTAATATGAGAGTAGGTACGATTGTTCCTGGAGATACAAATTTATCGGTTGTCGAAAAAGTAATACCATATACAAATGTAGATTACTATGCAGGCGCCCAGAAAAAACTGGATATGTACTTAGCTGCAGGTTCATATGTTAAATTAAGGTATTATTTAAAGACTCAGCTTAGCCCTGAATTTTTGAAGATACGAATAGCAGCCGGTCCGGATGGGAAAGTTGACTATACGATTAAAAATCCTGAAACGAATAAATGGATTTGGGTTGAAGCAAATTATAGTGATTTTATTGACGAAAACCCAGGAGTGGAAAACGAAAGAATAAAAGTAAATGCATTAGCTGTGTTTGCAAAATTTACGCAATCCGATCCGGCAATGAATATTTATTTTGGGCTCGACGATGTTGAATTGAAGGGATTGAAAAAAACATCATTCAAATTCAGCATACCTGAAATGGAAAAATTATCTGAGTGGAAACCGTTTATACCGAAAAGACATTTTGAAAAGGGTGATACTTTTGTATTAAAAGGTACATGGCAGTTTAGTGCAGATAAGGTGTCGTTGCAAGTTGCGCCGTTTACAGAAAAGGGAAATACTTTTCTGAGTAAAGATTTAAGTAGAAATGGTAATGAATGGAGTACTGAGTTTGAACTTACCTTTCCCGAAGGATTATATCTTGCTAATCTTGAAGCTTACAAAGACGGTGAGAAATTATCTACCACACAATTTACAATATTTACTAAACCGGCTTCGCTCGGCGGAGTTCACCCAAGATTGTGGTTTGATAAAAAGAATCAAGGGAAGGTAGCGGCCAAATTAAAAAGTGCAAAGTATAAAAATGTAAAAGATGAAATTGTAGCAAATGCGAAAAAGTATAGAGAAGAAAATCCTGTAGGTAAACTTGCCTTTGATATAGATCAATTCCCGGGCGCGGATATAGACCCGGTTTTCGGTGGACAAAACCTTGTGCCGTGGGGCAAGCAAATTATCGGGTGGCGAAAGGGTGTTTATTATAACGCGTTAGCGTATAAATTGTTAGGGAGTCGTCAATCTGGTGAGTATGTGAAAAATCTTATGGTGAAAATAAGTAGTTATCCGTTTTGGGTTCACCCGTGGTGGAAAGAGCGAGGGCAGCATATCTATTACCCGATAGGAGAATTGGGAATGAGTCTGGCTTTGGGGTATGATCTTGTTTATGACCTTATGAACGAACAAGAGAGAGAAGAAGTCCGTTCTGCTTTAAGAACACAAATAGTAGAGGCGTGTCACAAGGGATATGTGGAAGATGATTTGGTTACGTGTAATACATCAAACTGGGTTGCTCATATTACCGGAGGCTCAATGATGTGCCAGGCTGCAATGTACGGAGAGGATGAGAGTATTGAGAACGAACCCTATTTTACCGGGGTAATTTTGAAAGCATATGATCTGATTCAAAAAACCGTAGGAAAAGACGGATCGTGGGGTGAAGGTTACGTGTATTACGACTTTACAATGTTGTCGCTTTCCAAAACATTACCAGCAATGGATAATGTTTTTAATATAGACATGTCGAAAAAATTGGTTGGTTCATATAAAGATCTCGTTTGGGCGGGAAATATTAAAGATAAGAAACCATACTATTTCGGGGATGCCGCAGAAAACTTTGTTAACCCTCTAACTAACTTTGCATGGCTTCTGGCTAAACATAAAGAGCCACTCCTAGGATGGTTTTACAATTATTTAAAAAAGGAAGAAACCTTTATGGATGTTTTATATGATACGGAAAACGTTCCGAGAAAAGCTCCTTTTGATAAAAACCCGGTAAAATTTTTCCGTGATATAGGTACTACGGTATTTAAAAGCGGCTGGGAAAAGGATGGCTTTATATTTGTGATGCGTACAGGGGCGTTTTATAATCATCAGCATCTCGACCAAGGGACATTCTGGCTTTCCGATGGGGGAAGTCTATTTTTGGGAGAACGTCATGGCAGTACATACTACTTAGACCCTTATTATAATTCATGGTATACTCAGCCGGTTGCTCATTCTACAATTTTGATCGATCATAATAATCAAAGTCAGAGAGTAGGCGATCCGTTGGTTTTTGCTGATGGCTTTAGCGATCATGCATTTATATATCACTATCTAGACGGAAGCAATGCGGCGTTCAGTTCGGGAGATATTGGTAAGGTTTATTGGGGAAAAGTAAAACAGATGAGCAGAAATGTCCTTTACTTAAAACCGAGAACCGTCTTGATGATTGATGTTATCAAACCTACGGAGAGAGATGTTGATGTTACTTTGCTTTATCAGACGGAACGGCTTGAAGACATTGCTGCAGGTAAACATAAATCTACTATAAGTAGGGAAGGTAGTGTACTTCATATTAATCATCTTTATCCTGAGAAACTTGAAAGTAACACTGTTGAGACTCCACATTACATATATACCTTTAGGCAAGAACGTCCTCTGATAAAAGAAGGGATGCTGACGGTTACAGCGAGGACACAAGGAAAACCTTTGGTTATGGCAAATCTTCTTACAACAACGAAAGAAACAAACGAAGGTGTTGAATATTCCGATAACGGAGGATGTATATCGGGGGTAACAAACGGCAACAATTTTATTTTTTCTACGAGTCCCGATAATTTGTATAACTGTAATGACTTTACTACAGATGCGCTTGCTTTAACGTGGGACGAAGAGAAAATATTTGCGGCAGTTGTAAAATCATTGAATAAGGAAGGGAAGCTGGTAATTTCTTCCGGCATACCACTGACTTGCGAGGTCTCGAAGGGGACAATAAAATATTATCACGGTAAACAAGCGGATGTAACAATTGGTCTCCAAAGTAAACCGTCCAAGGTTCTTTTGAATGGGAACGTAGTAACCGGATGGAGATATGATGGAGATAGGCAGAACATGAAGATCGAACTTCCGGAAGGCGAAGGTTTGCTTGTTATTGATTGATAATAAAAAATCCTCATCATGGAACCTCAAGTATCAAGGTTGCCGGAATACCCTTACTTCTGTCGGCAACCAGGATGCTATACAGGGAGAAAGATCCTTAGGGCATTAAAAAGAAGACTTTCTAACAAAAAACCAGTTTAGTGTAGAATCTTTTTTAGTTGTATCACATGAGCAAATTATGGCATATAAAAATCTGTTAATTGCTGTTGCGCTAATTTTTATCAACGCGCAAGTTTTATATTCTCAAAGCTCTGAAGGATGGCAACCTATTTCACTAAAGGTAAACGAAGTTGCGGGAATTTATAATTGGAGTATTAATTGGGATATTTCTTTTCAGTATTCAAAGTTTGATAAAGTACTTTCTGATGGTAGCGGACTGTTTATAAACCGCCAAATTGATAAAAATTCTTTTCTTCCGTTAAAACCTCTTATTACAAGAGAAAGTCTCGGTATTGACGAGACGCCTAAAGGGGCGAATGTATCTATGGCTTCAAAGCCTCCGAGCAAGATTTACCCAGGTTGCGGAGGCGAGCTTTATAACAAGAATGGTGGTAAAACCCAGCACCAGCAGGATTGGGACGCATTGGTAGAAGTACGGGAAAAGATTTTTAGAGAAAACAATGTAAACAAAGATACACCATTATTGGAAAAGGTGAGATTAATTGCAGATTGGGCAAGAAAGGTGAATCAAGATAATGGACCTGTGTATGAATCAAAGCATCCTGCTGATCTAATATTTCATCCGTCTTTTTGTGTTGGGCGTGCCAACGGGTTTGTGGGTGTTATGCATACAATGGGACTCCCTGCCAGAACAATCAATATGGACACACATTCGGTTGCAGAAGTATTGGTTGATAACAAATGGTATTATGTTGAGAACATCAGTGGTAAAAAAACAGATACTAAAGAGACCTCGGCTTTATTGCCCTGTTCCTTATTAGAATTTTATGCTGATCCCGATATGTATGGAGAATATACATCCGAATCTCATATAAATTCAGGATATTATAGAAACAAAGATCTGCATAATGGACGAGCCAACTGGCAATTGGGGGCATTGTGGAATTGGCACTTTATTCAATGCGGAAACGGTGATGATGACATGATGAAACATACATTAGAAAACGGTAGCGGAATTGCGGTCTCGTTAAACAGCGCAACTAGCAAAGCTCTTTATCCGGGTGCAGAAAAATATTATTACAAGGTAGTAAATGGTAATCCGCCTGTATTAACCAATTACCAAAAGAACAGTTGGTATATTGCCGGACATAGAGTGCTACAAGGAGATTGGATCCGAAAACAATTCTTCATTGGGAACCTTGACGATAAAGATAACCTGGTAACTAAAATAGCTTCTCGGCTTTTCCTGATGGGAGGCGAAACGCAGACTTTTGCAATTCCTCCTTTAATGTTAAAAGAATATGCAGGGTGGAAGCTAAAAGTAAACGACAAAGTTTATGAGCTGAAAAAATGGGATGGATGGAAATTAGTCAAAGAATTTGATTCCTTGACAATGTTGCCTGTCATTTATTATGAGTTTCAGTTGGATAAAAATGATTTGAAACAAGACGATTATAACATACTTCAATTCGGAAGCGAACCGGGCAGGAAGTTCGGAGAACAACACATTTATGTAATGATATTCCCAGACTCGGTCGAACCGTATGTTAATCCCTTCAGATCAGGACAAAACGCAAGACCACAGAAAGAATGGCGGATAATTACCGACCAAAAGTGGGATTTAATGGAATTGTTTGAATTCGCCAGATAATAAACGACACAAAAAACATTTTCGTAATTCACATCTTTCCCTTTCGAAAATAGATGAACAAGATATTTTAAAAGTTGAAGTCTATACCATAATTCTGGTTTTAAAATCTTTTTTGTTCAAAATAGACGATATCGGATGGTTCGTACTAAAACGTAGCATGAGATTTTAGGCACGGTGAGTTGTGCGAATGGAATTTATAATCCGTGGTACTTATTTCAGCATTCAGCCTTTCTATTGTCAATATAAAATTATTTTAGAGATTTATAAAATATTGTTTATTTATAATATTTCATTTCCACAATTTACTCAGATTTGTCTGAGGATATAGAACCTTCAATAAAAATAAAATATCCATGTTTCCACTTTCGTGAAGATAGGTATTCCAGAATGATGAACTGGACTTTTCAGAAGTTTCTTAGTACAGCTATTTAATTTTTTTAGTATAGAATTATTTTTTTATTTAAAATTTTTAAAAGGAAGCAATGAGAAAAATTTTTGTATTCTATTTCGTAATTTCATCTACCTTATTAGCAGAAAAATCAACAGATTCAACAAAAAATAATATTAACTCTTGGGAGAAACAATTAATTGTAGGATTGAATGTTAGTCAAATAGCTTTTAGTAATTGGGTTAAAGGTGGGGAGAATTCGGTAGCTTGGACAATTCATTCAGAGTTTAATATAAAATATAAATCAAAAATATGGATATTAAATAATGAATATAAAATAATGTATGGTAGGACAAAGTTAGGAAAAGGCGAATTTAAAACGATTGATAATGAAATAAATTTAGAATCAGTACTTTTATATAATGCTGGTTGGGTTGTTGTTCCATTTTTCGGAAATTCTATTAGAACTCAGGTCACAACAGGATTTAACTATGAAAAAGATTTAAATGAAAGTATTGTAGATTTTTTTGATCCTGGATATATTACTCAAAGTCTCGGATTTACTTATGACAAGTCAATTATTGGAAACACCAGATTTGGTATTGCCTTTCAAGAAACTTTTACAAATAAGCATCCAGAATATTCTGATGATGAAGATACCGCAGAAATTGAAAATTTTAAATTTGAAACGGGCATTGAATCGGTTACGAATAGTGAATTTCTAATTGATACAAATATTAAATTAGTCAGTAAACTTCGTTTATTTTCCAGATTTGAAAATCTGGATATTTGGGATGTAAACTGGAACAATCAGTTCGTATCAAAAATTAATTCTTATCTTCGGGTAAATTTTGATTTTGTACTTATTTATGAAAAAGCGCAATCATTAAAAACACAAATAAAAGAGTCGTTTCAGCTCGGGATTACCTATAATATAATTTAATTCTCTCTCTATATCTTATTTTAATAAGATAATACTAAAAAATAGTAAATCAAATAGATTAACTAAATTAGATGAAAATCTGATTTTTACTTAATGAAGAAAAAAATAGAAATCCTTCTGGGAAATACTTATTAAAAATCAATTCCGTAATAAAATATTAAGATTAGTTATGTCAGAAAAAGTAGTTACTTTCGGGGAAATCATGCTTCACTTATCTACACCGGCGTACAGCAGATTAGTACAGTCACAAAATTTTGATGTTACTTACGGCGGCGGTGAAGCCAATGTTGCCGTGTCGCTTTCCAACTATGGTTTTGATAGTTATTTCGTAACAAAATTACCTAAACATGAAATAGGGCAGAGTGCTGTTAATCATTTAAGACGTTTTGGGGTGAAAACAGATTTTATTATTAGGGGGGGGAATAGAGTTGGAATTTATTTTCTTGAAACCGGGGCAGGCCAAAGACCATCAAAAGTAATTTATGACAGAGCTAATTCGTCCATTTCAGAGATAAATAAAAGCGAACTTGATTGGAAAGAGGTATTTAAAAATGCAAAATGGTTCCACTGGACAGGAATAACACCGGCATTGGGAAAAAATCTTCAAGAATATTTAAAAGAAGCCTGCAAATATGCTAAAGAAGCTGGAGTTATGATTAGCTGTGATCTTAATTTTAGAGCTAAGCTGTGGACTGAAAAGGAAGCTCAAGAAGTTATGAAACCTTTGATGGAATATGTTGATGTTTGTATTGCCAATGAAGAAGATTCGGAAAAAAGCCTGGGCATTAAAAACGATAAATCTAAAATAGAGGAAGGAGAAATAAACATTGATGAATATTTTGATCTTGCCCGGAAATTAAAGTCGGAATATAACTTTAAAGCAGTCTCAATAACATTAAGAGAAAGCTATTCGGCATCGAGAAATGGCTGGAGCGCACTCTTGTTGGATGATAAAGATTGTGTAGAACCGTATAGATCAAAATTCTATGATATAAGTATTGTTGACAGAGTAGGTGGCGGAGATTCATTTGCCAGCGGGCTGATTTACGGGTTAATGAAAAAAGATAACACAAAAGATGCTCTTGAGTTTGCAATTGCAGCTTCATGTTTAAAACAAACAATTCCCGGAGATTTTAACTTAGTTTCTGCTGAGGAAGTAGAAAAATTGGCAAAAGGCAGCGGCTCTGGAAGAGTAGAACGTTAACATATTGTGATAAAAATAGTACATGTAATTATATAAAAAATGATTACATACTTTTTTTATGAAAGCTTTACAATATGACTGTAAGATTAAATAGGAGGATTGTAAATCAAAAGAATTGAGAGGATAGAAATATGTTTACAAAAAGACATGAGATGAATTATATCAATCCGAATACTAAGACAATAGGATTGGATTTTACATTTAATAAGTTTAACGGTATGCCATACCGCATCCTCGGGAATTCTGGGTTGCGTGTTTCAAATGTTGGATTAGGAACGTGGAAATTCGGGATTCCAGAAACTGGTGACAATGCCAGAGTTAATAAAAAGACCGGAATACGAATATTGGATAAAGCATTTGAGGAGGGAGTTACATTTTGGGATACGGCAAACAGGTATAATAATTCAAGTGGTAATTCCGAACGTGTAATCGGCAGTTGGATAAAAGAGAATTCCGGGTTGAGAAATTCAGTTGTTGTTGCCACCAAACTGTTCGGCGCTTCGGATGGAACTACTCCCAACCATTGCCGTCTGTCCCGTACGAATATATTGGAATCTACTTATGCTTCGCTTGAACGTTTACAAACCGATTATATCGACTTGATGTTCTTTCATTCGTTCGAAGATGAAACCCCGGTTGAGGAAAGTCTTATGGCAATTGAGGATTTGATTTCACATGACTTAATTCGTTACTTCGGCGTATCAAATTATTGTGTGAATAATTTAAAAGTTTACTCAAAATATTTCAATAAGTTTATTCGGGCGAGAGTGCAAGCGGTTGAGAATCGTTATGATATTCTATATAAAGAAAACAAAGAAGACAAAGGAGTGTTGGATTATTGTAAGGAAAATAATATTTCGTTTATTCCGTGGAGTCCGCTTCGCCGGGGCTTGTTGACAGAAAGGTATATAAATAAAGATAAAGCAAGCAGTGGAGACAGGCTGTTTGATGAAAGGATTTTGGATAGAGAATTAATTCCCTCTATTTCCGAAAAAATTAGAGAGCTGACAGAAATAGGTCGCAAATATAATATGTCGCTCTCAAATCAAACTATTGCATATATGCTTACAATTCCTGCCATGGGACCGATTATTGTCGCAAGCTCAACGGTTGAACAAGTCCAAACAAATGCAGGTGCGGGAAAAATTACCTTAAGTAAGGAACAGATTACAGAAATCGAAAAAGTAATATAACGGCAATTGAAGCGATATTATAACTAAACAGCAATTATTCTTAAAAACTTAGAGAAGTTTTACTAATAGCAGTAGGATATTACAAATGACATCAAGAAGAAAATTTATTCAAAATACTCTGGCATTAGCTTCAACCAGTGTATTATCAAAATTTGCTTTCGCTTCTCCTTTGGAAAAAGCTTTAAGAAAAACAGGAGAAGCAAATAGCGAAAATGATAAAGTGCAAAGACCGGTGGTCATATCAACCTGGAATTTCGGTGTAAAAGCAAATGAATCGGCATGGGAAATTTTAGACGCTGGGGGAAGATGTCTTGATGCTGTTGAAGCCGGAGTCCGAGTTATAGAAGCCGATCCGAGTATTACAACTGTAGGTTATGGTGGTTATCCCGACAAAGACGGATATGTTACGCTCGGTTCGTGCATAATGGATGAGTACGGGAATGCAGGTTCTGTCGCTTTTCTTCAGGACATCATGCATCCATCTTCTGTTGCCCGTCTGGTTATGGAAAAGACGCCGTTTGTTATGCTTGTAGGAAGCGGCGCACATGAATTTGCATTGGCTAACGGATTTAAGGAAGAAAATCTTCTTACGAAGGAAATTGAACAGGCTTGGAAGGAATGGGATAAAGAGATTAACTCGGAAATCCGTAAGATAGATAAAAATAATCACGATACGATTGGTATGCTTGCGCTTGATGTAGCCGGAAATATTGCTGGTGTTTGTACAACAAGCGGATTACAGTATAAAATGCATGGTCGGGTTGCCGATTCTGCTATAATAGGTGCTGGGCTTTTTTCCGATAATGAAGTAGGAGCGGCAACTGCCACAGGTATGGGGGAGGCGGTAATAAAAATTACAGGCAGTCATACAGTGGTTGAGCAAATGCGACAAGGTAAGTCTCCACAGGAAGCATGCAAAGAGGCTGTGTATCGTATTGCCGAAAAGCAAAAAAATTATAAAGATTTTCAGGTTGCTTTTATTGCTTTGAACAAAGAGGGTGAAATAGGAGCATATGCGATTCGCAAAGGATTTCAATATGCTGTTTACGCTGAGAATGAAAATAGATTGGTTGATTCTGAGTATTTAGTGAAAAGCTAACTTGTAGTATTAAGTGAAGAGTAATAAAGAAAAAATATTAAAGCTGGGTTTATGATTAAAAGTGATCATAAATATAATTTTAAAATTTAATATAATGAATAATCCTATAGGAGTGGTATGGCACTTAACTTTCTAGATGTTTTGATTTTTCTAATCTTTTTTGCAGTTGTAGTGGGGATAAGCATGTTTAAGAGCCGGAAAGAAGAAAACGAGGAAGATTTTTTTCTAGCAGGGCGCGGTTTAATCTGGCCTTTCATCGGTATATCGTTGATAGCAGCGAACATATCAACCGAACAGTTCGTCGGTATGTCCGGTCAAGGAGGTGGAATAACGGGTATGGCCATTGCCAGTTACGAGTGGATGGCGGCGATTACCTTGGTATTTACCGCGTTTTTTTTCCTACCTAAATTTCTAAAAAGCGGAGTATTTACCATCCCGGAGTTCTTGGAGTATAGGTATAATAAAGCAGCCCGAACGATCATGGCCATCTTTATGATGTTCACCTACGTGGCCGTTACACTTGCCGCGGTACTATATTCTGGAGCTTTAGCTTTAAGTACAATTTTCGAGATGGATTTAGTAACGTCGGTTTGGGTAATTGGAATAATAGCCGCTCTTTATACAACATGGGGCGGATTAAAAGCAGTTGCATGGGCAGATTTGTTTCAAGGTTCAGCCTTAGTTATAGGCGGTGCAATAGTTATGTTTCTTGGTTTCCAAGTTATAGGGGTTTCAAATTTTATGGAAACCAATGCCGATAAACTTCACATGATCTTACCGGCCGACCACCCTGTACTTCCGTGGACAGCTTTAGTTATTGGTTTATGGATCCCGAATATTTATTACTGGGGATTAAATCAATATATAACCCAAAGAACGCTAGCGGCAAAAAGTTTAAAACATGGGCAAATGGGTGTAATATTTGCAGCGGGAATAAAACTAATAATTCCTTTTATAATAGTTTTCCCAGGAATAATGGCAGCGCAGTTATACCCGGATGCCTTAGCGTCAAATAGTGATGCGGCTTACCCTTTGTTAATAAAAAATTTAGTCCCGGCCGGGATAAAGGGGTTTATATTCGCGGCACTCAGCGGGGCTGTTATTAGTTCACTTGCCTCAATGCTTAATTCAGCCTCAACCATATTTACGATGGATATATATAAGGTATACATAAGCAAGAATCAGAACAGCAAGAGTTTGGTAACGATAGGGAGAATAGCGACAATAATTTTCGTGTTGATAGCATGTTTTATCGCTCCAAATCTTAATGACCCGAGACTACAAGGAATATTTACATATATACAAGAGTTTCAAGGTTTCATCTCACCGGGAGTATTAGCGGCGTTTATATTTGGGCTGGCAGTTAAGAAAGCACCGCCGGTAGCAGGTATTGTAGCTTTGTTATTAAACTTGGGAATTTACGCAGTCTTGTTAATATGGTTTGGGGATATAGCGTTCTTAAACAGAATGGCGATAAGCTTTATACTAGTAATAATAGTAATGGCAGTTATTACATTTGTAAAACCGCTTGATAAACCGAAAGAACTGCCGGTAAGAAAGGATTTTAATATGACACCAACGGCCTCGGTAAAATGGATGGGAGCAGCGGTGGTAGTAATCACTCTAGTATTATATGCAATATTCTGGTAGTAGTGTCAGAAAGCAAATAGTTTTATAAGTGTATGGAGAAAACTTTCCATTTACAGCATTATCATAACAATTTCCTTGATGCCTCATACTTTGAATCATTTCATGAGACTTTAAGAAACTTCTTACTTCTTCAGATGCATGTAGCTGGGTGCGAGCGATAAGTAAATACAATACCTTAACCCGGCAACCTAGGTTAAGGTTAATCTCGGCTTTAGCCGCAATGGTTTCCTTTCTTTGGGCTATCCAAAGGATTCCTTTGTTGTGCCGTGAAGTTAAAGGAAAGTTCTTTGACATGCTGTAATAAAGATGATCCAATCCTGGAAAGAGCTAAACGGGACGAAGTATCGGTAAGGCCGAACAGGCGGAGTTACCAAACCACTCTGCGCTGCAAAAGTCGTAAGACAGCTGTGGTGAACGGACAGAGAAAAGGCTGGAAAATTGGTCAGGTATATTTCCAAGAGATGAACGAAAGTGAAACACTATTAAACATCGAAATCCTCAAGGACGTTGGGCAAAATCGCATTACTCGGAGGGATGCAGAGAAAAGGTCAGGTAAAAAGAAATGACCAGCATAGAGAGCACCTGTCAATCGTCTATGCGCCCGCCGGTGCACAGGTGGCATGACTTGTGGCATAGCCATCACTATGTGGGAAACGGGCTTTATTACGGAACACGGGATCTCCATCTAATGGAAACCATAAGCAAAACTTAAGGATAGATGGAAGTCGGACTAAGCCATAGTAGTGAAGAAATCTGTTGAAAGGCAGAAGGAGCGAAAAGCAGTAGGAATAGACAAAGAGAGTTGAACAAGACCTAGAAGGCAACCTCTATGTCATATGGAACAGACTAGCCTCGGGGAGTTACCACCCCCAATCAGTACGAGAAGCAGAGATAGAGAAGAAAGACGGAAAGAAAATTAGGCATCCCAACACTACGAGACAGAATAGCGCAGAAAGTAGTGAAGGATTACATGGAAAATAAGATAGATAGGAAATTCCATGAAAACTCGTATGGATACAGACCGTTAAAGAGCGCCCACCAAGCGACAGGAAAAGTTAGAGAGAACTGTTTCCAATATGCTTGGGTGATAGATATGGACATAAAGAACTTCTTTGATGAAATAGACCACGAGTTGATGCTCAAAGCAGTAAGCCACGTAATGGAAGAAAAGTGGGTAAAGAGATGTATGTAGAGAGGTGGTTAAAGATGCCGGTAGAAGAAAAGGACGGCACAATAAGAGAAAAACAAGGGAAAGGCACACCGCAAGGAGGAGTGATAAGTCCCTTGTTAGCCAATCTCTATTTACATTACACACTTGACATGTGGCTAGAGAGAAAATATCCGGGATAGATATGCAGACGATATAATAATCCACTGCAATAACAAAACAGAAGCAGAAGAAGTGTTGGAAACAATAAAGGGCAGACTCACAGAAGTAAAACTGCAAGTCAATGAAGAAAAGACAAAGATAGTATACTGTAAGAACTACAAACGAAAAGGAAAACATAAAGAAGTGCAATTTGAGTTTCTTGGGTTTGGTTATCAACCCAGAGCAAGGAAGAGTAAGATAGATGGAAAAAACTTCACAGCATTTGCAGCGGAAATAAGTCAGTCAAATCAAAAGAGGCTAAGAGAAGAAATAAGAAAAGAAAGGATATGAAAAAATACACGAATAGAGATAGAAGAAATAGCGAAACACTTTGAATCAAAATTAAGAGGCTGGATAGGCTACTATGGAAAATACAGCAAGAAGAGACTAAGAGAAGTACTGAGTAAAATAGACTTGAAGCTGATAAACTGGATAAAGAAGAAATACAAACTCAGGTATCGAGCAACGAGTCAAAAACTAAAGCGTATAAAACAAAGCAACCCGGCAATGTTTTATCATTGGCAAATGGGATACCGTTAAATTTATAAAGGATAACACGAGTCGTATGACGGGAAACTGTCACGTACGGTTCTGTGAGAGGCGTAGGGCTTTGCCTACTCGGCACGCCATTTACCCATTCCCAGACGCTTTGCGGCCTTCCCCAAGTGTCTTGCCGGCCTTCCCTCGGTGCCTTGCGTGTTCTTGTGAACGTCTTGCGGGAATCACCAAACGCCTTGCGCATATGCATAAAAATATTATGTCCCTCCCATGTATGGATATTTTTTGATTTAATTATCTACTAATATTTATAGAATAAACCAACTTCCTCCAAGGAAGTTGGTTTATAAATA
>JASFMY010000084.1:0-29994 GCA_050117315.1 Ignavibacteria bacterium
CAGCATTTTTTCTCTTAATTCTCCCATTTTTACTCCTTTTTCTTTGTTGGTGATGAGAGAATATAAAAAAATACTCTTTCATTTTGTCAAAGAACATCTGCTGCCGCTTTGGCGGTTTCGTTCAACACATTAATATAAATCTGTCGCAGGAATTACTTTCGGCAATTTGTTTGACTGCATCATTTATAGCTTGCCCGGATGAAGAAGAACTCGGGTTGTTATAAGCCCATCCTGCAATAAAAGTATAACTTGTTTCTTTGGATGAAGTCTTAAGTTTTTCCATAGTTTTCGCTATATTGGTAATATTCATGCTACATTCATCATCAAAATCAACACCATTCCAGCCATTGTTCTTTGCAGCATTAACAATAGCAGTAATATCGGTTTGGTCTGCAGGCATTGATGTCGGAGTACAACCTTTGCCACCGTAAGTCCATAACACACTTCCACTAACGGCTGGTGCTTCTGTCTTAACCGGAGACCAGCCCGGACTTTCAGGTGTACCCGATGTTAATCCGGTTAGATTTGTTATCATGCCGTACATAGTATAAGAAAATTGTGAAGGGGGTAAATCTTTAACATTTTGTGACCAGCCGCCAATTACAAAATTTCCCATTTGAAATTCTCCTATTTAATATTGTTATTTAACGTCTTTGGGTAACAATAATATTAAAAGAAAGAACATTAAATAATAAAATATGCTTAAGTGACAGCATGAATATAAATAAATCCAAATAATTTATAAACTAAAATATTTTAAAAACACAAAAAATATTCACCCCATAAACTAATAATACAATCTAAATAAGAAAACTATGATATTGAACAATAAATATGCGATTAGAATAACAGAATTTTATGTTAATTTGTTCATCATTTTACTTTTATGATTGTAAGGAAAACTTAAGCCCATTAACCTGTTGAATTAGAATTAGTAATCAGTAATTCCGGGACATTGTTATTCATTAACTAAGGATATATGTATTTTCAAATGATTTTTATCCCAACCGAGATTAACGATAAAATGCTTGTTGACGGAGGAATGTTGAAAACTTACCCCTTTCACCTTTACAGAATGGAGAGATTGATAAAATTATTGGTGTTTCGCTTACCACAAATCATAAATTCAAGAAGCCTGAAAATATTATCGACCTGTTAATAAACACGTTTGATATTGCACTTACTAACGCTACTAAAATACAAAGCAAAAATGCGGATATTCTTGTCTGTCCCGACTTAACAGAATTTAATACAATTGACACCGACCGAATGCCGGATTAAATTGAGGAAGGATATAAAGAAGCAAAGAAGGTATTAAAAGATTATATTTAACTATGTGTTTATAAAAAAAGTAGTAAACGACATCAATAATTATTAATACTAATTAACAACTTAACCAAATGCTGACAGTACTAGAATCAATCCGTCTCTCCACGGAATATTTGGAAAGAAAAGGAATAGACGAAGCAAGAACAAATGCCGAACTCCTTTTAGCTGACATATTGAACTGTAAGAGGCTTGACCTGTATTTGCAATTTGAAAGACCGCTTCAGGAAGATGAGAAAAAAAAATATAGGGAGTTCATTTCACGCCGCAGCAAATTCGAACCTTTACAATATATTTTAGGGCACACGGAATTTTACGGTAGGAAATTCAATGTATACCCGTCGGTTTTAATTCCAAGGCCCGAAACGGAAGAACTTATTGAATTGATTATTGAACAAAATAAAAGTGGAAGTAACCTGAAAATTTTAGATATCGGAACGGGAAGCGGGAACATCTCTATAACATTGGCGAAAGAATTACCGGGCGGCGATGTTGTATCAATAGATATTTCCGATGATGCTTTAGAAACAGCAAAAGAAAATGCAGAACTAAATAGTGTTGACGGTAATTTGAAACTGTTAAATCAAAGCGTGCTTGACGATTCTATTTTCGACATCGGTCAGTTTGATATAATTGTTTCCAATCCGCCTTATGTAAGCAAAGAAGATTTTAACGATTTGCAAAATGAGATTAAAAAGTTCGAACCGGTATCCGCAGTAACCGATAACGGGGACGGTCTGAAATTTTATAAAAGGATATCGTCGATTTCCAAAGACCTGTTAGAAGAAAACGGTAAAATATATTTTGAAGTAGGAGTTGATATGGCTGGGAATGTAAAGCAGATAATGGAAATGAACGGCTTAAAAAATATACAAATTGTGAAAGACTATGCAGGAATCGAAAGAATAGTTTACGGGGAAATTTAATGAGAGCATTAGTACAAAGAGTTACAGAAGGCGGAGTAAATATTGCAGAAGAAAATTATTCTGCAAGCATTGACAAAGGAATGGTGATTTTACTGGGAGTTAAAGAAGGTGATGAGATTGAAGATGTTGATTTTGTTGCTGACAAGTGTTGTAATTTGAGGATATTCGAAGATGAAAACGGCAAAATGAATTTGTCGTTAAAAGATATAAACGGGAAGGTACTTATTATTTCGCAGTTCACATTATACGGCGATGCCCGTAAGGGTAACCGTCCGAGCTTTACTGAAGCGGCTAAACCTGAGCTTGCAAATAACTTGTATGAAAAGTTTGTAGAACGAATGAAATTAAATCTAGGTGATGCAAACGTTAAGACGGGAATTTTTGCGGCAATGATGCAGGTAAAGATAATAAACGACGGACCTGTTACAATACTGGTTGAATCAAAAGAGAAATAATGTGCATTCAACAATAATGATATTTATCGACGGCGTAGGAATTGGTAAAAGCAATCCTGAAGTTAATCCTTTCATAAAATATCATTTCAACTCATTCGGCAAAGTTTTCGGAGCAGTCCCGACATTAGATAATCAATATTTAACAAGCAATGACAAATATTTATTTCCGGTTGATGCATGTATGGGGATAGACGATCTTCCGCAAAGCGGAACCGGGCAGACATCAATCTTTACTGGTACAAACGCACCTGAAATAGTAGGTCATCACTTTGGTCCTTATCCTCATTCGAAAACAATTGATACGTTAAAATCAAAAAATATCTTTAAAGAATTTTTGGGTAGAAATTTAAAAGTAACTTTTGCAAATGCATATCCCAAAATATTTTTTGACTATGTAAATTCCGGGAGGCGAAGATTAAGCGCTACTTCTTTATGCTGTATATACAGCGGTGTGAAATTAAAAAGCTCAACCGACTTAAGAAGAGGCAAGGCGTTAAGCGCAGAGATTGATAATAAACGCTGGGTTGAAATGCTGAATTACAATCTACCGATTATTAAACCCCGGACAGCAGCAAGAAGGCTATTCCGCTTAGCAAAAGAAAATCATTTTACTCTCTTTGAATATTTTTTTACAGACCATATCGGTCACGGCAGATATCCCGAATTATTTGCCTACGTAATGAAAACGTTAGACGAATTTCTTTTTTATATTTTAACAAACTTACCGGGTGATATTTCACTTGTAATCTGTTCGGATCACGGGAACCTTGAAGATATTTCCGTTAAGTCGCATACAAGGAATCCCGCTCTTGGAATTACCGCCGGCAAAAACGCTGCTGAATTATCCCGGAAAATTAAATATCTTTATGATATAAAGCCTTCCATAATGGAGATGCATGATTGAGTAGATACCCATTAATAAAGTTTGTAGTTGCCTTTATTATAGGAATTGTAATTCAGCACTATATAAATCTTCCTCTACTGTATTTGTTCTATTCTACTATCTTTTTTCTTATAGCCGCAGCTTTAGTTTATTTCTTCAAAAGGGAAAACATATTTCTACAATTGTCGGTTTACCTGCTGATAATATCGATGGCTATGACATACTTCTGTATTAACAATGTTGAAAAAATTATTTACCCGTTTAAACAAGAGAAGATTAGAAAAGTAAGTGCAGCCGGTGTTATTAAAGAAATGGAATTGATGAAATCCGGAAGTCTGAGATTTACTGCCGAAATAAAGTCCATGTCAAAAGATGTCAAAAAAGTTGAGTTAGGAAATAATTTTCTTGTTAGGATTTATGATGAACAAACCAACTTGGATTCTATTTACGACCGGTTAAAAATCGGAAGTGAATTTGAAATAACCGGAACAATACAAAAAGGAAGGGGAGAAAGGAATCCCGGCGAATTTGATTATCAAAAATATTTGGTGTCAAAAGAGATTTCCGGTTTAATAAACTGTTACAACGTGAATGAAATAAAAGTATTTAACGGTGAATCAAATAATTATAAAAATATAATCTTTGAAACACGCAAGGCGATTGATAAAAGAATAAAGCAGCTTCATTCACCAACAACAGCAGCTTTGTTAAAAGGATTATTACTTGCAGACAGGGGCGATGTTGATTTTGAAACCCGGGAAATGTTTGTTAATTCAGGTGTCATACACGTACTGGCGGTTTCCGGATTGCATGTTGGGTTTATTGTTTTAATTTTTCTTTTTCTCTTTACAAGACTCAATATCTATTTGAGATACATCTTTACGATTGTTGGCCTTCTTCTATTTGTTGTTATTACAAATTCACCTCCGTCGGTTTTTCGCGCTTCAATCATGTCGATCATTGTTATTATTTCGCTGCTTAGTAATAGAAGTTATAACACTATTAACGCACTTGCGTTTGCCGCTTTTGTTTTATTAATCATAAATCCGAACGAACTTTTTAATCCGGGGTTTCAGCTTTCGTTTTCAGCAGTGCTGTCAATAGTAATCATTTATCCGAGAATAAAATCACTGTTGAATGGTTTTATTATCAACAAATATATTAAAGGAGTTCTTCTTTTTATGGGAGTGTCGTTGTCGGCGCAGATCGGTACTCTTCCTTTTACATTAATTTATTTTAACAAACTGTCCGTTATATCGTTACTGGCGAATCTTGTGGTTATCCCGTTGATAGGAGTTATTGTTGGGATTGGAATATTTACATTGACGGTTTCTTCCTTTTGGTCATGGTTAACTATAGTGTATGCATCGGCAAATGACTTTTTTGCTTTCTTGTTATTTGAATTTGTAAGACTTACTGGATCACTTAAGTTTTCATTTATACCTATTTATAAATTTTCATTAATTGACGGAATCATTTTTTACCTAATAGCTGCATTTGCTCTTTACTTCTGGAAATATTTCAAATCGGCTTTGGCTAAAATAGTTTTCTTGCTTTTTGTTGTAGCCAACTTCTATTTGTTTATTTCGTTTGATAATAATAAACTTCTTCCCGACGGCAAATTATCTGTTGTAACTATTGATATTGGACAGGGTGACGGCATACTAATAAAATTCCCAAACAATAAAACCGCTTTGATTGATGCCGGTAATGCAACACCTTATTTTGATAACGGTAAAAGTGTAATAAGCCCTTTGTTAAAAAGATTAGGGATTGAAAAGATTGATTATGCTTTTGTGTCTCATGTGGATTCGGATCACTATAAAGGCTTTTTTTCATTAATTAAAGAAGGATTTATAAAGAGAATAATTAAGCCTAAAATTGATTCAACACTACAAAGAGATATTGTGTTTGAAAAATTTATTAAAGAGAACGGGATTAAAATTGACTACTACTCTAAAAGCATTTTGAATTTTGGAAATGCCAGGTTATATATGCTAAATGATACGACTAATTTTAAATATAATTTACTTAATGTAAATGATAAGAGCGGAATTATTAAATTAGTACATGGAAATAATGAAATATTATTTGTCGGGGATGCAGGCATAAAAACTGAAGAATTGCTGGTAAATGATTACGGTGAATTTCTGCAGTCGGATATTTTGAAAGCGGGACACCACGGAAGCAAAACAAGTTCGGGAGAAATGTTTTTGGATTATGTAAAACCTAATACTGCATTGATTAGTGCAGGCATTGCCAATAAATTTAAGCACCCTTCAAAAGAAGTAGTGGAAAGATTTAAAAGCAGAAAAATTAAAATTTACAGAACAGATAAAGAGGGAGCTATTATTATTATTTCAGACGGCGAATCATTCAAAAAAATAGATTGGAAAAATTAATGGATATTATCGAAAACCAATCCCTTTTTAAATACAACACATTCAACATTAATGTGATAGCAAAGTACTTTACGGAGTGTTGCTCAATTGATGAAATTAAAGAAGCAATTGAATTTTCGAAAAAAGAAAATTTGTCGTTGCTGGTAATCGGCGACGGAAGCAATATTTTATTTACGAAAGATTATAACGGGATAGTTGTAAAGAATAATATTAAAGGTATTGAAGTATTAAACGAAACAGGTGAACATGTGTTTGTTCAATGCGGGGCCGGAGAAATTTGGGATGATCTGGTTAATTTTTGTGTTGAAAAAAACTATGGCGGAATAGAAAATCTTTCGTTAATTCCCGGGACAGCAGGTGCTGCACCGATACAAAACATTGGCGCTTACGGTGTTGAATTAAAGGATGTTTTCTATTCCTTAGACGGGGTATTTTTAGACGGCTTAAAAGAAAAAACATTTTCCAAAAACGAATGTGAATTTGGTTACCGTAAAAGTATCTTTAAAAGTACCTTAAAGAATGAATTTATTATAACAGGTGTTGTATTGAAATTGTCAAAGTATCCTAAAATCAATATTGAATATTCATCCCTAAAGAATGCCGCACAAAAACTTAATCAAGAAAAAATTACAATTAAAGAAGTAAGTGAATTGATAAAGGAAATAAGAAGAAGTAAACTGCCCGACACAAAAGTTATGGGCAATGCAGGGAGTTTCTTCAAAAATCCAGAGGTTGAAGAAGAACTAAAGAATAAAATCGCAAAAGATTTTGTTGATATGATTTCCTTTAAAACAGAAAGCAATAAATATAAAATTCCGGCGGGCTGGTTAATTGAAAAATGCGGCTTAAAAGGAATGAGGTTTGGAGATACGGGGACTTACGATAAACAAGCATTAGTGTTAGTAAATCACGGTAAGGCAAGCGGAAAGGAAATTTTTAAATTAGCTGAATTTATTTCAAAACAAGTTTACAGTAATTTTAACATAAAGCTGGAAATAGAAGTAAACATCATTTAAATACGAAATCAATTGAGGATATAATGGAAGAATCAAATGGAAAGCAAAACGGTAGTGCTGCAAAAAAAATATTAAAAGAGTTGACACAACCGTTTGTTGATTTGGCACATACGTCCCGTGCATTGTTCGGATTAAATCTTTCTTACGTTTTGGAAGGATTAACGTACTTTGGAGTTGTTGGTTTACTTGCGATCTTTTTTAACGAGTACATTCACCTTGATGATATTCGTGCCGGGAACATGGTAGGTGTTTTAACTGCCGGAATAACTTTAGCTATGTTGTTTCTTGGCGCCACAGTTGATTGGATTGGCCTAAGAAAAGCATTGTTAATTGCATTATCGTCTATGCTGGTTGGTAGAATATTATTAACAATTTCCCCAAACATTGGTGTTCCGGGGCTATGGGGAAGCGCTCATATTATTGCTATGCTGGGTATAATGGGAGTTGTACTCGGATACGGTATTTATCAGCCTGCTGCTTATGCCGGAGTTAAGCAGCTAACAACACCCAAAACTGCTGCCATGGGTTATGCAATGCTTTATGCATTGATGAATTTAGGAGGTTTCTTACCCGGTTTAATTTCTCCGCCTGTTAGAAGAGCTGCAGGAATAACAGGCGTATTTTGGGTTTATGTTGTTTTAACAGTAGCCGGTATAATTGTGGTCGCATTTATAATGTCGAAAAGTGCAGTAAAAAAAGCACTTGATGAAGTCAAAGCAGAGAGCGGTGATGGCGATGTTAAAGAAGAAAAAGACGAAATGGAAGATATGTCTGCCAAAGAGAAATTAAGATATTATATTAAAAACTTCCCTCTCAAAGATCTAAGATTTTTGTATTTTATTTTCATTTTGATTTTTGTACAAACCCTTTTTGCCCATAACTGGCTTACTTTACCGCAATATACAAGCCGTGCTTTTGAAGGCTTTGTAAGCGATAACTTTGAATTCTTTGTTAACTTGAACCCTATTCTAATTTTTATACTTACACCAATTGTTACTGCTCTAACATCTAAAAAGAATACTTATAATATGATGATTATAGGTACAATGGTTATGGCAGCGCCGACTTTCATCTTAGCGCTCGGGCCTAATTTTTATACTTTGATGGGTTACTTATTTATAATGACTGTTGGTGAAGCAATGTGGCAGCCGAGATTTTTGCAGTGGGTAGCTGAAATTGCTCCAAAGAATATGACAGGTATTTATATGGGTATCGGGCAGTTTCCATGGTTTTTAACAAAGATTATTACAAGCCTTTATTCAGGCTGGTTTTTAATTCAATACTGCCCTGCTGACACACCTCCTACAGAAATGAACACAGAGATGATGTGGTTGATTTACGGAGTAATTGCAATGGTAAGTCCTGTTGGATTATTCCTTGCTAAAAAATGGATGATGAAGGGGTTTAAGACTAAGAATGAAGATTAGCTTGATAGGCACGTTTTGATTTTTTTTTCTTCAAAAAAAGAGACAGCAAAATCTAATCGGCTGTCTCTTTTTATAAAAATAATGATGGTATCTCACCTGGATATTATTTTGTACTATTCCGAAAATTTAACATCTAACCTTTGTTAATTGTTTTAATGTAGTTGTATAATGTACTGTTTATAGTAAAATAAGTGTGACTCATCTCAAAGTTTACAAGTTTTGTCGTTTTGTAGTTTTAGATTTATTAAAAGATTCCGATAATAATCGATAAGTAGCTGAAAATAAATGAAATTTAAGTTGAATGTAACTGGGCTTTTCGATAAGTCTCAAAAATATTATATCTAAAGGTTACGAAAAAAGAAGGGGATCGATTATGAAAAAAAGTTTACTTGTTCTTTTTTTTTTGATTAGTTGTGTTTGGGCTCAAAAGGAAGTTGATACCTCACCAAAGTTTTTTGGATACGTCAGAAGCTGGTACCAGGCCGATTTTTCAACCGATGAAAATGAGTTCATTGTTAAGATGTCGAGAGTTGGTGTAAAAGGTAATGTTAATGAATATGCTGGGTACAGGCTATTTGTAGATTTCTCAAGATTAGGAAGTTTAAGTACAGAAACTGACGAGATAGATAGTCAAACAGTTGTAACAGACACAAAAGCAACTTTCTCAAATTTTCTCCTTGACGCACATGTAGATATAAAACCTTCTAAAGGATTAACATTATCACTCGGTCAGTTTAAAATTCCATTTAGTACCGATAACCTAAGATCGGCAGCAGCAATTGATTTTGTGAACCGTCCGTTGATTTACAAAAATATTACTCCCGGGTTAAGGGACATAGGTTTCATGGGGAAGTATGCAACCAAAGGTGATGTACCAATCGAATTGACTGCCGGGCTCTTTAATGGTTCTGGACAAAATAAATCTGAAAATAATAAAACAACGGACCTTTCGTTAAGGGGGGTAGTTAAGCCAATCAAAGGGTTGGGGTTGTCTGCGAACTATTATAATGGTAAAAACTCCGGTTCGGACATATCCATATATGATTTTGGGGCTGATTTTAAAATAGGTAAAATATTCTTTTGCAGTGAGTTCGGGCAGAGAGAAACCACAACAGGAAATAGTGAAATTTCAGCTAATGGTTTTTTCGTTTACGCATTGTACGAAATTAGTACGAATAAAACTTTTATCTCACATGTAATTCCGGGTGTTCGGTTTGACTTAGTTGACCCGAATACATCTTTAGACGATGATGAAATAAGCAGGATCACAGCCGGACTAACTTTACAATTTCTGAAAGCAAAATTTGCGCAGCTGAGAATTAATTGCGAACTATATGATTATAAGGATGGACGGAGTAATCCGGATAAACTTATAATAGAATTGCAGACTAAATTTTAAATGGAAAGAAATACTATCTGTAGAAGAATGAATTTGGTAATTGTTTTTTTTTATGATTACTGGAAGTAGTTTATTCAGCTAGGGGCCGGATGCCATAGAATCTTTAGCTAAAAAGGAATTAGGCCAAACAATCGGCGTTGTTATTTTCGGCATAGATACGGAAAGGACAAATAAATAATAACAACTAACAAAAAGAGGGTTTTACTATTCACATTCAGAATTATACGGGGAAAACAAAATGAAATGGTTCAAAAACTTAAGAGTAAAGCAGAAACTTCTATTGACTTTTTCTATGCTTCTTTTTTTTCTTTTGCTTTTGGGAGGCATAGGATTATATAACATGTCGGACATGAACGAACACACTAAAATTATCTCTAGCAAGAGAATGCCTGGTTTGGACATACTTCTACAAATCGATAGAGATATGCAACAAGCAGTTGTTGCTCAGCGGACAATGATTTTTACAAATGTATCTTCAGAAAGATTTAAGCAATTGAAGCAGGAAAATGAAGAAAACATAAATCAAACTCTTGAACGTTGGGAACAATATAAAACTATTGGAGCACAAGGGATTGATGAACAATTATTAGCAGATTTTGAGGAATTCAGAGGTGAATGGGTAGAGTATTCGGAAAAAATTGTTGCAAGCCGTGAATCTGATACTCCCGACGGACGTATTGAAGCAATTGATTTGTCTTTTAGAGAAGGCACAGAATCTTTTGAGAAAGCCAGAAATATTATTGACCGCTTAACCGAAATTACAGAAGAATTAGCGGAAGAAGATATTGCGGAAAATGAAGCCTCGTACTCAAACGCACAAATTGTATTATATTCGGGCGGGGCTATAGCATTTATACTTTCATTACTATCGGCTTTTTATATTTCTAAGATTATAGCTGACCCGTTATCAAAGGCTTCTCATATGATGACCCAACTCAAAAAAGGCCGCTTAGATACAAGAGTTGAAGCCGATTCCAGTGATGAAATAGGAATTTTAATGTCGTCTATGAATAATTTCGCGGATACATTGAAGGAGTTTGTATCCAATATGTATAAAGTTGCGGAAGGGGATTTATCCAATCATCTAGAAGTGCAGGATAAAGACGACGAAATAACTCCGGCCATAAACAAAATTATCTTTACGTTAAGAGAATTGAAGAAAGAAACTGATGAACTAATCAAAAGTGCACTTGAAGGAAGGTTAAGCAACCGCGGAGATGAAAGTAAATTTCAAGGCGGTTACCGGGAAATAATAAAAGGCTTTAACGATACGCTTAATGCGGTAATTGAACCTACTAATGAAAGCGCTGAAGTATTAAAGGTTATGTCAACCGGTGATTTTACAGTTAGAGTCAAGGGGAATTATAAAGGCGACCACCAAATAATGAAGAATAGCATTAATGACTTAGGTGAATCGCTTAACGGTATAATTTCAGATGTTGCCGAAGCAGTTCAAGCCACGGCTAGTGCTAGCGCGCAAATAAGCTCGAGCAGTGAAGAGATGGCTGCAGGGGCGCAGGAACAAAGTGCGCAGACAACAGAAGTTGCCTCGGCAGTGGAAGAAATGGCCAAAACAATTATGGAAACTACGAGCAATGTTAACATAGCCGCAAAAAAATCAACTCAGGCAGGTGAAGCCGCGAAAACAGGCGGAGGAGTTGTAAAACAAACCATCACTGGGATGAATAGAATAGCTGAAGTTGTAAATCAATCTGTGCTGATAGTTAGGGAACTTGGTAAGAGTAGTGATCAAATTGGTGATATTATACAAGTAATTGATGACATCGCAGACCAAACGAATTTGCTGGCATTAAACGCGGCAATTGAAGCTGCCAGAGCAGGCGAGCAGGGTAGAGGATTTGCAGTTGTGGCAGACGAGGTAAGGAAACTTGCCGAACGAACCACGAAAGCAACCAAAGAGATTGCTGAAATGATAAAGAAAATCCAGAAAGATACCGGCGGGGCAGTAAAAGCAATTGAAAGCGGTACAGAGGAAGTTGAAAAAGGTAAAGAACTTGCAGGAAAAGCCGGCGCTTCACTTGACGAGATAATAAATTCAACCTCCGAAGTACTGGATGTAATTAACCAGGTAGCTGCTGCAAGCGAAGAACAATCAACCGCTTCGGAAGAAATAAGCAGGAATATTGAAGGCATCAGCAACGTTACGCAGCAGTCCAGTGAAGGTACCCAGCAAATAGCTGCTTCTGCCGAAGACTTAAATCGCTTGACTACCGGGTTAAGCGATTTAATACGTAAATTTAAGATTGTTGAGATTAATAGAAGGGAATTAACAAGCAAGAATTATTTAGTTGATGAGAAATGAAGATTTTCATAATTATAAAAAAAGAGGCAGTCAAAAAATGATTGCCTCTAAAAAAATATATAAGTTTGCAGTATGAACAGAATTTTTTATTCTTACTCATAATCCTACTCTTAATCTGCATTTGTATTTTAAGAATTAAGAATAAGATTATGATTAAAAAAGTAAAAACAATTTATGGACATGTATGCTTAACCTTCCAAAACAACAGCAGTACCGCTTGCAGATACCATCAGCATACCGCCGCCTTGCCCTAAAGTTTCATAATCAAGATCAACTGCAATTACAGCATTTCCTCCCATTGATTGGGCTTGTTCCTGCATTTCTCTTACGGCAATTTCTTTTGCATGCCTAAGTTCCTTTTCGTAAGCCGCTGAACGCCCGCCTACAATGTCTCTAATGCTTGCAAAAATATCTTTAAAGATATTTGCACCGAGTATGGCTTCGCCTGAAACCAATCCCAGGTATTTAACTATTTTTTTACCTTCAATATTGTTTGTTGTTGTTACTAACATTTTCCCCTCGATTTTTAAGATAAAAAAAAATATGAAAAATAAATTTATTTACATATAACTTTCTTCATCATCGTAATCGTCTTCATCGGAAAGGGTAAACATGCTGCTTAACATATCTTTGAATTCAATTCCATACTCCAGACCTTGCTTACTTAAAAGCGAGTATTCGGATAAACCGTGAAGAGCAAATTCCATGAATAAAATATGCTCATTTTCGGATAGCTTTTTTACAAACCTATTAACTAGTACAGATAACCCTGGGATGCCGCACAAGATTTTTTTGTATTCCAGGTAATTACTGTTATTTAAAATATCAACTTTGTTTCCTTTATTAAACCAGCTTATAATTTCCTGGTAGGGATTTTCTTTGTGTTGTTTTTTTATATTTTCCGGGCTCGGGAAATAGTGAGAGAAGTCTTCTCTTATCGCTTTGCTTAGAAGTATCTGTGCTACTTTTGCAGGGCCTTCCTGTTCACCTTCGTAAACTAATTCTACTTTGCCGGTTATAGCCGGTATTACTCCGACAAAATCGGAAATTCTTATAATTGTTTCAGTCTCTCCGTTAAGAAGCATTCTTCTTTCTGCAGCGCTTATTAGGTTTTCATAAGCTGAAATTGTAAGCCTTGCGGATACGCCGGACTTTTGATCAACATATTCACTTTCACGGGCTTTAAATGAAATTTGTTCAACAAGATTTTTAACGAGCTCGGGAACAATTATTTTTTCCTTTTGATCGGCAGTTATTTTTGCTTCCTGTTCCGTGATTTGTTTTGAAATGCTTATAGTCTTGGGATAGTGTGTAAGAATCTGCGAATCAATTCTATCTTTTAACGGGGTTACTATGGAACCTCTGTTTGTATAGTCTTCAGGGTTTGCAGTGAAAATAAATTGAACGTCAAGCGGCAACCTTAATTTAAATCCTCTTATTTGAACATCTTTTTCCTGGAGTAAATTAAAAAGTGCAACTTGAATACGTGCCTGTAAGTCCGGTAGTTCGTTAATCACAAAAATTCCTCTATGCGATCTTGGAATAATCCCGAAGTGAATTACCCTTTCATCGGAATAGGGAAGTTTAAGTGAGGCTGCTTTTATGGGGTCAACATCACCGATTAAATCAGCTATTGTTACATCGGGTGTTGCTAACTTTTCAGCATATCGTTCATCCCTGTGAATCCATTCTATGGGTGTTTCATTTTTTTTCTCATTAATAACATCTTTTCCAAATCTTGATATCGGGTTAAGGGGATCGTCGTGAATTTCAGATCCTTCAATAATCGGAATAAACTCATCGAGCAGTTTTACCATTGACCTTGCAATCCGTGTTTTTGCCTGTCCGCGTAAACCAAGCAAAATAATATTATGCTTGGAAAGAATTGCGGTTTGTATATCGGGAAGTACCGTATCTTCATAACCAATGATATCGTTAAATAGGTTTGCTTTGTTCTTCAGCATTTTAATGAGATTATCTCTCATCTCTTCTTTTACGGATTTTCTTTTATAACCTGATTCTTCCAGTTGACCGAGTGTTGAAATTTTTTCGAAATTTATATCCATTTAATTCTCTTTCTATTTTATTTTTTTTCTTCTATTTCTAACGAAATCTTCAAACATATATTCCCCAAGATTTGTCAGTGAACTGTAATATGCTCTTCCGTTATTGGTTTTAGTAAACTCTCGTACAAACCGCTGTAGATATGGGTCTCTTGCTATCATAAAGGTCGTAATAGTAATTCCAAGCCTTTTGCATTGGGCAGACTGGTTCAGCGTCTTGTTTATTATTTTTCTATCAAGTCCGAAACTGTTTTTATAGTATCTAATCCCTTCCTTTATACATGTAGGCTTGCCGTCGGTTATCATAAAAATTTGTTTGTTGTTCGTTTTTCTTTTTCTCAAAATATCAATTGCAAGCTCAAGTCCCGTATAAGTATTCGTATGATAGGGCCCCACTTCAAGATAGGGGAGGTCTTTAATCTCAATCGGCCAAGCATCGTTTCCAAAAACAATAATATCAAGAGTATCGTTTTTGAAACGGGTTGTTATTAATTCCGCCAAAGCCATGGCAACCTTTTTTGCGGGTGTAATTCTATCTTCGCCGTAAAGTATCATCGAATGCGAAATATCGATCATCAAAACAGTTGCTGTATTTGTCTTATGTTCGTTCTCTTCAATTTCAAGATCGCCTTCTGTTAATTTGAAATCGCTTAACCCGTGATTTATCTGGGCGTTTTTTATTGACTATGTCATATCGATCTGATCGAGAGTATCGCCGAACATGTAATCGCGCCTGTCTGATGTTTTTTCTTCACCAACCCCGGAATACGGCGTGTTATGATTTCCTTTGCCCGCTTTCTTTAATTTGCTGAAAATTTCTTCAAGCGATTTTTTCCTGATTGATTGTTCTGATTTAGCAGTCATAATAAATTTTGAAGGATTGTTTTCTTCTTCTTTGATGTATCCCCTATCCTTTAAGTCATCGATGAAATTACCGATACCGTAATCGTCTCCGGTCATTCCATACCTTTTATCAAGGTCGCTAAGTAAACTTAGTGACTGTGCCACATCTCCGGAAGTGATATTTAAAAGCTGCAAAAATATATCTAAAAGCTGCTGAAAGTTTGCTTTGCCCGGTTCTTCGGGTATATATTCCGAAAATCTAAAACCTATCATATCTCATAACTTTTTTTATTGTAACCACGAATAAGTTAAAAAAGTTCTTCAATTATTAACTGAAAATTAAATCGATAAAAAAAGTCCTCCGGTAAAAATAGTTTTGTAAAAAATGATTAAATTAAAAGTTGTTATTTTATCACTATACTAATGTTTGATGGATATAAATAAGCAATACATTTTACAATCAATAAGTTATGCTGCGAATAATCTTAGATTAAGCAGTGATAAAATAGAAGCTATAACTTTAATAAAAGAATATCTTGCAAATTCCGAAAACTTACAAGACTCAATTAACACTCTAAAAAAAACTACCCAGTTTTCTAAACTTGCTATTAAATTAGGTGATATTAACAACTTCATAAGTAAAAGCAGGATCGATTTTCTAAAACTTTCGGATCAATTTAAGGAACATACCAGTTCCATAATACAGGATCTTAGTAACACTTTGGATACTGTTACACCTGAAATTTGTAAAGAAATATTATTTCCGGACGATAAAAAAGAAGATATTGAAATTGAATTGAAGGAAAAGAAAGATGATGCAGATGATTCTTCTTTAAAGATTAATATTAACGATATAACAAAAGAATTAATTGAACAGGATAACATAAGTGCTTTTGACAAAGACGATATCCACAAAGAAGAGTTTACGTTAAACGATCTGAACGAAAACGACAGCGAGCTGGAATTTGAAAATTTTGAGAAAAGGATTTTAAAGCCGATAAAAGAAATTGATGAGTTTTTGAATAAACTAAGTACATTAAGCTATAACAAAGATGAACTGATTTTTAATACTGAGCTAATGAATAATAACGCGGAGCTATCTGAAAAGATCGGTTTTGAGATAATAAGCAATATGCATAAAATTCTAGCAGAGGCTTTTTCACAATTAAGAGATGAACGGATTATACCGGATAACGTTATGATTGAAGAACTGAGAGCATGCCTTATTGTAATTGCTGCAGTTGTTAGAAGAAAAGAAGTTGATATCTCAAACTATTTAAACAAATCAGAGAAACTTGGTAAAAAACTTAAAGTAATTATATAAGGAATAAGAATGGATATTTACGCTGTTATCATGGCTGGCGGAGTTGGATCAAGGTTTTGGCCTATGAGTAGAGAAAAAAGTCCGAAGCAGTTGCTGAAAATTTTCGGCGATAATACAATGATTCAGGATACCATGCTCAGACTCAATGGCCTTATAAATAACAAAAATATATTTGTAATTACAAATCAAACCCAGAAACCCCTAATACAGAAACAAGTTCCGACGATACCGAAAGATAATATAATAGACGAACCGTTCGGTAAAAATACAGCGGCGTGCATAGGGTTGGCATCTGTTTTGGTAGAAGCCCAAAACAAAGATGCTGTCATTGTTACTTTACCTGCCGACCATTTGATTAAAGATGTTGAGAATTTTCAAAATACTTTGACTAAAGCTGTTGAGTTTGCCGGGACGTCCGACTCGCTTGTTACTATTGGAATTGAACCTACAAGACCTGAAACCGGTTACGGTTATATTCAAGTAGAAGAGAAAACAGTAAGTGATAGTATACACAAGGTTCTTACATTCGCGGAAAAGCCGAATTTATCCACTGCAGAAAGATTTGTAGAATCGGGTGATTTTTTATGGAATTCAGGGATATTCATCTGGAAAGCCGAATCAATCTTAAATGAGATTAAAACTTATATGCCTGACTTGCACGATGGACTGGAAGAGCTGAAACCGAATGTTGGTAAACCTTATTTTAAAAGTGTGCTCACTGAAGTGTACGGAAAGTTAAAAAGTATTTCCATTGACTACGGTGTAATGGAAAAATCGCAGAATGTTTATTTGACAAAAAGTGATTTTGATTGGAGTGATGTCGGAAGTTGGCAAACAGTTTATGAGCTTTCCTCAAAAGATGACGACGGAAATGCGGTTGAGGGCGACGTGTACATAATGAAAACCAAAAATTCTTATATTAAGGGAAATAAGAAATTCGTTGCAACCATTGGTGTGAGTAATTTAATAGTAATTGATACTGATGACGCTTTACTTATTTGCGATAGAAAAAAATCCCAGGATGTTAAAAATATTGTTGATTCGTTGAAACTAAACAGCAGAAAAGAATTATTATGAAAAAGAAAGTAATTGTTGAAGCTGATGTTATAGAGCTGGAAAGTAGCTCTTCCAGAATATTGAGTATTGACAAGAGCACTATTATTACTCCTTCGGCACTTGATAGAATAAGGCATTCAAAAATTGAAGTTGTTTACGAAGGCGAAAAACAAAAGTGCGCAGAAGTAATTTCAATAACCGCAAGCAATATTAAAAAAATTGCTGTTGGTTCGGACCATACAGGTTTTGATATAAAAGAAATATTAAAGAAATTTTTAACAGACCGAAAATATGAAGTTATTGATTGCGGCACCTTTGATAGAAATTCATGTGACTATCCCGACTTTGCAATGGAAGTTTCTAAAAAAGTTGTTTTAAGAGAAGTATGTGTCGGCATTTTAATAGATGCTACCGGAATTCCATCGGCAATTACGGCAAATAAATTTCCCGGCATAAGAGCGTCAACATGTTACAATGAATTCAGTGCTTTCAGCTCGAGAAGTCATAATGATGCTAATGTACTGGTGTTGGGAGCTAAGACGCTCGGGGAAGAAACCATTAAATCAATAGTTAATGTCTGGCTGAAAACCGAATTTGAAGGCGGTCGCCATCAAAAAAGGTTAAACAAAATAACAGCACTTGAAAAAGCGTTTATTGATAAAGAATAGTTTTGGCAGAAATTTTCTAATAATTAAATTTACGATCAAGATTTCGAGGATAAAGTTAAGATTTGTTTATAACACGTTGCAAAGTAGAATCGGTTGAAAAGCCGGCCTCTAATATTTATCTATTAAAAGCAAGCTCTCCTGAAATAGCTTCACAAATAAAACCCGGAGAATTTTGTAATATAAAAGTATCGGAATCCAATTTCCCTTTGCTACGGAGACCTTTCAGCATTTGTGACGTAAACGGCGATTATATCTATTTTATGTTCAACGTTCATGGCGAAGGAACCAGATATTTGTCCGAGAAAAAAGAAGGCGACATTTTGGATATTCTTGCACCCTTGGGTAACGGCTTTAATATTGAAGGAGATTACAAAACTGCTGTTATAGTTGCAGGCGGCATAGGAGCAGCACCTTTTCCTTTGCTTACCAGGTATTTGATTTCAAGTGATAAAAAAATTGTCACATTGATGGGTGGAAGAAATAAGAATGACTTAACTAATTACGGGTTGGTAAATCTTGATTACTCAACGGACGACGGTTCAAAAGGATTTCACGGAAATGTTGTTCAGTTATTCAAAAGCAAAATTGAAAATTATAGTTTAGATGAGATAAAAGTATTCGCTTGCGGGCCAACCCCTATGTTGAAAGCATTGAAAGAATTTTGTGATAAAAATAACATTCAATGTGAAATTTCAACCGAGTGTGCTATGGCTTGCGGATTCGGTATCTGCCAGGGCTGTCCCATTGAATCAACTTTTAACGGTGAAAAATATCTTCTTGTTTGTAAAGACGGTCCGGTATTCAACTCCAAGGATGTAATTTTATGAGCAGCGTTGATCTATCGGTTAAAATTGGGAAACTTGAATTAAAAAATCCCGTGATGCTTGCTTCAGGTACTGTTGGATACGGCAACGAAATTTCCAACTTTACCGACCTTAGCAAAATAGGCGCAATCGTTACAAAGTCGATTTCACTTAAACCCAGAAAAGGGAATCCCCCGCAGCGAATTGTTGAGACGCCGTCTGGAATGCTGAATGCAATCGGATTGGCAAATGTTGGAATGGAAGAGTTTATCAAAGATAAAATACCTTTTCTTGAAAAAGTAAACTCGACGTTAATTTGCAATATAGCGGCAAACACTATTGAAGAATATATTGAGTGCACTAAAACTCTAGACAGCGAAAAGACAATAAAAGGTTTTGAGATTAATGTTTCATGTCCCAATGTTAAGGAGGGTGGCCTGGTATTCGGGAACAGCGTTTCAGCCGTTGGAAAAATTACCGGTAAGTTAAGAGCTGTTACGTCAAAACCTCTTATAATAAAGCTCTCCCCGAATGTTTCTTCAATAAAAGATTTTGCTCAGGTTGTAAAAGACGAAGGCGGCGATGCAGTTTCTGCCATTAACACGTTGGTTGGAACATCATTTGATATTTACAGGCGGACTCCAAAAATTAAAAATATAACAGGAGGGTTATCCGGCCCCGCAATTAAACCGGTTGCATTAGCAAAAGTATTGGAAATCAGCAGAAATGTTGATATACCAATTATAGGAATCGGCGGAATAATGAACTGGAAAGATGCAGTTGAATTTATGATCGTCGGTTCGTCTGCTTTTCAACTTGGAACTGTAAATTTTATAAACCCGAATGCCGGACTTGAAATTATCGACGGATTAAAAGCTTACTGTGAAGAAATGAACATATTAAAACTATCCGATTTAACTGCGTCATATAAAATATAAATGAACATAAAAGAAGCGTTAGATAAACTTTATTCAATGCACCGTTTCGGTGTTAAGCTGGGACTGGATAATATCCATAAGTTAATGGTTCATTTGGGAAACCCGCATCAAGACTTTAAATCCATTCATATAGCTGGGTCAAACGGCAAAGGAAGTACGGCTTCATTTATTTCAAGTATATTAATGGAAGCGGGTTATAAAACCGGGCTTTATACTTCTCCTCATTTTGTGAAGTTTAATGAAAGGGTAAGAGTTAACGGCGTAGAGATACCTGATGAATACATTGCGGAATTTATTACCGGAATGAATAGTTATATAGACAAAAATAGGCCTACATATTTTGAAATAACAACTGCCCTGGCATTCAAATATTTTTCAGATAACAAAATCGATATAGGTGTTATAGAAGTTGGATTGGGCGGTAGGCTTGATGCAACAAATGTATTAAAACCTGCTGCATCGGTAATCACAACAATAAGTAAAGAACACACCAATATTTTGGGTGATGATTTAAAAGTTATTACAGGAGAAAAAGCAGGCATTATTAAAGAAGGCACAGACGTATTCGTAGGATTGGTGGGGCCGGAATCTAAACATGTACTAAAAGAAATTTCTAAGGAAAGAAATTCCGAATGCTTTTTTGTTGAAAATTATGTTCATAGAAATCCCGGCTTCAACTCAATAACAGATAACGGTTTTTTATATAATATTTACCGGACTCCGTTAAGGGGGCGATATCAAATTGATAATGTATCGTTAGCGGTTTTTGTTTTGCAAAAGTCTGTTGGAATTAAAGACGTAAACATAATTTCAAAAGGAATTCAAAACGTTGTTGAAAATTCCGGGATACAGGGCAGATACGAAATAATTAACGAAAATCCTAAAGTTATTTTTGATTCTTCACACAATGAAGAAAGTATCAATGCATTTTTAACCGAATTTAAAAATGAATACAATAGTTACGATAAAAATATATTGATATTCGGTGCGATGAACGATAAAGAAATTGACGGCTCTTTGAGGGAATTAAATAAATATTTTGATGAAATTTATTTTACAACTATAGAATACGAAAGAGCATTTACAATAGAACAACTGATGGAAATTTCCCGAAAAAATAAAATTATTGCAAAAGAATTGAATAATCCTTCGAATTTTATTGAAAAATTTTTTACTTTAAATAAAAACAATTGTTTAGTATTATTGGGTAGCATATATTTAGTGGGGTATATAAAAACAGAAACTTCTCAAAAGAAGGCTTGACATTTAATTTAATTAGAATTAAGTTTCATTAAACCTCTTGTTCCTTTCAACAAGTATAGTTTTCAAAAAAAAATAAAAATCTTATTTACCCCAAATATGTTTTTAATTAATTGATATAACGATAAAAAATAATTAGGATCAACACCTATGGACATTTCAGAATTAAAGTCAAAAAAAATAGTAGATTTATATGAGATCGCTAAAGAATTCGGTTTAGTAGGTTATAGCGATTTAAGAAAACAGGATTTAATTTTCAAAATATTAGAAGCGCAAACAAAGAAAGACGGACTTACATTTTCAAAAGGCGTATTGGAAGTTCTATCTGATGGATACGGTTTTTTAAGGTCGGCTGATTATAACTATCTTCCTTCACCGGACGATATATATGTTTCACCTTCGCAGATAAAAAGATTTTCGCTTAGAACAGGCGACCATGTGAGCGGGCAGGTAAGACCGCCTAAAGAAGGTGAAAGGTTTTTTGCGCTGCTGAGAGTTGAAGCAGTAAACGGCAAAGACCCTGAAGAAATCAGAGGCAGAACTTTATTCGATAACCTCACTCCATTGCATCCTACAAGAAAATTAAAACTTGAAACTGCTCCCGGAGAATATTCCATGAGGATTATGGACATGCTTTCGCCTATTGGTAAGGGGCAGAGAGGGTTAATTGTATCTCCTCCAAAGAGTGGTAAAACAATTCTACTGCAGAAAATTGCGAATTCAATTTCACGGAACCATCCGGAAGTTAAATTAATTATGCTTTTAATTGACGAACGTCCGGAAGAAGTTACCGATATGCAGCGTTCAGTTCAGGCTGAAGTAATAAGCTCGACTTTTGATGAACCCGCCGATAGGCACGTTCAGGTAGCAAACATGGTGATTGAAAAAGCTAAAAGAATGGTTGAAGCAGGTGACGATGTTGTAATTCTGCTTGATAGTATTACACGTTTAGCAAGAGCTCATAACACTGTAATTCCTCATAGCGGTAGGATTCTTTCCGGCGGTGTTGATTCAAATGCTTTACACAAACCGAAAAGATTTTTCGGAGCTGCAAGAAATACTGAAGACGGTGGAAGTTTGACAATCATAGGAACTGCTTTAATTGAAACCGGCAGCAGGATGGACGAAGTGATTTTTGAAGAATTTAAAGGCACGGGTAACATGGAACTTGTGCTTGATAGAGACCTTTCGGATAGAAGAATATTCCCGGCAATAAATGTGAATAGAACCTCAACAAGAAAAGAAGAGCTTCTGCTTAAAGAAGACGACCTAAATAAAATATGGATACTTAGAAAAATTCTCAGTGACTTTGATTCTGTTGAAGCTATGGAATTTTTATTAGATAAGCTAAGGGGAACAAGAAATAATAAAGAATTTATGCTTAGCATGAATAATTAGGAATAAATTATTGCCGAAACTTTTTGTGATATCCTGTGTTCAACATCCATATCCAATCATAATGGTAAAAATATGCTGAATAAATTATCTGTATTGTTTTTATTATTATCAATTTCCTTTGCCCAATATGGTAGAAATAATGGTGATGGCCCGCAGGATAGAAGAAACGGCCCCGCTTCTTTTCTTTCGAAACCTATAACATTTGAGAAAAATATATTGCCCTTTGAAGATAATTACAAATGTTTTATATCTTATAAAATTCCTTTTAGAAATTTGTTATTTACAAAAGCCGGCGATAGCTATGAAGCCGGTTTGGATATTCTTTTTAACATAATGAAAGATGAAAAACTATATAAAAGGGAATCATCAAGTAAAACGGTTGTTGTTGAAGAGTACAATGTAACGGAGTCCGGCAATGACTTTTTAGAAGGTTTAATCTCATTTGAAATAAAAGAAGGTAAATATAAAATTATTCCGGAATTAAACCTGGAAAACGTTAATTCAAATTATAGGCTAATGCCTATAATGATAGACGTAGACGATGAGATGCTTAATGGTGTTTTAGAACCAATTGTAATATCTGACAATAATTTTAATTGCGGCAATGTGAAAGGAGTAAAGTTATTAAATAATGAAGGAATGATTCAGTTCGGTTTAAGCAACCAAATGTTCGTATTCCCCGTTTATGATATGGATATAGAAGACATTACCGTTGATATTATGCAGAATGAAGAAGTTATAATTTCAAGAAAATTGGATTACAAAGGTTCAAAAAAAATATCATTAGAGGAATGTAGCAATAGTATTGTTTTAACGGAATCCGAAGATGCTCCTGAAGTAAAACTCTTTTTATTGGATGATTTTTCTTACCTTCTTAATGAAGGCAAAGCGACAATTAAACTAACATTTAATGAGGATGAAAAAGAATTTGTTAAAAATGTTGTATGGTTGAACAGACCGCGTACACTTAGCAATGCTGAGTTTGCTGCAAAGCTTTTAAGATATATTGCCGATGATAATACTATAGATATAGTATTGGACGGTCCTGAAGAAGAATACCACAAAAGGTTATTCGATTTTTGGAAACAATATGATCCGGATCCGGAAACTCCGTTTAACGAAGCAATGAATGAATATTACACCAGAGCTGATTTTGCTTTGGATGAATTCAGTACTCCTAGTAACAGGAACGGTACTAAAACAGACAGGGGAAAAATCTACATTAAGTACGGCGAACCGGATAATATCGAAAGAAGTTATAATGAATCAAACAATGTCCTGGAAATTTGGAATTACAAAAGTCATGGAAAAAGATTTGTCTTTATAGACAATACCGGCTTGGGAAATTTTTCATTAGTTAAAAGATAATGAATAAATTTGTATTTACTTGCGGGGATGTAAACGGGATTGGTCCTGAGATTTGTGTGAAAACTTTTAACAAAGTTTACAATCCGAAACGAAGCAAACTTATATTTTGCTGTCCGAAAAATGTATTTATTGATGAGCTTACAAATATAACTCCCAATTTTCAATTTGAAATTCTGAAAAAGAAAGAAAAGATATCCGGCAATGCTGAAATCATTTCGGTCATAGATATAGGTAATACCAATAGAAAAATAGGAAAGCCGACATTTTCTTCCGGGAAAACAAGTTACAAATCCATTGAACATTCGTTAAAATTGATAAACAATAAATCTGCAGATGCCGTAATCACAGCGCCCATTTCCAAAACAGCTTTTAAACTAGCAAAGATAGAATTTCCCGGTCATACCGAACTGCTTGCAGATTGGTTCAAAAGCAAATCATACTTAATGTTATTTTACTCAAAAGAACTTACATGCTCTCTTGTAACAATTCACGAACCGTTAAAAAAAGTTTCATTATTATTGACGAAAAATAAAATTGTAAAAACAATCCAGCTAACAAAGAATTCCTTGATAAACGATTTTAAAACCAATAATCCTAAAATTGCGGTGTTAGGGTTTAATCCTCATGCCGGAGAAAACGGGAGAATAGGTGATGAAGAACTAACAAAAATAATTCCTGCAATAGAAAGTTTTAATGATGAAAACGTACAAGGTCCTTTTGTGCCTGATGCTTTTTTTGCAAACCGGCTTTATAAAAAATTTGACTGTTTTATAGCTATGTATCACGATCAGGCATTAATTCCTTTTAAAATGATGAATTTTGAAAAAGGCGTTAATTTTACTGCCGGTCTGCCGATCGTAAGAACTTCGCCGGATCACGGGACTGCATTTGATATTGCAGGCAAAAACACGGCGGATGCTTCAAGTATGATAGAAGCGTTTAAAACCGCGGAAAAAATTCAAACTAACCGTTCACGATAGATGAATAATTCTTCTTACCGGTATTTGCATCTTATCTATAATCATTTAATGAAATCAATAGACTATAAAAATTGGGCGGAGTATATAATAGACGTTGCAAAAACTTACGGCATTGAAACAAAAAATGTTTTAGAGTTAGGTTCCGGTAATTGTCTTTTAAGTGAAAGAATATCCGGAAATTTCGATAATATATTTTTATCCGACAATTCCTTTTTTATGCTGAATAGTAATTCGATACAGTTAGATAAAGTTTGCTGCGATATGACTTTGCTGCCGTTTAAGACAAAGTTTGATTTTATATTCTCTACATTTGACAGTATCAACTATTTGACAGAAGAAGAATTATTAAAAAAATTATTTAGCGAAATAAAAAATGTTCTGAGTAAAAAAGGTATCTTTACATTTGACGTAAGCCTTGAGGTAAACAGTATAAACAATTTAAAGCATCTGAATAGAAAAGGGAAGTACGAAGGCGTTAAATATATTCAAAAAAGTTATTACAACAAGGACGAAAAAATCCATTACAATTTTTTTGAAATAATACTTGAGTCCGGTGAAAAAATAGAAGAAATTCATAAACAAAGAATTTATGATTTTGAAGACTACTTTAAGGTTATCTACGATAGCGGTTTAATGGTTAAAGATTGTTTTGATGCTTTTACATTTAACGATGCAAAAAGTAGTTGCGAAAGAGTTCAATTTGTTGTCAAACATAAGTAGAACAGATTGTTAACAATCTGTTTTACAATGGCGTTATACTTGTTGCAAATTGGTTTTGGGATTTAGTTTTTATTTAGAACTCACCTAAATCCTCTCTTAAAAAGAGAGGATTTTATGGCAAAATCCCAAAACCAATTTGGCTTGTATATAAATAAAAAAGTCCAGCATAAGGAATAAAAATGTTATTATTCAAAGACGTTGAATTCAGTTATCCAAACCAGCCGGTTTTTGACAACTTAAATTTTCAGATGAATGAGGGAGAGTTTGTTTTTTTAATCGGCAAAAGCGGGGTAGGAAAATCTACATTTCTTAAATTAATATACATGGAATTATTGCCTCAGGCAGGTGTTGTAGATGTTGAAGACTATTCATCGGATACTATTAGCAAAAAAGATATTCCGTTTCTGAGGAGAAAGATTGGTGTAGTTTTTCAAGATTTCAAACTGTTGGAAGATAGAAATGTTTACGACAACCTGGCATTTGTTCTTGAAATTACCGGTACACCTAAAAGTATGATAAAAAGAAAAATCTATCATGCTTTATCTGAAGTAGGGCTGGCACACAAACAGAAGAATATGCCGGATCAACTCTCGGGAGGAGAAAAACAGAGAGTTGTTATTGCTCGTGCAATAGTAAACGACCCGATGTTGATAATAGCGGACGAACCCACCGGAAATTTAGATCCCGAAACTTCCAAAGAAATCTTAGAAATTTTCAGAAAAATTAATAACAGAGGAACTTCGGTAATTATTGCAACGCACAATTACGAACTAGTAAAAAAAATAGATGCACGTATAGTAAAACTTCAAGAAGGCAAAGCCTTTAAAGTTGTGTTAAAGAAAAAGAAAGAAACCGGCTAACACTTTTTCAGAGCTTCGAAAATTTCAGCCGTAACTTCTTCTATTTTTTTATCCGCCTCAATGGTAACTAATTTTGACTTGTCCTTATAAAAACTGATCACGGGACTCGTTTGAGCTTTGTAAACGTCAAGCCTCTTTTTAATTACTTTTTCGTCATCATCATCCCGTTTGACTAACGTGTCTTTTGAGCCGCAAACAGGGCAAGTTGAGTCATCTTGAAGATCATTAAGATTAACAATACTATGGCAATTGGAACAGTTTCTTCTATTGGATAATCTGTTTATAATAGTATTATCGTCAATAAGAAGCTGGATTAAACACGGTTCATCAAAATGCAGTTCGTTAAAGATTTCATAAAGAACTTCCGCTTGATGAACTGTTCTCGGGAAACCGTCAAGTATGAATCCGTGATTGCAGTCATCGGATTTTAGAACTTCTTTAATGAGACCGCCCATAACTTCATCAGGTACCAAATCACCGCGATCCATAATTTCTTTAGCTTTTAAGCCCAGTTCAGTTCCTTCACGTACAGCCTTTCTTAAAATATCTCCCGTTGAGATATGAGAAATATTGTACTTTTGAGAAATGACTTTTGCTTGTGTTCCTTTACCTACTCCCGGAGGACCAAAAATGAGAATTTGCATATAAGTATCTCTGAATCTTTTAGTGTAATATTAAGAAATTTTTAGAACGAAAATAAAATTATGTATATAAAAATCCAAAAAAAATCTATTTTCTTTTTGAGTTAAAATAGGACCTTAACAGGTTTTCTGCTTCGGCGGAATAAATACCGGAGTATACATTTGGTTTGTGGTTGTATTTATTATTTTCAACCAAATTGTAAATTGATCCGCATGCTCCAAATTTAGGCTCAAAAACACCAAAATAAAGATTTTTAATTCTTGAAAGGAGTATTGCTCCTGCACACATTATGCAGGGTTCTGCAGTAACGTAAAGATCACAATTTTCTAAAAATTTAGTTTTAAGATAATTTGAAGCCGCAGTAATTGCAATCATTTCCGCGTGTGCCGTAGGGTCTTTTAATGTTTCAGTCTGGTTAAATCCGCGCCCGATAATTTTATTTTCAAAAACTACTATTGCTCCGATTGGTACTTCTTCCTTTTCCAAGGCTTGCTCTGCTTCCTGCAAAGCTGCAAACATATATTTGTAGTTTTCTTCTAAAAATAACATCTTGCTTTATAAAAAATTATTAGCCATATCGGGTATCCAAATGAATAAAAAAAAAATCAAAGTACCAAATTCGTTTATAATTATTTCTTCTATTTTAGTTTTGGTTGCAGTTTTTAACGGATTATTCTGTCTGTGAACCTTCATACATCCAGCCGACTAGAAGTACCCCTTATATCTCTACACCACAATAAGAGTCAAATGCTATTAGCATTCATTTATTGATTATCAAACTCATAAATTAATTTTAATAATATTTTTTGTTTTTTAATTGATTAGGATTTATTACTTTTAAAAAGCAAAAATCATTATCGAATTTATTAATAAAATATAATTAAAAAATAAACTAGGATTAAAAAATGAATACTTTTTTTAATATTCTTAAACGGGAGAATGTTGATAGGATCATCACTATTGCAACATTAATTAGCTTAATAATAGCAATAGTAATGATGTTTACAACATTTCAACTAAGTGAAGAAATTGAGAATGTTCTCTTAAATGTTCAAACTCGTTCGATAGATGGCTTTCCAAAAAATATTCGTTTTATAAATGAATTATTAGAAGAAGCAAAAGAAGAAGCTGCAAAAGGTAAATATATTGAAGTTAGGATATGTGTAGACATGCCTGGATATGGAAGTTATTCTTCACCATCGCTTTTTGAGGAAATGGATAAGCTAATAAAAGATCTGATTTATTGGAGTAGAAATGGAGACGTTACCTTTTATTTTTGGTATTATAATGAAAGTACCCGAAGAAAATTATTAAAAGAGCAATTTGAAGAGGATGATTTTAAGAATTGGAGAAATAAGCCAAAGTATGAGAAATATTTGGAATCATTATCCCCAGAGTTATCCAATGAATTCGAGGGGATTAATTCCTTTGAGGGATTGATTAATTACTTTATAATTGAGGATAGTTTAATTTTCCATAATTATGAAATCCTCAAAGAATCAGATATTTCACACAAATTTCATTTTAAGGAAGTTGAAAAAGAATTCCCTTTTTTTTGTTGGATAGTAAACAATAAGGCAATTATTTCATTTCCAGAATATAAAGATTTGAAAGGAGAGCATTCAATATTAACTTATGATAAAGAATTAATAATGTTTATTGAAAAGAGGATCGGATTCACTAGGAAGGATAAAAAGATTGAGTGAATATAAAATTCTTACTTATTATTACTTTAACCTGTTGTTCGAAATAAAGAAAAGTTTTGAAACTCAAGGTTGTAAAAATGCGGTTGCAAAATCAATACAATCCTTCCTAAATTTTTTTATTCCTTCCGGAAGCGGGCAAGCCGCATTAACAATGCCCGTACTTGCTCCTCTCGGAGACTTAATTGGTATTTCAAGGCAGACGGTTGTTCTGGCATTTCAATTTGGTGACGGCTTTTCCAATATGATTATCCCTACCTCGGCAGTTACAATGGGCGTTTTAAGTTTGGCAGAAGTGCCCTGGGAAAAATGGGCAAGATGGATACTGCCTTTGTTTTTGATTTTTATTCTGCTGTCAATGATTTTTTTAGTGCCCCCGTTTTTTATGAGTTGGCAGTAAGGTAACACTTCACTACCTTATGTTGCCGGATGGGATAAAATGGATTGAATGATTGGGTGATTGGATGGAATAAATTTGAGCCAATGGGATATTCGTGTTATCCTGTAGTGCAGATTGTTAACAATCTGCGTTACTGGCATATAACCAATAGCTGCAATAGATAAATAATAGCATTTGAGACGGTGCCCGCCGTTTTTTTAGGCGGGGTTCACTACAACCGTGGAATATTATTCCCTAATGCCGTAGAGTGATTTCTTAGTGTCGTAACATTAAAATGTTTAGATATCAATACTTGTTGCAAATTGGTTTTGGGATTTAGTTTTTATTTAGAACTCACCTAAATCCTCTCTTTAAAAGAGAGGACTTTATGGCAAAATCCCAAAACCAATTTGGCTTGTGTATAATTTTGCAGAAACCTTAATTAACAAACCCGGTTTCTTGAAGAAACCGGGTTTGTTGTCAATACAGTAGTCGGAAATAATTGCTTTTTTGAAACTTTATTGTCACATCAAAAAAAACGTAACAATTTCTTAACATAGCAAACCGCAAAAAGATACAACCCGTTTTCCGAAGTTCCGAAGATTCCGTTTATATGTAATAATGTAACAGGCATGTAATGTTACAGACGCTGCTTGAAGTCAAAATATGTGACTTACGTGGCGAAGCTATAGGAAAAGAGTGAATTAATTAGAGTTTCTGCAAAATTAGATATCTAAACGTTTTGTCATTTCGACCGGAGGGAGAAATCTTTGAAATCATCCTCTAATTGAAAGATTTCCCGCCAAAAAGATACGCCAAAGGCGCACAGGCG
>JASFMY010000085.1:0-29814 GCA_050117315.1 Ignavibacteria bacterium
TTCCTGTTCGTCATAACAAAGTTTTGCATACGGCTTCCTTTGGATTCCATCTCACGATGGACACCCTTGCCTTAGCTATGAGATTCCGGTCATCTCGGCTCTCTCGAGACTTGTGCTTTTTTTTTTTAACACGCACCCGTTAGTTTTAATACATGCCCGGCACACCCATCATGGAAGTCCAACGGACTTCAAATAATATTTCCACCACTTACTGGTATTTCGACAACCGTAAACCCGTTTAATTATGCCGGGAAAATTCCCTACAGCGTAAAACTCCACAAAAAGAATTAAATCATCGGGACGCCGGAGACTACATTAGAGTTTCTGCAAAATTAGATATCTAAACGTTTTGACTTTTCGTTAGGCAATAATATACTTGTTGCAAATTGGTTTTGGGATTTTGCCATAAAGTCCTCTCTTTTTAAGACCTGCCCGCCGTACGAGACTTTGGGAGGCGGAGAGGATTTAGGTGAGTTCTAAATAAAAACTAAATCCCAAAACCAATTTGGCTTGTGTATATATCAATAACTTTGTTTATTGAATTTATCCGTTCTGTTTCAGTTGTTGAACCATTTCTACGGCATCATGAATCCGTCCTTGCTTTGCAAGTGCCTCCAAGATTACAGTTATTAAATTTAATCTATAATATTCATCTTCGATAGACATTGCTAATTTAGTAGCTGAACAAATTGATTTTTCCGCCTCTTCATATTTCCTTTGTTTTGAAAGTACAATAGAAATACTTATCCATCCATGAACTTCCAAATTTTGCTTCCTAATTCAATAATTTAAATCGTTTTTTAGGAAGCTTCAAATTTTAGCTGGATAGGATAACCCTGCTCTCTCCTTTTTTATTATTTCTTATATATAAAATAGAAGTCCATCTCTTTTATTTACAGCAATATAAAAAATACGACTTACTCAGCTTTTACTATTCTTTATTTTGGATTTTTAAACTATATTATATCGCAATAATTATTTATTCAATATAAACAATAACAATAGGAGGTTTTATGACAAACGCACAAGAAAATTATTATTTAATGTTAAAATCGGTTTCTTCTTTTTTAGCAGCTAATTCCGATGTTACTTCAACAATGCCGGTATTTGACAGTATTATTCAAAAATTAGACGGTAAAATTAATGAGATTAAAGATCTGGATGCGGAAAGAGAAAACATGACAAGCGGTATTGCAACGGATAAGAAAAAGGAAAGAGATGAATTGGAAAAAATGTTATTTAAAGTTTCTTCTATTACCTCCTTATACGGCAGGCTGAATAACAAACAGAACTTAGTTGAAGCATATGATTTAAGCAGTAACGATATTTATAGTTTTAGAGATATTCAACTGTTACAGGTAAGCCAGGCATTAATTAATGATGTTTCACCTGAATTGGATAATATGGCTGATTACGGCATGACGCAGGAGATTTTAGACTCATTGATTAATGAACGTGAGGATTTTGATAAAGTAGTAAATACTTCAGATAAAAAAAGAGCAGAAAGAAAAACAGCAACGAAGTCGTTAAAAACATTATTCAGGGAAGCTCGTGAGATTTTAGAAAACGAACTGGATAAAGTTGTTGATATTTTTAGAGATAGTGAAGCTACTTTTTTTGACGGTTATTATAATTCAAGAAATATTATCGATAGAGGAATAAGACATAAAGCGCAGTCTGATGCTACTGTAGAAAGCTAAAGAGGGTGTGTGAAAATAGGATGTCAAGAATATTTTGTTTCGTTTTTTTTAATAGAGTTTCTGCAAAAATAAAAAAATTGTCATCTCGAACCCCGTTTTTTGGGGTGAGATATCTTTCTTTTACGCGTGTTTATAAGATTTCTCACCCCGACAAACTACGCCGGGATTCGAAATGACAAAACGTTTAGATATCTAATTTTGCAGAAACTCTAATGAAATCAAAACATTTTTTTACGAAAAGCGAATTATCACACACACTCTAAAGTTTATTGTTAAAATAACCCGGGACTCTTGAAGGAAAAAGAAACCCAACTTTTCACCGCCGATCGCTTGGGCAAAGCAAGTAAAAAAGTTGGGTTTCTTTTATGCCTATTTATAAACCCCAATTATGCATTAGAGCAAAACAAAATCCAATAACATATACTTGTTGCAAATTGGTTTTGGTATTTTGCCATAAAGACCTCTCTTTTTAAGACCTGCCCGTATCCCGATAAATCTCATAAGCGTCAACTTAATACGAGATATTAGCAATAGCCCCAACTTTTTCAAGATGATCTCTCGGGAGAATCCCGCCCTCTCCGCTCTAAAATTCGAAAACCCGATAACTGCTATTTTAAGCTGTTTTCGGGTTTTTTGTAATTCTTTCATAAAACATCCATTCAAATCATAAAATAGAATTTATATTCAAACTCTATTTACATATGCATAATTTCACCAAAAAATTATATAGAGAAAAACCGTTATGATAATTATAATCATCCCTAACCATAATACTTTGGGTGTAGGTTTCATATCAAAATCTTTTCTTTGGGGTAATACTACAGGTGTTTTAAGTGGTTTGAAAATAGTTATTAACGACATAGTAAAAAGTATTATAACAAATGTTATTGCCATTCGATTTAGGAATGCAATTTCACCATAGAAAAGTTGTAACAACCCGTAAACAATAGGACATAAAATCAAAGCGGCTACACCTGCAATTGGAGGTGCTTTTTTAACGAGAAAACCAAATACAAACGCCGCCAGTATACCGGGAGAAATATAACCTTGAAATTCCTGGATGTATGTAAATATTCCTTTCAACTTAGGATGACCGAGCTGTGGTGCAATTATACAGCCAATTATTACAAAAAGGATTGTAGTTAATCTTCCTACTAAGATTAATTTTGGTTGAGCCGGGTTTTGGGATAAGTATTTTTTGTAAAGGTCCATTGTAAATATTGTTGAGGCGGAATTTAACATTGAAGCCAAAGAACTCATTACTGCACCAGCTATAGCAGCAAGCATAAAACCACGCAATCCTAAAGGAATTAAATTTCTAATCAGCAACGGATATGCCGCATCGGTGTTATTCATGCTATCACCGTAAAGCTGGGCAGCCATAATACCCGGGAAAACAATTACAAAAGGAATTAGAATTTTTAAACCGGCGGCAAAAATGATTCCCAACTGTCCTTCCTTAAGTGACTTTGCCGCAAGTGTTCTCTGGGTAATATATTGATTTAATCCCCAGTAATAAATGTTTGGAATCCATAAACCAATCACCAATGCGGTCCAAGGCAAGACTTCATTATCAGCAGGCAATACCATATGAAGTTTATCTTCATTATATGTAAAAAAGTTATCAACTCCTCCGATGGCTTCAAAGCCGAAATATAGTACTACTGCTCCGCCAATTATTAATGCCGAACCTTGAAAGAGGTCTGCCCAGGCAACCGCTTTTAATCCTCCCCATGTAGCATACAGTGCGGCAATGGCCCCTACAATCCAGATTGAAGAAGTTAGATCAATACCGAAGATAGTATAAATTGTAATACCACCTGAATAAAGTACCGCTGAAATTGTAACACCCACATAAATTATCATAGTGTAGATTGCCATAATTGTTCGGGCTGTAGAATTATAGCGATATTCTAAAAACTCGGGAATAGTATAAATACCACTTGATAGAAATTTTGGCAGAAAGAAGAATGCAACAAAAATTAATGTTATTGCAGCGATCCATTCATAACTGGCAATAGCGATCCCTACTGAACTTGCACTCTGGCCCGACATGCCGACAAACTGTTCTGTTGAAATGTTTGCTGCTATTAATGAAATACCAATCAAAGGCCAAACCAATCCACGGCTTGCTAAAAAGAAATCTTCACCTGTTTCTTCTTTGCGGCTTTTGTACATACTTGTCAATACAACAACTAAAATAAAACTTAAAAAAATCAGTATATCCCAAAATTCTAATTCCATTTTTTACCCTATTATTTTAATTGAACTCTGTTTTAAATTCAGTTTTCCTATTTACGGGGAAACAATTTTCCCGTAACAAAAAAGTGGTGATGATTGAACTTATTATTAAGGCAAAATATATTGCTTATAGTTATCCGGATTTACCCATCCGGAATTAGGAAAATAATTAGGAACGGCAGGTAAAGACCCACCGAATCCCAATCTTCTAATTGCAAACGAAATGATTCGTGAAGTTTCCAAACCCTGTAGTAGCCCGTAATTTATTTCTATCATTACATTTTTCGCGAGCTCGGCAGTTTCATATTTCAATATCCGGCTTACTCCTTTATCAACGAGTTGATTTCTTATCAACTCCATTTGGCTTTTATCTTTGATGAAGGTTGAGTCTGAAGAATTTTGAAATATTTTTCGTCCGGCTTTAATAATCATTTCATCGGTGATATTAATTGTATCGGCTATAGATGAGCGCACCGATTCAAAAGAAAAATATTCAGTCCAAAGTTTGAGATTACTTTGTACTTCTCCGGCAGTGTTAAACCCCATTTTTTTTGCTTCTTCATAAAGAATCAATTTTTGTATGTAATCGGAAAGCTTTGTTTCTACAAACTTTCGAGATGAATTTTGATTAAAAATAATTTTGGAATGAGTAAGAACCAATGCCCTTATAAATTTCCGAAAGGTAATTTCCATCGAATCTATTTTGAGGAGAACATCATTCAGCACAGGTTTGCCTAAATCGCTCTCAATTTCTAAAACATTTTTTGAAGATAAAATGTAGATACTATCACCAATAATTTCTTCAAACAAATTGTTTTGTTTTCTTTTATCAAACTGCTTTATTAAATCTTCTTTCAAACTTTTATTTACAGCTACCTCTTTTCCCGATAAAACTGACTTCATAAAATCATTATAAATTTTATTTTCATTTCTTTTTCTTAAAATATCTTTAATTCTTTCGTTTTCTTCCTGATAGCTTTCATCATCTAAAAAATGTTTGGTAAAAATATTCGCTAAATAAAAAATATAATAGCCGTCTTCCAAATGAATCGGATTGGAATAATTTTTAGCATCCAGACTATATAGTTCATCTTCTGCATGTTTTTCATAATCCCCAAAGTTGATTTTTATACTTTCACGCTGTTTTTCTCTTTCATTTCTTGCGGCAAGTATTTCTTCGAATTCAAATCCTTGTTTCAATAAATCATAGAGATTATTAATCTCGTCCTCAGATTCAGTGAATAAATAATTAACCGAAAGTGTTTTAGATGCTTGCCGAAAGGCTGATTTCAATTCTTCTTCAGTTGGTTCCGTTTTCTCCAATATTTTCTTTCTGTACAAATAATCCAATGTGAACATCATTCGTAATTCATTCCCCGCCGTTCTTTCGGCAAGCGTTGTATCAACTCCTCTATTCTTCCTGTATTGATACCATATTTTATTACCGATGAGAGTATGTAAGAAATCAATTTTTGCTGCGATCAGCCCTGAAGAGTTTGAACTATTTATTCGAGGATTTAGTTCAAACAATCCTACAAACTGTTCAACGGTTATGCTGTCCTCCCCTACCCTTGCAATTAAAGGAGAATTATCAGTTACTTCTGCAACTAATAAATTAGTTCCTATAAGGAGTAAAAAGAAGATTGAAAAAGTATACAGTTTATTGTTTGCGTAAATCATCTATTTATGTAAAACCAATTTTCTACCGGTGTCATCAGCTTTAAGTTTTATGTAGTAGCTGTTATTTTCATCATTGAAGAAATACGACTCTTCAGAGTTGATAAACTCTTCTTTGTCTTTTACTCTCGCAATATCTTCTATTTGTATTTCTTTATTGTCAAAATTGTTTGTTACCACAAAATTTACGGTGGAAGCAAATTCCGGGACTTCAAGCACAAGATTTTTATCATTGCTTGTAACTCTCAATAGTTTTTCTTCCGATGTCGTATAATCATAAAAATGGCATTGTATATCTTCAGAAGGATAGATATAAAAAGTAAGATTAGAAAACTTTGTTAAATCGTTTGAGATATCTCCGCCTAATGTATAATCGAGATTAAGATTAAAAGGAACAATGCTTCCTTCTTTAGCAAAGACCGGCAGGAAATCATCAGGGGTTTTTATACTAATATTACCTTCATACTCTTTGCCTGTCCAAAGATCAAACCACGTCCCCGGAGGTAACATAATATCTAAACTTTTTACATTGGGTTCGGTAACCGGACAAACCAATAAAGAATTTCCCAATAAATAATTAAATTCATTTTCTTTCGGAAATTCTATCCCGGGATATTCAATAAATAACGGACTCATTAAAGGCAACCCGCTTTCAGAACTTTTCTTCATTTCGGAATACAAGTAAGGAATTATGTTATATCTTACATTCGCAAACTTTTTGTAAACGTCAATGCAAGATTTATCATTCAATAATTTAGCAATGTTCCATGGAGTTCTTTCCATTGAAGGCTCCGGATCACCACCATATGCAGAATGTAGTTGCATTATAGGCGAAAAAGCTGCCTGTGCCAAGCTCCTTTTATATAATTCTGATGTTAGTCCTGTTTCATCGTGGTAGCCTGCAATATCATAAGCAACAAAAGGAATTCCCGAAATTGACATATTAATACATGAACGTATAGCTTCTTTGAATGCCGGAAAGGATGAATTTTGGTCACCATTCCAAGCAAGCGGATGATTTTGGGCCCCGAATGTGCCGGCTCTGTGGAAAACAATTGCATCCTCGTTTCTTGATTTTATAAAATCATAATATGATTGAACATATAATTCGGGATACTTATTTCTCGTTTCATATCCTCTTGATCCGTCGGAAAAGACAAGTTCTCTGCCCCAAATAAATTCACCGCCGTCAGTTTTAAATCCGTCTATTTTCATTTCATCAATTAAATATCTTCTTTTGTTCATCCACCACGCAGCAGCAAATTTATTTGTGAAATCCAGATTCAAACTATTGCCAAACCAAGACGGCGGCATTCTGAACGGGGAACCATCAGGATTTTTAACAACAAAATCACTTTCAATAGCATATTTTTCATCATTATCTCTTTGCCGGTTTTCGACTGAGTTGTATTTAAGCACTGGAATATTCCAAAGAATAAGCTTCATATTATCTTTGTGTAAGTCCTCAATCATTTCAACCGGTGAAGGCCATCTTCCTGTAAAAGTAAAATCGCTTAATTCAAAACTGTCCGAACCGTCTTTTAATTCATATTGTGCGTCATTAAATATGTAAAATGTTTCCTCGTCACTCCAAGCTTCAATAACAACAACAGTATTGGGGATATTGTATTTTTTGAGAGAATCTAACTGGGCTTCAATCTCCGATTGTTTGTCCCACTCATTTGCCGAAATCCAAGGGCCGAGAGTCCAAACAGGTATCGGTTCAGGCTTACCCGTTATTGATACGTAAGACTCAATTATTTCTTTAGAATTATCACCAAGTAAAATGTAATATTCAATTGTACCTGAATTACTTCGGTTGAAGTTGGTTGTAACTATACATTTGTTCTCATTCTTATTATCCAAGTCAAATTGAGTGTAGTTGTATGAGTTTATGAATAGGCCATAATTGTTATTCGTAAAATAAAACGGTACCGGGATATAAGATTTCGTTCCCTGATCCTTCCAAATGTTAACTACATAATTATCAAGTACGTTTCCCCGCTGGTTAAACGCATTATATCTTTCGCCGAAACCGTAAAATTTTTCGGTATCCTCAGAGTAAAAAGCTGCTGCTACTTTAAATATCTTGCTGTTTCCGTCATGCAAAAAACCGATAGAACTATGTTCCGGCACATCATATTCAGTCAAAATTGGTTTATCATTTTCGGTGTTGAGTACTGAAAAAGAGAACGGTTTTTTAGTTGCTTCTATCTTTGTAAGATCATTACAATTTACTTCAATACTATTCTCATTGATATTAACATTACAATTTTTTGGCGGTTTAGTGCCTGCGCCCATAATAGTGTTGAAACTGAGCTGCATCTTTATTTTTTTATCAGATTCAAAAGTAAAAGAAACGATAGGAATTACATCCTGACTTGTAGAATTACATTTGAAATAAATTGTGTTTTCGGAATATGTTATTTGAGTAACATCTTGTATATAATCCCAGCCGAGACAAGTGAAATTAAAAGTCTGCGACTGCTCTATTAAGGAATTTTGGTTATACGACACTATTTTATAATCAACGATTTCTCCTTTGTTAAATCCGTTAATTTCAGCAGTCCAATAAAATCCTTCGGAATCTTCATAATCGAATTCAGCTTTGGAAGGTTCTCTTTTCATCCCATCAACAGTATATTCAACAAAATAATTACTGTCTGAATCTTTATTTGTTCTGAATTTTATTAAAACATTATCACCTTCAACAGGATCTCTGGGAATCCGTTCACAAGGAAACCCTTCAATTTCAATCTCTCGTTCAGCATACATAGTTTCGTATCCATATGGCGTATGATAAATACCAGACTGAGCAAATACAGGTGAAAGCATTATAAGTAATAAGGCAATTTCCCTTAATATGTTCGGAAGTGTGGATTTAAAATTAATCATCTTATAACTGTTCCTTTTTAGTTTAATAATATTCTTATTACATACTTGCTCAAGCACAAACCTATTTCAACTGTATAATTCTCATCGCATCTATCAATGCTTCGTTTTTAGTTACATTCATATTCATATTAATAGGATCATATCTCAAACTAAGTTTGTGATTACCTTTATCAATCTTTATTAAGACGGAATTGGAATATCCCCAATCATCCCATACTTTATCGCCTCTTTGCGGTAACACTACCGGGGCAGTGAATTTATCATCTAAATACAAAGTACGAATTGCGCATGCATTATCTGTATTAATCGGTCCGTTGCCGTTTGCATATCTAAAATCAACTGCATAAATACCGTTATCTGCTACTTCAATATCAAAAGTAATATTGTTATTAGCTAATTGTGTGGTCTGTATATACCCGCTGCCTATATATCCTTTTATTTCAGTTAATGTATTTCCATTATCAGGCTTGATTAGATTTTGTAAATCATCACTGATAACAATGGGTTTGGACATAAAGGATTCGTAACCGGAAGAATCAACAGCAACAACAGATACTTCCGCAATTTTTTTGTTATCACCAATCTTAAATCGGTTAGTTGTTTGTGTAGAGTAATTTTTACCGTTTACAATTATTTTGTATTCTTTTACACTCGGTATTTCTTCCCAAGTCAAGACATCTTCTTCCATCACAATATTAGGTGTTTCGGGCGAAAATTTATTTTCAACTAAATTAATTTCGCTGCTTGAGCCTTCATCTTCAAGATAAATTTCTACCAGATAATCACCCATAGCATCTGTCTTTATAAAAACTTCATCAACTTCTTCACCGTTAATTAATGCTTTAGTTATTTTATTACCTGAGCCGTTAACAATAACTTTAATATTTGCATCGTGATACTTGAAATTATCCAGCGTATGTTTGCCACTGTGTTTGACTGGAATAGTCGGAGTAAAAATTATTCCTTCTGCCGTTAAGTTGATGCCAAAAAAAACTCGATAAGTTATTGCTAAATTTCCCGCAATACTCCAAAGCATTCTGTTGGAATTAATTTCCGTACCATCAAAGTGTCCGGTCGTAGCAACCATATTTTCTTTATTGGTCAAAAACAGCGATGCAGCTCTTATAATTGAGTTAACACCAAAATCAACAGCTTTAGAGTTGCCGGTTTTAGCAGCCGCCCATGTATAGTAGCTTGATACAAAAGGCCATATCGCGTTATTATGATACGAAGGTACGCCCGGTATTTGCGGGAAGAAGCATGTTGGACCATACTCAACTACCGGCATATTTTTGATTATACTTTCTGATTTGTTCTTATCTGCAATTTCAAAAATAATTGAAAGAGATTCGCCTAGAGTTTCAGACTTGGGTGACAACACATCGAATAATCTGCCGTATAAATATTGTCCGTAATAACAGGTCTCTTCATTCCACAAATAATTGTTTATTGCATTCTTTAATGCTTCAGCTCTAGTTGAGTATTCCGAAGTATCCAATCCTAGTTCACTGCAAATTTCCGACATGATTACAAGTGCCCTATAGTGCAACGCATTTGTACCCAAACACTTGGATACGTAAATATCCTTGGGGTCCATCCATTTAGGATAAGATTGTTCTCTCCAATCGAGGAATGATGATTCGCCATATATCAAGCCGGTTTCTGTATCAAACGCATTTATATAGTCAGCATCAATAGTGTTTTTTAAGATTGTATAAATTCTCTTTAACCAGTCCTTATCGCCTGTTGCAAGATAAACTTCCCAAGCTGCAGCAGCCCAAACTACCCTGTCAGTCGAAATAGGCCAAGAACCGCCTGTACCGGTATCCTGAATAATTCTATCCCGGTCTACTTTTACCAATAAACTTTTTTTGGCTATCTCCGGTTCAATTAATGCGAGTGAAAGATAAATACTGTAACTGATGTCTCGCGTCCATACACCATGCCACTTTGCACCAGCCATAAAAGTCGAATCTTCTCTTATATCGTACAAGAGTTCTTCCAAAGACATATTATAAATTGATTCTTGAAGAAAACTAACCGCTGAATATTTAGGATATTTTGAAATATCTTTCTTCAAATTCCATACTGCAAAACCTTCTTTATCAATAGACCTATAATCATTGGTTTTAAAAACAATATCGCATTCATAAATCCCGTCATTGTCGGGGTCTGTTAATTGGTATTTTTCATTTTTTTGAATTTCACCAAAATTCCATGATAAAGGTTCAGTATTTCCGGCTATGAAAAGTCCTTCGAATTCGTTTTCAAAAATTTTATCACCCGTAGGAGTTATATAAAATCCTTTTTCGCTAAACGATTTCAACACATTATTAAAATCAATTCTAAACTTTACTGTTATACTAGAATTAATGGGAAGAAATTCTTCAGAATAACTCTGTAAACTCTTTTCATCGTTCAATGCTTTCCCAAAAACATATACCGGTGTTACATATTCATTGTTTTCAGGTTGAATATGAATATAGTGATTTTCATCATCAGGCTTTCTTTCATTATCAAACCCGTTAATACTGAATTTAAATTCAACAATTGCACTTGTCTTAGAAATAAAACCACCTTTATAATTTGATTTTATTTTGGAAGGCGATAATGCAACTGCAAAATATGGTTTTTGTTCTACCTTATTTTTTTGAACATGATATGAAATAAGATTATCTATCTCAGTCAGGCCCATAAAGAGAACAAGACAAAATAACACTGTTAATAGAATCTGACTTTTTTTCATTTCAAACACTTATTTATCTTATAATTTGTATTCGGAAAAAGATGGGGTACCACTCTTAATTTAATTGTTGTTTAAAGTACCCCACATCTATCACTCCACTAACGGGAGATTTAATCACTAGAGTTATTATTTCAATAGTACCATCTTTTTAGTCAACAATGTATTACTGTTTGAAAGCGTATAGAAATAAACACCGCTCGATAATTTTGAAGCATCAAATCTCACCTCATAATTTCCGGCTGTTTGCTCTTGGTTTACAAGATTACTCACCTTCTCGCCAAGAATGTTATATACATCCAGTTTAACTTTCGAGAGTTGCGGAACCGAATATCTAATTACTGTCACTGGGTTAAATGGATTCGGATAGTTCTGGCTCAATTGGAATTCTTCCGGCATTTCATCAATTTTCTTTACAGATGTAACACTGTTATGGCTAGGCCATACATCGCATATTTCAACTACTTGTTCTGTTTCGGGAACAAAGCCTAAAAGATCTGAGCCAGTTCCGCCCCAAGCATCCATGTAATATGAAATTGTAGAGTAACCCGCCAAACTTAATTCTTCACATCCGGGATAGTAGCAACCATACTTATAACTAAATCCTCCGCCTGGTTCTCCTTGCGGGAAAATTACATTACCTGACCAAATATTGTCGTCTGCTACTTCGTCTCCATTTATTCCCTCATCATTCAAATAAGGAACCCCAGGCGCTGTTGTATCCTCAGGAGTCCAATTACCGCTCCAGTTTCCTAACACAGGATGGCTGCCACGTACGGTGATTAACTCAACCAAGTCTAAAGGAATTGCAGATGAATCAAATCTATTAGTTGCACCTTGGTTTAGATCAACCTGGAATAAAACTGTTACATCTTGATCTAGACTTTCTATAACAGGAGAAACACCTGGGACTAGAGGTCCAATCTCTATCGTAGCACCGTCTTCGGAAATAACCGTAAAGTGACCGTCCCCTCCCGTACCTTCAACAACTTCATAGCCGCTGTTTGCCCATCTTTCACCTGGCTGAGCTCTAAATTTCCAACGAAGTGAATCACCCAAAACAGTTGAAGTATCTAATTCAACAACGACAGTTGTTTCGAGTATCACACCCGGCAACAAAGGATTTTGTGTCATCCTTCTGTCACCACTAACTAAAAATCCGTTCCCTTCCCAGTTGAAACCTTCAATCGTCAGGTAATCAATTGAAGGGTCAAAGAATCCTTCACCGGTTCCTACCAAATCAGTTACATCCGCCATAATATGTAATGTGTTCTGAGGTCCCAAGCCGGTAACTATATATTCATAATTAGGAACTACAGGGTCTAATGTAACTTCACTTCCATCTTCTTGAATGTAATAAGGTCTTCCGTCGTAATCACCAAAGCCGCCTTCCCATCCGCCGTTAACAATCATATCTGAAGGCCATGTATAGAATTTCCATCTTAGCGAATCACCAACGGTCATGTTTGAACCTGAGTTAATTACCAAAGTTGTTACATAAAGAGTTTCCTCGCCAGTGCTTGGTAATAAGGTTCTATCGCCCGTTACGGTTACTCCACCATCATCCCAAACCAGCCCTTCAACCATAATCGAATCCGTTGCGGGATTAAAACCGTCTTCCAGCATCCCCGACATATCAACTTGAAAAGTAACTGTATTTGTTACTTGTGCAGTTAAAACTGAACTAAGAAATAAAGTAATAAGAAATAGGTTAAGCTTATTTTTCATTCCAACCTCCTTTTAATGTTGATTTTATTTTAAAAATTTATTGAAATCGAATAGCGTGATATATCTCCCAGTACTCCAAAATCCAGATAAGCATATTCTATCTTTAGTAATAATCCGGCTAATGTATAATTTATTCCGCCACCAAGGGTCAACCCTTCTTCAGCATCCGGTTTGAATAACGAGTTATAACCTGCGCGAGCATAAAAGTACTTGCCTAATTGTACTTGACTACCAAGATTTGCATATGTTGATTGATTACTTGGAATTTTAGCATCAGCAGCAACTGTAAGCCTCAAATCTTTAGAAAGAGGAAATTCCCATGCCGTGCCCACAGTAAAAATTAGCGGCAGTTCCCATTGATCAGTATAAAGTTTACTGGTTATTGTTGAGTTGTTATAATCGTATGATTCATCAATATCTATTGGCTGCAACAAATCTTGTCCATCTAATTGCATACTCTGACCAAAGTTTGAAATTGCCATCCCAATATTGAGACCTTCTAATTGAGTTTTAAAGAGCAATCCAACATCAAAGGCAAATCCATGTGCGCTTTCATTCCAAATTCGCTGTTGTATATATTTAGCTGTACCACCTATTGAAAATCTATCGGTAAGGTTACGCGAATAGGAAAGATATATTGCAAGGTCCATGGCATTCCAGGTCTCTCCAGTACCTTCCGGTAATTCAATTGTTGTTATTGGCTCTTCTCCGTAATCCAGGATTGTTATTGAAACAGCGACATAATCATCAGGCGTTACCCTAACACCAAGTCCGGACCAGCTAAGTTTTGTATCTATAAACCATTCAGCATAATTTGCATTAAACTCATTTTTAGTAAGTCTCGAAAGTCCACCTGGATTCCAATAAGCGGCAGTAATATCATCGGCAACTGCAACAAATGCACCACCCATTCCAACTGCTTTGGCTCCAACTGGAATACATAAAAACTCGGCAGCAGTTGTACCGACTTTATTTTGTGCAAACAACACTGTACCGTTCAAAAGTAAAACTAGAAACAATAATTTTTTCATCTAACGAACTCCAAATCTTCTTTACTTTATAAGAGCAATTTTTCCAAATTTCTTTGCTCCGATTTCAGGAGCCTCAACAACATAGAAGTATATACCATACGATACATCAAGCCCTTCTTCATTTCTCAAATTCCAACTAACAGTTCCATCGGAAATGCTACTTTCATGTCTTAACGTTCGTACTAAATTTCCTCTCACGGTATAGATTGAAATTTTACTACCAGCAGGTAAATGAATAAACTTAATTATTCTATCTCCCCTGCCGCTTATCTGTGTCGATAGCGGATGCTCGAAAATATTTGAAACTACATACGGGTTGGGAACTACCTTTACATCATTAATTTCATCTTTTGCTTTTTCATTATCAACCGTCGCAGGTGTTGTTGTAAAGATAAACTTATCTTCGCTGTTTAGTGGTTTTAATATGCTTATAAATAATGTGTCTCCTTTTACAGGGACAACTTTATTGTCTCCCACAAACTCTATAACCCATGTAAAATGTGTTGTGTCTTTGTTTGCAAGAATAACACGATCACCTTTTGATAAAGTATCGTCTAAAGAGACAAAACCAAACGGAACAAGATAGGTGGATTGCGGATCAGAAATGTTAACAATCTTAAAATTGATATCCTTTGCAGATAAAGTCATCCCCGGCAGGTTCGGAGTTGATTTCATATTGTATTCATTCTCAAAAACAATAGCATAATCCTCAGTCTCTTTAATTCCGGTAGGATAATTAGGGAAATCAAACGGTTGCACCGCATAATCTAAGTAATCTGGATTTTCATTATTCCAACCGCTGGAATTAACATCTAGCCCAATACTATCAGGGCTTTGGTAACGGGTATCAAAGTATAGCATAACTCCATCGAATACATCATTATTTTTTGATTTCATGTGAGTGTTTTTTCCAAAAACCACAATATCATCGGTAGTATTTTCAACTTTATATGCATAGGCAATCGGAATGTCGTTTGCTAGAGAATCTATAAAGCTTACTTCATATGTTGTGTTTTGAATTATGTCGGGATCAACTATTTCGAAGGTCGGAATTGCAGTTGAACTACCTTCAATTCTTTCCAAAACTGTTCCAGGTGTGGGGGGGACATACCCTGCAACCGGTGCATTAGGAACTACTACCGCACAATTTTGATCAGTAGTTATATTGCCGTAAATATCTGTTGATATGTAATGTGAATTCTCAGCCGGATATATATCATTAGAGGCATCTCCGTGATCATATGCGCATACCGCATAAAAATAAGTAACTCCGTTTTTTACATCATAATCAGTGTATTCATTTTGTATCCCGGTGTTATCCCCTAAGTAAAAAGAGACCCCATTTCTCAATTCGTATAATGTAGCACTAGGCATAAAAAGCCCTGCTATATCATTATCTAAATCAAACTGTGCAATCGGCTCCAAACGTTGCGCTGTGCCGTCTTTATCTGTAATTGTCATCGCATCCGAGAAATCAGGGTCGGTTGCTTTATAAACGAAGTACCCTTCAAAATCTTTTTCTCTGCTAACCGGGTCTAGTGAATTTTCAGCAACTTTATCCCAATATAATTTGACATATCCATCACCGGCAACAGCACTAACAGTCGGCATTTCAGGAGGTTTAGGGAAGTTGTAATTTGCATCATAAATCTCTTGTGCAATACGTTTACTTTTTACCACACCTTCAAAATCATCGCCAAAACTTATAGCGACAGAAAATCTTTCCGTTTTTCCGGCAAGTAAAGGAAAATACCCAGAGCTATAAATAAAATCGCCATCCTCTCCTAATACGGCTACGTTGTTTTGAATACTTGTAGGAACGACAAAATCACCGGGTTGCATTCTCAACCACATGTCGTTCTCATCACTCAAATCAATTGCGCTGGAAGGAACAAAGTAATCAAAACTGGTAAGACCTATTTGATCTGATTCATCAACATCTGTGTCATCAAAGTTCGGTTCTCCGTCTGTAGGAACTCCATCATATTCACCAGCATCGTTTGTATTCGCTTTACCGTCTGCGCCGACATCATCGATGTAATTGCCGTTTTCATCAAAGGAATACTGGTTTGTTTTGCTATCTTTACTCCAATCATTATCATTATCTACCCCATCATCTCTGGATTCATCAACCATTCCATTTTTAATTATTGCTGAAAAATAATTGCGATATGTAACGGGGTTTAATGTATCTACCAACACTTGATTATTGACAGAACTTTTTTTGAATTGTTTGTAGTGTAACTGATAGTTTTCATCTATCACTCCGTCAAAGTCATTATCGTAACCATCATATGCATTTGAATTTAAGTTTCCTTGGCTGTCAATTTCTCCTTCAACAAGTATAGTACTATCCGGGACAAGTCTCGTTTCTTTACCTAGCGATGTAACAACTGTGGCTTCATTCGGCATTATAAATTCGGTTCTTTCAAAAGTATCTTCTTCAATCAGAATTAGTTTTTGTCCGGCGCTCAGAACTTGCGACTCAAAATCGTTTTCCGTAAAAAGTTCTCCGGCAAAATCTGTATCATCACCATCATTATCAATTCCGTCATATTGGTTACCCGGTGATTCCAAAAAAGAATAAGCTACATAACCCACATCATAAGGCGTTGGTTTCCAGTCTGGGTTAGCGGCCGGACTAATATAATTGTCAAAATCCCATGAATAAGTAATGTTGTCTTTTATATCAAAAAAGGAAGCATCGTCGCTCCACTCATCACCGCCCAACCCTATATAGGTTCCGATTAAAGTACCGAATACAACTTGATCATAGTTTGTTGTACCTATATTTGATATTTCATACAGCCAAAAAATTACGTCTTGCGCCAAAAAATCGGACCACTGTAAACCGCGTACAGAAGTTCTTAATGCATGCCCTTTTCTTGTTGCGTCTGTACTATCAGGCAAAAAACCATAAGTAAGAAACATCTCGTCATCTTCATTATCATCCATCATATAATAACTTTCTTGATCGGCATTAAGCTGTCCTCTACCGAAATATCCATTCCATTCAACGTTATTATCTTCATCTACCCAATCTGGATGATCAGGCCAAAAAGAGGGCCATGTATCGGATTGATGACTCATAGCGACACCCTTTACTTCGTCCGTTCCATCGGAAAGATCACTAGCAAATCCCGGTATAGGCATAAAGGTTCTTGGGCTGCCTCCTCCGGGTGAATAGTCCACATCACCATGCCCGTCAACATCGGTAGTTACTACCGAAAAAATGGTGTCAACTATTCCGTCATCATCATAATCCCGATATGGTAGCCGAAGACCTACCAAGAGGGATACATCTCCCACATATTGATTTGCATCGTATCTCCAGGCTAATGCGGGGCCAGAACTTCCCGGTTGCGCAATGACACCATAATTATTAAAAATCGTACGAACTCTGTTACCGTTATGAATGCCAACTTTTACTGCCGTTGGATCTCCTCTACCAATTGTTTGTGCATGGAGAGTTATTGAAAACAGAATTACCGTTAAAAATATTATTAAACGAGCGTGCATAAACATACCTATACATTAAAAATAAAATGAGGCTCCTATTTCAATAAGCCGTGGAGCTGAATAATAACTCGGATTTCTATAGTATTCGTCAAGTGAGTTTACAATACTCGGCGATCCGTCATTTCTTCTATTATATTCTTCTAATGTAAAATCAGCCGTACCACTATCTGAATAAACTTGTAATTCATTTTGTATATCGAATAAGTTGTATATTCTTGTGAATAAGGTTAAACGCGTACTTTCTTTGAAAAAGAAATCGTAGTAAAATTTAAGGTCCACGTTCAGTGTATAAGGCTTAAGTTGACTGTTGTTAAGCAACTTAGATATTGTCATTGATTGGCTTGGTGTGTAAGGCAGGCCGCTTCCGTATCTAAATAAAACACTGCCACCCCAATGATTATCAGAAGAATAATTAACGGAAACATTTAATGTATGCCCCTGGTCCCAATCAAGCGGGACAAGTTGAACTTCCGGCTGTTCACCCGAAGCTAATTGATTTCTTGTTGCATCAGGATCGGAAGCATTTCCCTTTGCCGATTGAAGTGTGTAGTCAATTTTAGCAGACCAATTATTACTATATCTTTTATTTAATGTAAAAACAACGCCTTTAACAAACCCGAAATCACTATTTACATATTGACTATATTTACCAGCACCACCATAAAGATAAATTTCGTCTGCTCGCGTACCGGTAAGATTTCTAATATCCCGAAAGTAAGCGGTTACATCAATAACTACATCATCGGTTAATGCCTGTTGCAAACCTACCTCACCGCTAATTGTTTGCTCTGGCTTAAGATCAGGATTTCCAGCAATTCCCAAGTTGCCTGTACCAGATGTAAATTTATACTCGGGATTATAATAGAGAAGAGAATATTTTGGCGTTTGAAAAAAGTGCCCATATGAAAAGTGGAATACTCCCCGATCTGTAATCGGGAAGGAAAAACCTATTCGCGGGCTAAGTTGAGATTTTGCTGAAGCATCTTTGTACCAATAAGTACGTCTTTCTTCAATTGTCTTTTCTGTGTTTTCCGGTCTACGCGGACGATAAATATCAGGGTCCGTTGGATCAGCTAGTATCTTCCCAGCCGGTTCAAAGTAATCGAATCTTACACCAAGATTAATTATAAGATTCATCAATTCAATTTTATCTTGAATGTAAAATGAAAACTCAAAAGGATTGTGCTCAGATAGAGTTATGGAAAGATTTTCATCCGGGTCTTGTGCATCCGGCACTTTAGTTAAAACATACGGATTGCCGCTTACATCGGGCTCTTCAACTCCTTCTTCACCGGAATTATATACACCGTTCCCGTTTTTATCAATCCATTCCAGCAACTCAAATTCATTTACAGATAAATTATTCTGGCTGAATGACACGCCAAATTTTATCATGTGATTTTTGTGAATTTGTGAAGTGAAATCAAATTTAGCGCTGTAACTTGATACGTCCCTGTAAGAATGTTGAGCGTTTGTTCCCCCGGTATTAAAGCTAGGGGATTCTTGCGGCTCTTGAGAAAGTAAACTTGAATGGGTGTAGCGGAGGTCGTGAACATCTTCATAAACATAATGTTTATATTCTTTCTTAAAATACGATAGATCAACTTTGTAAAATGTAGATGAACTTAAAGTATGTGTAACGCTAAAAATATTCGTAAATGAATTTTCGAATCGATTTAGATCTCCGTATGGATTGTACGCAAACTCATGATTATAAAGTTTATACTCCTTTGTATTATACGTTAAACTATAGTTCAATTTAAAATTGGGAATTGCAGTTAATGTTACCCGACCAATTCCATAAAACTTCTTACTCGAATTCATCGGGACAAGTTCACCGCTACCTGTTTGTTGAATATCATATTTTGATGAACCAACTGAATCCGGATTAACAATAGTTGTAATATCCCAAGGATTGTAAACATACTTGCCGTAATAATAACCGTCGTCATTATTGTATCTCCCGTTAAGATAAACAAACAGATTATTTTTAATTACCGGGAAACTTGAACTTCCTTCAAAATTATAAATGGAAAGCGGATCAATTTTATCTATTCCTCTAAAAATGTTTGTTGCATTGCTTACATGATCACCAATGAAAGATGATACAAAACCCCGTACCTCGTTATTACCTTCTTTAGTAGCAATGTTTACAACACCTGAAAGTGCGTTACCGTATTCGGCATTAAAAGCGCCGCTTATAAACTGCATCTCTTGAACAGCGTTTGCATTTACTTCAACAACATTAGAGCCGTCATAAAAATCGGTTACCGGCACACCGTCAACCATATATAATACTTCACCGCCTCGTCCCCCGCGAACGCTTTCTTCTATTATGCCTGCTTGTAATTGCAGCACTTCAGAAATTTCAGTGAGCGGCAGACTTGCGATTTCTTTATTGTCAATAATTGCTGTTGAAGCCGTTAAATCTTTGGTTACAATTGGTCTTTCGGCAACAACAATTATCTCTTCGCCGAATTCATAACTTGACGGAGTCAATTCAAAATCAATGTTTGTGGTTAAGTTGATAGATATTTTTACATCTTTGAATGTCTGGCTACTATAACCTACCGAAGAGGCTTTAATTTCATAAGTGCCGGGAGGAACATTTAATATTTGATAGTGCCCTTCAATATCGGTGGCAGCACCAAGATTAAGGTTTATAATGATAATATTTATGAACGGCAGCGGCTCGTTTGTTTCCGAATCTCTTACTAATCCGGCTACTTTACCAGTTTGGGCTTGTAATGTTGCAGTTAGTAAAAATAGAAGGAATAGAAATACCAGTTTCTTAATTTCGTATAAATTTATCATATTCTCACCTGAGTTTTACTTTGCAGCAACAGCATCACTTTTATTATTCGCTTGATATTATTCATAAATTTTTATCACTCATTTTTTCTTTTGCATTGTGTAACCTGAATTCCGCCATAACTGAATCTTTAAACGAAACCGTAAGTCGCCTTCTAACAAATGAACCAATCGAATCAACTCTCGCTGCTTCAACATCTTTGTTCAAATTTTCTATAATTCTTTTTGTTATGGCCGTTGCGATTATATTTAACCCGGTATTGTTCGGATGTATATAGTCGAGAAATAATTTTGACGATGGAATATTATTTTCACAGTTCATTTCAAATAAAGAATCAATTCTCACTAAGGCGGATTTCTTTATAATATCGTAAACAGATTTTATATCATCGGGTATTCTGAGTTTTACCACATCCAATTCTTTTGTTTTTGTGAATAATTCTTTTGCTTTTTCTATATCACCGTCACGGTAAATAGCCATGCGAGCATTACTAAAAATTATATCTGCTTGAAATTCACTCTTGTCTTGTACTATACCGAGAGGAGGGAGTAATAAGTTATCGGTTAAAACAGGGAATAGAAGATTTATATTTTCTTTTTCACATGTTTTGATTATCTGAGTAATGTTATTTCGAAAGTTTTCAATTACGATATTATAATCCAGATCATTATGTGTAACGATTTGTTTTGATAATAATGTAGGAAGGAGTCTTTCTAGGTCATCAATATTTCTATTGTAGATAATTTTTTTCTTAAGTCCTGTATAAATAAAAAATTGATTAAACACGTCAAGCAGACTGGAATTAAAACTTCCGACTCGTAATGTTAAATCTTCGTGTGTATAAAATTCATTATGCCCCAAGAACAGAACTACCAAGTCGGGTTCATATTCTTTTATTTCTTGAACTAATTCGACAGCATGTGAGGAATTCAGTCCGGCAAAACTAACCGGGATTAATTCAACTTGACCATGTAAAACAAAGTTTGTTAAAACTGATTCAACTTTTGTCGTTAAAGATTGATTTTCCGAGTAAGGCCAGCCGGAAACGAAAGCATCGCCAATAACAAAAATTCTTTTTACATCATCATTCTTCGCGATGTTAAAATTTCTCGTAATGAAATACGGTTCGGTTTGCAAAGAATAAAAGCGTGAACTTAGGGCAGCTTTATTAAAAACCATGTGCGCAGTGTTGTTCTCTTGAACTTTTATAAACCAATCGGGATTTGAATTATAAACAGTTGCAGTTATCTCAAGCAGCAACAAAGAAAAAACAAATGCCAAAAGTGACAATACAATTTTTTTTGTTGTGGATAAAAACTGAAAATGTTTTTTGATTCCTAAGTTGTTTTTTTCTGACACTGCCGTACCATAACCATAACTGAATTATTTCTATAGAACAATTGATGTGCCACATGAATTTTCATTTTATTAACCAGTAATTCATTGACTTATTAGGTAAGCATGTCCCCTCTCGATATCAAAATGATATAATCGCATATAAATTTGATATTGATTTTTCGATGAGTTTTATTCAACGAAGATTTAATGTTTTAACAAGTCTCGAAAAATTAGGTTGAGCAACGCCAAGTTTATCCGCCGCTTCGGTATCACTTTTAGAATATTCTCTAACGAATTGAATGTACTCTGATTTTGCAATTGTATCAAAATCCTTGAGTGGAATTATGCTTTCCCTATTAAACAATTTGGAAAGTTTATTTTCACGAACTTCGTCTGGCGCAATTAACGAAGTATTTTCTATAGAGGATTTAACTAAATCACCTGTTATTCTAATCGAATCAACAAACAATATTCGTTGAGAAAAACTTTTAAGCTCCCTAATATTACCGGGCCATTTATAGTTCATTAATCTTTCTGTTGCTTCATCGGTAAACACAGGGAGAGGACGGTTAAATGCATTGCTGTATATCGATAAGTAAAAATCTAATAACTCAGGTATGTCTTCTTTCTTATGCCTAAGTGACGGTATTTTTAATTGAATGATATTAAGTCGATAATACAAATCTTCTCTAAATCTCTTTTCTTTAACTTCTAATTCTAAATCTTTATTTGTTGCGGCTATTACCCTAACATCAACTTTTTGAGAACCGGTTCTTCCGATTTTTTCAATCTCTCCATCTTGCAACACACGCAAAAGTTTCACCTGTGCTTTTAAAGGTAGTTCGGCAACTTCATCTAAAAATATTGTGCCTTTATCGGCAGTTTCAAACAGTCCTTTTTTCTCCTGGTATGCTCCCGTAAATGCTCCTTTTTTATACCCGAATAATTCACTCTCGATTAAATCAGCAGGTATACTGCCGCAATTAATTGCAACAAAATTGTCAAATCGTCTTAAACTGTTGTAATGGATATTGTATGCAACCAACTCCTTACCCGTTCCAGATTCTCCGCGGATAAGAATATTAACATCATGCTTAGCATATTTATATATATCACGAACTAGTTCCTTTGTCAGTGGTGAATTTCCGATTATTTTTTTCTCTTCCAACAAAGTATTTATCTTATCATTGATCTTCTTACTGTATTCCATACTCTTTTCTTGCAACACTTTTTTTTGATAAGCGTTATGTAAGCTTAACAAAAAATCTGTAGGTTGATAAATAAAGTCTTTAATGTGTGTTGGGTATTTTGTGCAGTACCAAAAAGCCCCGGTTTCAATAAGACGATTAGCAAATTCAAATTTGTTGTCATTTAAGGTAAGCTTGGTAATTACTAATATCTGTATACAAGGATTGATTTCTTTTATCGCTTTTATTAAATCCTCTCCCATCAATCCCCCGGCAATTTGGAAATCCATTATTACGATATCAAATCTATCGGGTTCCCCTTTAATTAATTGAATTGCGCTCTTTCCATCCGAAACAACGTTATCAATTTCAAAGGTTTCCTTTTGCAGATTTACGGTTTTTGTAACACGGCGAACATCAAATTCTTCATCTTCAATAAGCAGCAATCTTATCATGATCTTATTTCTCGTTTATGATTATATATGTATAGTCAATTTAGAAATACATCCCCCGTCAGAGACATTTTCAGTATCCAGAGTCCATCCCAAATATTTTGTTGATAAAATGTATGCGATATAGCAACCCAAACCATATTTTTGGTCAAGCGCATTTTTTGTTGATACATTTTCCAGATAAAGTTTTTTAATTCCATCCTCATTTCGTTCCAGCAGTTCTTCTTTTATTCCAGCACCATCATCTTGAATAGTTAAATAAATCTTTTTTTCTTCAATATCATATTTGGTTGCTACGATTATATTAACATGCTTATCGGCATTATGTGCTATGCTGTTTTGAATCAATGGTTCAATAATTTCCCAAATAACAAACTCATTTACATTTATAATAGGCACACTATCATCATACAATTCATTGATTGTAAACATAGACGACTTTTTATAAATACGCATGAACATATTTTCAACAATAAATCTGCAGACTTCATTCAGTTGGGTTTTAAAAATAGGATTGATTATGCTATGGAGCGGAGGGTCGTAATATTTCATGTCATAAATTACCCGTCCAATAAAATTTGTATACTTATGTACCCTCGATTTTATTTCTTCAACATTTTTTTCACCTAAAATTTCGAGGTCACTGTTTATGAAACCGATTATTTTCTCCGCTTTATGATAAGCATGATATATTCTTCTCGTAAAAGTATTTTCTTTTTCTCGCTCAATTTTTTCTTTTAAAAATTTTTCGTGTTCAACGTAGGCTAACTTTTGTGCTTTATCCCTTTGAGTTAAAGTGTATGAGAAAACAATGTATATTAAGACCAAACCGGTGAAGATAACTATTATATATGCTCTCGAAAAATCATTGTAAGTAGTTACAAATTCTTTTGAAAGAATTGAAAAGTTCGGTTTCACTTTCATGTACAAAGCGCCGATGAATTCACCGTCGGGCACAAAAGGAACAAAAACATGAAATATTTTTTCGTCCTGTGTAATTATTTTTATTCTTTCGGTCTCAATCAAATCCACTTCAATTTCTTGAAAGAGCGAATCCGCATACCGGTAGCTATTAGACTTAGTATTAAAACCAGAGTTTTCATATAACATATTATATAACTCTTCGCCGTCGTCAATTGGAATAAAGTTTCCATCACTATAAATGAACAAACAAATTTCGTCTGCATTTTTTTCCATAATATGCTGACTGAAAATTATATCGAGACTATTAATCACTTTGGATTTCTGTTCAGGAGTTACTTCTTTTTGATTCATCTGGGTTTCAACGAGTAACTCCAAGGAGGTTGATGTTAGGTTAGCCATCCTTTTAACTGAAAAATTTTGATACCAGTCTTGTGTATTTACTAAATAAGAATGGAATGCATTGTTCGAATAAACCGTTAAGATAATTTGGGATACAATTATCAAAACAAGCACAATCAGTAAATACCGAAAATTAACGTTTACGTTTTTTTTATTTTTCAACATTAGTTAAACGAAAATATTTCTTTTTCTATTTTATATTGAGCTACTTTTAAAGCGTCTTCTACGGACATTTTCTTTCCTAAAGCAAGATTTACGTACCTTGAGATAATTTCTGAAATCTTTGTATAGTTTTTAAGAGCCGGTCTATGAACACCATGCTTAAAGTATTCTTTATAAAATGCCAATTGAGGATATTTCATAATATAAAGTGAGTCGGTATACATTTTTTCTATTGTAGGTAAAAAACTGCCTTCTTCAAGCATAATAAGCTGTGCTTCTTCCGACAAACAATATTTAATAAATTCAATTGCCTCTTCTTTATGTTTCGAAAATTTTGAAACCATTAAATTCCAACCACCGAATGTTGCTGCAATTTTACCATCTTGGAAATGAGGCAAATATGTCTTTCCTATATTTTTAACTTTATATTTTTCCAACGAGTCCGGTTCAAAATGCCAACCTAAATTAGGCCAACCTCTAAGGAATAAAGCATCTTCTTCTATAAACAAATCATAACTTCTATTTTCTTCGAAACCGGTAATTTTTTCAGGTGTAAGTCGGTATTTATGAATCATATCAACCAACAAATTAAGTGCTTTCTTTGCTTCGGGGGTATCTAATTGTAATTTTTTATTATCATAAAGTGTTACTCCTTGCGAGCCAAGCAGTTCAATAAAACTACAAACAAGTCCCTCATAAGCTTTCCCTTGAAAAACATAATAGGGTTTTTCTGTATTCTTCAGTTTTGTTCCTATTTCAATAAACTTTTCCCATGTAATGGAATTATTTTTAATATCATCAATATCTTTTTGATTAAGATATTTTTCAAGAAGATCTTCGCGGTAATACATTAGCGCAATGTCAACAAAGGTAGGAACTGCAACAAGATGTTTATCACTGATACAAGCCTCTAAACCATAACTAAGCAACTGTTTACGTTCTTGATACGAGATATGATTTTCCAAAGGCTCACACCATTTGGAAAAGCGTGAAACCCATATTTGGTCTATTGAGAAAACGTCTATCTTATCACTTTCGCTTCTTAAAAATCTTGCAAATAATTCTTTACGTTCATTAGTCGCAAATTTTTCGAAGCTAAGGTTAACCGACTTTACCAAAATTTCACCTTTGTGCAGCGAGTTAAATCTATCAATCATTCTGTGATGAGCTTCCGATATGTGTCCGGCGAGAAAAATCTCTGTTGTAGTCGGTATGTCTTCGGCAAAATCTACTTTTTGATAAATCAGCAAAAAGATTATTGCCGCAGTAAGGATTAAAATTCCACCAATGTAGTAGGAAATATTTGCAGATTTTTTATTCATTTTGTCAAAACAATCTCAAACTTTAGGCCAAAAGAATTGCTTCCGGCATGTAGAGATAAATGATTATTCTACTTTTCAAATTTACAATTAATTATGCCCTATATCTATTTACACATCTTTTATATTTTCTGAAAAATATAGATTGATTTTTACTTTTAAATAGAGTACTCCATCCGGGAATACTTTTTATGTATTGGGTGACTTATATGCTCAAGGTAGGCGCTAAACTGTTGTACATGCAACGGGTACCGCGGGTTGTGTATATGTTCCAATCACCTTTTCCCCAACTTGCCCCGTAAGGATTCATTTTGGAAAAGTTGGGGTTATTACTAAAAGAAATGAATATTGCACCTTAAGTTGACGCCTATGAGCGGAGCGGTATAGAATACTTTTTAAGTTGACCCCTATGCGATGAGCCGGGTGATGGCGGGCAATCTCAACACAGAGATCATTTCGCCTGCCGAGCGTAAGACATGTTCGTGATGACAAACTCAATATGGAAGACAGCCCCTTTTTCTAAAGAACATGAAAATTATATGCTGTCGTTTTGACATTCAGTATGCAATTGTGCTAGAAAAAGTATCAACGGAGATACCTAGACCTATCAGCGATGATAGAAAAACTATCAACAGAGATACCTAGCCCTATCAGCGATGATAGAAAAACTATCAACAGAGATACCTGCCCTATCAGCGATGATAGAAAAACTATCAACAGAGATACCTAGCCCTATCAGCGATGATAGAAAAACTATCAACAGAGATACCTAGCCCTATCAGCGATGATAGAAAAACTATCAACAAAGATACCTAGCCCTATCAACGATGCTAGAAAAAGTATCAACGGAGATATCTAGTTCTATCAGCGATGCTAGAAAAAGTATCAATGGAGATACAAAATTTATCTCCGGTGAATAAAATTCATTCGTCAATGGTTTAATATTGAGCCTTAAGCTATTAACCGGGGACAAGTAATCTCTGAGTTGAAAAGCATGCGAATAGAAAAGAAGGGCAATTTTTGTGAAAAAGCTGGGCTCCTTGAAGTGAACTTTGTGTGCTGCAACGCAGATTTGTAAGTCTACGTTACGCCAATCTCAAATCTATTTCACAAGCATATATCCAAATCCTATGCAGCCAACCTGCGGTGTTTTTTCGCCGGCAGATATTTTCCCACAAAAAAAGACAAAAGCCGTTTTCAAAAATGTTCTATATTAAATGAATTATAATTCCAATGTGAATATTATACTTGTTGCAAATTGGTTTTGGGATTTTGCCATAAAGTCCTCTCTTTTTAAGACCTGCCCGCCTTCTCCCGATAAATCGCATAGGCGTCAACTTAAAAAAGTACTATTCAATGAGAGCAAATAGCACAAAGCAAAGAAAAAGTTTTATAGAAGAAAAATTAGATAAAATTCCATTGAAGAAACTATTAAAGGAAAGCAAATTTAACAATAGACAGCCGAAAAAAATATCGACAAAAGATTTTTTGTTGGGATTTTTTATGATGGTCAATAACAGCGGAAACAAATCATATAGAAATTGGGCAATAAAGATAAGTATCTTGATAAAAGATAGAGTATCAAAGCAAGCGATATGGAAGAAAATGCACGAAGGGCAAATAGTCTTCCTAAAGGAAGTATTATCATATATAATAAAAGAAAAAATAGGGCAGAAGTGGAAAACAAACGAGATGATAGAGGAATCAGTTTATTAAGTTTAATGCAGTATGTGATAAGCAATTTAAATATAATAATGCAGCAGAGTTTGATCGGTTACAATATTGATGAGAGTATGCTTATCAAACAAATAAATTATTATTGTCGACATGAATCACGAAGAGATAGACTCAATTTTTATCAAAAACTTAGAAAATTAAGTTGACGCCTATGCGACTCGTCGGGATACGGCGGACAGGCTTCGGCAAAAGACCAAGTGAATTATAGCCGGTAACTCAAAACAGGCAATTATAATTTCGTAAATTGTAATCAAAATAAAATTCTTAAGGGATTTGGTTTTATGAACCGGTTAATTTTATTAATAATAAATAATAGTTATTGAACTCTATTAAGAAATATATTAAATCAATTGTTGATATTTCAGATGATAAACTGGATAAATTCCTATCTCTTGGCAAAGAGGAAAGTCTATCTAACGGAAATTATTACATTGAATTTGATCAAGTATGTGATAAAGTTTCATTTATAAAAAAAGGATTCGTCAGATTTTTTCATGTTAATAAAGGAGAAGAAATTACAAGAGATTTCTTATTTGAGAATAATTTTATTACATCATTCAAAAGTTATATTACAGGTCAACCTTCGGAAGTCTATATTCAAGCACTAGACGATTGCGAGTTATCGACATTCAAAAAATCGGATATTATTGAATACTATGATAAAAATCCGAAGATTGAAAGACTTGGAAGAATAATTGCCGAACATCAATTTATTGCTATCGAAAATTATTTTTTGAGCTTCTTAAATGAAGACGCTGAAACCAGGTATAAAAAGCTATTGGAAAGAAGTCCGGAACTTGTTCAAAAAATACCTCTAAAATATATAGCTTCGTTTTTAGGGATCACTCCGCAACATTTAAGCCGTATAAGAAAAATTATTTAACATTTGTTCAGTGGATTCCTCCTTTTTTCACCTATGTTATTGTTGTAAATACTAAAATTTAAGGATAGGTGATAAAATGAAAAAAATGTTATTAATGTTATTTATAGCACTGTATTGTAACAATTACTCTCAAGATAAAATTGAAATTTTCAATATAAAGTATAATTATTCCAACTTTAGCAACAATGAATCCATTAAGGAATTGAAAGCAAACCTTAATTACGGGATAAAATTTTCCGAATACTTTACCGGATTTGCAAATATCAACTATTTGAAACTCAATTTTAATGGAAATAACTTCTCGCCTAATGCCGGGATAAATGCAGGAGTATTAATACCTGCTGAAAATTCTAAACATGTAATTGCTTTTGGAATCGAATCTTCAATAGATAAAGAGTATTTATCAGATGAATTTTTGAAATATTCCGCATTCTATAAGTACACTAATTCTTTGAATAGGAAAATAGATATCTCAATGGGATTATATTACAAAAAGGAATTAGTAGATGATTTAATATTTCCATTGCTCGGAGGTAAATTTAAAATAACCGAAAACTTATCTATAGAAGGTTTGCTTCCAATAAACATAAAGGTAGATCAAAAAATAAATAACAAAATTAGTTTGGGATTTCTTACAGAGTGGGATATTTATACAGTAACTAATGATAACGGTTTATTTAGAAATGAAACTATCGGGATATTTGGATTTATGAATTTTGAGATACTGAAGAATATATTTTTGCAGGCTAGTATCGGGAAAAATATATTCTCGGATTCGTATTTATTAGATAATTCAGATGACTCTAAGTTAATAATTAATAGGAAAAATAAATTGGCTTTAGGAATAAATTTGACATATTCAATAAATGATTAAAGGTTCTGCAAAATAAAAAGTCTGTCGAATCCGTTCTTTGGGTGAGCCTGTCCGCCGTCTTTTGGGTCTGTTGCATAACTAAAATAAATAATCATAGCCACGACCTTTCAGGTCGTGGACAATGAGCCTCAACAAAAACTTCGGGCTTTAGCCCAATTTTTTCTAATATTTGGGCTAAAGCCCGGGTTCTATT
>JASFMY010000086.1:0-29421 GCA_050117315.1 Ignavibacteria bacterium
CGCAGCATTTTTTCTCTTAATTCTCCCATTTCTTACTCCTTATTTTTGTGGTGATGGAAGAATATAAAAAATACTCACTCAATATTTCAATGAACACGGTGCTGCCGCTTTGGCGGTTTCGTTCAACCGTTATTAATGAGATTTCTATACGGTTCCAATTCACTTTCCTGCCATGTTGAAGTAACATCTGTAAAACCGAGATGTGAATCGGATGAAGCACTTCCATGCCCGGGGAAATGTTTTAATGTTGTCAAAACATTATAATCCTGGTGAACGTCAACTATTACCTGTGAGTGTTTGGCAACAATTTCGGGATCATCGGAAAAACTCCTTTCAATTTTTCCAATTGCCGGACTTTCATGGTCTATATTTACATCTACTACAGGTGCGAAGTTTAAATTAAAGCCCAATGAATAAAGCAGACCGGCTGTTCTATCCGCATAAAACTTAGTAGTATCTTCGTTGTCAAGATCGCCGAGGTATTGCTGGGAAACCGTTGACGGGAATCCGAATTTTTCTTTTAACCGGCATACATTTCCTCCTTCCTGGTCTACAGCGACAAATAAAGGTATACCTTCAGCATAAGACTGTAGAGACGAGATAAGCGATTTGACTTGATCGTAAGATTCTATATTCCTTACATCCGAACCTAGTGAGACATCTTTAGCATATAGAACAACTCCGCCTATTCTTCCACTTTGTATATCTGTTACTATTTGTTCATCTTCCGAGACAGACAGGCCCCTGAATCCTATTACAAGCATTTGCCCTATTCTTTCTTCAAGAGAAGGAAGTTCAACGGGTTCATTTTCAACAGAATTGGAACATGCATTAAATAATAATATCGATAAGAAAAGCAGTAAAAGTATTTTTTTCATTGGTGAAACATGGCTATTGGAAAATAAAAAGATGAAAATAAGCAATCATACCTCTTTTACCAAAAAAGATTTTTAAGTAGTGTGATATAGGATAATGTCAGTGAAGCCCCATTGTCCTTTTTGTATGTGGCTATCAAAAGGCTTTCCAACGAGGAGAGCCAGGCTTCCGCTAAATCTGAGCTTTATTAATTATGGAAATGGAGCCACAATTCAGCTCTGCCTAATTTCGTCTCTTACAGCAATCGGAGTAGGGTATTTATAAACAACAAGATATGTAGATACAATAAAAGTAATTATTGCAACAAGTTGTATTAGATACGAAGCTTTCGGTTCAATTACCCCGGATGCTACTGCACCGTAAGCAACTAAAATTGAGAACTCGCTTCCCTGTCCCAAACGCAAAGCAAGCTCTTTGGAGGCATCTTTTGTTTCTTGTGAATACCTGAAAAGCCAGTTAAAAATTATTGGTTTTAAGGTAAGAATTACGGCAGCAATCAAAATTCCCGGGAGCAAAACTTCTCTTGAAACAAAAAAATCAAAATTTGCTCCGATTGAAAAGAAAAATAAAATAAGGAAGAATTCACGTAAAGGTTTTAACCCTTCGCTGATTATCAATGCTACCCTGCATGAACCGAGCGCTATGCCGCCCAAAAATGCTCCGATTTCATAAGAAAGTCCAACAAAATAAGCAGATTCTGCACAAAGCAGGCACCAACCTACGGTTATTAAAAATATGTAATCCTGTATTACGTCGAATTTCCGCATAATCTTAATCAACAAATAATTAGAAAATATAAATGCGGCAAATGCGAAAACAACGGCTTTTACTACTAAGAATAATGCATTCCAGTAAATATTTGTATCAGATACATTTCCGTACAAAAATAGGATTAATATTATTGCAAGTATATCCTGAAAAAGGAGCACGCTTATAAGTAACTCGCCAATTCTTTTTTGATGAAGCTTAATTGCCGGGATAAGTTTGATTGAAATTACCGTACTGGAAAACATTAGAGCCAGCCCGGTAATTAGGCTGCCGGTAAACCCAAAATTCATTAAATAAGCAATTCCGCCAAGTGAGAAAGCAAATATTACACATGAGATAATTGTCACTAAGGCTGTTTCATTCAATAGCTTAAGCAGCTTTTGCGGATCAAGTTCCAGCCCCAATAAAAACATCAGCAAAATAATACCCAGATGAGAAATACTTTCAATTTCTTTAGGACTGTTTATCAATGACAATCCCCATGGTCCAACTAACATTCCTAAACCGATGTAAGCCAAAATAATAGGCTGCTTCAGATATAGGAATATCGTAGCAAGAATTGATGCTCCCGTAAAAATCAGAGCTAATTCAAATATTATGTTTACGAATGAGTCCAAATTTCTAGATTTTCATGTTTTTTGTTGTCACGTAATTAAATCTCCGCAGTTGGAAAACTTCGGAGACCAGTTTCTGTTACCCATATTTAAAGAATCCTTCGCCGGTTTTTCTGCCGAGTTTATTTGCTGCCACCATTTTTTTAAGTAGTGGACATGCCCTGTATTTGGGATCATTAAATCCTTCGTAGAGGACATTCATAATATCAAGGCAAATATCCAGCCCGATAAAGTCGGCTAAAGTTAAAGGTCCCATCGGATGATTCATCCCGAGCTTCATCACGGTATCAATATCTTCTGCTTTAGCTACTCCCTCGTAAAGTGTGAAAATAGCTTCGTTTATCATAGGCATTAAAACACGGTTTGAGATAAAGCCGGGATAGTCGTAAACTTCAACCGGAGTTTTGCCGAGAGTTTTTGATAACCCTTCAATAGTTTTATAGGTTTCATCTGAAGTGGAATACCCTCGAATAATTTCCACTAACTTCATTACCGGAACTGGGTTCATAAAATGCATGCCGATGAATTTGTTCTGCCTACAGACGGAGCACAATTCAGTAATAGAGATTGAAGATGTATTAGATGCAAAAATAGCGTCTTTATTTATTTTTTCATCCAAAGTCTTAAAAATACTTTGCTTAGCATCCTTCTTTTCAATAATCGCTTCAATTACGATGTTAGTATCTTCGGGTGTATTTTCTGCTCCAACTAAAGTTGATAACTTATTTAATACCCTCACCTTATCATCTTCAGTTATAATTTCTTTTTTAATTTGCCTGTCCAAATTTTTCGAAATTGTCACTAATGCTTTGTCTAAATATTTCTGTTCAATATCAACTAAATTTACCATAAAACCGTTTTGGGCAAAAACATGCGCAATTCCATTGCCCATTGTTCCGGCACCAATTACAGCTACCTTTTTAATTTCCATGCTCCCCTCTTAGTTTTTATAGTTCTTAACTATTACTGCTGATGCTTCTCCTCCTCCGATACACAATGAAGCTAATCCGTAAGCGACACTTCTTTTTTTCATTTCGTGAATTAAGGTAGTAAGTATCCGTGCTCCGCTCGCTCCAATTGGGTGACCGAGTGCAATTGCTCCCCCATTCACATTTACTTTGCTTTCATCTAATTCCAGTAATTTATTTACCGCAAGAGAAACTACAGAAAATGCTTCGTTAATTTCAAACAAGTCGATATCTGTTTTTGTCATATTTGACCTTAAAAGAACTTTTGCAATTGCATCTGCGGGCGCAACAGGGAAATCAATCGGCGCTTTTGCAGCAGAGGATTGAGCAATTATTTCAACCAAAGGAGTTAAGCGAAGTTCTTTAGCTCTTTCTTCCGTCATCACAAGCAGGGCTGCAGCGCCGTCATTAATTTTTGAAGAATTTGCAGCAGTTAAAATCCCGTCTTTTTCAAATGCTGGTTTTAGTTTTGGGATTTTATCAAATTTAACATTTTTCGGTTCTTCATCTTCTTCAATCAAAATTTCTTCTTTTCTAGTTTTTACCGGAACAGGTACTATTTCATCTTTAAATTTCCCCTCTTTCTGTGCAGCCAGGGCTTTGTTGTATGAATTACTTGCTAGTTCATCTGCCTGCTCACGTGTAAAGCCGAAATCTTTTGCACAAGCTTCGGTACAGCTTCCCATGTGGAAGTCGTTATAAACATCCCAGAGTCCGTCTCTTATCATGGAATCGATAATCTCACCATGACCCAGCCTAAAACCGTTCCGCGCCTTAGGAAGTAAATACGGCGCATCAGTCATATTTTCCATCCCGCCTGCAATTATAATCTCGGCATCCCCGCATCTTATTGCCTGATCTGCAAGCATAACAGACTTTAAGCCGCTTCCGCACATTTTGTTGATCGTCATACATTCTATTTTTTCAGGTAACCCTGCATAAATTGCAGCCTGTCTTGCAGGAGCTTGCCCAACTCCTGCAGATAAAACATTTCCCATAATTACTTCATCTACAAGATTCCCGTCAATCCCGGTATCATTCAATACACCTTCAATAGCTATTTTCCCTAACTGTGATACTTTTATTCCTGATAAACTGCCCTGGAAGGATCCAACGGGAGTTCTTTTTGCCGAAACAATTACTACTTTTTTCATCGAATACCTCTTACTTTTTAAAATTTCAAAGAATTAGATACGATGTCGTAAAATTGGAATTGAAGTTACAAGATAAGTGAAATAAAGATTATGATAAAGACAAAAGTAATTTGAGATTATTTTAGACTAAAAAATCCGGGTGTTAAGCTAGAATAAAAATTGTTGAATAACCGACATCCATCAAATACTTTGAAATATCGGTATTTTCAGTAAATCAAAAAATGTTAATTTTCTTCCAATTCAAAACTCAAACAACATTTAAGTTTACCGCAAGGCCCGCTTAATTTAGAGATATTGGAGGATAAATTCTGTTCATTGGCAATTTGTGTTGTTATTCTTTTGAAATTGCCAAGGAACGATGAACAGCAGTACTCCCTACCGCAAGTCCCCAGGCCGCTTATTCTTTTAGCTTCGTCGCGTACTCCAATCTGTCTTAATTCTATCCTGGTTTTGAATTCAGTTGCAAGGCTTTTGGCAAGTTCCCTGAAATCTACTCTGCCGTCTGCAGTGTAAAAGAAATACAATTTCTTTCTGTCAAATTGAAAATGCACATCAACCAGCTTCATCTGCAGATTTAATTTACAAACCAGCCGGCAAAAAATAGGTTTTGACCTTTGTTCATCCAGCAGATTTTTTCTATATTTTTCAGAATCCTCTTCGGTTACTTTTCTTATAACTTGCGGAAGTTTTTCGGAAAAGAGACCGTATTTTTGGCGTTTGATTCTTACGATTTCACCTTTTGCAACGATCCTTGCAATTTCATAATCATTTTCATTTTTTACTATTATCAAATCGCGCTGTTCAATTTCGTTTATTAGGCTTTCATTAATAAGACAGAAGTGGTTACCCAATAAACCTTTACTTTCTGCTTCAACAATATTCCTTTTATCGAATGGTGTTTTATTGAAATGTTCGACTTCACAAGCACGGCAGCCGCTTATTATACCGTATTGCGAGTGATAATCATTGACAATGATATTTTTATATTTATCATTATATTTGACGCTGATGTCTTCTTTATCAGGACATACCAAGTTACCTTTTAGGAAGGATAAATCTATATTATACAATATCACCTCTTTATCAAAGTTGATAATTCCAATATAACATTAAGTGTTATGATATTCAAGTTAACGTTCTTATCAATTGACGAATGTAATTTATTAAGAACAGAAATTACGTTGTAAATGGATACTTGAGAGAATCTGATATTAAATTTATTTAAAGTTTCCAAATATTCTTCATCAAACTCATCATCAGTACCGCTGCTAAAGCGGAGCTTATTTGCATCATTAAACCAGTTTGTAATTAAAGAAAAGAATAATTTTATTTCCCGCATGGAATTTGATTGAGTTAAATCTTTCATCTGATTCAATGCTGTGTTGAACCTCCCGGCAAGGGAGTAACGTAATATTTCAATAGTTTGGTCCAATAAATCGTTGAAATCGGAGTCCCTTAATTCAAGTGCATTTGCAACAGAACCTCCTGAAAATATGGATAGTTTTTGGGCCTCATTTTCTGGTATTTCGAATTTAGTTATCAATATCTTTTTTACGTATGAAAATTTTAACGGAGAAAAATTTATCTGCCAGCAACGTGATAAAATAGTCTGCAGTAAATTTTCTTTATTTGATGTAAGAAGTATAAAAATGAATCCTTCTGGCGGTTCTTCCAGGTTTTTCAGCAGTGCATTTTGGGATTCGGTGTTCATTAAATGCGCATCGTAAATTAAAATAATCCTGTAGTTAATATCGTCATAGTTGAACGAAACAAATTTTTTTATTTCACGAATACTGCTGATTTTTATATTGAAAGCTCTTTCAACATAAAGAGGGTGAAAAGGATTTAGGGATTTTTTTGATATCTGGTCACTGATGCCGGATATAATTTCCGGACTTAATTTATCAAGCGGAGAATCTGAGTTTGTTTCACCTTTCCCCCTGGGTAAAGGCATAATAAATTTCAAATAAGGTTCTGACAGCTTTGAAATTTTGTGATCAAGTTTTTCGCTTAATTCATTATTCCCATTAGAGTTGATCAGTTTAGAAAATTCGATTGCTGTATGAAACTTTCCAACACCTACTATGCCGCTGAATAAAAAAGCATGAGGAATTTTGTTTGATTCTTTAATTTTGGAAAGAGTCTCGAGAACGTTTTCTTGACCGTATATTTCATCCCGATATAGTACCATAACTATTGAGATATAATCTAGTAATTATCGTCTTCATCATTGTAGAAGAAATCTTCGTCGCTAGGAAAATCCGGCCATATGTCTTCAATAGACTCATATATCTCTTCGTTGTCTTCAAGCTCTTTTAAATTTTCAATTACTTCTAAGGGAGCTCCGATTCTATCAGCGTAATCAATTAGTTCTTCCTTTGTAGCCGGCCAAGGTGCATCATCTAGATAAGATGCTAGTTCGACTGTCCAGATCATAAGTTCCTTTTTCCCCTTAAATTACTCGGATTTTTTTGTGTTTTCTACAAATTCAAAAATGTTGATGTCGTCATATATGAAATTTCTTGGATTCAAGGAAATTCCATTGTGGTGTACTTCATAATGTAGATGAGGCCCTGTAGAAAGTCCGGTATTTCCAGACAAAGCTATTTTATCCCCTCTTTTTACTGTATTTCCTTTCCTAACAAATAATTTAGTTAGATGTCTATAATAAGTTTTATATCCAAAACCGTGGTCAATAACAATTGTTATTCCTGAACTGCCTTTTCTGCCTGCAAATTCAATCTTACCGTTGCCGGGAGCGAATACGTCTGTGCCTACATCAACTACTATGTCTATTCCATGGTGCATTCTTCTAATTTTTAAAATCGGGTGCATTCTCATCCCGAATCCGCTACCATACGGCCCTATAGCCGGCTTTATTGCAGGTATCGATTCATAAAGTTTTTTATTGACTTCAAGTGTTTTGCTTATTTCGTCAAAATTATTCTGTTCAAGCTTAATTTTTAATTCTATCTTATTTGTGTAATTATCAAGATGACTTATTATGTTCTTAACGTCCCTGGAATTAGCGGGATTAAAGTTCTCAAATACTGAACCGCCGGTTCCGAAATTTCTATCTTCATCAGAAAGCGGTTCTAAATTTACAGACATTCTTAAATAATTATTTATTTCATTAAGACTATCTAATGTAGTTTCAAAATAAGTGAATTTGCCTGATAATTCTTCAAGTTTTTCGGTTAATTCCATCTTCTCATTTTGCAATGCCTCAACTTCGGCATTAGGGTTAATAATTTCTCTAATTATAAAAAATCCGCTAAACAAAACGAAGGATGAAAGAATGGAAAAGAATACAATGAGGAAAATAAACTTACGATAGAAGTTTTTTACCTCTACAAACTTTAACTTATGTCTGGAAAAATAATAGAAACTTTTCATAATGACGGTGCGAAGATACTAAAAGTAATATATCAAGTCAACAATATATTTTTAACGTTTTCTATTCAAAATCGTGCTCAAAATAGTCGACTATTCTATCTACTCCTTTGGATTTCTTTTTTAATCTTTTAAGCAAATTATCCTGGAATACCTGGGCTGCATTATACCCGGAATGGTTCAACAGATAATTGAGTGCAATAACTTCTGATATAACAGTAAGATTTTTACCGGGGACTATCGGTAATTTAATATACTTTATATTTATACCCAAAATGTTTATAGTTTCTGGATCAAGACCTGTTCTTGTATAATCTGTATTATCATCCCATACTTCCATCTCAACTATAATTTCGAGCCTTTTTTGATATCTAATTGCCCGAATCCCAAACATACTTCTGATGTCAATAATTCCAATTCCTCTTACTTCCATAAAATGTTTCGCTATTTCCGTACCGGAACCGATTATAATTCCTTCGCCTTTCTTGGTGAAGATCACTACATCGTCTGCTACAAGACGGTGACCTCTTTCAACCAGGTCGAGTGCTACTTCACTTTTGCCGATTCCCGAATTGCCCACGAAAAGCATACCTATTCCATAAACATCAACAAACGAACCGTGTATTGATAAGCGTGGTGCAAAATGATCTTCCAACAAGTCGGTAAGCAAATAAGTCAATTTTGTCGTTGAATACTCGGAACCAAAAACGCAAAAACCATTCTTCTCTGCAGCCTCAATTATTTCGTCGAAGGGTTTATTTTTGTCCGTAATTATTACACACGGTATTTCGAAATCACCTAGGCGGCTTAGCTTTTCTTTTCTTTCTTCTTTTGTTAACTGTTCAAGATAACGCATTTCGGTATTACCGCATATTTGTATCCTGCTAAATGAGAATAAATCAACAAACCCGGCTAATGCTAAGCCGGGTCTGTGTAAATTATAATCTGTTATTAATCTTTTGAAACCTTCCTTATTTTTTGAAAGTAATTTCAGACTAAATCTATCCTTAGTCCGCTGAAAAAAATGTTCAACAGTCATGCTACCTTTAGAACTGATACTTTTTTGATTGATTTTAATCATCTTTTTTTTGCAATTCTTTTTGTTTTTAATTTCTTTAATCTTCTTGCAAGCTTTTCTGTTGCAACATTTATAGATTTCTTAAAGTCGTCTGTAGTTTCATTTACTACAATAGAGTGACCCGGAATTTTCAAATTAATTTCTGCTGTTTTAATGCTGTCTTTTTGGTGCATAAAACTCAAGACTACATTTGCTTCCCTAATTTCATCATTGAATCTTGATAATGATTTGATTTCATCCTCGATAAATAATTTCAGAGAATCTTTTGCCCTGAACTTCCTTGAAGTGATTTGAATATTCATATTGCACTCCTTATGATTTTGGGTGTGATTTTTTGTGAGTTTGCTTTAGCCTCTCGATACTAACCTGAGTATAAATCTGCGTGGTTGATAAATTTTCATGCCCTAAAATTTCTTTTACCGCCATTAAGTCTGCTCCTTTGTCCAGCATATGTGTGGCTGCACTGTGCCTTAGAAGGTGCGGACTTTTTTTATAAACGTCTTTAACATCCGATAAATATTTTTTTACAATCCTTTGAACAAACCTCGGATAAATTCTTTTGTTGTTTTTGGTAACAAGCAAAGGATCATTTTTTCTTTTACTTTCGAACAAGGACAGATATTGTTTAATAACTTCAATGGATGGTTTTCCAATTGGTACAATTCTTATTTTTGCCCCCTTGCCCAATACACGTAAAGTAGAGTTAGAAAAATCGACATCGTTTACATTCAAATTACATAATTCAGAAACCCTCAGAGAACAACCGTAAAGCAATTCAAAAATTGATCTTATTAGCAAGCTTTTCTCATTATCATCTTCTCTCTCGAGTAATTTAACAATTTTGGGGAAAGAGTCAACATTTATTGTTTCAGGTAATTTCCTATTTATTTTGGGATTAGAAATATCCGAAATTGGATTATTTACGAGAAGTTCATTTCTCATCAAAAAATTGAAAAATCCTCTTAGCGTTGATAATTTCCGCGAAATAGAAACTTTCGACAGGTCTTTATCATTCAATTCCATTAAAAATAGTCTAACGGTATTTTCAGAAATTTTTTGAATAACTTCGATTTCCTTGGAGTTACAGAAAACGAGGAACTGTTCTAGGTCAATTTTATATGAATTAAGTGTGTTTTCCGAAACTCTTTTTATTCCAGAAAGTTCTCTGAGAAAATTATCAATGCAATGATTGATATAGTGATTTTCTTTCATAAAAATTAAATCACCGGGTTAGTTTATTTTATCGGATGAATACAAGAGTATTCTGCTTCCTGGCAAGATGTCTTCGTTAAAATCTACAAGCGATATCAAAATTATCCAGTTAATATCTTCCTTTGTAATCGTATTTTCCGGAAATAAAGCCGCTTGTTCTAGTACTAATTCCAAATCAACCGAATTAAGCAATCCCACATTATAAAGATGTAAAATATAATTGCTGTTTTCTATACCGAGTAATTCTTTTTCTTCTTCTGTCAACATTCTGATATTATCAGTGTTGTCTCTTTCCTGTTTATGAGTAACCCTGCTGCTTAATACTTTATCATAAACAAGGCTGAATGCAACGCTAACGGTTTGCTTGTCAAATTCTTTATCTTTGCTTAATAACTTATTTACTTCGTCAAGAGTAATATTCTTGTTAAGACCTTCTAAAATTTTAGCAATCACTTCAACAATCTTAGCCGCCATACTTGAATGAACCTTTTTTAATTTCGTAGCTTAAAATATCGACCAGCCTGTTTTCTTCTTTCTTCATTTTGGATTTTGACACTTTATCACGGTCATCGTAACCCAACATGTGCAAAATCCCGTGTATAACAAGTCTAACTATTTCGTTCGAAAAATGGACCTTATATTTTTTGGAGTTTGCAAAAGCATCGTCCAGAGATATAAAAATCTCACCATCCAAAATATCATTTTTCCTCGAATAATTAAAGGTAATAATATCTGTTGAATAATCGTGTTTGAGATAGGATTTGTTTAGTGAATGCATCTCTTCAGAAGTAACAAAATTTACAGGCAAACTCTCAATCTCAAATAAAAATATTTTTTTGAGACGTGTAATTATTTTATGGACGTCTTTTTTGCTTATAAATGATTTATTACTAACCGTTACAAATACATTTTTATTCAATATTTCATCTGTATTATTTTGTCTAAATATTTTCTTTTAACGATTCTAAAGTGGTTTTAGTGTAGCCCAAATACCTGTTTGCGGATTTTTCAAATTCCTGCATCTCTTTATCTGTTAGATCCCGGATAATTTTCGCCGGAACTCCTCCTACAAGTTTACCCGAAGGCACGATAAAATCCGGTCTTACAACAGCGCCGGCCGCAACCATTGATTGTTCTTCAACTACGGCTCCATCCAGCACAATGCTTCCAATACCAATTAAAGTTAAGTCTTGAAGAGTACAACCGTGCAGCTTAACACTATGCCCTATAGTAACTTTGTTTCCAATTATCAAAGGGTGGGTTTTGTTGGTTACGTGAAGCATTGAACAATCCTGCACATTGGTTAACTCACCAATCCTTATATAATTAACGTCACCTCTTATCACAGTGTTGTACCAAACACTTGAGTTTTTGCCCACTACAACGTCACCAATAATTTTACTGCCGGATGCTAAAAAAACCGAACGATCAATAGTAGGAAGAATACCTTTATATGGAAATATTTTTTGTTCATTCATAGAGTAACTTTATTTTAATTCTGCTATATCTTCTGCAATATCAAAGACGCTGATTCCTTTGTTAAAAGTTTTGTCAATTTTTAACATCACTGAATACCATCCTTCGTTTTTCCAAAACTCTCTTGCTACGTAGCCTTTTAGCCTGGTAAGAATAAAATTTTTATCTTTTACAAAATCTTCTTCAACAAATTCAATTTTCATTTTTTTTGTGAACTCAATAAAATCATCAACTTCACTTTCACTAAAATGAAACTTATCTAAAAATTTAGAAAGGGTGGGATATTCATTTTTTATTTGATTTTTATTGTCGTCCAGGTAGTTTCTAATAAACTCATAAAAAACATTCTTTCTTCTCAACTCAACCGAATAATTTGTTATGGAATCATTTTTAATAATATAATCAGGAGTAATTCCGCCGCCGCCGTATACAGTTCTTCCGCCTTTGGTTTTGAAGACCGGTTTTGTGCTATCGTTTTCTGCAATATGATCCAGATTTAACCTTTCGTCTTCTTCCCTTTCCCTTACTTCCTTATAATAATCTTTAGGATTGTCATAGTCCCTTTGAATAGCCCTACCGGAAGGGGTAAAATATTTCGCAATAGTTATTCTTACTGCAGAATTATCAGATAAAACAAACGGTCTTTGTACAAGTCCTTTACCAAAAGTAGTTTCACCTACAACAATTCCTCTATCCCAGTCCTGTACTGCCCCGGAAACAATTTCACTTGCCGAAGCGCTTCCCCTGTTGACTAAAACTATGAGCGGAATTTTTTCAAACGGGTAACCATTTTCAGCCAGGTATTCTTCATCAAAACTTTCGAATCTCCCCTTAGTGTAAACTATCATTTTGTTTCCGTCGATAAACAAATCAGAGATTCTATATGCCTGAGAAAGAAGTCCGCCGGGATTATTACGCAAGTCAAGCACTAATTTTTTCATTCCTCTTTTCGACAAATCACTTAACGCAGTTATCATTTCACTGTACGATGTTTCCGAGAACCTGGATAAGCTTATATATCCTGTTTCATCGTCATACATCAAACCGACATCCACTGAATAGATAGGTATTTCATCCCTAATAATTGTGAAATCAAGAAGCTCATCTATTGAGGGCCTATAGATTGTTACGTCAACCGGGGTTCCTTTTTGGCCTCGTAAATTCTTATACACATCATCATTTGTAAACCCAACCGCACTTTCATTATTTATCTTAATAATCCTGTCACCCGAAGAGATTCCAAGCTTTTCGCTCGGACCGCCTGAAATAGGAGAAACAACAGTAATAGTATCCTTTATTATTTGAAACTCAATACCGATTCCCTCAAATTTTCCGCTGAATTTTTCTTCAGCTTTTTTCTGCCTTTGGGGCGGGATATAAACGCTGTGGGGATCAAGGTCGTCAAGCATTCCTTTGATTGCAGACTCAACCAGTTCGTCGCTATCAACATCTTTATAGTAATATTTATTTGTGTAGTTGAGAACATCATTAAACTTTTTGAGGTTCTCACGCAGATTATCACTTGAAAATAAGTTTTCAATTTGGAAACCCAATGTCATTCCAAATACAAGTACTATTAACATTAACGGAAATTTAAAACGCTTTTTCATATATAACTCTCAAATAATACCTAAAGAAATTTTAATGTATACATATTTTTTTTATACCGCAATTCATTTTGTCAAAATGTAAATGCTATAAATTTCATATCCGGTGAAACTCTAATGCCCGGCAGAGGAAAATGAAAATAATTTAATGTGTTTTTTATAAATTGCCAGAACCTGCCGTTAAGCGGTAGAGTTTCAGCATCAAAATCTAAAGCAATATAATATTCGTTATTTATGACGTTTCCAGATATACTCGAGTTCGTTCCAATGCCGAAAGAAAGCATTAAAAAAGAAGGCCAAAATTTAGCGACCTTTTCCGGCAGCAGTTCTTTTACCCTTACTCCCAGCCAATAAATATGGCCGCTGTAATCTTCCCCAAAAGACAATTCATTATTCTTATTTATTTTATCAAGACTATAACTGAATTTCGGTTGAAAATGTTTCAGCGTAGGGATGTAATATTGTCCCAGCACATACCCGGCGCCAATTATATTAAACAAATACCCCGATGCATCAAAACCTTCATCTCTTGTAAATCCGTCAATTCCTTCTATTAATGAATTATAACTCAAAGCAATTGCGGCAGAATAGATTGTTGCCAATTCATAATCCATATTTGCCGATTCTAAAGAAGCAGAATAAAAATGTGCTATGAAATTAGTTGAATAAAATTTCGAAAATCTTTTTATCCATGCTGAGTTATTACTCTCGGCAAAATGAAAATTTGTACTTCTACCTTTCCAGTAATTATTTGTCTGAGCAACAATCAGAGGCGTACCAACGACAACCGAAAGTACAGCCGTACTTAGTAATATGGATTTATTGACGGGAGGATAAGGCGGCTTATCAAAGTCCCGGTTAATTTGTATTTCTGTTTTAAGTTCAAGCAATTGTTTTGGCAAAATTCTAATTTGGTTTAATGAATCAATTTCTTGCGGAGATATAAGGTTTATCCAAAGGCAAAATAGTAATAACCATTTTGCCTTTTGTTTTGCTGCTTTAAACATCATAAGATTTTTATTTATCAGGCCTCATGTGCGGGAACAAAATCACGTCACGGATTGAAGGCTGGTTTGTAAACAGCATAACCATTCTATCAATACCAACACCAAGCCCGGCAGTTGGCGGCATGCCGTATTCTAAGGCTTTTACGTAATCTTCATCAATCCGGTGCGCTTCGTCGTCGCCTTCTTCGCGCATTTTATTTTGATCTTTAAATCTATCTAACTGGTCTATGGGATCATTCAATTCACTGAATGCGTTACAGATTTCCCGGCCAAGAACAAAGCCTTCAAATCTTTCTACAAGTCCTTCCTTTGATCTGTGCTTTTTAGCTAACGGCGATAACTCAAGCGGGTAGTCGGTAATGAAAGTCGGCTGAACTAAACTCGGCTGTAACGACACTTCAAATAGTTCGTCAATTAATTTGCCCCTGCTTTCACCTCCTTTTAATTCTACTCCCCTGCTTTTCAGTGCTTCTTTTATTACATCAACGGAATCGCTCAAAACATCAATTCCCGTAATTCTTTTTAATTCATCAGTCATAGAAACTCTTTGCCATTTAGGTCCAAAATCTATTTCCTGTCCTTCAATATCAAATTTGGTTCTGTTAAATACTTTCATTGCTATTGTACGGAACATTTCTTCAACAAAATCCATCATCCAGTTGTAGTCTTTATACGAAACGTATAATTCCAACATCGTAAATTCGGGATTGTGGGTTTTATCGATTCCTTCATTTCTAAAGTCTTTGCCGATTTCGTATACACCTTCAAAACCGCCGACAATTAATCTTTTTAGGTAAAGCTCATCGGCAATTCTTAGGTACAAATCAATATCCAAAGCATTATGGTGAGTAACAAAAGGTCTTGCTGAAGCGCCGCCGTATAACGGCTGGAGAATTGGAGTCTGCACTTCAAGATAGCCGTTGCCGTCTAAAAATTCTCTTATCGCAGAAGTAATTTTAGACCTTTGCACAAACACTTCTTTTACATCAGGATTTAAAACTAGGTCAAGATACCTCTGGCGGTAACGCAATTCTTTATCGGCGAATTGATCGTGAATAACTTTATTACCTTCTTCGTCCGTAGTTTCTTTAGCAATAGGAATAGGCCTTAATGATTTGGATAAAATGGTCATACTTTTTGCATGAACAGAAATCTCCCCGGTCTTTGTTTTAAATACGAACCCGTCTATGCCGATAAAATCACCTATATCCATTAGCTTGAATGCACTATAACTTTCTTCACCAACTTCATCTTTTTTTATATAAACTTGTATTCTTCCTTCTTTATCCTGTATGTGAAAGAAAGATGCTTTTCCCATTCTCCTGATCGCCATAATTCTTCCGGCAATCTTTACATCCTTTTCAAAATAGTTTTCAAAATCTTTTTTTATTGATTCCGAATGTGCGGTAACTTCACATTCATAAGCATAAGGTAGAAAGTTTTTCTTTTTGAGTTCCTCTAATTCTTCGTGTCTCCTTTTTATCAAAACATTTGCATCTTCATGATGACTGTCCAATTTATCCTCCAAATTTCTTTGTTATTAATTTCTTGATAGAATAGAATTTGTCTCTACTTTATTTAGTTGCCTGTATTCGCCGATTGAAAGTTTACCGGTATTAAAATCACCGAACCTTGTTCTATTAAGTTCTTTAACAGTATAACCAAACGATGAAAACATTTTTTTCACAAAATGATTTCTTCCTTCAAAACAAATTACTTTTACTGATTTAAGGTTACCCTTTTTTAGAAGTTCTATACTCTTAAAGTTGCTTTTTCTTCCTTCTAAAATTATTCCTTTAATCAGTCTTTCCTTGTGTTCTGCACTTAAGTCTTTATCCAAAAACACCGAATATTCTCTTGGGATATTATTCCTCGGGTGAGTTAAAATATTTGAGAACTCACCGTCGTTAGTTAACAGCAGAACTCCCGTGGTGTTAAAATCAAGCCTCCCGACCGGAAATATTTTTGCACGTGTATTAATTAAATCAACAACCGATTTTCTTTTTTTCTCATCTTTTGTTGTTGAGACAAATCCTTTCGGTTTGTTCAGTAAAAAGTAAACTTTGTTTTCCGACTTAATTTTTTCACCGTCCACACTTACATTATCCGATTCCGGGTTCACGGTAAAAGCTAGGTCCGTTATTATTTTTTTATTAACGGATACACGTCCGCTCGTAATGTATTCTTCAGATTTTCTGCGGGAAGCAATACCGCATTCCGCTAAAAATTTATTCAGTCTCATCATTCTTTTTTTCTGCCGCTTCAACTTCCTTTTCTACAATCTCTTCAATTTCATTCATCAGCAGTTTTCTTTTCTGTTCAATAAAATCCTGGTCCTGCATTATTTCTTCTATTTCACGTGGTTTGGGTAGATCTGTTAATTTGTTTAATCCAAAGTACTTCAAGAATTCCGTAGTTGTTACATAAAGCAAGGGACGTCCCACGCTGTCAGCCCTTCCTTTTATTGTTATCAATTCCTTTTCGAGCAAGGTATTAATCATGTAATCCGAATTAACTCCCCTAATCTGTTCTATTTCGGGTTTAGTTATAGGCTGCTTGTAAGCAATAATTGCCAATGTTTCAAGCGCAGCCTGGCTGAGTCTTTTCCTGCTTTTTGCTGTTGAGAGATAACCAACATACTTCGAGTACTCTGTACGTGTAGCATGAATATATCCTTCCGCAATGCTTATTATTTGAAAGGCACACTCGGCCTTATCATAAGTTTCATTAAGTGAAGTTACCGCTTCTTCTACCGAAGCCGGATCTATTTCGATATCATCGCCGTCTATTTCTTTTATTGCTTTGATTATTTCTTTTGCAGTTATCGGTTCATCCGAAGCAAATATTAATGATTCTATAATTGACAGATAAATTTTATCCATTTTCCAAACCGTAAATTTCAAAATCGTTAAAGTATTCCGATTCTTTTAATCCTAATCTTCCCATTTTTACTAATTCCAGTAATGCAATAAATGTTACCACTATCCTTATTTTTTCTCTCATCTCTTTCATTAGTTCAATAAAACTTACTTTTGCCTGGTTTGCAGTTATATCCATTAAGTATTTTATTTGTTCATCAATTGTAACATTTATTTTTTTTATTTCATGCACCGGGTCAACAGGTTTTTCTTCCATAGCCTTTTTGAAAGCTTTTATTAAATCATAAATAGTGATATTTCTCAATAGCGTATCCAATTCCGGCGGAGTTTCTTTAACATCACTTTCAAAATTAGCCCTGTAGTTTCTTTTTAGTTGATCCGATTCGAATAAAAACAATTCCTCAGACATTTCTTTATACTTTTTAAACTCAAGCAGGGCTTTTACAAGATCGGCTCTCGGATCAATTTCTTCCCCTTTTTCATCGACTTCTTTAGGCAGAAGCATCTTTGCTTTAATCTGCATTAAGGTGGCTGCCATTAAAATAAAGTCTCCTGCGCTTTCCAAATCCAATTGCTCAATTATTTCCATATATTTAAGAAATTCACTTGTAATATGGGAGATAGGAATATCATAGATATCAAGTTCGTCTCTCTTAATAAAAAATAATAATAAATCCAGAGGACCTTCAAAATGGTCCAATTTAATTTTGTACATCTGAATTACAATTAGTTTTTAGACAAACTTAAAGATAATAAAATAAAATGACAGAGCGTAATTAAATTAAGACTGGAAAAGATATGTCTTCCAATTTTCATCAAGTCTGCTGACCGTATTTTTCATAAACATAATATGGTTCGGAGCATATGGTTTAATTCTCAACGGCATATTAGCTTCATCCGGGGTTCTGTCACCTTTTTTATTGTTGCATTTAACGCAAGCCGCTACTAAGTTTTCCCATGTATCGCTACCGCCGCGTGCTTTGGGGATAATGTGATCAATGGTCAAAGTAAGGTCGCTGCGTCCGCAATAAACGCATTTATGGTTGTCCCTTCTGAGGATATTTTTCCTTGTGAGTATTATGCTTTTGTAAGGTACCCGTATGTAAGTATTAAGTCGTATAATACTCGGAAGAGGATATGAAGAAGATACGGAATGAATTCTCTTGTTTGCTTTATCTGCAACAATTTCGGCTTTACCTAAAAACATTAATATCAATGCTTTCTTAACATTGCAAATGCTTAAAGGTTCATAACTTTGATTCAATAATAGAACTTTGGCATTAAGCACGCCGTTGCTTCTACTGGTATGTTCGAATCCGGCCTCCTTTGGATAAAATAATTTCTTAAACGAAAGTTAAAATTAATAAATCTAAAAATAAATTGCATTAATCATGTCATTTAATTAATAATTATTACTTAATATCTATATACCTTCTCTTATTACTCCTCCCGCTAAAATATATCCATGTTCGTCATAAAGTACAGCCGATTGCCCCGGGGTTATTGCACTTGCCGGTTCGCTGAATAACAACTCTATTTTGTTCTCATCTGCTGAAACAACTTCCGCAGGCTTCCCCCTGTCGGCGTATCTTATTTTACAGATCACTTTTTCACCGGCCGATAAAGCGGACTTACTTACATAGTTTATGTCATCGGCTATCAATTTTGATTGGTATAAGTCCTCTTTGTCACCTATTTCAATGGTGTTTGAAGTTTGATCAATCTTTTTGACGTAAACCGGTTTGCCCATTGCCACCCCCAAACCTCTCCGCTGACCAACGGTATAAAAGGGTATGCCGCGGTGACTTCCGATTTTTTCTCCTTTGTAAATCATTTCTCCTTCTTCAATATTTCCAATTACATCAGGGATTCTTTCTCTTAAGAACCTTCCATAATTATTATCGGCTACAAAGCATATTTCCTGGCTGTCCGGTTTGCCGGCTGTTTTCAGTTCGAACTTTTCCGCCAATTCTCTTATTTCGGGTTTGGTGTATTTACCCAGAGGCAACAGAGTTCTGCTTAAGCTCTCCTGTGTTAATCCCCAAAGTGCATAAGTTTGATCTTTTTTGTTATCCTTTGATTTTTTTAAACTGTATCTATTAGTTTCTTCATTATACTCAATGACTGAATAATGACCGGTTGCAACGTACTTGGCATCAAGGTCATCTGCTTTTTTAAGCATTTCTTCCCATTTTACTTTACGATTGCATATTACACACGGGTTCGGTGTTCGGCCGTTTAAATATTCGTCAACAAAGTTGTCAATCACAGCGCTTTCAAATGCTTTAGTAAAATCAACGGTGTAATGTGGAAAGCCTAATTTATCGGCAACGTTTTTTGCATCATAAATGGCATCAAGGGAACAGCAGCCTGATTCATGTTTGGGCGCTCCACCTACTTCCATAAATCCCCATGTTTTCATTGTAATGCCGATTACATCGTAACCTTCTTCTTTAAGAATTGCTGCGGCAACTGAGGAATCAACTCCCCCGCTCATAGCAACAATTACTCTTTTTTCATTCATTTATTTATCTTTCTAAAAATCATTTACAGATATTTTGTCGATTTTAAATACAAATATATTGAATAAGTTCTTTGTTTGCTAATTTGAAGAATTTTTATTGAGATATCGTTTTCCGTGTGACAGATTATTTTGACAAAACAAAACTTCTGTAACAAGATGAGAAGTGAATAGACTCAATACAACAATAACTTTTTATTGAAAAATAATTGTCTTGTTTCCGTGAGTCAATATTCTGTGGTTTGAATGATAATCCAGAGCTCTAGCAAGGACAAGCCTTTCGAGGTCGCGGCCTTTTTTGACTATATCTTTTACGGAATCTTTATGTGAAATTCTCACAATATCCTGCTCAATGATCGGGCCGTCATCTAAAACCTCGGTAACAAAATGACTTGTAGCACCGATTATTTTCACTCCTCTTTTAAATGCCTGTTTATAAGGGTTGCTTCCCACAAACGCAGGGAGGAAAGAGTGATGAATATTTATTATGTTATTCGGGTATTCGTCAATCATCTGACCGGTGAGTATCTGCATGTATCGTGCAAGAATAATTGTATCAATTTCATATTTTTTAAGAAGCTCCAGTTCTTTCTTTTCCTGCTCCAGCTTTGTTTCTTTTGTAATGGGAAAATGATAAAAATCAATATTATGATTATCCGCCACTACTTTCAGATTCTCATGATTAGAAACAATTAGCGGTATTTTAATGTTGTATTCACCAGTGCTGTGGCGCCATAAAATTTCTTGTAAGCAATGGTCGTATTTGGAAACGAATATTGCATATCTAAGTTTTCTATTTGCAAAATTGATTTTCCATTTTGCATTAAATTCTTTTGCCAGCGGCAAAAACGCTTCATTAATTTCTTCACGTGGTACTGTAAAATTCTTAATGTTCCAGGCAACTCTGATAAAAAATAAATTTTCGTCAAGATCAACGTGTTCATCTAAATCAATGATGTTTCCCCGTCTTTCAAAAATAAAATTTGAAATTCTTGACACAAGCCCTTCCCTATCGGGACAGGATAAAAGTAAGATTGCTGTATTTTCCATAGCTCACTAAATTTTTATTAGCGCAAAGATAAGATTTTAATTGGAGTGATTCCAAATTAAAGTAAATAAAAAGGATAAAATCTAACTGCTAAAGCAATTAAAAATACGTTATTCCTTTTATTAACACCGTTATTAAGAGATTGTTGTAGAACTGCCATTCCGGTTTGTCCCGCTCCATTTGCGGAACAATACCGGGATAACATACAAACCGAGTGAAATCTTTCATCTATCCATTGTCATTTAGACCAACTATTCTTAATGATAATGCCAGCAAAATTGAAAAATATTTAAGAGCTCCTTATTCATTTACTTTTACTTTTATCTGTGTAAATGAATGTGCCGGGAACGAATACGAAATTTTATTCCCATCAACCTTAATTTCTTTTATTACCGGGTTATACTGCTCTTGCTTATCAAATGTAAACGGTTCTTCAAGTGTATCGACAGTTAGTAAGCTGGCCTCTGCTTTGCCGGTAAATACGCCTGAGCTACTAATTATATCTGCAGTTATTGTTTTATCCTTATGTCTATTAATGACGTTAAGATATACTGTATTTGTCTCTTTTAAATAGGTTGAAGTTACATCAAGGAATGGAATACCTTTATATTTTTCGGTATTAAAAGTATCGCATTCAACGTAGGTATCAATTGAGTTACCGAGACAGTTGTTTGAGAATAATTTAAAAGTATTAAACAACGGTGTCTTAAAACTTCCTTTTTCCATATCGGCACTTAATAGCGAGGTCATCATAGTAAAGTTAGTCATTTTAACAATATCAGCATGGCGTATAAAAGAATTAAAACATTGTGCAATCGGCAGAACGGATAAGAAGTTTCTTCCGAAAGATCCCCATTCATCAACAGAAATATAGATCGGGTTCCTGAAATCCTTCATTGCTTTTACAGCTTCAATTTCAGCAGCCGTTACTTTGATCTTTTCTTCAAAATCCATTGCGCTCTGTCCCATGTAAGTATAATAGTCCTCTGATCCTTCCCAGTAGCGGTGGATTGAAATATAATCAATCATATCTCCAAGTCCTGTAAGCACTTTCCGGTTCCATTCAACCCACTGACCTGTACTTTCGTAGTATGATGATCCGGAAGCTACAAATTTAATTGAGTTGTCTACAGATCTCATAGCTTTAGCTGCTTCTCTAGCAATCTTTACATAATCATCGGCGTTTTTATGACCTAGTTCCCATGGGGCACCGTCAACTTCGTTGCCCAAGTCCCATATTTTTACATTGTAAGGCTTTTCATGACCATTTTTAATACGTAAATCTGAATAATATGTTCCTTTCTTATAGTTGCAGTATTCAACCCAATAGCATGCGTCCATTATTGTGCTTAAACCAAGATTTACGCATACAATATTTTCACTCCCCATTGCTTTGTTTAATTTAAACCATTCATCTGTACCCACATGATTATTATCAATTCCGCCCCATGCTAGGTTTATACGAGCCGGACGTTGATCCTTAGGTCCGATGCCGTCCTGCCAGTTATAACCCATTACAAAGTTTCCTCCCGGCCAGCGCATATTGGTAATCTTAAGTTCCTTCATCGCATCAATATAATCTTTCCTGAATCCGTTCTCGTCTGCAAGCGGCGAAGACGGATCGTATAAATTTCCATAAAGCGTATTGAAACCTGCAGTGTCGGGTAAACCCATTCTTCTTCCGTCAAAATGAATAGGCTCCATAAAAACACCGTAAATCTTAGGATCAATCTCTCCTACTGTTCTGGTAACATCAATTTTGATTTTTGCTGTTTGAGCAAATACCGAAATAGAAAAAGCAAGCGATAAAATAAATAGTAGTTTTTTCATGACAGTCCAAGTTTTTTTTGCAATTAGTTATTTAAAGTAACACTCTTATAATCTTAGGTAGTTATAATAGATTATTGTATAGCAATTTTTATATTATTCCCCGATTATTCAAAACTTACCCAATTAATTTCGACATCACTTTCATCGTTCAGAACAACAACAAGATTATGAATACCTGAAGGGATTTCTACAAGTTTCGAACTAAGTACATTCCATTCCGGCGTCTTACCAACTCCAATTTGAGCAAGTAAAGGCCCGTCAACTTTATTAAGACGAATGGAGATTGAAGCACCGTTTCTGGAAGTAGCATTAATACTTACCAATTTCAAATTATTATTTTCGAAGTCAACACTGTTGTATTGTATCCATGCATTTGCAGTATCAAGTATTGTTTTCCACCCTCCAAACGTATTGAGGGTATCGAGAAAATCTATCGATCCACCTTTATCACTCTTAAGACTATATCTATCGATCTGTATTTTTTGAGATGCATCAGTTATCCCTACACCGCGTAATGTGGGTTTTACTTTTTTAATTGTACCGTCTTCATTAAAAAATAAACTATCGCTTCTAATTGACCTGTTTTTATCAAAATGTGGTGACAAATCACTATTATGATAAAAAAGATACCATTGATTCTTGAACTCAATAATTGAATGGTGGTTAGTCCAGCATTCAGGTGATTCATCCATTATTACTCCCGTCACTTTAAATGGACCGGTAATATAAAAATTATAAAGTTTTTAACGCTGTTAGGGTATTCACACAGATATTTTAATCATTCTTGGAAAAAAGAATTGCAAAACATGTAACGTAATTTTCGGAGTGACTCATTGTTATTTTGAGATCTTTCTCTTCACCAAGAAAGGTTGAGAGTTTTCCAAGAAGTTTAACCCTGGGCATTCCGTTTTTTTCATTATATATTTCCATATCTTTCCATTCAAAACTGAATCCGGTTGCCGTTGAAATGGCTTTGTAGATTGCCTCTTTAGCGGCAAAACGCGCTGCAAAATGCTGGTATTTGTTTTTCTTTGATAAACAATAATCCAATTCAATTTGTGTATAAATTTTGTTTAGAAAATTATCGCCGTATTTTTCGATACTTTTTTTTATTCTATCAATTTCTATTATGTCTATTCCTATTCCAAGTACCATCAGTAACCTGCAGCTTTGCCGAATCCTCTTGAATCCGTTCCGCCAAAGATAATATTTTTTTCATTATCAATAAGAATCCCCTGCACCCTGCCGATCCTTCCTATTCCCCCGATTTTATGACCTTTGAGAATAAGGTTGCTCTTTACATCGTGGGCTGTTCCGAATTCCTCAAATATGATCTCTTCTGGGAACCATTGATGATGAAACCTCGGCATATCAATTGCCTTTTGAATATCCATACCGAAATCAATACAATTAAGTATTACTTGTAAAACAGATGTAATTATTTGGGAACCGCCGGGCGAACCGGCAATAATAAAAGGGTTATCATCTTTCAATACAATTGTCGGTGTCATTGAACTCAGCATTCTTTTCCCGGGCTGGATTGAATTTGCTTCACCGCCGAGTAAACCATATTGATTCGGCTCGCCGGGTTTGGCATTAAAATCATCCATCTCGTTGTTCAGTAAAAAACCTGCACCTTGCAAAACAATTTTGTTGCCGTAACTGGAGTTCAATGTAACTGTTGTGCTCACTGCATTACCAAACCTGTCAACTATTGAATAGTGAGTTGTTTCTTTAGATTCATAGATTACAGGAATACCCGGCATAATTGAGTCTGAAGGTGTAGCAACATTTTTAATGTTTGAAAAAATATTTTTTGCATATTCTTTTGATGTAAGCCATTCGACAGGGACATCATAAAAATCCGGATCGCCTAAATGTTTTGACCGATCTGCATAAACTCTTTTCAACGATTCAACAACTTTATGAATGTAATCGCTGCTTCCCCATGAATTCTTAGAAAATTCAAAATTCTCCAGAATGTTCAGAGATTGGATTAGTGCAATTCCGCCTGACGACGGCGGGGGCATTGAAACAATTTCATAACCTTTATAATTACCGGTAACAGGGTTTCTTTCTATAGGTTTATATTCTTCTAGGTCTTTATAGGTTATGTAACCGCCGTTATCAAACGAATTTTTCACAATTAAGTCCGCAATATATCCTTTATAAAATCCGTTGATGCCGTTTTCTTTTATCAGCCTTAGGGTATTAGCCAAATCTTTCTGAACTAAAAAATGATTTTCTTTTAGTGAGTCCCCGTTGTCTGTAAATATTTCTCTTGATGATTCATACTCATTAAAATCTTTATTAAAAATATTAATATGATTAGCGAGATCATAACCGGCTTCAAAACCGTTCTCAGCAAGTTTTATTGCCGGAGTAGTCAGATCGGACAAACGCATCGTCCCGTACTTTTCCAAAACATAAATTAACCCGGCAACCGTACCTGGCACTCCAACCGAAGTCCAGCCTTTTGTACTCAGTTCGTGATCGTAATTACCTTCTTCATCTAAATAAATATCTTTATTAACACTTAGGGGGGCACGTTCTCTAAAATCAATTGTTGTGCTTTTACCGTCACTTAAATGGATGACCATAAAACCCCCACCGCCTATATTTCCGGCTGAGGGATAGCAGACTGACAACGCGAAACCTACAGCTACCGAAGCATCAATTGCATTTCCCCCGTTCTTTAAAATTTCAACGCCTATGTCTGTTGCTATTTCACTTGGCGAAACAACCATTCCGTTCTTTGCCCTTACCGGTCTCTTGGTTTCTGCTTGTAATTGAAAATGAGATGTAAAAAACAAAATCAACAGTATAGTAGAAACGAGTTTAGAATAAGCTGAAGTCAATTTTTATTCCTTCGTCATTTAGTTGTTGAATTAGAATTTTCGTGAGCTCTTTTGTTTGCGTGAGCGTCGTGTTTATATCATCAAGCAATTTTTCGTCATGTAAAACTTTTCCGACATTGTTTTGTTTGTTTTCTATTTCATCTAATAATAAACTGACCTTCTGCATATTCTTATTAGTTACGGTAATCAGTTCATTAACGTTTTTCAAGGTAGCTGAAAATGATTTTTTGTTTTCTTCTACAAATTCCCCGGTTGAATCAACAAGCCTATTGGAATTTGTGATCAGTTCCGAAATCTCGTCCCGGTTTTCCGAGATAACCCGGTTCAACATGTTCACCGTTGTGTTAAGGTTTGTAACAGAACTTCTTAAGTCGTTTTTGAAATCACTGTCGTCAAGAAATTCATTTATGTTGCATAAGGAAACTCTGACCTCTTTTATAACAGAAACCAAATCGTTTTGGACAGAGCTTATCATAGCTAAAGCTGTTGAAACATCACCGCGGAATTTACCCTCATGAACTTTTCGATAATCAAGCTCAACACAGGATTTGCCGGAATAAATTTCAATTTTTTTGCCGCCCATTAAATCGAGCATTAGGATTGAAAACTCTGCATCCTCATGTAACTTAACATCCTGTTCTAAAATGCCTTTTACTATTACTTTATTATTTTCTTCACCGAATTCCTCAACGAAGCCTCTTTTTCTGCCGTCTACAAAAATACGATCTCCAATTTCAAGCCCGGCGATATTATCAAAACTTATAAATATTGTTTTAACATCGGTATGGATTGAAAAATTTTTTGCCCATCCGAAAACCCATATAAAAACTACCAATGCAACAATAACAGTAATGCCTACTTTAATTTCTGTCTTCCTAGAGTCTCTCATTTTTCTTTAACAATTTTTTTAAGTTCTTTGAATTCTTCGGAATCAATTACATTATCCTCAATAAAGTCTTGTGCTTTTTCAACAAAAGATTTTGTTTCTTCACTTATCTCTTTCCAATCCATGTCCTTAATTTTTTCAAACTGTTCGGAAACCAAAACTTTCAATGAATCTTTATATTCGGAGGCATCCAAATCGTCAACATTCTCTTTAATATTCTCAATTGCATATTCAATTAATTTCTCCGAACCCCAATCCCATATTTCATTTCCGTGATATTTAACAACGTAATATATAATTGCAATAACTACCGTAAAAAGAAGTATTATTTTAAAGAAACATCCTTTCAATTTTTATTACCGTTGAATCTTTTCAACTAAGACTTTGTTGATTCTTTTATTATTAATTTCCTTAACCGTAAAACTATAATTCTGGTGAACAAAGTTATCACCTTCTTCCGGGATAGTACCGAAATGATTAAAAATAAATCCGCCGACAGTATCGTAATCATCATTTTCGGATGAAAAATCTTCGGTCAATAATTCATTTAATTCATCAATTAATACTTTCCCTAAAACCATATATGATGTTTCGTTCAGTTTAGTTATTTCATTTTCTTCCTGATCATATTCGTCTCTTATTTCACCAACAATCTCTTCAAGAATATCTTCCAGCGAAACCAGTCCTGCGGTACCCCCGTATTCATCAACCACAATACCTATGTGCATGTTCATTTCCTGGAATTCATGCAGTAAGTCGCTTATCAATTTTGACTCCGGTACAAATAAAGCATCGCGAGCAATTTCTTTTAACGATATTTCTTTCTTAACGTTTGAAGATTTTATATAAGGCAGCAAATCCTTTGCGTAAATTATACCAACAATATTATCAAGACTGTTTTCATACAAAGGTATCCTGCTATGCCCGGACTCTGTAATTAAAGCCATAAGCTCGGAAAAGGTATTCTCTAACGATACGGATTTTATATCAACACGCGGAGTCATTACTTCTCTTACCGTTATGCTTTTAAATGATACAAGGCCGTGAATGAGCTCATGTTCTTCTTCTTCAATAGTCCCCTTTTCAACACCAATGTCTGCCAATTCAGTTATCTCCGATGAAGAGATAACAGTCTTGGATTTGTCCAGATTTAAGCTGGTGGCCAGTAGCCTTACCAGGTCAGTTGTGATTTTTGCAACCGGATATATTATAACGCTAACCCAGTATAAAGGAATAGAAATTATTTTTGAAAAAAGTACGGGATTTTTCGAAGCAAATAATTTCGGGGTTATTTCTCCAAATATTAAGATCAAAATAGTGAGAATAATAATCTGAATAATTAGTATTAGATCAACAGTGTAGTTATAATAATGGGCAATCTCTAAAGCTATTGAAACGGCTAAAATAGAAGCAGCTACGTTTACAACTGTATTGCCAAGCAATATTGTAACTAGAAGTCTTCTCGGACTTTCAAGGAGATTAATTATATATTTTTCAATTATTCCTTTGGAATCTTTAAAGTCCTTGAAAATAGTTTTTTCTAATGAAAAAAGTGCAACTTCTGAACCGGAAAAAAAAGCTGAAAATAAAATTAGTACGAATAAAGAAATTATCCGCAGAAACCAGTCTGTTTCCAAAAAGTTTGTTTAACCCAAATTGTTGAACATAACAATTAAAACGGCAAATCGTCGTCTTCATTATCCGGACTGCTTCCACCTGCAGTATCTGAATCAGATTGGAAACTGCCTCCCCCAGAAGAACCGGATTCGCCCCTCGAATCAAGAGGAATAATTTTTTCCGAAATTATTTCGGTCATATACCTTTTAACACCTTCTTTATCCGTGTAGTCTCTCTTAGATAATCTTCCTTCAACGTAAAGTTTTTTTCCTTTCTTTAAATTTTCTTTCATATAGTCTGAAAGGTTAAAAGATACGATATTGTGCCATGTTGTTTCTTCTACCCAGTTACCGTCTTTGCCTTTGTAGCTGTGTGATGTTGCAATCGAATAGTTTGATACTGAGACATTATTTGTAGTAAAACGGTGTTCGGCATCTCCGCCTAAATTCCCGATCACCATGATTTTGTTTAATGAAAATGCCAATTCATCATCTCCAATTAATGAAAAATTTAATTTGAATTATTATTATAATAAATCATAGCAAAAAAGGACAACAATTTATTATTATTTTTCAATTGTTAAAATGAATGCATCTTTGAATTCAGGTAATTGCCATAACCGGTCTCTTACACTTTCAGCCTCTTGCCGGGTATTAAACGGAGGCAACCAGATTACATATAATTGAACCTTTTCGCTATAACTCACTTCCATCGGGTAGTCGATTTTTGAGCTGTTGTCGTAAACGAATTTCTCTGCATTAACCCTGGTTTCATAAGCGCCAACCTGAACAATATGTTTTAATGATTTTAAAACTTCACTTTGAGGTTCTGCTTCTTCAACTGTCTCTTCCACCAGCTGAGATCCTTCACCGGTTTCGCTGATGGAATCTTCAACTGCCGGATCGTCAAATACATAAATTTCATCTTCATTTTGCTGTTCTTCGTTACTTGTTGTTTCCTGTGAAGATGAACACGCAAAAAACAAGATTGTTACAAGTAATAATAAATAATTGTGGGTTCTCATTTTATATTATGTTTTTAACAAAAATAAAAAGGGACGAATAAAAATTCATCCCTTTTTTTATAATTTATATAATTTCTTGCTTACAATCCTAATGTAAGATTGACAGCAAATAAATGAACTGTTGTTGAATAAGTTCCGTTAAAATCAAATTCCGAATCGGTTATTTCTCTATCACCCATTAAAAGGAATAAATATCCCAAGTCAAGATTTATATTTTCGGCAAGACCTATTCCAACTCCGCCTGCAAAACCTATTCTATCGTTATCCGGCAAAGTCGGTTCAACCACTTCGTCTTTAATAGGATTTTTGTCATAATAAAGGCCACCTCTGATAGCCAACTGTTTGGATGATTGGTACTCAAATCCGCCTCTAATAGCGAAATTATTTTCATAGTCTCTTGCGGCCGATGAAACTACATTTGCTTCTGTAAAAGTTATTTCAAGTTTATCATAGCTCGACCATCCTGTGTATTGAAAATCCGCAGCAAGGGTAAGTTTTTCATTAAGATGATAAGCTATACCTGCTTGTAAATTTTGTGGTAATGTTAATGGTGCAGTTACTTCACCTTGAGGTAAAGCAATAGTTCCTAATAAGGGGTGTGTAAC
>JASFMY010000087.1:0-29264 GCA_050117315.1 Ignavibacteria bacterium
TTGACTCTATCTCTATCTCTGCAAAGCTGAGTTGCCTCATTATATGATCCTTTTTTTTTGATCTCAACTTATTAATTTCTTTTCCCTTTTTCAGGGCTTTTTTTTGGTTATGCAAAGATTTCTTATAAAGAATACTGACGCAAGGTGACTACTTGTTCCACTATTTTGTAGTACCCAGTTATTTCCACCGTCATTTGACATTATAATTACACCATTATGACCGACTGCCCACCCGTTATTTTCATCGATAAAATAAACTGAGCGAAGACGATCTGTTGTCACATCACTATCGCTTCTTGAATTCCAATTACTTCCGCTATTCATGGTTATCAGAATTGTACCATTGTCTCCAACTATCCAGCCCGTATTTTCATCAATGAAGTATACGGAGTATAGGTTTTCTCCTGTCCCGCTTGTTTGTTCTGTCCATGTTTCCCCGCAATCGTATGATTTTAAGACTGTACCGGAATCACCAACTGCCCAGCCAATACATGGATAAGGAAAATAAACCGAACGAAGATGGTTTGCCGTTCCACTTACTTTTTGTACCCAGGTATCTCCACCATTTGTAGTTTTTAGAATTATTCCGTTATAACCAACAGTCCAGCCCATTTCATTATCGGTAAAGTATACAGAATAAAGATGGTTTGTTGTGCCGCTATTTTGTTCTACCCAAGTGTCGCCTTCATTCTCTGTTTTTAAAATTCTACCGGAATCGCCAACAGCCCAACCGGTATCTTCATCAAAAAAATGCACAGACCAAAGATCAGTACTTATATTGCTTAATTGCTCGCTCCAAGAATTTCCACCATCTTCTGAAAAAATTATTTTACCTTCAGTTCCTACCGACCAACCCTTAGCTGAATTGACAAAGTATACAGAATTTAGATCATTACTTAACGGATGAGGCAGTACTTCATCCCACTTTTGGGAATAAGTTAAAGTAGCAGTAAGTAAAAAGATAAAAGAAATAAACATTTTCTTCATAATACACCTCCATGTTAAAAGATTAGTTAAAGATAAACCTAACTCATGCAACCGGTCTGCACGGCTACCACTAACAAAGGAGATAATTACGGACTATTTCATAAATACCTTCTGCATGGTTAATTTATTATTCAATTAAATTGATTTTGTCAATCTATTATATAATTATAGAAGTAAAAGCTCTCATTTGGAGGAGGATTATTCCTGAGCGTTGGAAGTAAGGGAATATCAAATTATCTATATTAGATAAATATTTTTTTAAAATAGATTTATGTGAATTTAGATCATTTCTTATTTTAAGTCAATCCTTTTAAGTTATAAGCTATTCTCCCTTTTTATTAAAATATTTCAGAAAGAACCTGATTTTCAATCATTATTCGGCTTGAAAATAAAAGGAAAGGTCTTTAAATGAAAAATCCCCTATGAACGGGAGACTGTATTGATTTAATTAAAATATGATCTATTTTATTTGGAAAAAATAAATACTTTTGCGTAATAACAAGTTGAGTGTTTTGATGCTCTTCATTATTTTTTAACAAATCAAATTAAAGGAAAAGTTATGTCAACATTACCGCCGCCTGCTACAAAACCATTCTCCGGAAATACGATAGAAAAAAAATGCTACAATATTGTTGAAAAATTTAAAGAGTTTATTCCAATTCCGAATGATAGAAATAGATTAGGGTTTTGTCTTGTAAAATTTATGGAAGGAGAAGGCGATCCCCCCGAGGTTTTGGTTAAGTCGACTAAAATTGAAATTGAAGGAATATCAAAAGAAGAGCTGGCTGTAAAGCTTGATGAAGAATTGAATAAAATTAATAATTAACTGCCAATGACCACTAAGGAATCATTGGCAGTAATTAATTTTCTTTTAATAGTTAGTCGCAGCCTGAATGGGTACGGCTGTGTATATGAACTTTATCTTGCTTTTACTTCTTGTTTCTAACTTTTATTTCAACAGAACCTGTCCACCGTAGTTTTAACGAAGGAGGAGCATCTTCATTACTTTATAATTCTCACTATGTTTCAGGGCACAGAGATATACACCGCTTGAAAGACAGCTTGCGTCAAATTCTACTTCGTAATATCCCGGTGATTTTTGTTCGTCTACTAATGTTGCTACTTCGTTACCGAGGATATCGTAAATTTTAAGGGAGACAAACAACCCCTCCCTCGCTCGCTCCCCTTGGTAAGGGGAGGGATTGGGTGGGGTGGGGATTGTAAATGAAATAGTTGTTGTTGGATTAAACGGATTAGGGTAGTTTTGGTTAAGCTCAAATTCATCAGGTAATGCTGTCAGCTCTTCCGCTGAGGTAGTAGTTGTACCGTAATGATAAACAGTACAATAGTTACCGGCGGCCCAGGCAGAATTATTATCAAGGAAGAATATGTCATTCAAATCCCGGTTTGAAGAAAGAGTTTCTTGCGACCAGGTAAGCCCTCCGTCGTTCGAAGAATAAATTATTCCCTGGTTGGTATTGGAAACACCGCCGGCAACCCAGCCGTTATTTTGATCAATAAAATGAACGCTCTTTAAATTTTGTGTAATCCCCAACGACAATTCGTTCCAGGTAACACCTTTGTCCGTTGTATAGAGTAAATTTCCGGCGCCGCCAACAATCCAGCCGTTAGTATCATCAACAAAATAAATATTCCATAGCTGTGTTGAGATTGGAGTATCCCTATAATTCCATGTTGATCCGCCGTCTGTGGTATAAATTATATAGCCGTAATTGCCTGCTGCGATTGCATTATTCTTATCAAAAAAATACCAGCAGAAAAGCTCTCTTATTGTCCACCCATCCGAGGTTGTTCCATTCATTTGAACAGTCCAGTTTTCACCGCCGTCTGCCGTATGGTATATTCTGCTTGCCCCTGATTCATTTAATATTGCCCATCCTTCATTATTGTCTGCAAAGTAAAGGCAGTTAACGCTAAGGTCTTCGGGCAGAGTGTAAGGTATCCAGTTTGTTCCGTTATCTATCGATTTATAAAGCAGGCATTTTTTCGAAGTATTCTTTGAGCCCCCGGCCCATATAGTTCCGTCTTCCAAAAAACACATGTCGCTAAATGAATCGAATATTCCCGTAATTAATACCTCCGCCCATGTGCTTCCGCCGTCTTCTGTTTTAAAAATTGCGCCCGTCATTCCTTTAGAACCGCAAGCCCAGCCGTTATTGCCGTCAATAAAATGAATTTTGCTGAACGTTATTGCATCAGTTATCGACACATCTTCTTGTGTAGTTAACAGGTTCCATGAACCTTGTGCAACAAGTGCACAGGAAAAGTTAAAAACAATGATTAGTATTGTAATTATATATTTCACTTTGTCCTCTCTTATTTATTTTATTTAAGAATGTTTAATTAATTCTGCATTACTTTCACAGAGGATATGCACTAATCAATTCTTCATTAATGGAAAAGAAACATTTCTTATCAGGCGAAAAGAAAAATTTTGATTCTTTATTTTCTTTCGATTCCCAGATTTTATTCCCGCCGGCAAGATCAAGCAGAACAAGTTTTTCGTCTGCACAGTAGAGGATTTTATCTCCAATAATAGCCGGTATATAACCAACATCTTTTTGGTCGTACTTCCATTCACTGATCCATATCTTTTCTCCTTTAGCTGCATCTATAAGTGAAATAGCATTAGGACCTATCGCCAATAATTTATCTTCACCGTATAATACTCTAAGGCATCTTTTAGCCGTGGCACCCCAAATGTTATTATATGTAGTGTAGGTAGACCACATTTCAGCATTCTCGGCATCTTCCAAAAATTCCGAAGCCTTTTCACCAAGTAACCCGGTACCGCTTGTAGTTGTTGTAGTCCATGTACTGCCGTATGTAATAGTTGTTTTTCTTCTTGAACCAAGCCACTTTTCTTTTACCGCATAAACGTTTTCATATTCCATTTCGCCGATATCACTATCATTAAGGTTTAATCTCCAGTCTAATTTCCCGCCGGCTTTACCCATTTTTAAAGCATAAACATTTTGTTCATCTGCAAAATATAAACGGTTGTCGGCGGGATTATAACAATTGATAATTGAGAATTGCGGGGTAACAAGACCGGCATCTGTTTCGGTGGAGATGCTCCAGTATATCTTACCTGTTGCAGGATCAACAGCATGAAACCCGAACGGGTCTTTATCAATTGTTTTGTTTACCTTAATTTCATTTTGATCCAGGTTCACATCATACACTTTTTTACCGTACTTAACGTATAGCAGGTCATCTATAACCGCTAGTTCCGGGACTAAATCTACATTTTGATTTATTGTCCACAATCTTTTACCGCCGGTTAAATCAAAGCCTATCAATTTATTTTCGCCTGCAATAAACAATTGATTATCATTAACCAACGGAGGAGCAAGAAGGTTTAGGGTGAGGGCCATCCCGGCAGCAATTTTAAAATAATCTTTATAGATAATTTTACCCGAAGCAGGATCAACAGCTACAACACCCTCACCCGGTTCTTCATCTGTTTCCGGGTTCCACATTTCCGATGCGGTGCGGCAAAGAATTATAAGATTTCCGTTATGCTCAAATGTATCATAATCAAATCCGATATTCTGATAACCGCTGATACTGTTAAAAATATCTATAGCTTGCTGCTGGCTGGCAGTACCATTCGCAAGTACACCTGCTACCGTGTTTGTAAGTCCTCCAATAATATTTGTAAGCGTTCTGGTCAGCCCAGTAATAACTACCTGCGATTGCAGCACTTCTGTTTTGTATGCAGCTTTTCCGGTTAACGCGTTTATTTTTGTTACGTATAAATGTGTTCCCCTATCGTCTCCGAAAGTTTTTGTTCTGTTATATGTTAATATTATATCTTCGCCTTCCTGCTTAATATAACGGTGAGCATAGCCGTCAAATTTCGGGTCGTCATCTTTAGTTTCCCACAAAACTTTACAACTTTCCAGATCAACTGAAGCCACTTTGGAATCAAGCGAAACCATTAATACGGATTTCCCGTTTATCTCAAAACCCGACATCGTTCTAATATCATCAACCGGGAAATTCAACTCATCAACTTTGCCGGTCTTAAAATTGAAGTGCACAAACTTCTCTTCTCCCATAACGGCACAGCCGTCTGTAGTGGGGAGCAAAACACTTATATCTCCGTCAATTCCGAATTCCTTCCTGGCTATTTCTTTATTGTTAACCACGTCTATAACTACTGCTCCTTTTTTGAGAATAAACAGAAGATGTGTCTGCCTAGGGGCAGTATACAACCAGGCATTTTGGGATTCTATAAGGTCTTTATTAATATCAAATCCTTCAGAGGTAAATAATTTATTGCCGGTTTTAACATCAAAAAGAGACATGATCCCGCTGTCTTCAAGTACCATCATTTTATGCTGCTGATCTAAAACGGAATAATTGAAAGTCCCTTTTTCAACCAGCTCGCCCCAATAATCAATTTTCATCCGCCATAATTCATTGCCTGTCTTTAAATCTATTCCAACTTCAAATTCACCGTATCTTATTACGGCAGTATTTTCAATAAACTCAAAGCTCGTGTAATCACTTTGATCTATATCCGTATAACTCTGCTTCCATTTTATTTGCCCGCTTACTACATCGTAACATTGGAGATTATCTTCAGTACCAACAAGATATAGATCGCCTATCAGGCTGTGCATCCCTGTTTCTACAAAATTCTCTATTTCCGTATCCCATATTTTATTGCCTGAATCCGCATCATAACACCATGCATACCCGCCGTTTGTAAAGAAAAGGTATTTCCCTTCATTAATGAAGTTATAGTCTTTTATTGGTTCGTTTAGCTCTACTTTCCATTTAGGTACTTCTTGAGCAAAGGCAGTGCTAATCAACAAAAAAAAGAATAACACTGATTTTAAGATATGGTCTTTCATTTTTCCTCCCGGATTTTTTGTTGGTAATATTTATTTATATACTCAGTTAATTATCACCTAATGAAGCAGGAAAGGAGTAAGCGTTATCCATTAATTTTATCGGTTGGTAAGTTATTTTTTGAACGAAGCTAATTCAATTAGTCATATGTCGTATTTTTAGAAAGGTGTTGATACGGAAATGTTTTTTCTCTGCGTATCTTTAAGTAATCTTTGCAGCGCTCTGTGTAACTTTTGGGGGAGGTAAAGAATTACACGGGGTTTCAATGAGGAATTACTATTTATACAGCCCGGAAAATTTGAACAAAGCACATCAAATAATTCTATGTTTCTTAGCAATATCAACTGCCGTTATTTTATTATGCACATGAAGTTTGCCATAAATATTTTCAATATGCTTTCTAACAGTTGAAGGTGAGATGAATAGATCCTCTGCTATCTGGTTGTAATTTTCTCCCGTACTTAGCTTTTCCAAAACTTCTATTTCTCTTTTGGAAAGTGAAAAATCTTTGTTTTCAACTTCAGTAACAGGTATTTCAGTATTTCTTAAAAGGGTAAGTGATTTAGCTGCAATGGTTGGCGACATTGCAGCCCCGCCGCTCATAATAGTTTGTATGCTTTCGATAATTTTATATGGGAGTTCATCTTTAAGTAAATAACCCATTGCACCGTTTTGAATAGAGCGGAAAATTTTAGTATCATCGTCAAACACGGTGAGCATCATTATTTGTATTCGGGGATATTTCTCTTTAACCAATTTAGTTGTTTCAATCCCGTCCATAAGAGGCATTTCTATATCCATTAAGATAACATCAACATTGTCGTCATCTTTCAGTTTGTTAAGCAAATCAACACCGTTGCATGCCCTGAATTTAAACTCAACATCTTCGGAAAATAATTCCAGCTTTTCTTTAATTGATTTTGCCAGGAGATCATTGTCTTCCGTAATTGCTATTTTTATTCTCATCTCATATAGGTTCATGCTTTTTGATACTGCATGAAATATAATTTAACAAAGAAGAATGCTCAATACGTCAAATGCCTAATTTATTGAAAAAGAACATGTAATTTTTGTACCGTTGCAATTACTGCATATTGTAAAATCCCCGTTTGCTTCTTCACATCGTAACTTCATATTTTGCAACCCGCTGCCCTGCGAAATATTATTATTGTCTATTCCTTTCCCATTATCGTCTATTGATAATAAAAATCCGTTTCCGCTTTTATCAAACTCTATTATAATTTCGGTTGAGTCTGCGTGTTTAATTGAATTTTGAACCGCTTCCTGAACAATTCTAAAGATATTAAGCATCTGTGTTGAAGTGATGTTAAGTTTCTCTTTAATATTATTTTTCAGCTTTATCTTTGTTGCGGCAATCTCGGAATTTAATTTTTGCACAAGTTCATGAATCTTTAAAACAAGCTGATGAATATCACCTTCTTCCTGTTTAATTACCCATACTGTATTTCTCAATTCCGTTAATATATCCCTACCGAAACTTCTTAAAGTATTTATTTTATTTACGATTTTGTTATTGTTCAAACTATACATTAGATTATCAAGAGAACTTATCATAAAGGTAAGCTGCGAACCAATATTGTCGTGCAGTTCACGTGAAATTCTTAACATCTCCGAACGAAGTCTATTTTCAAAATGAGCTTTATTTAGCTGGTTTTTCAGTTCCAGTTCATTCTTTATTCTTTCCCTTTTTTGTTTTTGAGTTCTATAAATCCAGATAGTGATTATAATCATTAATCCAGCAATACTTATTAGAATTACCAGCATGTTGTTTTTTTCTTCAATCTCTAATGCTTTGTCGGCAAGTAAGCGGTCTTTTTTTTCGGTTTCATACGCGGTCTGTAACTCTGCAATTCGTTTATTGGTTTCAATATTTATGAGTGTGTCTTTGTAAGCCGTGTGGTTTCTATAATTTTCAAAAGCTTTTTTATAGTTTTTCTTTCGTTCGTATAGTTTTGATAACTGTTCATAACAATACTGGGTCAGGTTGGTATTCTTTAGTTTCTTTGATAATCTTAGACAGCCAAGGAAAGCTGTTAAGGCAGAGTCCGCTTTTTCCTGCATCTGGAATATCTCTCCTCTTAACACTAAATTTTCTGCACGGCCGTAATCACCTATCTCTTTGTTCCTGTATGTATCGGATGAATCGAGGTATTCCAAAGCTTTCTGGTAATCTCCTTTCTGGGCATAAGCTCCGGCAAGTTTATTAAAGCTGAATGGAATGCCGACTGTATCGCCTAATTTTTTTTTGTTAACTAAAGCCTTATTGTAATAATATGTTGCGCTGTCCAGGTTGTTTTCAATTTCTTTCAGCACACCATAATTATCATACAGCATATTTAACGCTGCAGTAAATTGATGCTTTTCAGCAATATTAATTCCCATCCGCATGTAATGGTTTGCGGTTTTTATGTCATGCTGTTTTAACCTGTACCCGAATTCCCCGTATAAGAAAGAAAGTTTCTCATAACTTTTCAATTCTTCATAAATATTAATAGCTTTTAAAATGTTTTCAGTACTTTCGTCAAGATTTCCTTTAAGATAGTTTATAAATGAAAGTTTGTTTAACGCTTCTGCTTCACCGTATTTATAATCAATAGATTCGGCCTTCTTAAGATTGCCGGTAAAAATTATTAGTGATGAGTCCAGGTTGGAATTAATAAACTCGCTGCTTATAGCATTAATAGAATCAATTTCTTTTTTTGAATTCTGCCCGTGTACAGCACAAGTAAGAATAAGATAAAATAGCAGGCACAGAAAATTAATGTAACTTTTCATTTTATATATAATTTTACATAAATTACTTTACCTTTCGCCTTTAAGAAAAGCCTAATATTTTCTTTTAAACTCTCTTTGCAGTATTATCAATTCGTTCGTCATAATTACGACAGCATATTTATAAGAATTCTATTATAACAGCTCAAACCAAACAGTAATTAATGATTATTTTGAATCCGTTTTGTCACAAATATTTAACTTCTAAAATATGCATTTTACAGATAAGATTTTCAAATTGGCTATTAATAGATGTATTACTATTCTTAAATCGTTTCATTTATTTCGTAGGGATGTCAGCCTGACTGCATTTGAGGTAATCTCACCATTCAGTAACCGCTTCAATCCTACGATATCTCTAAACCGGCATATTCAGTTATGCTGCCCTTTTTATAAACTCAGCAAATATGCCACCGATTGCTGTCCGCGCTCCGTCGCCAATCGCCCGTCTCTACTGTTAAATGGTATGATATTAATCAATATGAGTTAGCATGCTAGACCGGAGTAAGTTAGCATGCTATATTGGAGCAAGATAGCATGCTATGTGGGAGTAGAATAGCTTGCTAGGCCGGAGTAAGTTAGCACCTATGTTGGAGCAAGATAGCTTGCTAGTTCATTGTGAGACAGAATGCTAAGTTGTCTAAAGATATAAGTAGACACATATTTCAGGGTGTGTTGCAAAACTCAATTAGGTTTTCCAATAGCCACGTGCTTTAGAGGGTGTGGCTATGATTAATTATTTCACATCTGCAACACACCCTGAATGCCGGAGCTATGAAACACTACATTCATTGTTAACCCATGTTGATAAATTTGCCACCAAGTATTTGTTCTTGTTGACCCCCGAAGAAATTATAACTTAGGATTTTGCCTATCAACTTGGGTTAAGTTGACGCCTATGTGCCGGGCGGGGCAAATAAAAAAAATGGGTTTCTCTTACGCCTATTTATAAACCAACTTCCTACAAGGAAGTTGGTTTATTCTATAAATATGAGCAACATAATATTCTTTTTGTTGATGCTTATGGCCGCTGCGGGGCCCGTGCTATTACGGACTAATTTTTCAGCCGTTTATTCTGCTGATTCAGCTTCTTTCAAAAACTTTTCAACAAGCGAAACATCTTCCGGACTTCCAATGTAAATAGGCGTTTTTTCGTGCAGATCCTTCGGTTGAATTTCTAATAGACGTTTAAAACCATCAGATGCTTTTCCGCCTGCCTGTTCAACAATAAATGCCATTGGGTTGCATTCGTACATCAATCTTAACTTCCCTTTAGGATTTCTCTTATCCTCGGGATAAATGAACAATCCACCGTAAAGTAAATTCCTGTGAATATCTGCAACCATAGAACCGATGTACCTTGCTTTATACGGTTTATCTGCAAATTCATCCGACTGAAGATATTTAATGTAATTCTTTAATCCCTGCCGCCAGTGAAGATAATTTCCTTCGTTGATGGAATAAATCTTACCCTTGGCAGGTGTTTTTATATCTTCGTGTGATAATAAAAACTCACCGAATTGCGGATCAAGAGTAAAACCGTGAACGCCGTGTCCGGCAGTGTAAACCATCATTGTTGATGAACCGTAGATTATATACCCGGCAGCAACCTGTTTGTGTCCCGGCTGCAGGCAGTCCTCAAGAGTTCCGGGCTCACCGGGTGAGGTGATTCTTTTATAAATTGAAAATATAGTCCCGATACTCACATTTACGTCAATATTTGACGACCCGTCCAGCGGATCAAATAATAAAACGTATTTTCCGATTCGATGTTTTTTGGGAATGTGTATTATGTTTTCCTTTTCCTCGGAAGCCATCACGCAAAAATACCCGCCGTGATCCATTGCACGTATCAGCATATCGTGCGCGAACATATCAAGCTTTTTAACTTGCTCGCCGTGAACATTTTCATCCCCGGTAAAACCAAGTATATCTACAAGCCCGGCTTTATTAACTTCCATTGAAATTGCTTTTGCTGCCAGTCCAAGTTGATCCAGTAGGTTTGATAGTTCACCGGTTGCTTCCGGATGCATTCTTTCGCCTTCAAGTATGTGGCGGTTTAAAGTCATAAAGCGTCTTTTTTTAGTCATCTTCTCTCCTGATTAATGGCAATCCCCTCTTTGGGAGCCGATCTGCTTATTTCCTGATCCATGTACTGCAATTGATAGAGTTTATAGTAAATACCTTTTTGTGCAAGTAATTCCTGGTGTGTGCCCGCTTCTCTTAATTCGCCTTTGTGCATTACCAGAATTTTATCGGCATTTTGAATGGTAGATAATCTATGTGCTATCACAATTGAAGTTCTGCCGACGAGTAATTTTTCAATTGCGTTTTGAATTAATATTTCAGTTTCTGTATCAATGCTTGATGTAGCCTCATCGAGAATTAATATCTGGGGATCATAAGCAAGTGCCCGTGCAAATGAGATCAATTGTTTCTGCCCTACGCTTAATGTTGAACCTTTCTCTTTTACTTCTTCGTCGTATTTACCCGGCAATTCCTCGATAAACTTTGAAGCGCCGACTACTTCCGCGGCTTTTTTTACATCATCACCGGAAATATTTGGTGATCCCAAACTTATGTTTGATTTTATTGTACCTGAAAATAAAAATACATCCTGTAATACAACCGAAACATATTTTCTTAAATCCCTTTTATCTATTTCACGGATATCTTTCCCGTCAATGCAGATACTGCCTTTTTGAATATCATAAAACCTTGTGAGAATATTTATTATGCTTGTTTTACCTGCGCCGGTAGCTCCAACTATAGCAATAGTTTCACCGGGATTTATCGTAAACGAGATATCCTTTAAAACATACTCGCCGGGATTGTAAGAAAACCATACATTATTAAATTCAATTTTCCCTTTTACCTGTTCAAGTTTAGCAGGGTTACCCGGATTTTGCACAAATGTTTTGTTGTCCAATAATTTAAAAATTCTTTCGGATGAAGCCATTGCTGTCTGCATGATATTATACTTTTCCGAAAGATCGCGGATAGGTCTGAAAAACATTTCAACGTATTGAATAAACGCAAACAACACACCGATTGTTAAAGTACCCTGAATTACATTACCGCCGCCGTACCATATAATAAGGGCAAAGGCGGAGGAACTTAACAATTCAACCGTTGGATAAAATATTGCGTAGTAAAAAACACCTTTTATATTTGCATCACGGTGTGCAGCGTTGATTTCAGAGAACTCTTTTTCTTCTTCTTTTTCTTTTGAAAATATCTGAACAATGTTCATCCCGGTTACATGTTCCTGCATATAAGAATTCAACCTTGCAAGATGATACCTGATGTTGCGGTATGAGTCCCTAACTTTCTTTCTGAATAAAAAAGTGGCGTAAACAAGAACCGGTAAAACAAACAATGTAACTAAAGCCAGATCCCAGGACATAAAAAACATAAAGACAAAAATCCAGATAATAATAAATATATCACTGAACACCATTACAATGCCCGATGAGAACAGCTCGTTTAATGATTCAACATCGTTGGTAACTCGTGTTACTATCCTGCCTATCGGAGTTTTGTCAAAATATTTCAATGCAAGTTTTTGAACGTGACTAAAAAGTCTTACACGCAGATCGTAAATAATTTTTTGACCCATTAACTGGGTAAAGTAAGTAAGCAGGTACTGCATAAAAGCCTGGAACAACAATACACCGATTAAAAGGACGGCAATTAAAATTAATCCGCTGTAATCGTTCTGAGCGATGTAATCATCAATAGCTATCTTCGTAAGCAGGGGTCTTAAAGCAGGAAGCCCGGCAACAATTAAATTAAGTATAATTGCCAGCACAACATGTTTTCTATAAGGCTTAACAAAACCCAGCAGCCGTTTCATTAAAACCGAATCGTACGCTTTCCCTAATATTTCATCATCAACGTGCTGCGACATAACTACCTATGTTAATTCTTTTAATTCTTCTTCCAATAATTGTTTGAAATGAAGGTCGGCATAAATTCCTTCTTTAGCAACCAATTCATCATGAGTTCCTTCTTCTGCTATTCTGCCTTTATCAAGCACGTAAATTTTATCCGTATCTTTTACGGTAGATATTCTATGACTTATTATAATGCTTGTTCTTCCAACCATAAATTCTTTTAAATTGTTTAATATCTCTTCTTCCGTATGTGTATCTACAGCGGAAAATGAATCATCAAGAATTAATATTTTAGGATGGATTGCGAGGGCCCTAGCCAGGCACGAACGCTGCTTTTGACCACCGCTTAAGGTAATGCCCCTTTCGCCGAGAATAGTGTTATAGCCTTTTGGGAAACCTTCCACGTCTTTATCAAGTCTTGAAATCTTAGCCGCCCATTCAGCTATTTCTTTGCTGCCGTTTTTTGTGCCGTATAAAATATTGTTTTGCAGAGTATCCGAAAACAAAAAAGTTTCCTGTGATACCAACCCAATATTTTCTCTTAATACTTTTAACGGTATTGATTTTATATCGTTTCCGTCAATTAGTATTTGTCCCCCGGTTGCATCGTATAATCTTGGTATTAAATTTATTAAAGAAGTTTTACCGACACCGGTTTTACCGATAATAGCAATTGTCCGACCTTTTTCAATTGTGCAATTTATGTTGCTTAAAACATCCGGAAGATTTTTTCTATACTTGAATGAAACATTTTTAAATTCAATTTTGCCGTTAATACTGTTAGTTGCATAACTCGTCTGCGGGCCGTCTTTGATTTCCAGTTCTTCGTCCATAATTTTATTCAGCCTTTTCATACTTGCAGCTGCCTGCTGAATAATGTTAAGCACCCATCCAATGGCAATCATAGGCCAGATAAGCATTCCAAGATACATTGTAAAAGCGGTAATATCGCCAATTGTCAGCGATCCGTTTATCACCATTGATCCGCCGACCGATATTACAATTATTAATGAAATACCCGTTATTAAAAACAATATAGGCGCGAACAAAGCTTGGATACGAATCTTATCCATATTTCTTTCAAGGTATTCACGGCTGAGGATTGTAAAACTTTCAATTTCGTATTGCTCTCTTACGTATGATTTAATAACACGTATACCGGAAAAGTTTTCCTGCGCCCTTGTTGTTAAGTCGGAAAATTTCTCCTGAATTTTTGTAAATCTTTCGTGGATCTTTTTGCTTAGCTTATAAACAAAATACGAAAGCAACGGCAGAGGGAGCAGTGCATAAAGAGTAAGCAACGGACTAATAGAAATGAATATCGATATGATTATTACGGAACGGACAAATGTATCAACCGAATACATAACCGCAGGTCCTACATACATGCGCACGGCACTAACGTCGTTAGTTGCATGCGCCATTAAATCGCCGGTAGATTTGTTCTGGAAAAATCTTAACGGGAGTTTTTGAATGTAAGTCCAAAAGTCCTGGCGGAGATCGTATTCAATTTCGCGGGATACTACAATGATGGTTTGCCTTATGGAAAACCTGAAAATACCGCCTACTAAAGCAGCCCCCAAAACCAGCAAAGCGTTTCTTATTAGAGCTTCGTGATTTATTACCTGCTTTAAACCGTCGATTGTATCTTTTATGATAAGGGGAACAAATACCTGTGCCGAATTGGACACAAGAATAAATAAAATACCGAGAGCAAGTTTGTTTTTATATTTTAAAAAATATTTATTTAGTAGAAGTAAACTTCTCATTATTCAATTATTTTGAAACCAGTGTACTTTTGCAGCACTTCCGGTACAATAACCTTTCCTTCAGGTGTCTGGTAATTTTCGAGAATGGAAACCATCAACCTGCTTGTTGCCAAACCTGAACCATTTAGTGTGTGAGTAAATTCAACTTTTTTTGTTTCTTCGTTTCTATATCTTATTGATGCACGGCGCGCCTGGAAGTCTTCAAAGTTACTGCATGAAGAAGCTTCAAGCCATTTATTTTCGGCCGGCGACCATGTTTCGATGTCGTAACATTTTGCTGCCGCAAAACTTAAATCACCTGTGCAGAGCTGTAAAATTCTGTAAGGAATTTTTAAAGCCTGTAAAATATCTTCTGCATCGTTTACCAGCTTTTCCAGTTCGTCGTAAGAAGTTTCCGGCTTAACGATTTTTACCATTTCAACTTTGTTAAACTGGTGAACTCTCAAAAATCCTTTTGATTCTTTTCCGTATGAACCCGCTTCTCTTCTGAAGCATGCAGTATAACCAACATATTTCATGGGCAGTTCGGTTTCATTTAATATTTCTTTTCTGTGTAAATTCGTAATGGGCACTTCTGCTGTTGGAATTGGGTACAAGCCGTCTTTTTCGCATGTGTACATATCCTCAGCCATTTTAGGAAGTTGTCCCGTACCTTTCATTGAATCTTCGTTCACCATTAGCGGCGGCATAACTTCTGTATACCCGTGCTCAGATAAATGTAGATCGAGCATGTAATTAATTAACGCTCTTTCAAGTGTTGCACCCTTGCCTACATAAACCGGGAAACCCGAGCCACTGATTTTTGCCCCCCTGTCAAAATCCAGTATGTTAAGTTTTTTCCCCAGCTCAATATGATCTAAGATTGTTTCTTCGTTTTCAAAAGTAAATCTATCCGGCAGCCATTGTCTTGCTTCAATATTGTCATCAGCACTTTTTCCAACGGGTACACTTTCATGCGGTAAGTTCGGGACCCACATCAGCAAGTCGTTCAGTTTGTCTTCAATCTCTCTAACTTTATCATCAAGGTCTTTTATTTCATCTGATACACTTTTCATTTCCGCTATAATCTGATCAGCATTCTCACCGGCTTTTTTAAGTTTACCTACTTCCTGCGATACTTTATTTCTTTTTGCTTTTAACTCTTCAACTTTTTGAAGGTTCGCTCTTTTCTCTTTGTCTAAGGATAAAATTTCATCAACAGTATCTCGCTCGTTTTTATTCGCAATTCCTTGTTTTACAAGTTCAGGATTTTCTCTAATAAATTTGATGTCTAACATTTTATCACTCTCTATTTTTAATGGAACGCAGATTATTATGATTTTTATGATTTAAATTCCGAAGCAAATACTTTTCTTTTGAATTCAGGTTTCTTACCGAAATTCAAAAGTAACCCGACTTCAATATTAGTTGCTTTTAAATAATTCGTTAATTGACATTCATGTTCTTCACATAAACTTTCTGCTGCTTTTAATTCAATAATTACTTTATCTTCCACAATTATATCAGCAAAATATTCACCGACTTTTTTATTATCATAAAATACATCAATCGGTTTCTGTTTCTCACAATTTAATCCAAATTTACCTAATTCTATCATCATCGAATTTTCATAAACCTTCTCTAAAAATCCATAACCTAATTTGTTATAAACATTATAATAAGCTTTTATAATTTTCTCTGTTATCTCAGTATGTTGAAAATTATTTATCATAACAAATCATAACGATCATAAAAATCTGCGTTCTATTTTTTTATTTAGCAACAATATTAAAAATCTTATTCTTCACATAAATCTCTTTAATGATTTTTTTGCCGTTTGTATACTTTTTCACATTTTCATTTTCATAAGCAACCTGTTTAACTTCTTCTTCACTGCAGTCAAACGGCATATCAATTTTTGCTCTTAATTTACCCATTACCTGAACAGCAATGGTTACGGTATCCACAGTTAACGCAGCTTCATCAGCTTCAAACCAAACAGGCTTTTCAAATAAGGACTTATTATTACCCATAATATTCCAGCATTCTTCACCAAGATGCGGAGCTAACGGAGCAATCATTGATGCAAATCTAACCAACGAATAAGCCCGGAGTTCCGTTTTACAAGCTGATATGTTTTTAGATAACTCGTTCAGCAATTCCATCAACTGCGCAACGGCAGTATTGAACCTGAAGTTATCGATTTCAATATCTACCTTCTGCACTGCCTGATTCACTTTGCGGTAAACAGATTTTTCTTCTTCGGATAAATCCTTTAATTCAAATTTATCCGGGATATTTAGTCCTTCTAAAATATTTTCATGATCATTAAACAGTTGGTAAACACGCTGAACAAACCTGTCGGTGCCGACAATGCCTTTATCGTTCCAGTCACCGCCCAACTCGTACGGCCCCATAAACATTAAGTACATTCTAAAAACATCCGAACCGTATTGGGAAATAAAGTCATCCGGATTGACAACGTTGCCCTTTGACTTTGACATTTTCGCGCCTATGTTGGTAATTGTCCCCTGGTGAATCAATTTCTGAAAAGGCTCGTCACTGTTTACCAAACCGATATCTCGCAAAAACTTATGAAAGAAACGCGCATACAGTAAATGCATTACAGCGTGTTCTGCACCGCCAACATACTGGTCAACGGGTGTCCAACCATTAGCCAGTTCCGAATCAAAAACATTTTCAAACTTTGGATTTAAGTACCGCAAGTAATACCATGACGAATCGACAAATGTATCCATGGTATCAACATCACGTTTGGCGTTTTCATTTCCGCATTTTGGACAAACGGTGTTTACAAAGCTTTCACTTGTTGCTAGCGGCGAACCGCCGTCGTTTTTGAAGTCAACGTCATAAGGCAACTCAACAGGCAGTTGGTCTTCAGGAACTGGGACTTCACCACATGATTCACAATGGACTATCGGGATAGGTGTTCCCCAATAACGCTGGCGTGAAATAAGCCAATCGCGAAGTCTGTAATTAATTGTTTTTTTCCCAATTCCTTTTTCTTCAAGCCAGTCGATTATTTTCTTTTTTGCATCATCAACATAAAGTCCGTTTAAGAAATCACTGTTGATCGCCTGACCGTTACCCAGATATGCTTTACCGTCAAAATCTTCCGGCTGCTGAACTGTTCGAATAATCGGTAAATCAAACTTTTCGGCAAATTCCCAATCCCGTTCATCCTGCCCGGGAACAGCCATAATTGCACCTGTTCCGTATGTCATTAAAACATAATCCGCAATCCAGATAGGAATTTTTTCATTATTGACCGGATTGATGGAATAAGCCCCTGTAAAAACGCCTGTCTTTTCTTTTGTTGTCGAAGTTCTGTCTATTTCGGATTTTGACCTTACTTCCTCCTGGTATTCTTGAACGGCTTCTCTATACTCATCGGTTGTAATTTTATCTACCAGCGGGTGTTCCGGTGATAAAACCATATAAGTTGCCCCGAACAACGTATCAGGACGGGTTGTAAATATTATGAAGGACTCTTCGTGTCCGTCCAATTTAAATTCAACTTCAGCGCCTGTACTTTTACCGATCCAGTTTTTCTGCATCAGTTTTGTTTTTTCAGGCCAATCGATTTTTTCCAAACCGTCAAGCAATTCCTCAGCGTATTCCGTAATCTTAAAAAACCATTGTGTCAAATTTTTCTGTGTTACTGTTGTACCGCACCTTTCACATGTACCGTCGCCAAGTACCTGCTCGTTTGCCAAAACAGTATTACACGAAGGGCACCAATTTACGGGAGCATTCTTTCTGTACGCCAAACTCTTTTCATATAATTTCAAAAACAACCATTGATTCCATTTATAATATTCGGGATCGCAAGTCATCAACTCCGCATCCGAGTCATACATATTGCCCATTCGTTTAAGCTGAACACGGATATCTTCAATATTTTTAATCGTACTGTCGTGAGGGTGAATTCCTGTTTTGATTGCATAGTTTTCGGCCGGTAAACCAAATGCATCATAACCCATTGGTTCAAAAACGTTAAATCCTTTCAATTTTTTATACCTTGCCCAGGAGTCGGTCGGACCGTAATTATACCAATGCCCGCAATGGAGTTTAGCTCCCGAAGGATAAATGAACATCACCAAACAGTAAATCTTTTTCTCTAAATTAGTTAAGTCTGTTTTATAGGTTTTATTCTCTTCCCAATATTTCTGCCATTTGGCTTCAACTTGTTCAAACGGATATTTCATAGTACTCTAACTTTTTCTGGAAAAAATAAGCTTAAAATTACTGAATAAAGGGTCGGATAGCAAGGTGAGTTTGTTGATCATAAAAGTGGCTTCATGAAATTTTAATTACGTCTAATACAATACAAATACCTTTTTCAACTTTTTCCAACTTTTCTTTCGAAAGTATACCTAACTTTTTAATAATGCTATCCTTATCAATTGCTCTTATTTGAGCACAATGAACTACACTATCCTTTTTCATGTTTGCTTCACCTTTGTTGATAAGAATATGGAAGGGACTATCTTTTCCGTACGAATCAGTTATTGGACAAACAACTATTACCGAAGCATGCTCATTGATAATATCATTCGAAACAATTACTGCCGGTCTGTTTTTTGTCATCTCATACCCATGAAGTGGTTTTAAATCAACTAAATATATTTCACCTCTTTTAAGATTCACTTTCTGCGTTTCTCCATTCATTAGAAATTTCTTTATCAGTACTGTAATAAAACTTACATGCTTCAATCAATTCTTTCTTGAGTTTTTCTTTTTCAACCTTTGATACGTATTCCTCCAAAGCATTTCTAACAATCTGACTAAATTTTAATCCCATTTCTTCACCTGTTTCTTCAACCTTTTTGAGTAATGAAACCGGAATTATAAAATTCTTTTTTATATTTTCTCTTCTAAATCGGGTATCCATTATAGCTCCTTTTTCAGTAATTATTATACTGCTTTTTGTACTCCCCCAAATATATAATACAAATAAAACCTTTCTAATAACAATTCTAAATTCTCTCTCACCGGTTATCCTTTAATTTTGAATTCTTATTCACTAAATTTATTTTTCAAAAAAATTTCAGATAAATCCCCGGAGAAACAATGAAAAAACTTATCTTCCCAATATTTTTAATAATAATATTCAATACAATCATGCAGGCACAAACCAAAAGACCGATCACTGTTGAAGACCTGTGGTCAATGAAGAGATTAAAAGCTTTTGATATTTCAATGGACGGGCAATGGATTTTGTTATCCGTTCAATTTTATAGCATGGAAGAAAACAAAGGCAATTATGACATTTACATAATGAAATCTGACGGGTCGGATTTGAAACCGTTAAAAAAATCGGAAGAAAATGAAACCGAACCTAAGTTTATTCCCGGCACAAGAAAAATAAGTTTTATAAAAGGGGAGCAGCTTTATCAATGCAATTACGACGGAAGTAATGAAGAAAAAATATCCGACATTTACAGCGGTGTGTCAAATGTAATCTGGTTTAACGGCGGTAAAAGATATTTATTCAACTCCGATATGTACCCCGAATGTTCCGACATGGAATGCCAGAAAAAGAAAGATGATGAAAAGGATGCAAGTAAAGTTGATGCAATGATTTTTGATGAACTTTTCTACAGGCACTGGGATAGATTCCTGGGCGAGAAAAGAAGCAGGCTTTTGTATACGGAAGTAGGCACAAATATTTTGGAATCATTTAATATAAATAATAAATACGCAGTTCCGCCTATTTCTTTGGGCAGCTCAGGTGATATTGCTGCCTCACCGGACGGGAAGGAAATTGCATTTACAACCAATACTGACAAAGATTTAGCCTACAGTACAAACAACGAAATTTATATCACCAATATTTACGAAGGCGGAAAGCACGATAAAAAAATGCCGTTAAAAATTTCACAAAGTGCGGGCAATGATAACTACCCGCTTTATTCACCGGACGGGAAATACATTGCATACCGCTCAATGGCGAGAGCAGGATTTGAAGCCGACAAATATTCATTATTGCTGTACGACAGGGAAACCGGTGAAACAAAAAATCTGACGGAAAAGGTTGATATTTCAGTAGGAGAGATGGTATGGAAACCTGATTCAAAAACTATCTTTTTTACTGCCGCAAACGAAATTTATACTTCAATTTATAAAATCAATATTGAAAGTCCCTCGGTTGTAATAGTTGTTGAAAAAAGGATAAACGGGAAATTAAAAATTAAAGGCAACAAACTTTACTTTTTGCAGGAAAGATCAAACCTACCGCATGAATTGTTTGTGAGTGATCTTGACGGAATGAATATCAAACAATTGACTTTCTTAAATAAAGAATTACTCAGACAACTTGGAATGAACGAAGTGCAGACATTCTGGAGCGAAGGTGCCGAAGGTGAGAAAGTACAGTCAATATTACTAACTCCCCCAGGGTTTGATGAAACAAAAAAATACCCGATGATTTTCTTAGTTCACGGCGGACCGCAAGGACATTGGGAAGATGATTTTCATTACAGATGGAACCTACAGATGTTTGCAGCAAAAGGTTATGTTGTTGTTGCTCCCAACCCGAGAGGAAGCACAGGTTACGGGCAAAAATTCACCGACGGTATTACAAAAGACTGGGGCGGTAAAGTTTATACAGATTTAATGAATGCTTATGATTATGCAATAGAAAATTACAAATACATTGATGCAAACAACACGTTTGCTGCAGGAGCTTCATACGGCGGTTATATGATTTCCTGGATTGCCGGGCACACCGACAGGTTTAATGCACTTGTAAATCATGACGGAGTTTATAACCCCGAAAGTATGTTTGGTGCAACCGAAGAACTCTGGTTTCCATCCTGGGAATTCGGAAGACCCTGGGAAGATTTAACTTATTATGAGAAATGGGCTCCGAAAAGATATGTTAAAAATTTTAAAACGCCCATGCTGGTAGTACATGGCGGCAAAGACTACCGTGTACCAGAAACACAAGCATTTGAATTATTTACAGCATTACAGAGTATGAATGTTGAAAGTAAATTTTTATATTTCCCGAACGAAAATCATTTTGTTTTAAAACCGCAAAATGCAAGATTGTGGTGGAATACAATTTATGATTGGTTCGAAAAATACAAGAGGTAAAAATGCCGGAAGAATTCAGCAAAATTGAAATTGACGAATTTACTGACGAATACGACTCCCCCGAGTCAGTTGAAGAAGCAGCAAAAGAAGTTGATGAAGGACTCTGGACAAAATTAGAAAGAGTCGGACAAAAAATATCTTTTGCAAAAGATATTGTAGCACTTTACAATTATTTATTCGACAATTCCGTAAGCTGGTATAGAAAGTCGATTGTTGTAGGTGCCCTTATTTATTTTATTACTCCGATTGATGCAATACCGGACCTCGCGCCGCTGTTTGGCTACATGGACGACCTTGGTGTGATTACGGCAGTATTAAAATTTCTTGGCAGCGAGTTGATCCCTTATTACAATAAAGATAAATAGAAATTTAAATAGCTGTTTTGCCAATTTATATTAGCGGAACAGCTTTATTTTATCCCATCGAACTGCTCCATATTATATAGAGTTTCTGCAAAATTAGATATCTAAACTTTTGTCATTTCTACCGGTCTGCCTCGCCGGCATGGCGAGAGGGAGAAATGTACTCTAATTGAAAGATTTCCCGCCAAAAAGACGGCGGACAGGCTCACCCAAAAAACGGGTTCGAAATGACCGACTTTTTATTTTGCAGAAACTCTAATGTTAACCAGTTGTGTGAAACAGATATTTGGATAATTGAAAAAACAGTGTTTAATTGTCATATCGACGAACACAGTGAGGAGCCTGGCCGTAGCATTTTTCTGCGAAGGAGGGCTTGCCCGCCATCTTTTGGGTGTGATATTTTCATCCTGGATTTTTCAAATAAGCATCTATAAAGATTTCTTATCCCACAGAACGCATAAGCATCAACTTAAAAAAATATACACTTACGGTTAGAGTTTCACTCCAATACTCACATAATAAAAAATTACAATTATGAAATAGATTCTACCTCAGCAGAATGACAACCTACATTAACGAGACGTCAAAAAATATTACGAAATGGCCGCTTACATTACGGAAATAGGAAAAGAATCTGCGGAAATGATAATTGACATTCGCGGAATGGTGAAAGTATGTATGGAAATGACAATTGACATTCGCAGAATGGAAAAAGCATGTACGGAAATGGGAAAAGATTCTGTGGAAATAGAAAAAGTATCTGCGGAATAGCAATTGACATTCGCAGAATAGTGAATGTATGTATGGAAATGACAATTGACATTTGCGGAATGGGAAAAGCATCTGCGGAAAGGTAATTTACATTGACAGAACGGCAGCTTACATCGACCGAATGACAAAAAATTTCACAGAATGAAGCTACAACGGCACAAACGTTTGACATTGCGACGTGGTTAATTTATACTTGTAACACTTGACGATTATCTCTGTTTCTTAAAGAAGAAATAGCCAACTATATTTACACTTCGTTTTCTAATTTCAGATTTTTATTTTGCACACGCAATTATTGAAAACAAATTTGATTACAGGAACTACTATTTGTTGTTTGATCACAACAATAAATATTCTGAAGAGGAATTAATTACTTCGGTAAAAAATTCCGATCAGTCGGCGTTTAAAGAATTATGTCGATTGTACTACGAACCGATTTATCGGTTCTTGTGGCGCAAAACTTATGACCATGAAATAGCGAAAGACCTTGTTCAGGACGTATTTGTTAATATTTGGAGAAATAGAAACAATCTTGATTCGCAGAATAATATTAAAGCATATATCTACAAAACAGCCAGTAATATAGCTATCAATCATATTAAGAAGAAATCCATAAAAAAAAATTATTTTGTTAATGACTGTGAAACTGATATGAAGGATAATTCAGGAAACTCAATGGAGTTTGAAGAATATATGGATGATATAATGATGGAGATTCCACCTAAGCAGCGTATTGTCTTTATGCTGAATAAATTTGAAGGTTTCAAATACAAAGAAATTGCCGAGATGCTTGGTATTTCAGTAAAGACAGTAGAAAGCAGAATGAGTAAAACATTAAAAACTCTTAGAAATAAGCTGAAACATTTAATAATTTTGTTATTATTTCTTTTTAGATAGGGTTTTTAGTAACATTAATTGTAGAAAGAAGTAGAGAAAAAAATAAATATTTTCAGGTTAGTGTGAATAAAAAGAAGATCGAAATACTAATTACCAGATTTTTATCCGGTGAAGCTACTGAGCATGAGAGTAAGCAACTTGAAGATTGGCTGGCTAAATCGGAAAAGAACAGGAAGGAATTTGCCAGGATAGAGACAATCTGGCAGAAGATATCCCCTTCACAACCTGAAGAAATTCCATCTTTTGATTCATTTTGGGCTGATTTAGAGGGTCAGCTATCCAAAGATTCTTCTCTTGCATCAAGGAAAGAGAAATCGTTCCGCAATCCGTTTGCCGGATTATTAGAACCGTTTTTCACTAGGCCTATAGGAGCTTTTGCAACTTCCGTAGTTTTGTTAATTATTATAGGCATCGCATTATTGAATTATTTTGCAGAAGACCCAATACTTTTCATTACATCTCAAGACGAGAAGATTACGTTAACACTTCCTGATAATTCTTCTGTCAAGTTAAATTCAAACACCACTGTTTCATACAACGAAAAAGATTTCCCGGAGGAAAGAATAATAAATCTGGACGGGCAAGCTTTTTTCCGAGTCTCACATAACGGACTTCCGTTTAAGGTAAAGACAAAGAATGCTGTTGTAGAAGTTTTGGGTACCAGTTTCGATGTGAGCTATAGAAATGATAAAACCGCATTAATTGTTGCAAGCGGCAAAGTCCTTTTCAAGTCTCAAAAGAACCCTGATGATAGTGGAGTTATTTTAACAAAAGCTCAGATGAGCACCTGTTCCAACGACGAATTTCCCACAACTCCAATTAGCGTTTCCTCCGAGTCTTTAATTAGCTGGATTAATGAAAAGCTGATCTTTAATAACTCCCCTATGAGTGAAGTAGCGGAAGTTCTTAATAAGACTTTCACAAGCAAGATTATTCTCTATAGTAATGTTGGCAAATTGAAACTCACAGGAGAGTTTGAGCAACAATCCCTTAAAGAAATAATTGAACTGATTTGCAAAGCACTTGAACTCGATTATAAATTTGAAAACAATTCCTATGTTATCTTTAAGAACAACGAATAGAAATCTGCTCATAATTTTTTTAGTATTACTCCTATTCGAAAATACTCTACTTGCTCAAGATAAAAGAGTTACCTTATACGGGAAAGGTGAATACCTGTGGAAAACATTAACAAAACTTAGCAATCAAACCGGGATATCGTTTATTTACGGTAATTCCCTAATTGAGGGGAAAATAGTTAGTTATAATATCAGCAATGAATCTTTAACCAATGCTCTTGATTATCTTTTCGATGGATTAGAGCTCGCCTATGAGAAGGTTTCAAATACACAGATTTTATTGTTTCGGAAAGAGATTCCTAAAATAACAATTTCAGGTGTGGTAATTGATAGTACAAACGGAGAATGTCTACCCTATTCAAATATTTCTTTAATTGGTACTAATCATGGAGTTTCGGCGAACAAGGAAGGAAGATTTATATTGGGAGATGTTAAGGAATTTCCTTGTACATTGAAGGTCCATCATATCGGGTATTTACCGAAATTTATAACAATTAATTCTTATGAAAACGAATCGGTTGTTTTGAAAATTAAACTAAGCCAGACCGGTCTAATGATCGGGAGCATTACTGTAGAATCAGAAAGTTCAAAAATGCTTGAATTTATGGAAGAGACCAGCTGGTTTACAGTTTCCCCTGAAGCTTTCTCTTTTTTACCCAGAATAGGAGAGAATGACATTTCCAGGTCTCTTCAGCTTTTCCCCGGAATTACAGCAAGCAGTTTCGGTGCTTCCGGTATTCACATAAGGGGTGGACTCCCGTCAGAAAATTTGATCATGCTTGACGGAATTAGAATATACCACATGAATCATCTTTTTGGATTTTTTACTTCATTTAATCCTTCTACTATTAAAGATGTTCAGGTTATAAAAGGATGCTACCCGGCTAAATACGGAGGAAAATTATCCGGGGTAGTGGAATTAACGGCCAAATCAGGCAATACCCAAAAACTATCTCTTAATATCAGCGGCAGCCAATCAATAGTAGGCGGAGTTGCTGAAATCCCGATTTCCCAAAAGACTAATCTTTTAGTCTCTGCCCGCAGGTCCATTTCTGATTTTATCATGGGATCAGTCTACGAGAAAGCTAAAGCAACTCTATACCAGAAATCATTTGAGACAGAAGCCCTAAGCACTGATACAACTTTTAGAGTTATTTCAAACAAGGACTTTTATTTTTATGATGTTTTGGCAAAATTCAATTTATTGCCTTCAAGTAAAGATCTTGTTTCAATAAGTTTTTTTACTAGTCAAGATATACTGAACAGCAACCAGGATGTAAATCTGTTCCGAAACGAAAAAGATTCCCGTTGGGGAAACAAGGGATTAGGATTAAAATGGTATAGGGATTGGGGGAAAAACTATAATACCACATTTATCGCCTCGTATTCAAACTATTTTACGAAGTATTGTATGAATGATGACCTCCATAGTATTTATTATATTCCTGAATCTTTGAAAGAATCCTATATTATAAACTCAAATATAAATAATGATTTTATCGATCTTTCCTTTCAGTTAGAGAATGAGTGGACCCTTGACAATAAAAATAAAATAAATTTTGGTATAGCACTTTCCGACTATAATATTGAGTATTTCTCGGAAAGTTCTTACCTGGAAAAAGAAATGATTCTGGGAGAAAGGCTAATTCAAAATGAAAAGGTCATATTAACTTCAGCCTATCTGCAGGATAATTTGAGCTATAAAAATTTTGAAGTGACCGGGGGAATTAGGACTAATTATTTTAGCGCCTTAAACAAAATAGATTTCGAACCCCGGTTTTCCGTCAATTACTCTCCTTTGGAATTTCTTAGTTTTAACATGGCTTATGGTTATTACAATCAATACATACTCCAAAAGACTGATGGGTCACAGGTTTTAGACGGCAGGATATCCTGGGTTTCGGCAAATAAAGATCAAGTAAAGCCATCACATTCAAGGCATTTTATCCTGGGGGGCACGATTGAATTTCCGAAATACCTTGTAAAGATTGAGTATTACCATAAGAATCAATACAATATATTTGATGTAATTAACAACTGGCAATACATTGTCCTGGATGACTTTGCAGAGCAAATTGACGGAGTTGTATACGGAATAGACTTTTTGCTTCAAAAAAAATCGGGTAACTTCACATGGTGGGCAAGTTACGGACTCAGTTTTTCAGAATTTACTTCGATTGATAACAGTATAAAAAAACCTTTTCCTTCTAATCAAGATTCCCCTCATAATTTAAGCTTTGCCGGGAATTATGAAATTTGGGATTTTAATCTTTCGTTCACGTGGAAATATTCATCAGGCAAACCGTACAATATACCCAATATTGTAAACGTAGGTAACGAGTCTGAGAGCGTCTATATTTTACAGCCTCCTTCAGAAAAAAATAATAAACGCCTGCCGGCAACACATCAAATGGATATGAGCCTAACTTATAATTTCCCTTTCTCCTTTATCAGCGGAAAGGTTGGTTTTTCAATTTTCAATCTTTACGATAAAGCTAACATTTGGCATAGAAGTTTTTCAATAAGCAAAAAGACATTATCTACGCTTGATGTAAATATGCTCGGAAGAACTATTACCCTCTTTATTGACCTTCGACTTTAAAAAATTACAGAGATTTCCCAAAATTGTTAGGATAAAAAAAGAATAAATGCTCCATAGGGTATTTACTTGTCTTATGTGTAGTAAGGGGTAAATAACATTTTTATAGGGGATTTATTATGAAAAAGATATTTAACCAGATAGTTCTATCTGCAACATTTCTTTTATTACTTAATATCAGTCTTTTATCTCAAAGTATAAAAAGTCCGCGCGTAATGGCAGAATGGGAAGAAGTGCAGGGAATTCTTCTTAATTGGGATGAAGAAACGTGCATCTATACTCTTGAAATAGTAAAAGATAGAGGATGGAACGAAATTCTAAGAGCCCATTACAACGCGATTACGGGCACACAGATGGGAATAATAAAAGCGGCAATTGAGGAGGGAGTAAAAGTCTTTTTACTCGATAACATAAATAATAACTATAATGTCAAGGATACTCTTGCAGCACATAACATTGTTTCTCCTCTTATTAAATTTATTGAGTATAATGCCGAAAATTGTATTTCTCCATGGTCTCGAGATAACGGTCCGTTTTCAATATATGAGAATATAACCGGAGAATTAAAGCTGATTGGTTGGCTTAATGATGAAGCAGCGGATATTATTGCAGAATATTTGAATTACCCTTTTATTAAAATGGAAACAGATGGAGGATTATTTACTGATGGCGGTAACTTTTTAACTGACGGTCATAATAGTTTGTTTTACGAAAAAAACAATTCTAAAGAAATTAATCCGCCAGGATATGACTTTAACCAAAAATTCGAGTCTGTTTTTGGGTTGAAACAATTCATCGAACTTTCTCCATATAGAGATCACATCGATTATTACCTGAAACTGGTAAATGAGGAAACCATTTTTGTTAGCTCAATACCAAAGTCTAACTATCGTTATTCTGACCATATTCCAATTTCCCAAGATGACAGTTTGAAAATTGAGCAGGCAATAGATCATATTAAAACTAATTTCAAATCATGTTATGGAAGGCCTTATAATGTTGTCAGACTTAAAAATGCTCCGACTATTCATGATATTTCGATGAATCTTACCGTCCTTACTGGAGATTTAAGTTATACCAATTCCTTGATTCTTAACAAGACCGTTATTGTTCCTACTTATGACAATCCGGAAACAGATAATGCAGCATTGGAAGCTTACAGAGAATATATGCCGGGTTATAAGGTTGTTGCTGTGCCAGCTGTCTATTTTGCAATGGGTGGAGGTGCTATCCATTGTCTAACAAAAGAAATAGGGGCAAATAACCCGATCTTTATTTCTCATGCCTGGCTGCCGGATACAGTATTGGTTACAACCGATTACAAAATTGAAGCCGAGATATCATCCCAAACCGGAATTGCTTCTGCAAATCTGTTTTGGTCACTTAACCCGGAAGCGGATTACCAGAAAATTACAATGAGTAACTTAGAAGGAGATAAATACTCTGCAGATATTCCGGCTCAAGAAGATAATGCTCATGTATATTACTATATAGAGGCAACATCAGCCAAAGGTAAAACTATAAGAAAACCAATGGTCGCGCCGGAGTGGGCTTATAATTTCGTCGTGGATAACGATGCCGTAACGGATGTTGCTGATAAAAATGAAAATTTACTCAAAACTTACTCTTTAAGTGATAACTATCCAAACCCATTTAACCCGTCTACAAATATATCATTCACTTTACCCAAGTCATCAAATGTAAAATTAGCTGTCTATAATATTATTGGTGAGCAAGTAGCTACGTTAGTGAATCAAAATAATATGGCTGCCGGGGAATACAACTACAAGTTTAATGCTCATAATCTTCCCTCAGGAATTTACATTTATCAGCTGATAACCGAAGAATTTATTAAGTCGAAAAAGATGATGCTCATCAAATAGTTCAACTGCAAAGAACCTTGTTCATGTTATTGGTCATAAACAACATGAACAAGGTCACCCTTATCTAAAGGTGACCTTTAATATCAGGTAAATAGTATTTTATTAGAAACGGGAATAATAATGACAAACAGACTAAAATCGATAAATAGGGATTGCTGAAGTTCTCAGATGCAAAATTCAAACCTATGTTGCTTATGGCACAAAGCTCTCAGTGTATAAGCCATTTTTCTAAGCTTTAGAGAA
>JASFMY010000088.1:0-28928 GCA_050117315.1 Ignavibacteria bacterium
TGTCCGGTTCACTTGAGTTAGTTCCGTTAAGATTGCCGGGTGTAACCCCGCTTCTGACAATTAATATAAACCTGTAAATCCCTTCTTTTACAAAAGCAACTTTATGAATATCCTTTTCAGCTTTATTTTGTTTATCCCCTGAAAAAATATTTACTGTATCGGGATTACTTTCATCCTGCTGCCAATCATACCAGCTAAAATTACCGGTACTTTTTGTCGGGTCAAACACGGCATAACTTCCCACAATGGTTGTTTGATCTTCCCCGGCATTGGCTGCAAGTTTTGTATCTTCTGTTTCCGTTGAGCTGTCGCATGATAGGAAGCATAGGAGCACACTAATTGAAACTAATAAGTAACGGTACATTTTTTATCTCCTTTTTTTGTTTTCTCTTAAATTCCTTTATTATAATTTCACTTTCATCATGTTATAATTTATGACCATGTAACTACTACCCCACGGTTCTGCAGCACAGGTATATATTCATTTATTGATTTTTCACTTAACGGGTTATCATCTAAACCGACAATGTCGCCTTCCCCTATACCGGCATTATCAATTAAGGGTTTTATATCGGTTACCTGATTATCCCAGAGACGCACATATTCAAGATTTGGTAATTCTTTTAGCGGAGAAATATCGGAAATGTTATTCAGTTCTAAAGCTACCCACTCTAATTTTTCCATGTTTGATAATGCAGAGATATCTTCAATGTTATTCGAGGCGAGCTTTAGAGTTTTTACATTTGTTAAGTTATTTAATTGTGAAATATCATTTATATCACAATCGTTTAGCCATAGAATTTCCAAATTATTCAACTGAGATAAAGGTGATAAATCGTCTATGGAAGCTTGAGACATCCATAGTTTCTTTAGTTCATTCATATTACCCAAGGCTGCGATATCATCGATTGGATTATATCTCAAATTCAGATATTCAAGACTTACCATTCTTTTCAAAGAAGAAATATCTGTAATTAAATTACAGCTTAAGTTCAATTCTACCAGTTCGGTGAGATTCTCAAGCAGCGTTATATCTGCTATTTTTTCGTTCTGGTCTAACCACAAATTTTTCAGCTTCGTAAGTGATGATAGTGGTGAAATGTCGGAAATATTCTGAGAACCTAGATGCAAATAGATAAGATTTTTACAATACTCTAACCCTTTTATCGAAGAAATACTTTGAGGCGGTGGAACATCGGCATAAGAAAGTGAATCTAATTCCAATAATGTATTTTCATCAAGTTCTTCAACCTGTTTGCTTAGCCTTGCTCTTATAATTGCTTCTAAATTTGGATCTTCAAACTTGCTGTAGGAGTTTGGATTTACGGTTATCACCAATGTGTCCGGTTCACTTGAGTTAGTTCCGTTAAGATTGCCGGGTGTAACCCCGCTTCTGACAATTAATATAAACCTGTAAATCCCTTCTTTTACAAAAGCAACTTTATGAATATCCTTTTCAGCTTTACTTTCTTTATCCCCTGAAAAAATATTTACTGTATCGGGATTACTTTCATCCTGCTGCCAATCGTACCAGCTAAAATTACCGGTACTTTTTGTCGGGTCAAACACGGCATAACTTCCCACAATGGTTGTTTGATCTTCCCCGGCATTGGCTGTAAGTTTTGTATCTTCTGTTTCCGTTGAGCTGTCGCATGATAAGAAGCATAGGAACATACTAATTGAAATTACTAAGCAACGGTACATTTTTTATCTCCTTCTTTTATTTTTTCTTAAATCTCTTTATTATAATTTTACTTTAACTCTGCTATAAATCTATTTTTCAGCTTTTAATTTATTCCGAATATGACTTTTGAACTAATAATAACATCCGATATTATCATTAATCCCAATTTGAGTTATGAATTTAACAAGATATACTGGATGACATCATCCCATTAAGCTTTAGTTTAAATGGTGGATATGAAATTATCACCAAAGATAAATAGCTGCAAAAACAACAGAACATGGCTCTAGAAAGTTAATTTATGAAAGGTATCTATTTTCTCATTGAACCTCTGAAAAGGGAAAATATTTTAATTTTTAGTTAATCAATAATTGCTTTTATGTCAAGTCGAAAATTAATAACTCATATTAATTATATGAGCTTGTTTACGACTTTTAATATTTACTCGGATTTTATATTTATACTGTTTTTAACTGGTTGACAGCCCGTTCCATGACAAAAAGAGCTATTCACCCTGATAAAAATTATGCATAAGACAAGGAGATTTCTTTTAAAAGAAGGCTATTATTATAAAAAAACCGTAGCGTGACACCCCGTAACACACCGAGGGAATTTAATTAGTGCAAATAACTGGGAAAAAACCGTCTTTTCCCTTTCCGGCTACGGCAATAGGTCTCAACAAAAACCATGTTTTCTTTAGGCAAAAAACAACATGAGTTTAAATGAATTTCAATTCAATGTTTATTAGTGCAGTAAAAAATCTTTGATGTCGTTCCCGACAAATTCTGTTTCGAGCGGATTATCGGGGTTAACATACAGCTCGCACATTCCGTTTTTTATCTTTGATTCCAAAAAGTTTTTTGCTCCCCGCTTTGTAAAAAATGTCCGCCAATATGCCGGGGTAACTTTATATGTTTTGCCGTCAAGCTCAAATTCACAGAGCAGTTGAAAATGCCATGTTATCCCGTGGCCGTCTGCATCAATAGTTTTTTCTTTATAGATTTCTTTATCCAGGCGCTTAGCTTTTATGCGTTTCCAGTTTCTTCGTCTTTTGCGGGCATCGTATGCTAGTGAAAGGAGTCCGAACACAAAAGAACCTACCTTGCATAAAGCCAGTTAAGATTTCCGCGGACAGCCAAATATAAAAAAACTAAAAAGCCAATAACGCCAACAAGCACACCCCAATTTGGTTTAATAAAGGACATCTGCTTTTGGTACGGGATATTTTTAATTCTCGGTGATTCTTTTTCTTTTTGCATTTTATTTTATCTGTTCAATGAAATTATAATAGTTTGAAAAACCAAATTGGTTACCTTTGTTTTTTTTTCAGCCTTATCAACAATAAAGAATCGTAAACACCAAGATTGTCAATTTCGAAGGAGCGTTTTGTGTGACTGAGAAATCTCTATCAGTACGGGGTTCGGATTTCTCACCCCGACAAACTACGCCGGGGATTCGAAATGACGATTCACAAATGCGACACGTCACTAGTTATGTTACTACTACAAATATATCTTCTTGTATAGTAAGTTTAAACCAAATCACAATAAGAAAATCTTTCTTCCCTTAAAGACATATCCCCTTTTTTAATTTTTATTGGTTCGCTGAAAATCTGACCATCATAAACAAAAGTATGAAACTCCCCATTCTCGCCACAAGGGTCAATTACTTTTGGTAAGTCTGCAAGGAATTGTAAATCGTAATCTCTGCCGGAAAAACTGCCGTTAAGCTGTTCCGTATCAACACAGACAACAACACATTTAAATCCTTGCTCAATAAATTCTTTTGCAAGTTCTGTTGTATTTCTTCCCCACAACGGGAAGACACATTCCATTTCAACTTGTGACATCATTTTTTCACGGTACTCGCGGATGTCTTCTAAAAATAAATCACCAAATATAACTTTGTTTATTCCCAAATTTTTGTGCTTCAACAGAACTGCTTTCATCAGCTCGCCGTATTTTTCATCTGTACATTTTTGCGGAATTACAACCTCTACAAGCGGGTAGCCAAGTGATTCAGCTTGCTTGTGCAGCAAATCCCTTCTCACACCGTGCATGCTTATTCTGTCGTAGCCTTCCGTTACAGTTGTAAGTAGCGCGGCAATTTCATATTTATCCGACTTCTTAATTTCATTGAGTACAAGAGTGCTGTCTTTTCCGCCGCTCCACGAAAGGAGAACTTTTTCTTTTTCAGCCGCCATGAACCATAAACCATCCATTGTTTTAGAGTTGTAAATATAAGAAAGAGCTTTTCTGATTAAAACAAAAAAGGCAGCCATTGCTGACTGCCTTTATAGCAAATATTGTAAACAATTGAATTTTACTTTATACGTTTACCCGCTGTATCAAAAAAATAAAGTTTGTTTATATCCGGGCACAACTCTATTTTATCTTCAACTTTAATATCAGCATCGGAACTAACACGCGCAATTATCTGGCTGCCTGCTATCGTAAAGTATAGATATGTTTCGTTTCCCAAAGGCTCAATTACGTCAATCATTGTTTCAAAAGAGATTGAACCTTCTTTTTCTTTAATTGAAAAACTTTCCGGCCTAATGCCCAACGTAATATTTTGGTTTTCGTAATGATTCAGTTTTTTTTCAAGTTCATCCGGAAGAGTTATTGAAAAATTATCGTTTGCAAAGAATTTTAGCTTTTCTTCTTTAATAATTTTCCCTTCAATAAAATTCATTGCCGGGCTGCCTATAAAACCCGCTGTAAATTTATTTACCGGTTTGTTGTATAAATTGAGAGGTGTATCTATCTGCTGGACTATTCCGTCTTTCATTACTACTATTCTCTCTCCCATTGTCATTGCTTCTACCTGGTCGTGCGTTACATAAATAATAGTTGCATTCAGTCTTTTATGAAGCTTTGATATTTCCGTACGCATTGCCACTCTAAGTTTAGCGTCAAGGTTGCTGAGAGGTTCGTCGAACAAAAATACTTTCGGTTGTCTAACAATTGCTCTGCCCACCGCCACTCTTTGTCTCTGTCCCCCTGATAAAGCTTTGGGTTTACGGTCAAGGTATTCTTCAAGGTCGAGTATTTTTGCTGCATCGGCAACTCTTTGTTTTATTTCTTCTTTGTTGAGCTTTCTTAGCTTTAACCCGAAAGCCATATTTTCATAAACAGTCATGTGAGGATAGAGGGCATAATTCTGGAATACCATTGCAATGTCGCGGTCTTTTGGTGAAACATCATTCATAAGTTTACCGTCGATATAAATTTCGCCGCCGGTTATTTCTTCAAGCCCGGCAACCATTCTCAGCGTTGTCGACTTACCGCATCCCGAAGGTCCCACGAGTACTACAAATTCACGGTCGTGTACTTTTAGGTTAACGTCTTTTACTACTTTCTTATTTCCGCTGTAGATTTTAGAAACATTTTTTAATTCCACTTCAGCCATCTTTATACCTTTTTATATCTATCTAAATTTTATTGAATAAAAATTTTCCGCAGCCTCTGCCTGCTGCTTAATTTTTATTTTATGCACACCGTCTATTTCAACCGACGAAATATTATCTTTTATCCCTTTCCCGTTAGCAAAAACACTCAATACCTCGAAAGGAGAAATGACTTCGAACTCAATTTCATGTCCTTCAAAAGATTTTAGGGTAAACTCCAGTGTTTTACTCTCACTATTATATGAAGGGGAATAGACTTTTGCATTTGCCGAATTTAAATACGGAAATGAAGATTTCCCTATTTCTACGTTTATCTTTTTAACATCCTTTACATCAGCCGGAATAACTGCAGAGGGAATACTTATTTCTTCAAAAGAAATAGCAGAAATGTAATCGCCCAGGCCGCTGATTTCAACCGGTACCGACTTGCCGTTTATTGTTAAAGAGAAATTTATTTTCTCCAGTTCATTATTCAAATAAGGTTCAAAAGAAATGTTCCATTCATTTTCTCTAACTCCGAATAGATTGTACAGTGTATAAAAATACCATCCGCCCGCCCATAAGAATTGAGGTTTATCTATCTTGCCGTAGACTGCGGGATTTGTCTTATCGCTTATCCTGTATTCATACATTGCAGGCTGACCGTTAGGACTGTTTATTATCCCGTTTATAGTCATAGTTTTATTAATAAACTCAAACGCTTCATCTTTCATGTTATTGTTAATCAAAGTAAGTGCATACCAAGCATTACCGTGCGGCCAGATTCCGCCGTTGCCGTAATGGTAAGGGTCCCCGGCCTCGTTGCCTGCAAAACCCATATAATCGATAAGTTCGTGCAGGTCCATGGGAAAGAGAGTATATATCCCGATCTTTTCGTCGAGCAGGTATTTTTTTGCCGTGTTCAGCAGCTTCATATTTTTTTCATTATCCAGCAAATTGAAATGCGATGCAAGCAGCGAACCCATATAAATATGTGTATCTTTTTTTCCGTCTTCATAATAGCTTATTAAATAATCCAGGTTATCATCCCAAAGTTTCTCATGTAAATTTTTGTGAAGCTTGCCGGCAAGTTCCTCATAAAATTTAATCCCGGTTTGATCTTTATTCAAAGCGGTCGAAACAAAATTAAATTCCCTTAATGCCCTTATTGCAAGTATAGTCATATAAGCCCGCGGACCGAAGTTGTTGCCTATATCCCACCAATCCGGTCTGAACGAATACATTAAGTCATCCTCACCCTTATTTTTTAAAGCGGTTTCAATACTTTTTTGAATATAGGGATACAGTATATTCGTGAATTCAATATCGTTTGAATGCCGCAGGTATCTCGCACAAAGCATCACGAACCAAAAGTGATTCCAGTTTTCCGTACCGGCAAATTCTGTTTTAAATTCTTTATCCTTCCAGTAATAAGCGTGCGGAATTACTTTATTAGAATCGGCATGTTTTATAATAAACTGCAGATCATTTTTAACTCTCTCAAGATCGAAATTAACTGCAGCAAGGTCGGTTAACAAAGCATCGTGGGTAAAATAAAAATTATATTCTGCCTGGGCAGGCATCGGCACAATATCGCCGTCGATAAAGTGATTGTTAGTTGTTAATACTGCCTTAGCCCAGCTTGAAGTAAAATCAAGCACGGGGTTGTTTGTTGTTATAACTTTATTCTCCCGTGAATTACCGAGTATATAATCTTTGTACGCCGCAATTTCTTTTTTATAATTTTTTAACAAATAATTTATTGTTGAATTTGATTCTTCCTTTTTCACCGACCCGATTACCTGTACTATTTCAATTGTCTCACCCGGTTTTAATTCTTTTTTATAAACGAACCCTGCCGAAGGTTTTGCCGCTCCCGGTTTTGATATCTCTGTCTTATCAAAATGCTTATCCGTGTTCAGCCAGTATTCATCGAGGTTTTTATATTCACCGGCATATGAACTTGACGTATAATACTCCGGCTTTTCACCTGCGTTGAGGAAAAGCAGTTGGGCATTGCCTGTTTCTATATTATCATAATTTATTTTTAATACCTCCCCGTTTTCATCAAAGGAAGTATATGCTTGATCCGTTAATGCATACGTGTGACATGTCCGCAATACCGCTTCGTATCTTGTATAGACTTCATAGTTTTTAGTTGTACCGGAATTGTTTGTCACTTTAATTGTAGCGACCAGCGCAGGTATATCTTTGCAAAATTCATATTTAATATCGATACCGGATTCATACTTTTCTTTATAGAACTCAACGGCATAAGGGGATTGAGTAACTTTGTAAACTTCATTTTCGAGAAGATATTTTGGACTGTCACCTGCTTTTATTCCCATTGACATTATCCTGTAATTCTCGCGCTTCCAGTAATCTTCGCTGATGTCAATACTGTTTGCTACCGGGTAATAAAAGCTTACCCGGTTTATCATAGGGAAGCTTTTGTGAATCTCAATTCCAACGTATGGTCCGCCTACTTCAATTTGCCCGACTTCTTTCTCGCTTATAATCTCAAGTTCGGAATTTCCTTGAGCGTATAGTGTTAAAGAAAAAATAAGTATAAAATACAGGTATAAAGATTTTAGTTTCATTTAACTTCCTATCTTATTTGATAACAAGCATTTTTTTACTTTGTATTACATCACCCACGCGCAGTTGATAAAAATAAACTCCGCTCGCTAATGCCGATGCGTCAAATTCAATTTCATATCTGCCGGCGGGTATGTATTTGTTGTTTATTAATGTTGAGATTTTATTGCCGAGGATATCGAATACTGCAAGGCTCACTAACCCCACCCCGGCCCTCCCCTTGGTAAGGGGAGGGAGAGAGGGAGAGGTTGTAAAAGAAATTGTTGTAATAGGGTTAAAGGGGTTTGGATAATTTTGGTATAAAACCGTTTCTGTCGGTAGAATATTTGAGTGATCATCTTCTACGGAGGTTGTTATATCATAAAACTGTTCAATCTGATTAAGCGGCAAAGCGTAATCATAGATTCTTATTTCATCAAGACTCCCGTCGAAGTTATAATTATTATCACCCGGTACGGATTGACCGATAGTGAGATCAAGATCGGTTGTACTTAAGTTTCCGCTCCAGTTTGCAAAAGCGTCGAGTTTACCGTTAATGTACAGTTCAATATCCGAACCTGAATAAAGAGCGGTAACATTATACCAATTGTTTGTTGTAATCATTGTTTCCGAATCCAGATCAGTAATGCCGGCGTCTGTTTTGATAGTCCATCTTATCCTGTTGTTCGAAATGGAAATCTTCCATCTTTGTTCCCAGTTGCCGTGAGACAACGTGTACTGCTCCCTGTCATAAAGCTTATCTATATTTATCCAGAAATTAATAGTTACAGCATTAGTAAAATTCAGCAGGCTTGAATTAGTAATTTTTATATTATCGTTTGAACCGTCAAAGATATATGCATTGTCGGCAGCATTAAATCTATCCGCTGTTAAGAGAGCGCCGGAAACAGTTACAGAATTATTGTTGCCGCTTTCGTCAATAGCAGCACCATTAAACGGAAGGTAACAAATCAACACACCGGTTTGAACGATGGATAAATCCCTGACGGAGATTGATATGCTGTCTGCGGCAACCCCGCCATTCCCGTCGGTTACCGTACATACAACAAAATAATTGCCGGATTGGTTTGGAGCTGTCCATTTTATTTTTGAACCGCTTCCCGATATTTGACCCGACTCGCTGCTCCATGTATATTCCAAAGGATCATCGTCCTCATCCGATGCCGAACATTCAATATCCGTTTCAGCGCCGAGATCAACTTTTCTTTGTTCCGTAGAAATTTCATTTATTACCGGTGCTGCATTAAATTGTTCAACAACATCTATCTCCAGCGTTTCGATTGAGCTTCCGTCGTTGCCGTCGTTAACTTCAACCCGGATATCAACCTTGCCGGTATCTTCGGGAGCAATCCAGGTGACCCGGCTGCCGCTTCCTGTTATTTCGCCGTTTGAAGCCGACCATGTATAAACCAGTCCGTCGTTATCTTTATCAACTGCAGTGCAGTAAACAGAAATGCTGTCACCTCTTAGCACAGACGTTGGAACCGTTGATAAACTTTTTATTCTCGGAGAATAGTTTGCCGGAGTTTGTTCCGACGAATAATCAACAACAACATTATCAACCAGTAATTTCCCGGATTCGTATTCTACCGCTCCCCCATGAGGAACAAACACTGCAACGTATGCCGTCTTTGAAGGAATATCAATTTCAATATTTCCCGATACACCGTTTAATAAAAAAGCATTGCTTGTTGTTTCGTATATGTCAACAAACTGCCAGCCAATATCAAAAGTGACGGTTTTATTTTCATCATACGGGTTATAAATCAAGTAAGTTTCAAAAGCTGTGTCTTTGAAGAAATCTGTTTTTAATAGATCAAGTTTCAGAATTCCTTCAATGTTTGTTGTATCAATTATGCTTCCGAATATACCGACATGGGATGATCCGTACAAAACAAGATTTGTTTCTCCCCAGCCGCCGTCTATTGCATCGCCGGTTGCGTAAGGTGTTGCCCCGTATCTCAACTGTCTAATTGCCTCGTGACCGATATAGGAATTAGGATCGTATTGATGTGACCACTCTTCGCTGTCTTGATAATTATCGGGCAAATAATTTGTGTAAAACAGCCTGGCTGCATTAGCAGCATTAAGCACCCATTTACCTATTGCATTTGCAAACCTATCATCATAACGAACCAATGGTACAAGCGCGCCAACGTGTTCAAATGTGTTCATCAAAAAAGGATAATCGTTGTTGCCGTTTACTTCGCCTATTAACCCGGATACATCCAGACCTCCCCAGTTCCCGATAACTGCTCCCCAATCGCGGAGGGGACCAACGTTAAAACACCAGTTCAACATTTTTTCAATATCATACCCGGTTCCCAGCTCGGCATTCATTTTTGCAGCAATATAAACACCGTAAGGCAATTGAAGTTCGTAAGAAGGATTTGAGGAATAATCATTTAAGAACTCCAGCGCCCACTCCGCTCCAACCCTGTATTTCTTTTCACCGGTTTCTTTGTACGCGTTATACAGCAGCCACGCAATCGCTCCGGCCGCTTCGGGTTCTTTTACACCGGAAGTATAAGGCGACATTGTTGATAAATACCATCCCCTGTAATCCATATTCGGAGTGTCCCACGGGGTAGAACTTCCGCCCATATTTTCAACGGCTTCAAGCCATTGATCTGCAACACTTCGTAGTTGATAATCAAAGTCTTCCGTTTGCGGGTATAAATCATAAAGCTGGTAAAAGAAAACATTGGGCATTGTTGCATACCACCAGTCATCCCCGCTTTCTGCGGAAGGATGATTCAGGTAAACATTTTCTTCAGGCCTGTTATTAAAATATTCACGGCACATCTTCACCCAGTTGTAACCGTTTTGATTACTCTTATCAATACCTATAAGCGATGCGCCTATTACAGCGGGAATTACATTGATAGCTTCTCCCGATGACGGTGAAGTTGTTCCTACAACAGTGTGCAAACCAAAACTTATATCGCCGGGATAATTGACTGTGTTGTTTCTAAAAAACAGCAGCGGAAGATATTCCCCGGTCAGTTCCGTATTAAAAACAAGTGAGTCATAACCTTTGGTTACTTCTTCCCAGTCCCGCATCAAATAAGGTTCGGGGAAATCCGGCATCATATCTATTCTGCTTATGTTTACCTGCTGTGCATTTGTAAAATTACATAAAAAAAAGAAGAGCAAATGCGCACAAACGCTTTGTTTAATTCTCTTCATTATTGTTTTAAATAATTGTTTAAAGAGAAAATTTGGATATCGTTTATTTTTAGATCAGCCATGTTCCTGCATGAAAACTCAACAATTTTTTCTTCGCCGGGAATTATTGAAAATCCTCTGTCGGAAAAATCAATTCCCTGGCAGTACAAATCGACAAACAAAACCGGCTTATCACTTGTAATAAGTAATTTGCCTTCTTTAATAACTTTGATATTAATTTTTGCCCCGGCAGTATTGATGTACTTCCAGGGTTGTTCTTTATAAAAGTTCGTGTTAATTAATTCTTTGTGTTTGCTATAAAGATAACTCAATGCTATAACGTTTTTATTTAGTTTTAATTTATCGTATGAAAACGACTCAGCAATAATATTACCGTCAGTCGAAGCTTCTATTTTTTTTGAGAGCTGTTTAACAATCTTCCCCGAAGGCGCATCAATGAAATATACTTTTAACTGCCCGGAAAAATTCTCACTGCTTTTGTTAAGAAGATTAACAACCAACTCGTTTTTATTTTTTGTGAAAAAAACCAATTGCGGGGAGAAAATATTTTTAACAAAGTGATAAGCTAATTTCGGTTTCAGTTCGGAATCGATTAAAGCCCAGCTAGTAACGGGCCAGCAGTCGTTTATCTGCCAGATAATACTGCCGTTTGTCCTGTTGTTTGCGCGCCAATGTTCAATGCATGTCTTTAAAGCAAGCCCCTGGTTAAGCTGCGTTAAATAAATATAATCGTCCCACTTCGCAGCTACCGGCAAATGCGAAGCTAAAAACTTCAGCACCCTTTCCGGTCCCTCCACCTGCTTGTTATGAAATTCAAATATCCTGTCGGTAATGTTTCTATTTTTCTCCGGCAAATATTTTTCGAAAGTTTCTTTATTTGCCGGGCTTTGGAAGCCGAACTCAGTAACGAACAAACTTTCATCCTTTTTAACTTCGTTGTAGTCGGCCCAACCGCTCCAAATATTCCATTGGTGCGTGTTGCCGCTGTTAAATGAATCCGGGTCATCATCGTAACCGAACGGCGACGACTGCCAGTAAGGTCTTTCAGGATCGAGTTCTTTTAATATTCCCGGGATAATCGAATTATAAATTTTATAACCGGGTATTTCATTGTAAGGTGTTTTCCGACTCATGTGCCAGCCCCATTCATTCTCATTGTTCCCGCACCACAAAGCAATTGAAGCATGACATTGAAGACGGATAACGTTTTCTCCGACTTCTTCTTTTACGTTATCAATAAATTCTTTGTGCTCGGGGTAGGCCCCGCATACGAACATAAAATCCTGCCAGACAAGCAGACCAAGCTCATCACACAAATCATAGAACTCATCATTCTCATAAAAACCGCCGCCCCAAACCCGGACAATATTCATATGCCCTTCTTTTGCCAATGAAAGGAGTTTTGAATATTTATTTTTATCAACTCTCGGTAGAAACGAATCGGCGGGGATCCAGTTAACACCTTTGGCAAAAATGTCCCTATTGTTAATTCTGAATTTAAAAGTGTTCTTATTTTTTTGTTTCAGAACTAATTCAATCTTTCTTATCCCGACCTTTTTCTCAACGGCGTGAATTTCATTATTTTCTTCATCGTAAAGTGTGAGGGTCATATTGTATAAATTTTGTTCACCTTCTCCGTTAGGCCACCAAAGTTTTGCACGGGGTATTTTTAATTCTTCTTTAACGGAAGCACTTCCCGTAACCGTTATTTCTTTTTCAATTATACTTTCCCCGTCATCAAGTTTTATAATTAGTTTATATGTTTTTTTCTTTTTTGTTTTAATATCGGCACTAATAAGTACCGCGGCATTGTTCCGTGAAATGTTTTTTGTATTGAATGAAATACTCTCGATTCCGGCTTCATGTTTTTTTTCAAGATAAACTTTTCGCCAGATACCGGAAGTCGGGAAAGAGGGACCCCAGTCCCAGCCGTATGAATACTGGGCTTTCCTTATATATGCCCTGTATGTATTTAACGATACGGGAAGTTTCCCGTATTTTTTTTCTTCTTTAATTGCATAGTTTACAGGTGAAGTGAAACGAATTTCCAATTCATTCTTCCCATGGTTGAGATGTTTTTCAATGTCTGTTTTATATGAACGAAACATATTGTTTGAAGATAAAATTAGATTACCGTTTAAATAAACATCGGCGATAGTATCAAGCCCTTCAAAAACAAGGTTGTAATTTTTCTTATTACTTTTTAATGTGAATTCCGTTTTGTAAATCCAATCATATTCAGCTATCCATTCGAGATGCATTTCATTATCTGCATAAAACGGTTCGTCAATTAATTTATTGTTAAGCAAGTCGGTATGAACTGTACCGGGCACCGTTGCTTTAAACCATTTGCCCGGCTTAATTTTTTTTACCGGCACTTTGCTGGCTTTATACGATTTTTCCGAAACGGAAAACTTCCAATTTTTATTTATAATAATCCTGTCGTTTAATTTAATTTCCATAGTCTATAAAATCCGCTTAAAAGTAGTTTATAATTATTTGTGATTTAAGAATTCAGTAAGGGCAATGTTGTTTTGAGATATTTCAAGAAGCGACAGCAGTCCCTCGATTGTTGATTCGGCGCCGGAGTTTTTGTTTACATCGTTTACTGAATTTATACCGTCGAATATTATCCCGGTTTTGGGATTGTACATTTCCGTCCCGGCAGGGTTATCACCGGCAAACCATCTTGCGGCAGTTCCAGCCATCTTTGCGTATCTCTCTTCCCCTGTTATTTTATAAGCTTCCATAAAGGCGTAAACCATTGGCCTAATATTGTATGCAATCTGGCTGAATTGTTCTTTGCTAGTTATCTTAGTTATGTTTTCTTCTTTTGCCGCAGTAAAAGAATTGAGGTAACCCTTTGTTATAAGTGCTGCATAAAAGCCGTTCAATTCAGCCAAAGCCGTTTGAAGCAGTTTTTCATCTTTTAATACTTTATAACATTTCAATAACGCATAGGATTGTGAATTACCCCACGCATGCCATTGATTCATCCAGCTTAAAAAAGCACCGTTATATTCGTTTGAGGGATACTTCACCTGCATTTGAATAATACCCTCGCACAGCTTTTTTATGTAATTCAAAATTATTTCATCATTTGTTTGTTTGTAGTATTCAAGCAATCCCAATAATAAAACCGAGGATTGATCGGCGGCATGTTTGAACGGAAGCCATGCGGAAATTTTTATGCCGGAAATATTTTCATAAGTATATTCTTGTGGAATATTTTCCTTTATAACCTTTATTAACTTTTCAACGCTTGCAAATATTTCCGCTGCAAATTCCTTATCATTTTCTTTATAAAAATTATATGAAACAGCCAGCGTCCACAAAGCTCTCCACGTCCACCAATTTGCTTCAGCAACGCTTGTTTCAAAATCTTTATTGATAGAATAGTCTTCCCAGATGAAATTATAAAAGTACCCGTTGCCAGATTGCATATATAAAAGAAAATTAACGAGCATTTTATTTTTATGAATACTTTCATCGTTACCGTTGAGGATACCCTCATTCAAATAATATAAAGCAGCTCTTGCCGCATCGTCAACACAGGCAAAGCCTTCATCATCGTCTCCAATGTATTGGTAGTCGGGATAGTTGCTGTAGATGTGGATAACCGCCATGTCTTTGCCGTCCACATTTATCTCTTCGTACAAATAATCCAGGTGCGAGTCATTGACAATGAATTTGTTTTGAGTATTGTTGTTGCAGGCAAGCATCAACAATGCAAATAATATTAAAAACAATTTTTTCAACTTGTTTCCTTACTTACATAATGAAATTAAATAATCTTTCGTTGTTTCAGCCAGACATATATTCATATCGGCCCCGCTGTAATAAATTTTAACACTGCCGTCATCTTCAAAAATCCACCCGTTGGAAAAAACCACGTTTCCTACATCGCCTATTCTTTCATAATCTTTATCCGGCGAAAGGATAGGCTCTTTACTTTTGCCTATTACTTTCCACGGTTCATTTAAATCAAGCAGAACAACACCAAGTTTATATAATGAAGTTATGCCGAATCCTCTCACACCGTGATAAAGCATGAGCCAACCGTCATCTGTTTTAACAGGGTTGCTTGACGATCCTATTTTATTTGCTTCCCAGGTGCCTGCTTCGGGTTCCATCAATGCTTTGTGTCCGCCCCAGTGCAGTAAATCGGGACTCCTGCTCATCCAGATATCCCTTCTGTTTTCCGCCGAGGGTCTGTGGATCTTCCAGTAATAACCACCAATCTTTCCCGGGAATAATGCGCTGTCTTTGTTAGAAGGTACACATATAGGACCAAGAATATTATACGATTTAAAGTCCTGTGTCTCGGTTAAAATTACTACAGGCATATATTTGGAGAAGCCCGTATAGGTTAAATAGTACTTACCGTCAATAGGGGTAATGCGCGCATCTTCAATTCCCCATTCAACATAATCATAACAATCTTTATGATCTTCCGGGGTAAGAAAAAGTTTATCGCTTATCTTAAAACTATATCCGTCGCTGCTTTCGGCAATTACCAGAGATGATCTTCCAACAGGCATTTCAACCCGGCACAGCAAAATATATTTGTCGTCTATTTTTACGGCGCCAGCATTAAAAATACTGTTTACTTTAAACGGCACATCTTCTTTAGTTATCAACGGATTAGATTTGTATCTTTGCATTTTCATATGTTCCCTATATTTTATTTTCAATTTCGTTTAAGACATTTTATTTAGAAGATCATCAATTTGTACTCTCGCAAAACCGCATGATGAATCCGACATCGCGTAAGGTATAATCAACACTTTGTTATGCACCAGTGACCCACATGAGTAAACCACGTTCGGCACGTATCCTTCGCGTTCGTCTTCGTTAGGCTCAATTAAAGGCTCATCCAGCGAAGCAATAACCTTTAAAGGGTTCTCCAAATCCAGCCGTACAGCGCTTATAACATACCTACGAAAAACCCCGACTGCATGAGTTATCAGCAGCCATCCCTTTTCCGTTTCAATGGGAGAGCCGCAATTCCCGAGCTGTATGAATTCCCACGGTTTACCCGGTTTTAAAAGCAGTTCTGATTCATTCCAGTTATAAAGGTTATCCGATTTCATCAAAAACAAATTCTCACCGTCCTGTCTTGAAGTCATCACATACTGTCCGCTTATTTTTCTCGGGAACAGAGCCATGCCTTTGTCTTTTACTTTTTTGCCGTGGAGTGTTCTTATTTCAAAATTCTTAAAATCGTGTGTTTCAATAATCTGCGTGCCGAAAGTTTTCCCGTTGTATGCGGTGTAGGTTCCGTAATATTTTGAATTACCGTTATCGTTAAACTTAACGAATCTGACGTCTTCAAGTCCCATTGATTCACTCGGCGAATTAGGGAATAAAACTCTTTCGCTTAATTTCGAATTGTCGTCAAAACATGCTTTGTAGTTTGACTTAGCCAGGTCTTCTGCGTTGCCGTTTGTAAGATTCATTTTCTTGTCGAGTACTCCGTCTATAGGTAGTTTATATTTTGTTGGAAGAGTTGAATACGCGGACTCGTTTATGAATCTCACATCGTAGTCGTCAGTGATTATTCCTTCTCTAAATTCCACTGATGAAATATGTCCTTCGCCCGTTGCCCGCAAACTCATAACGAATTTTAGTTCACCCTTCCCAGCTCCATCCTGGTCCGGATGAGGCACTATCGACGGGTTAAATAATGCAGCCGATTCAATTGAATATTCTTTTGAAAAATATGTTCCGATAAGTTGCTGCCTCTCTCTACTAAGTTTACCGGGTTCCTCAATATATTTTTCAACAGCAGAATAATTTTTTAAAACCGCTTTATCAAAATTTTTATGCCTGTGTGAAAACCCGGTGAATACTTTTTCAAGGTTTTGTTTTACCGAATCTTCATCCAGAGATAATATTCTATTTATAATGTTTATTGTTTTTTCTTCGTTCATTTCGAAGAACTGTAAAATTACCCTTCTTGGGTCTGCATCGAATTTTATATTTAGTCTTTCTACTTTCATATTCCCCGCTATTCTTTAATTCCGGTTGAAGCCATACTTTGAATGAAATATTTTTGGAAAAACAAATACGCAACAATAATAGGCAGAGCAAGCATAACCGCAGAAGCCAGCTTAACTCCCAGCTGAGATTCCGCTCTTCCGCCAACAGCAAATAAGGTTACGAGCTGCGGCATTGTCATTAAGCTTTCATCTCTTATAACAATTAACGGCCAGAGAACTTCATTCCACGAAGTCATAAATGTTATTATCCCTATCGTAACCAGCGCCGGTATTGAATTGGGCCATAAAATTTTAAATATGATTTTAAGCTCACCGCAGCCGTCAAGCCGCGCAGCATCAATTAAACTTTGGGGAATAGACTTAAAGTATTGACGAAACATTATAATCCCCAATGCGTTTATGAAATACGGCACGATCAATGCCAGGTAAGTATCAATCCATCCGAACTTTACCATTATTACATATTGCGGGATAAGGGTTATTTGAAACGGCAGCGTCATTGTAAAAATTATTATATAAAAAATTAAATTCCTTCCCTTGAACTCTAGCCGCGACAATGCATAACCTATCATAGAGCCGAACACAAGTACACCGGCTGTTACCATAGCCGCAACCAGCAGACTGTTTACGAATGCCCTGCCTATTGGAATTTTATCAATCATCTGGGAGTATGCATCCAGCGTTAAAGCCGAAGGAAATAAAGTTAAATTTGCAATCTCATTCTCAGGCGCCAGCGATGCAGTTACCATCCAGTAAAACGGGTAAATAAAAGCAACTGCTCCCGCTGAAAGGGAAAAGTAGAACAATATTTTTTTTAGTTTTTTCAATTGTCTCTTTCAACAAATCTTTTTTGAATAAATACAACCCCCATTATTATAACTGCAAAAAATAAACCGAGAGTTGCCGAGTACCCCATGTGGTAATAGAAAAATCCTTGCTTATAAATATATAGTACCGCCGATATAGTACTGTTCAACGGTCCCCCGCCGGTCATTACGTAAGGCTCAATAAATAATGAGAAGCCTCCAATAGTTGATAATATCACTACCATAAATATTGTCGGGTTTATCATCGGCAAAGTTATTTTGAAAAATTTCTGAATCTTGGTCGCGCCTTCCAGATCGGCAGCTTCGTAATAATGCGGAGGTACTGTCTGCAAGCCGACTAAAAACAAAACTATATACAATCCCACATTTTTCCAGGTTGCCATAACCGCAATCGAAGTCATGGCTACATTCGGATCAGTAAGCCAGCCGACTTTTCCCATTCCAATTTTAATCAAAAGCCTGTTCAGCAAACCCGTGTCAAACCCGAACAACTGCTGCCATAGAATGGTTACAACAACACCCGATACAATAACGGGCAAAAAGAAAGCCGCCCTGAAGAATCCCCTGAACTTTATTTTTTGATTCAATATTTCAGCAAGAAACAAAGCTACTATTATTTGCAGCGGGATATGAATTACCAGAAAGATCAACGTGTTTACAATCGATTGAAGAAAAGTTTTATCTTTAAAAAGCCTTATGTAATTGTTTAAGCCGGTATATTCCATGGGGGAAATAATATTCCATTTATGAAATGTTAAAACGATGGAAAATATTACCGGGAAAGCCACGAATAATATAAAATGAATTATATACGGCGACACCAATAAATAGGGCAGTATTTTACGTTTGTTTGTCATTCAATAAATTATTTTAAGAATAATAAGTTCACGGCGTCGGCTGCATCTTTTACAGCCTGTTCGGGAGCTTTAACTCCATACACAACACACGCTTCGTACTCCTGTGAAATCAGATCGAATACTTCTTTTAATACGGGTGAAGCATCCGTACCTTTTACATATTTTGCCTGTTCTGCAAAAATTTTCATCTTGGGATTTTCATCAAAGTAATCTTTATATAACGGGTTCACGTTAATATTTTTTCTTCTCGGAATTTGATTGCTGACTTCCAACAGTTTCAAATCGCTCTTTTCGCTGATCATTTCTTTTAAAAATTTCCATGCTGCTTCAGGTTTTTCGCAAGTATTGAATATTACAATATTCTTCGGATCACCGTATGTATAAACGGGTCCTTCGTGGTTATCCGGAACCGGCATCTCTGAAAAGTTATACTCGAAGCCTTCCGGTTTATAATTTTCCGCGTGAGATATTTCCCAAGGCCCGGTAAACCTGGTGGCTATATCGCTTGCTAGGAAGGGGTCCTGCCTCGCACTTAGTTTTTCCTTTGAGAAATAATTTTTTTCATACAATTCCCTGAGAAACCTAAACACACTCACGGCATGTTCATTATTAAAAACCGCCCGGTTGTCTTTCACAAGCGAAGCTCCGCCGGATGCCGCAAGGTATAAAGGATAAAAATCAAAAAACCTCTGCCACCAGGTTACCTGCACCTCCGCATAACCAAACCACCTGTCTACATAACCGTCGCCGTCTCTATCCTTTTGAAATTTTTGGGAAGCATCTAAAAATTCAGAATACGAAGCCGGCGGTTTGTCAAGCATCAGTTCTCGGAATTCCCCCTCGTTATAAATCAACATTATAGGATTTATCTTCCAGGGTATTTGATATATGTGTCCGTCAAGGGAACGTATTTCTTCAACCACGGAAGTGTCGCACCTCCCGTATAGGAATTCCATAAAACCGTTTAATGTATCTAGTGGAATCAATACACCCGCCTGCGCGTAAGCTTCAACATCACCCTGCCACATGTTTGAATAAATATCGGGGGTTGTTTCACCGACTACAGCAGCAAGAATAACCTCTTCGCTTGACTGCCCTTCCGGCACCGGCTGAAATTTTACTTTGGTTTGATTCCCCGAATTCCACTTACCGGTTATATACTTTGCAAATTCAATTTCATAAGTATTGTTCGAACTCCAGTAAGTAATAACCTTTCCGTCATTTCCGCGGTTGCCGCCGCACCCGTTAAGCATTGCAATGAGCAAAAAGATTGTTAATATTTCAGTACAGCTTTTTTTCATAATAAAATTATTCCCAGCTTTCCCACTCTTTATCAATTGTAGGATAAGGAAGACGGGGAATAAGTCCGCCGGTTTTAACTGCATATAAATTGATAGCTCTTTTATTATTTTCTTCAGAAACCGTAATCTTATCCAACACATCGTTATTAATTTCAATCTTATTCTTTTGTTTTGCCTTGATGATTGTTCTCAGCATTTTTTCAGTCATTTTATCGGACAACTCGTTGTCACCGGTACTTTTTTCTTGTGCCGGATTAACTTCCTTATTCTCAATAATAATTGAATTAGCAATTTTATTGCGCATAGCGCCGTATGCAACTTTATCACGCCACCAATTTGATTGTACCTGTACCCAACTGTTTTCGAAATAACCTTTGTCTTTAGCCAGTACGGTTAAAATTTCATCTCTTACCATTCTCCAGATAAGTTTTTCCAAAGACTCCGAGAATGAATCCAGATCCGTTTTGTCAAATTTTATATAAAGATTCCTGTTACGATACCAAACAATAAATTCATCAAGTTGTATTACCCGGTTATTTCCGACGACTAGGTCAATCACCCTGTATTCATCGCCTCTTCCAAGACCCAGATTAGATAAAGCCGTATCAAGTTTATTTTCCAAATCCCATTTTTCATATTCATCTTCGGAAAGTATATACTTACCCAGGTATGCTCTCAAAAAGTCAAACGCATTTTTTTTAATGGTCGAGTTTTGTGCGAGCATTAGACTGTCGATATATTTATCGGATTCACGATCCATGTTGAATTTAAACGCCGCCTGTTCCGACTCGTATTTAAGCCTATCAAGTTCTGCCTGGTTAACAATCTTTGTTCTCCAGATGTTGTGAAGTTTCATTATATACCATCCATCTTCAACATGAACCGGCGGCGAATATACCCCCGCTTTCAAAGTATCAATAATTTGAGCCAAGGGCGGATTATTTTTCCTAATTGAATAAACTGTTCTCTTCATGGAACGCATATCAACAAATACCGAATCATTTATTTGTTTGTTGAAAAGAGAATCAAAGGGAACCCCGTTTTGCAGTTCCAGGTAGTATTCTTTTATTCCGTCCATGTTTTCGGAAAACAGCCACTTCAGTTCAACTTCAATCATTTTGGACTGTAAAATTGTATCAACTTCTGCCGAATCAATTTCTATTCTACCAAGGACTTCATCTTTATACATTTCTTCGGTAGCTATATCCGCTTGTATATCCGAAAACATCGCATTAATTTCGTCGTCTTCCATCACGCCTTCTTTATATCCTTCCAAGGCTAAAAGCTTCTCGTTTATCATGTATTTAAGATGTGTTTCTTTTGAAGATTTTTTCCTTTTGGGAAAAGAAGGGCCGTATTGATAACTATAAAAAAATTCCTCAGCCGTAATTTCAGTATCACCGACTTTTGCAACCACAGTATTGGGATTTAACGAATCTTCGTTAAATTTTTCAAATAGCTGCTGGGACATTATTACGGAATTATTGAATAAAACCAAAAGCAATATCCACCGGAAAATATTTTTATAACCGATTTGCATTAAAATTTAATACCTACTGAAAAGTTATGTACACCTTCAAGACGCCCGAAGTCTCTATACGCATAATCGAAATTTACTTTAGCATCGGAGAAAACCATTTTACTATTTACTCCAAATCCTAAAGATAAGCCGCCTTCGCCGTCTTCAAGGAATAGGGAATTATATCCGCCCCGGAAAAAGAGAAAATCGAGGAAACATAATTCACCGCCCACATTCATACTTTTGTAATCGTTGTTGGGCACGGAAGCATCCGCTGCAACACGGAATTTATACATATCATTGCTCAGTACAAATGTAGAAACACCAATCCGAAACAGTAACGGTAGATCCCATGAATCCATTTCGATTGAGGTAGCGACATTATCGTTAGAGCCTTGTTTCGTATCATTTACCCTTATGTAATAACGTGCATCTCTTCCTTCAAGCTGCATTTCGGTACCAAAGTTTGAAATTGAAGCACCTATAATCATGCCTCCCAATAAATCGGTTCTAAATTTTGTACCGACATCAATTGCAAAGGCATTTGCTTTCATGTGGTAAATTTTTTGTTCTATATATTTTGCCGTGAACCCGATAGAAAATCTGTCGGTTAAAGAGCGGGCATAGGAAACTCCTACTTGAATATCACTGGCGCTGAAATATTCACCCGTACCGTCGGGTTTCTCAACAGTTGTTACTTTCATATCGTCCATTGTTAAGGAAGTTAAGCTAAAGCCCAGATTTCCAAAATTTCCTAACGGAATAACAAGAGCCGCAAAATCGTAACTTGTTTCAGCCAACCACTCGGTATGCACTAATATTGCTTCGTACTGTGTGAATTCTGCAATTCCGCCGGCATTCCAGTAAAGGGCAGATGCATCATTGGCAACTCCGACAAAGGCACCGCCCATTCCTATAGCGCTTGCCCCGGCGCCTATTTCCAAAAAACTTGCAGCAGTAGTGCCTACCTTTGAAACATTTTGTGAGAAAATGTTTTGGCAAGCCAACATAAAAATAATCAATACTATAAACTTATTAGCGAGTTTTAATCTAACCATAATTTCCCCGCAGAGAATTTTTACACAAAATTTTATTTAATAACCGCAAAGCGGCCTATTTTTTCCCCTATTCCCGGAGCATCAACGTGAAAAATGTAAATTCCGTAGGCTATATCCATACCGTCTTTGGAAACCAGATCCCAGCTCTCCTGTCCGTCCGTGATTGTACTATTATGGTAAATTGTATCAACAAGTTTACCGCTCATAGTATAGATCCGAACCGTACATTCATTCGGAAGATGCATAAAGTAAATTCGTCTTTCGCCTCTTCCGACATCTGTTGAATAAGGCTCCCACGAAGCTGCCCCTACATACGGATTAGGGACTACCGCGATATCATCCAGTTCGGACCGGGCTAAAGATTTATCAAAACTTTGGGCCTTGGTTGTGAACTGAAAAAACTCTTCATTGCGAAAAGGTTTATTAACCACAATTTTATAAATGTCGCCTACCTGGGGTTCAATCTGTTCCTCTTCGGCAATTGTAGTATCTTTCACAAGACTCATTGACCAGCTAATTCTAACGTCGGAAAATGAACTTGCCTTTTTACCAAGCGAGTCGCCTACTACCATGAATATCGCGTCTCCATCATTAAAGAGTTCGTCGTTATTTTCATCACGGAAGATAAACTGGAAATCGTCAATATCTTCGGTAAGATTTCTAACAAGAATATTCGACTGTACAGGTTGACTAAAACCGCTTGAAGGGAAAGACACAGCACCCATTCCAGGTTCGGTGAATTCAACTTCAAAATCGGCAGGATAGTCTAATCTTTTTCCGCCGTAAGCACTCGAATAATCCGAATCGAATCCGAGCTGAACAATATAATTACTGCTTCCTTCCGTCCAGCCTGAATTATCACTATCAATTGAAACTGCCGTATCGGTTTCAATATCAAGGACTAATCCCTCTATAACGTCGGTTTGTGTTCCTTCGTTTATTATCTGAGCATTCTTTATAAGTGTATCTTCTGTCATAACATTTATTAAAGAGTAATAAGGGAACGAGGCATTGGAGTAACGGGTATCTTCATTAAAAACGAGCATGTAAGTATTATCTTTTACAGAATCAGGATTTAAAACTGAAACCGAAACCATGCCTGTTCCCGGGCCTGTTCCTTCGAATGCAGTAACTTCAGGAGCAAGGTAACCTGCTGCAGGCGCACGGGGCGTAACAATAGCGGTATTTATATCGGTTGTATAATTACCGTTTATATCTTCCTTTATTATAGTTGTTGTTTCCGAAGGGGGAATGCCTTCCAAGTCGCCTTCAACATTTGTGGTTGTATACCCCTGGTCGTAAGAGGAAACAGCATAATAATATGTCTGCCCGTTCTCTACCGTAGTATCAATAAAAGAATGCTTAATCCCGGAATCATCGCCTAAATAAAAAAGCGCTCCGTTAACATCAATGGGATGTAACCCCGTAACGCCGTCAACTAAATCAAATTGAGCAATAGGATCGCGGTAAGTTGCATTACCGTATGCATCCGTAATAGTTTTGTTTTCCGTAAAATTGGGTTCCGTAGATCTATAGACTCTATATCCTTCAAAATTAACTCTTTGGTAAAAAGCATCGAATGTACTCTCCGCCCTATCATCCCAATAAAGTGTGACTTTACCGTCACCTGGAATAGTAGTAACAATCGGTTTTTCGGGCGGTTGAGCAAATTGGTAACTGGCATTATAGATTTGCTGAACCGTTGCTTTTCTGCGGAAGAGGTCGTCTTCATCATTGCCGAATATTAAAGACATTGAAAAACGTTCTGTTTCGCCTGTCTCCTCAGCTTCACCGGTGCTTAGCGAATAGGTATTTCTTCCGTTCATACTGAAAAGATAACTGGAGAAATAGTTGGCAAGGTTAACTCCTTCAAGGCTTTGGCCGTGGGGTTCCGGCAATCCCGAAAGAACCTCCCAGTTTTCTTCATCATTGTCCAGTTCATATTTGTGTACGGCGTATATTGCAAAACCCGTTAACCCGAGCTGATCCGATTCATCTTTATCCAAGGTCCCGAAATCGGGCTCGCCCTGGTCGGGTCTTCCGTTTGCTTCGGTCCCGTCTTCGTCCGGGGCAATATAATCACTATCATAAGGGCCAACCCCGTCACTCCCTACATCGTTGTTTATCGGTTCACCTTCATCCCACTCGCCGTCTCCGTCCAGATCGGTATATGAATCCCAGTTTGCATTTTCATCGGCATCCCAGTGAGGTTGCCAGGAAAACCCGTAGAATTCACTGAATTTAGTTGTGTCGCTATACGGATTCAAAAGGTAGGGATCCGAGTCTGGGTCTTCTATGAAAACGGTAGGCTCATTATCTCTTTTTTCATCGGTTAATCCGTCATCATCGTTATCGTTTCTATCGTCAGGAATGCCCGGGCTTTCAAGAAACGCATAGCCTGCCATCCCAACGGGGCTCCAGTTACCGGGGCTTCCGGTGCTTACCGTAGACCAGGCGTATGACATATCGAGCGACGTGCTATAGTCGCCTGCGTTGTTTGACGAGTTATCATGTCCGCCGATACCCCAGTCAATATATTGAGCGAATAAGGTTTTTTCATAATCGTAAGTACCCATATTGGTGATTTCATAATACCAGAAGATCACATCTTCGGCGAGTACTTGCGACCATTGAAAACCGCGGGCTTTAACCTGCATTCCCAATCCGCCTCTCTCGGGGTCATCCTGATCGGGGATAAAATTATTATTCAACAGGTATTCCCTGTCTTCGTCATCGTCAAAAACAAAATAAGTTTCAACGTCGGCATTAAAAATACCCTTTCCAAAATGGCCGTTCCAATAACCGTCCCAATCTGACGGTCTATCCGGCCAGGTAGAAGGCCACGTATCGGAATCATCGTTTCTAGCCGGAACAGAACTATAAGGAGCTGCGTAACCCGGCAGAGGCCACCATCCGTATGTAACACCGGTAGATCTATCATACCTTGTAAATTCATAGTAATTTGCTTCTAGCGGGTGTATATAATTACCGTTAGGGTCCTGCGCTTCGGCTTGAACAATAATTGCGATGCCATCCACATAAGTATGGTTTGTTCCTTTAGGCCAGACCCCGCTTCTATCAGGTTCGTTTTCATAGTCGGCAATTTCACCAAAGTTATAATAAATCGATGCTGCAAGGTTGCCGTCCATATAACCTTTAAGGGTTTGGTTATGGTCTCCTTTATTCTTATCAACTATAACCTGGGCATTCGTTTGCCAAAAGGTTAAGGAAAGTATAAATAAAACAGCCCTAGTAAAATTTGGTTTACTTATAAAGGTAAACACTCTATCCTCCAAATTATGCATTGCTTAAAAAAGTATTGAAGCTCCTATAATAATCTGCCTTGGCGACGAATAGTAATCCGGTCTTGTAAAATATTCTTCCAAGGTATTTACGCCGCGCGGTTCTTCCTGATCCCTTGTTAATTCAAGAGTGTAGCCTGCCCTACCCGTGTCTCCAAAAACTTCTATTTCATTTTCGATATCAAATAAATTATAAACCTTGGCAAAAATAGAGATTTTATTATCACCTATATTAAAATACTTGGTTAGGTATAGATCAACATTAAAGGCCGACGGTTTATTATCACTATTCTCCAAACCGGTGCGCTCATTTTGGAGAGAAGGGGTATAAGGAAGACCTGAGCCTAATTGTCCGATGAAACTCGCGATATAATCCCCGGGAACCCCGGCTGTAAAAGTAAAATTAAGCGAATGCCTTCTGTCCCAGTCAAGCGGCACGAGTTGTTTATTTATTTCAACCGGCGGTGATGATTGTGATTTTTCAAATGCATCGTTTGGATCCGAGGCGTTTCCTTTTGCAACTTGATAGGTATAGTCTATTGTCGCGCCAAAACCGTTGCTAAATCTTTTTTCGAATGAAATTGTAAGACCTTTTACAGCACCGTAATCTTTATTTATAAGTTTGTTGAATTTTTTGTATTCGTTTTTAATATAAATTTCGGTACTGAGAAGATTACGAATATCTTTGTAATAACCCGTAACAGTAACACCCAAAACATCTGTTAGAGCCTGTTGTAAACCAATTTCATACATTATAGTTTGCTGAGGCTCAAGATCGGCATTACCGATACTGTTTCCTATATTTGAAGGGAAGTCTCCCGTTAAAGGAATTCTAAAATTGGGATTCCTATATAAATATTCAAAAGGAGGAACCTGGAAGAAATGACCGTAAGAAATATGGATAGCACCTCTATCTGTAATAGGATACGATAAACCGATCCGCGGACTTAACTGATATTTTGCTTCTGCTTTTCCCATTAGTGAATCGGGGAACGGCGGTTCAAGTTTATCCAGTTGATGGATATTGTTAGGGTCCAACAAATATTCACCGTCAGGGTCGAAATAATCAAAACGCAAGCCGGCATTTATAATTAAGTAATCAAATTCAATCTTATCTTGTGCATAAATTGCCAACTGATATGGATTATTTGAATATACATTATAATTAAAAGCGCCTTTTTCGGGAAGAGACGGTTCGTAATTTGAGACGGCGTCTAAAACTATTTGGAAATCTTCGTAGTCCAAATCATGGTACTGATATTCAAATCCTACTTTCAATTGGTTAACCTGATCAAACTGCCATGTAAAATCTGTTTTTGCAGTAGCCGTAGTTGTTGTATGATAAAAATGCCAATTTTCTGTTCCGCCGCTATAAAAAGCATTTCCGCTTACATCTTCTTTTCTGTCCGGGTTAACATAACGTGAGTCCAGCGGGTCTTCATAAACGTATTGTTTATATTTAGAACGAATTGCGGAAAATGCAAAATCAACAAACGCTGAATTATCAATAACCCAGGTATAGCTTGCAATACCCAAGAGACTGTTTTTATAATAGGTATAGTCTCCATCCGGATTCAGTTTATAAAGATGGTTATAATTTTTATATTCCTGGTCCTGGTACATGCATGTTAAAACTATACCTTTACCGCTTCCAACATTAATTGAAAGTTTACCCTGTAACGACAGTCTTTCGTTATAGTTCATCGAGACATATTCGTTATCCCCGGTAGAACCGATATACCAATCTTCCTCGTCATTAGCAGAAAAATCCGAAGAATCTGAAGGGTTGAAAACCCGCTTACCGTAAATATAACCGTCATCGTAATTATATCTGCCGGAAACAAAGAAAGATAAAAGATTCTTTAACCCCGGAACCGGCCCGCTTAAAGTTCCCTGAAAGTTATAAACATCACCCGGAGTAATATCATCAATATTTGTAAATATTTTATCGCGCGATGAAACGTAATCACCGGAGTAAAAGGAGAAATCGCCTTCAAGTTTATCACCGGCTATTTTTGTTACCTGGTTAACCACCCCGGAAAGCGCCTCACCGTATTCAGCATTGAAGGTACCGGTAAGTACCTGGACTTCTTCTATGCTGTTTACTTCGGCGTTCAGACTTGACTGCCCTGTAAATGCGTCGTTTACGGCAACACCGTCCACAAGGTATTTAACTTCGTTGCTTCTGCCTCCCCTGAAGTGCCCGTCAACTACACCTGCCTGTAAGTTTACCACGGCAGATACGTCTTCAAGCGGAAGCATTGAAATTTCTTCACCGCTGACTTTAGATTCAGTGGAAGTAAGGTCTTTTTGAACAATTGGTTTTTGAGCAGATACAACAACTTCATTAATTTCAACGGATTCTTCATTTAATTCAAAATTAATTTTAGTTGTCTGATCCACGGAAACCCTGATATTTCGAAAGGTCACCGATGTGTAGCCTATAACCGAAGCCTTCAATTCATACGTCCCGGGAGGAATGTTAATTATAAAATAATTGCCGTCAATATCCGAAGCCGAACCGTAATTAGTTCCGATAATTACAATATTAGCCCCAATTAATGGTTCGCCGGTTGCATTATCAATTATTTTCCCGGCTATTTTACCTGTTGTTCCTGCCTGAATAACCGATAAACATGAGAATAAAAAAACAATAATAAATTTCGCTAAATTATTATTAGTGAACACTACATTCACCTGTAAGATTATTTTTGAAATAACATTTTAATATAACCAAGGGAAGGCATTTTATGCCCTCCCTTTTTAGCAAGTTATTTAAGCAGAACCATCTTCTTAGCTTCAAAGAAATCCCCTGCTTTAATCATATAAATATAAGTACCGCTTGATACCTTAACTCCAAAATTATTATCTCCATTCCAATATACGTCATGAGAACCTGCATTCTGCTGCGTGTTTACAAGTGTTCTGACTTCACGACCAAGCATATCAAAGATTTTTAATACCACGTTAGAATTTTGTGGTAAAGTATAACGTATGTTTGTAGTAGGATTAAAAGGATTAGGATAGTTCTGCGACAAACTATATTCAGTAGGTAATGAATTTTGGTCATCCACATCAGTTACGTCATTGATTTTTTTGACTTCCAGCCCGTCACAGTATACAGTTCCCTGGAATCTGCCTAACGGGTGTAATCTTACTGATAAGGATTTTGCTTCTTCCGGAACTGTTACGTCTACATAGAA
>JASFMY010000089.1:0-28576 GCA_050117315.1 Ignavibacteria bacterium
ATTGTTTTGTCGTAAGTTTTTTATTTTGTATTAATATTTTGGCCCAAGTGTTGCCATACCAAAATCCAAACCTAAGCTCTAATGAAAGAGCTGAAGATTTAATTTCGCGTTTAACCTTGGAAGAAAAGGCTGCTTTGATGTGTGATATTTCGGATGCCGTTCCACGTTTAGGTATAAAAAAATTCAACTGGTGGAGTGAAGCTCTCCACGGTTTGGCAAATAATGATAGCGTTACGGTTTTTCCTCAACCCATAGGGATGGCTGCTTCGTTTGATGATGAACTTGTTTATAGAGTTTTCAATTCCGTTTCGGATGAAGTACGAGCCAAATATAATCAATCTCAAAAAGAAGGTAAGGAAAACAGCCGCTTTTTAAGTCTTTCAGTATGGACTCCTAATATCAATATTTTTCGTGACCCACGGTGGGGACGTGGACAGGAAACTTACGGCGAAGACCCTTACCTTATGTCGCGCATGGGCATTGCTGTGGTAAAAGGTCTGCAAGGTCCATCCGATGCCAAATATAGAAAACTTTTGGCATGTGCAAAGCATTTTGCTGTTCACTCAGGCCCTGAATGGAGCCGGCACACTATTAACCTTAACGATATTGATCCTCGTGATTTATGGGAAACATATCTGCCAGCATTCAAAGCACTTGTGCAGAAAGCAGATGTCCGAGAAGTTATGTGTGCTTATCAACGATTAGATGATGAGCCTTGTTGCGGTAATACACGTTTACTTCAAGATATTCTACGTCATGACTGGGATTTTAAATACATGGTTGTTTCTGACTGCGGTGCAATTGCCGATTTCTATAATAACCATAAAGTATCCTCCGATGCGGCGCATGCTGCTGCGAAAGGTGTTATTGCCGGTACCGATGTAGAGTGTGGCTTTGGTTATGCATATAAAAAATTACCAGAAGCCGTTAAAAAAGGATTGATTGACGAAGAAGAGATAAACAAACATGTTGAACGCTTATTGTTTGGGCGTTTTGAGCTTGGAGAAATGGACGACAACACATTTGTGCCGTGGGCAAAAATTCCTATGTCGGTTGTCAATTCTGACGAACATAAAAAGTTAGCTTTAGAAATGGCGCGTGAATCAATGACCCTATTGCAGAACAAAAAAAATATTTTGCCGTTATCAAAATCGATAAATAAAATTGCGGTAATTGGACCTAATGCGGATAATGAAAGACTTATGTGGGGAAATTACAACGGCAGACCCATTAGTACTATAACAATATTGAGAGGGATAAAAACAAAACTTTCTGGGAAGGATATAGTCTATGATAAAGCATGCGACCATGTTGAGGATAAGATAATAGAAAGTTATATAAAAGACTGCTCTATTGATGGAAAGGCGGGAATAAAGGCTACCTATTGGAATAATAGGAATTTAAGTGGTGAAGTTGCAGCAGCTAAAGATATAACTGCTCCTATACAATTAACTACGGACGGGCAGCATGAATTTGCTACAGGTGTACATTTGCAGGATTTTTCCGGCAAATACGAAACAGTTTATAAAGCTGCAGAATCAGGCGAGATTGTATTTAGAATAGAACCAAGAGGAAGATTTGAACTTTTGGTAAATGCCGATACACTCTATAAACCTGTCAGGTTTGGTCCCCGTACTATTCGTATTCCATTGCAGGTTGAAAAAGGCAAGGAGTATAAAATTGAAGCTAATTTTGTACAGATTGGGAACTGGCCGGCAAGCCTAAGCTTAAACTTTGGCAAGGAAGTTCCAGTTAAATTTAAATCTCTTATCGAAAAATTGAAAGATGTTGATGTTGTTGTTTATGTTGGCGGCATTTCCTCGCAGTTAGAAGGCGAAGAGATGCCTGTTGAATTGCCTGGCTTCAAAGGAGGAGATCGTACTGATATCGAATTACCTGCAATTCAGCGTCAATGTATAAAAGAATTAAAACAGGCTGGAAAGAAAGTAATCTTTGTGAATTGTTCAGGTTCTGCTATGGGGTTAGTCCCTGAAACAGAAACGTGCGATGCTATACTTCAAGCTTGGTATGGTGGTGAATCCGGCGGACAAGCAGTTGCTGATGTACTATTCGGCGATTATAATCCTTCTGGGAAACTTCCAATTACTTTTTATAAGAGTATAAATCAATTAGGAGATTTTGAAGATTATTCAATGAAAGGGCGTACTTATCGTTATATGTCTGATTCCCTGTTTCCTTTTGGTTTTGGATTAAGTTATACAACTTTTTCAATCGGAGATGTCCAAATTAATAAAACAACTGTTAACAAAGATGAAGGCGTTGAACTTACAATACCTGTATCAAACACAGGCAAACGAGACGGGATAGAAATCGTTCAAGTTTATGTATGTAAGGTTAATGACGCTGATGGTCCAATTAAATCATTAAAAGGCTTTAGAAGAGTTGAAGTAGCTGCCGGAAAATCAAGTAAAGTAGTCATCAGCTTACCGCATACATCGTTTGAGTTTTTCGATAGGGTAAGCGGCAAAATGACTGTAACTGCTGGGGAGTACGAAATTTTATACGGAAGCAGTTCCAGTGATAAAGATTTGAAGAAAGCAAAAATCATGATTCAATAAATTTCATTTTTATGTTGGATTGCAGACTAAGGAGCTGACAATTAGGTATCCAATATAGAATAATTGTCATTTTATAAAGGAACTATTATTATGAAAAACATGACCTATTTACTTGTAATGCTGTTGTTTTTTAGTTCAATAAAAACAACTACTGCACAAACTGTAGAAAAAAAGAAACTTGTTCCAACAGTGACAATCCCTGCCCCTGAAGGATCAAAAGGTTTTGGTATGCCTTCAACAAATAATGGAAATACAACACCACCGAGAAGACGCTGGATAAGCCCAAGTGTAACCGAACCCCGTGAAATTACCACAACAACCCTTGATGAAATGGCCATGAGTGATCCGTTTATTTTTTCTGATAAAAAAACGCAAACATATTATCTCACAAGCAGTGGGGGTAATATTTACAAAAGCAAAGATCTAAAAACATGGGAAGGTCCTTACGGAGCTTTTGATGTTACTGGTACATGGATGGAAGGTCTTCCATTTGTTGCTGCTGCCGAAATTCATGAAGTAAATGGTAAATATTATTATGCCGCAACCTGGACAGATAGGGATGACCTTGTTGATGTTGTTCCCCGCAGGTACAATGTTCATCGCAATCAGACACAGATTTTAGTATCTGATAAACCGGAAGGTCCGTATAAACCCTTAAATCCTGATCCCGAGTATGATTATCTCTACCATGATTGGGACGTTATTGACGGGACAATCTGGTATGAGGGCGGTATCCCGTATTTTATTTTTGTTCATGAATGGACTCAAGTTATTGATGGGACCATGGAATATGTTAAACTTTCCCCAGATTTGAGTGAAAGAATTTCTGACCCTGTTTGTCTCTTTCGTGCCAGTGAAGCCTCATGGGCACTTGAAATGGTTGCAAACGGAGAAATGACTTTCGGTATGAAACTTCCGGGCTGGGTAACCGACGGTCCTCAACTCTTTAGAACACAAACTGGTAAATTAGGAATGTTGTGGTCTACGTGGGGAGCTGAGAGGTACTTACAAGGAGTAGCTTATTCTGAATCCGGTACAATTGACGGGCCGTGGATACAAGAAGAAAAACCGTTTAAATGGGATAATTCCGGTCATGGAATGTTATTCAAAACATTTGAAGGTAAACTATTATACGCTGTTCATCATGCTGAAAAAGATGGCCCACGTAAACCTCAACTTTATGAGGTAGATGATTCAGGTGATAAACTTGTACTGGGAGTAAGTTATAATCCGTAATCAGTTAAGGGCATATAAATATTTTCCTTATAAAAACTAGTGAGGATGGAAATTATGAAGAAAATTGTTTTTGTTGTTGCTTTAATTATGATGTATAACATTACATCAGCTCAATTTGCCGGTATAATGCGTGGTCAAAAGGAAGAGCCGCTTCCCAAAGGGTTTAAACCTGCCTTAACCAATACTTTTATATCACAATATCCGGCCGTTAATACGCAGACACGTCAGGCTATGTTTAAAGTTTTTGCCCCCTATGCTCAGATTGTTCAAGTCGACCTAGCCAACAAGAAATACGACATGACAAAAGATGAAAAAGGGTTTTGGACATGCACTTCCGATCCGCAGGTAGTTGGTTTCCATTACTATGCAATACTAATTGACAGCGTTGCTGTTATGGATAGAGGAAGTGAAGCTTATTTCGGCAGTAACTGGGAATCTGCAGGAATTGAAATCCCTGAAGGTATTGAAGGCGATTATTATAGATTTAAGAAAAACATACCTCACGGACAAATTCGTTCCATCCATTACTGGTCTGATATCAACGGCCTTGAACGTCATATAAATGTTTATGTCCCTGCTGAGTATGAAAATAATCCGAATAAAAAATACCCGGTACTTTATCTTGTACATGGTTGGGGAGAAGATGAAAACGGGTGGTCGGTTCAAGGGCACATGGCTAATATAATGGATGGCTTAATTGAATCAGGTAAAGCTGTCCCTATGATTGTTGTAATGCCTAGTGGTGATATAAAAACAAATTCCGATGTTCGTAAAGCTTCAGGTGATATTACCCAGATTTATATCAATAATCTTATTCCGTTCATTGATAAAACCTTCCGCACATATACAGACAGAGAGAATAGGGCTATGGCCGGGTTGTCAAGAGGCGGTTTCCAAACATGTATGACGGTTTTTAACAATATGGATAAGTTTGCCTGGATGGGAACGTTTAGCGGATTTTTTGTGCGTCCTGGTGACGAAGTTATAAACGCTTACAATGGTATATTCAAGGATGCTGCCACATTTAATGATCAGATGAGTCTTTTCTTTATAAGTACCGGTACCGAAGAGCGCAGTCCCAAAGAATTGGTTGAAGCGCTCAAAAATTATGGCATTAGAAACATTGTATATCATGAATCACAAGGCACTGCTCATGAGTGGCTTACTTGGCGTAGGGCCTTAAATGATTTCGCACCAAGATTATTTAAATAAGAAAAATATTTTCATTATTAAGAAATCCTATGTTAAAGATATGAGGTTTCTTTTATATCAAAATTTGTAGCAAAAAATAAACGTTTAATAGAGGAACCACTCTTATGAAGAACATAATTTTTTTAATTACAATGCTGGTGGCTTTCAATTTACTAAAAACAACCACCGCACAAATTGTAGAGAAAAAACAAATTGTACCGGGTGAACAGGCTCCTCTTGCCGATCCGGGACAGAGGAATTTCGGCGGACCTCCTCCCTCCGGTGGGCAGAACCCAATGATGCAGGGAGCAAGACCGGAACCGGAAATCCGTACGGTTTCTCTTGATGAGATTTCAATGAGTGATCCTTATATCTATCCCGATGAAAATACCCGTACTTATTATCTTACTGGTACCGGTGGTCGTCTCTATAAAAGTAAAGACTTAAAGATGTGGACTGGTCCATATTCGATTATAGACCTCACTGGCACTTGGATGGATGGACACTGGGTAGCAGCGGCTGAGATTCATCATATTGGAGATAAATACTATTTAGCAGGCACTTGGAATGATCACAATAACTTAATTGAAAATATTCCGCGCCGTTATAATGTGCCAGCTAACCAGACACAACTTTTAGTAGCCGATTCTCCCGAAGGCTCTTTCAAACCTTTGGTTGCTGAGCATGATTTTTGTCTCGGTCCCGAAAATTGGGATATCATCGACGGAACACTCTATCAGGAAAATGATACTACTTATATGGTATTTGTTCATGAGTGGACCCAGATAATTGACGGAACAATGGATTTCATGCCTCTTTCAAAAGATCTGACACATCGAATAGCTGAGCCAACAACAATCTTCCGAGCTAGTGAAGCTTCATGGTCTAAAGAGATGAATAGCATTGGTGAAGCCACCTTTGGTATGAAGATGCCTGGCTGGGTTACCGACGGACCTCAATTATTTAGGACACAAACTGGGAAATTAGGAATGTTGTGGTCAACTTGGGGAGTAAATAGATATCTACAAGGTGTGGCTTATTCTGAATCCGGTACAATTCACGGACCATGGGTACAAGCTGACAAACCCTTGAAAGATGATAATTCCGGTCATGGAACGCTGTTTTATACATTTGAGGGAAAACGATTATTTATTGTTCACCATGCTGAAGAAAAGGGACCACGTAAACCGCAGATTTATGAAATTGATGATTCATGTGATGAATTAATACTTGGACCGAGGTATAATCCGTAACAAATGAGGATTGTATAAATATAATTCATATAAAACTAATGAAATTTTAAAATATGAAAAAAGTTTTTTTATTAGTCGTTCTCCAATTATTTTTATTAAGCAGTCTATTTGCACAAAATTTATTATCGCCTATTTGGAAAATCAGTTTCATTGATACTTCTGAAGCGAATGTAAAACAAATAGCACCGACCAATTGGAAGGACGTTAATCTGTTATTATCCTGGAAACGGCAAGGATATTTTTGGCTTGATGGTAATGGCTGTATCGCAAATGAATTTTTTGTGCCGGCTGAATTAGCCGGCTCAAAATTTATTCTCTCTGTTGGGTTACAATGTGATGTTAAAAGCATCTATGTAAATGGAAAGTTTATTGGCAGGAATTTACCGAATCAATTTTGGGCAAACCGCGGAGCGACAACCGAATTCATTTTCCCGGATGGCTACCTTTTAATAGGACAGCCAAACAGAATAGCAATCTTCATTTCAAATCTCTCATATACGGGTGGAATAAGCTGTAATGTTTGCAGCATTGTGCCAAAGGGAAGCGAATTAAACTCGGAAGTTAAAATTGTAATTCCTGCAAAAGATCATCTTTACTCTATTCATGATGCAAACTCATTCAGTATAAAATATAATTCTGTACAAAAAGGTAAAATCAAATTATCGATTGTAAATGATTTTCATCAGCTCTTTATTCAAAACGAATATGAAGTTGAAAAGGGAGAAGGTAATATTCAATTTCATTTTGATGACGTTATTACAAAACCGGGATTTTATGAATGCGTTGCGATTATGAACGACGGCGGGTATTCTTCCGATGTAAGATGGTTTACGCTGTCTCCCGAAAAAATAGAATGCACGAACAATACTGTTCCCCGGTTTAAAGAATATTGGGATGAAACACTTGCCGAATTAAAACAAGTTAAACCGGAATTTAAATTGATAAAAATGGATAGTTTGTGTACAGACAACCGCGATGCATATATAGCAGAAATGAAATCGTTTGGCGGATTGGCCATTCGCGGATACTATTTTGTTCCCAAAACACCTGGTAAACATGCTGCTGTTCTGCATGTTCCGGGTTACGGAAACGGCTACCAAGATCGCCGTGTTTTTTTATCAAACCGAGATGATGTTATTGAACTGGCATTGTGCGTACGCGGTCACGGAATCAGCGCAGATGTTTTTAATCCCGGATTCGATGTTCCCGGAATATGGGGATACAAACTTTGCAGCGAAACCGAGAATGCCTACCGCGGTATTTATATGGATTGTGTTCGTGCAGTGGAATTTTTATTGAGCCGTCCCGAAGTTGATACTTCCAGGATAGGCGTTATGGGTGGAAGTCAGGGAGGAGGACTAACTTTAGTTACTGCCGGGTTATGTAGCGCTAATATAAAAGCATGTTCGTACTTCGATCCGTTTCCTTGTGATACTCGAGATCATTTAAAAATCCGGATTATGTGCAACAGAGAAATTAAAAACTACTTAAATTTCTATAACAACACCTGCTCATTAGAAGATGCTTTCAATATACAGGATTTGCTTGATACAAAGGGATTTACTGAGTGGATAAAATGTCCGGTCTTTTTTGTCACATCGCTATTCGATGATGACTGTCCACCGCATATGGGTTTTTCTGCCTACAATAGAATTTCAGCACCAAAGAGTTTTAAGATATATCCCGAATTAGGCCACCTTAACGATAAGGCTCATGGTGTGCAGATGCAATTTCTAAGAGAAAAACTGGAGTTTTAAGATGACAAATATTCATACTATTTACAGTATATATTGGTCATTTAATGAATGACTTAATAACTGATTTCAATTTTCTGCTGAACTTGCGGTAGAAAAATTAATATTTAATTAAAAGGACTAAGCTAATGAAAAATATAACTTTTTTGATTCTAATGGTAGTAATGTTTGTTGCCGGATGCAACGACAAGCAGCAATTTCCAGTAGCAAAAGTCGACGGCGGATTGGTAAAGGGAACGTCCGAAGACGGATTAACAGTTTTCAAAGGAATTCCATTTGCTGCACCACCAGTCGGTGATCTTCGCTGGCGTGCACCTCAACCGGCAGAAAGATGGGAGGGTGTGAAACAAGCAACGGAGTTTGCATTGTCTCCAGTACAGGGCTGGGGACCTCCCTCTAGTATGAGCGAAGATTGTCTTTATTTAAATGTTTGGACACCTGCTAAATCAGCAAGTGATAAAACTCCGGTTCTCGTTTGGATATACGGAGGTGGATTTAATGGTGGTGCAACATCAGTTCCCACTTATAGCGGGGAGAAGTTAGCTAAAAAAGGTGTAGTGCTTGTTAGTATTGCATACCGTGTTGGTTACCTCGGATTTTTGGCACATCCCGAATTAAGCGCAGAAAGCCAGAATCATGTTTCAGGAAATTATGGATTACTTGATATGATTGCAGGTTTGAAATGGATACAGAAGAATATCCAAGCTTTCGGTGGTGATCCGAATAAAGTAACCATTTTTGGTGAATCTGCAGGAGGGATTGCAGTTAGTATGCTCTGTGCATCGCCTTTAGCCAAAGGATTATTCCATGGTGCCGTATCACAAAGTGGTGGCTCGTTTGGTCCAATACGACCCACTGCCTATCCTGGTGAAAACATGAAAACCCTAGCTGTTGCAGAACATGAAGGAGAACAGTTTGCAGAGAGGGCGGGCGTTTCTTCTATAGGAGAGTTAAGACAGATTCCTGCCGATAGCTTGGTAAAGGGCGGATTTGGAAGAGGACTGGCCTGGCCGATTGTTGACGGGTGGGTAATCTTGGACGATCAATACAAACTTTACGAAGCCGATAAGTTTAATGATACACCTATCTTGGTTGGTTACAACTCGGACGAAGGTGCAAGCTTTATGCAAATAAAAGAACCTGAAGTATATATCAACAGTGTGAAAGAACGTTACGGCAAGTTTGCAGATGAACTTATAAAAGCTTATCCGGTTGGTGAAAACAATGTCCCTAAAACGGCTCGTGACTTAATGCGTGACGCCGCATTCGGATGGCACACATGGAGCTGGGCTAGACTTCAATCGAAAATGGGAAAGTCAAAGGCATATTATTATTACTTCGATCAATATCCGGATTATCCTAAGGACTCTCCTAAGGCCGGATTCGGATCACCTCATGGTCAGGATGTTGGATACGTTTTTCAGCATCTCGATGATTCTAATCCTGAAATAACAAAAACAGATGCAGTTATATCCGATGCAATGGCAACATACTGGGCTAACTTTGCCAAGTATGGAAATCCCAACGGTGAAGGGGTTCCTGAATGGCAATCATTTAGTGATGATAATCCTGCTGTAATGTACTTCAGCCAAGCGCCTCACATGGGACCGGTTCCCAGCGCAGAATCGCTTGAAGTATTAGATGCGTATTTCAAATGGAGACGATCACCGGAGGGAGAAGCGTGGGCGAAATAATTACTTGGAAAATGAAAACATTAAAACTGACTATAATATATAGAAGCATAATAAATGTAATATTTTTTTTAGTAATGGTTCTATTGGGAAACCTTGTTCACGCCCAAGAAAACATTGATGTAGGAAAGACAGGCTGGGATGTAAAAAGACCTGTAATGGCCGCCGCATGTGATAACGGATGTCCATGGGGAGAACTTGGCGATTTTGTTAAAGAGGCAATGGTACCTTATGGATATTCAGTAATTCTGTGCCGTAACTGTAACCGTTGGTACGGACCGAGACTAGTTTCGGAAAACGATTATCCGCCTCCGCTTGACGAAGTAAATCTTCATGACGGAGTTAATGTACGTGTTGACGCGCCGGTAGATTTTGGTGTTACATCCTGCGCAATGTTGAGCAATGCTTACAATAAAAAACTTGTAGGCCAAGGTCCATTCACAAACCTGCGCCTGATTGCTAAAATTGAAGATCCGTTCTACTATCTTATTGCAGTCAAAAAAGAATCGGGAATTAAAGACTTGGCTAATATCAAAAAACAAAAAATTCCTGTAAGAATTATAGGTATGGAAAGCAATATGGAGATCATCCTAAAGTATTACGGAATAACTGCTGATGATATTAAATCATGGGGTGGGAGAATGCAAGTTTCTCATGAAGAAGCAATGAATGGAGACTTTGATATAATTGCCGGTTTTTTGGCGAGTCCTGCTATGAATCCCGAATCTTCTTATTGGACAACCTTAAGTCAGAAATTTGATCTTTATTTTTTGGAATTGCCTGAAGGTTTGCTGAAATTAATTGCAGAACAAAACGTTGATGCTGAGTTTGTTGAGGTACAGAATAGCTTGTTAAGAGGCATTAACCGCAGGATTAAAACATTGGGCAGATCGGGAGAAGCTATCTTTGCACGTGACGATACTCCCGAACAGGCAGCCTACGATCTTGCCAAAGCTATCGATGAAAATCACGGTGCGCTAAAATGGTTCATCAGGGTATATACATACGATCTAAATACTGTCTGGCAAAATTTCGGTGTACCCCTACATCCCGGCGCTGAAAAGTACTACAAGGAAATTGGATATATGAAGTAAGGTCATAAACCCTGGTACATAATTAATAGGTAAAAGATATGAATAAAACACTTTTAGTAATCTTAGCACTTATATGCACCTTAGTTGTTAATTCTAATGCTCAATCTTACAAGGAAACAGATTTAGGCATAAAATCAGTAATCGATTCTATCGAAGTTGAAATTCAGTTTTATAATCCAGCGACTGTTAGAATACTTAAATGCCCTGCAGGTAAATTTGTTGCTAAAAAAAGCCTCTCTGTTATTGAGGCTCCGCAAAAAACTGATCTCGATATTAATCGGGAAGGTGATGAAATATCATTAAAAAGTAAAAATGTTCAGGTGAACTTAAATCTGAAAAACGGTAAAATTTCTTTTTCAACTAATGAAGATAGACAGCTACTAAATGAAAAAGCTGATGGAGCAACATTTACGGATTTTAATGATGTCGGTGTTAAAACTTACAGCGTTTATCAATCATTTGTTTTAGATAAGGATGAAGCAATATACGGACTGGGTCAACAGCAGCAAGGTATAATGGTACAACGCAATTTAAAATTAAATATGATTCAAGGTAATACGGATGATTACATTCCGTTTTTTATATCGACAAAAGGCTATGGATTGTTTTGGGATAATTATTCCCCAACTACTTTTTTTGATAATGAAAATGAAACTTCATTCAAATCCGATGTCGGAGATTGTATAGATTATTATTTTATGTATGGCGGAAACGCCGACGGGGTGATTGCCAAAATGCGAGAGCTCACCGGGCAGGTTCCTATGCTTCCGTTATGGACATACGGATACTGGCAAAGCAAAGAACGTTATAAAAGTCAGGACGAGACGGTAGGCATTGTAAAAAAATATCGTGAACTCGGCGTTCCGATAGACGGCATAATTCAGGATTGGCAGTACTGGGGCAACAATTACCTTTGGAATGCAATGGAGTTCCTCAACGTAGAATTTTATAATCCGCAAAAAATGGTGGATGATGTACATAATTTAAATGCACATATAATTATATCAATCTGGAATTCTTTTGGTCCCGAAACAAAACAATATAAGGATTTAGATAAAATCGGTGCCCTTATGAATTTTCAAACATGGCCTTTATCCGGTTCTCAAAAATGGCCACCCAAAATGGACTATCCTTCAGGTGTAAGAGTTTACGATCCTTATAATCCTATGGCTCGAGACATTTACTGGGAATATTTGAATAATGGGATATTCAAACTTGGAATGGACGGATGGTGGATGGATTCATCTGAACCAGACCACATGAATTTCAAACCGACCGACTTGGACAATAAAACATATCTTGGTTCATTTAGAAAAGTTCGCAATGCGTTTCCGTTGATGACGGTCGGCGGAGTTTACGATCACCAGCGTTCAGTTGCATCCGATAAAAGAGTATTTATTCTTACCCGATCTGCATTTGCCGGGCAGCAGCGCTATGCCGCCAATACATGGTCGGGGGATGTTGTTGCATCATGGCATGCATTAAAAAATCAAATTTCCGCAGGATTAAACTTTTCACTCACCGGTATTCCTTATTGGAACAGCGATATCGGGGGTTTCTTTCTTTGGGAATACCCTGATAAACTTGAAGATGCCGATTACCGTGAATTATATGCTCGCTGGATACAATTCGGTGCTCTTTGCCCAATGATGCGTTCTCACGGAGCCGATGCTCCCCGTGAAATATATCAATTCGGTAAGAAGGGCGATAAAATTTATGATGCTATTGAAAAATTTATTAACCTTCGCTACGATTTGTTACCCTATATTTATTCTGCCTCGTGGGATGTTACAGCTAATCAATCAACCATGATGCGTGCATTGGTTATGGATTTTGCTAAAGATATAGATGCGCTAGACATTAATAACGAGTATATGTTCGGTAAATCAATGCTGGTTTGCCCTGTAACAAAGCCGATGTATTCAAAGATCAGTGATAGCGGTAACGATACTACTAACGTTGAAGATTTCAGCAGAATAAAAAGTCATGAAGTTTATCTACCGAAAGGAACCAATTGGATTGATTTCTGGACCGGTGAAAAACAAAGCGGCGGACAAACCATATACAAAGAAACGCCTATTGACATAATGCCTATATATGTGAAAGCTGGTTCAATAATTCCAATTGGTCCAGAAGTGCAATATGCTGAAGAAAAAAAGTGGGACAATCTTGAAATAAGAATCTATCCCGGCGCTGATGGCGAGTTCATATTATACGAAGATGAAAACGACAATTATAATTATGAAAAAGGGAATTATTCTACTATAACTTTTACCTGGGATGATGTTAACAAAACTTTAACTATCGGTGACACAAAAGGCTCATTCCCGGGAATGCTGGGTGAACGTAAGTTCAACATTGTTAAGGTTTCTAAAAACAATGGTGTCGGGATGAATAAAATTGAAGAATATGATAAAGTTATAACCTATGACGGAAAGAAAGTTGTAGTTAAACTGTAACATTAAAGTTACAAATAGGAATTGAAGCTATAAAATGATGTATTGAGAATAAATAAAAGAAGAACAAACAATGAAAAGAATATTAAGAATTTTTAAAGTTATATTTTTTGCAGCGGTAATACCTTTCGCAGCCCATGCGCAAAACCCAATCATTCAAACCAATTACACTGCCGACCCGGCGCCAATGGTTTATAAAGACACGGTATTTCTTTACACAAGTCACGATGAAGACGATGCATTCGGATTTAAAATGCAAAATTGGTTGCTGTATACATCAACCGATATGGTGAATTGGACAGACCACGGAGTTGTAGCTTCGCTGAAAGATTTCAAGTGGGTAAACACCGATAATGGCGCTTGGGCTTCTCAGTGTATTCATCGTAACGGAAAATTTTATCTATACTGCCCTATGCCTAATGGCGTGGGTATAGGCGTGTTAGTTTCCGACAGCCCTTATGGACCGTTCAAAGATACTATTGGTAAACCGGTGGTTAAAAATAGTGTACATGACATAGACCCGACTATATTAATTGACGATGATGGACAAGCTTACATGTACTGGGGAAATCCCGATCTCTACTATGTTAAACTAAATGAGGATATGGTTTCGTATTCTGGTGAAATAGTTACTGAGCCTACAAAGCCGGCTAATTACCAGGAAGGACCGTGGGTTTGGAAGCGCAACGGGCATTATTATCTGGCATATGCTTCCACTTGTTGTCCCGAAGGTATTGGGTATGCAATGAGCAATTCCCCTACCGGACCTTGGGAATATAAAGGTATGATTGTCGATGCGTCGGAAAAGACACGCGGCAACCATCCTGGCATTATTGAATTCAAAGGGAAATGGTATTGTTTCGGACATAGTTACGACTTGCTGAAACTGACAACATCCAAATTTTATGAACGTCGCTCAGTGGATATGGATGAAATAGTATATAACCCCGATGGCACTATACAAAACCGTCATTATTGGTCGGATGAAGGTGCTGAACAAGTTGAAACATTAAACCCATTCAAACGGGTTGAAGCCGAAACCATGGCTTGGAGCGAGGGGATCAAAACTATGTTCGAAACAGAATGGGAGGGAAGTTTCGAGTGGGATAAAGGGAAAAAGATTGCAGATCGTTTGTTTGTAACTTCCATCCACAATGGTGATTATACCTTGGTTAAAGGTGTCGATTTTTCGGATGGAGCAGAATCCATTGAGGTTAGTGTCGCATCGCTTTATGGTGGGATAATCGAAATACGTATCGATAAAATCGATGGACCAACCATCGCAACTGTTGACGTAAATACCTCACGTGAAGGTGGTATTTGGAGAATAATTACCGCCCCGATCAAAACAAATATAAAAGGTGTTCACGATTTGTTCTTTGTGTTCAGGGGAGAAAAAGATTTGTTCAACTTCGATTGGTGGAAATTTTCTACTGAAAATTAATAAAGTTAATATTTTATCCAATAAATATATTTTGGTCAAGTTATAAAGTTATTGTTTTGATAACTGTATTAAAAATAGTCAGTTGAGAAAAAGGATATCAAAATTATGAAAAAAATAATCAGTTTATCTTTTTTACTAATTTCATCACTATTGTATTCACAAAACACAACAATAGTATCCAGCCCGGATGAAAATCTGGAATTAAAAGTATTGATAGAAAAAGGGAAACCGGTTTACACTGTTACTTACATGGGAAAATCCATACTTGAAAAATCCCCGTTAGGATTAACTACAAATGAAGGCGATTTCAGCACTAATATGAGTTTTGTAGAATCGATTGAGGGAAAAGTCGATAAAAAATACTTACAAGACAAAATTAAACGGTCTTATGTAAAATACGAAGCCAATACATTGAAATATACCTTGGCGAATATTGAGGAAAGACAGATTTCTGTCTTATTCCAGGTCAGTAATAATGATATTGCCTTCCGTTATGAGCTTCCGGTTTGGGGCGAAACAAGAGCATGTGTTGTTAATCAAGAAGCAACGGGTTTCAAATTTCCTTCTTTTACAACCGCTTTCCTTTCACAAATGATGGAGCCCATGGGCGGCTATGCTCGTACTTCACCAAGCTATGAGAGCGGCTATGTAGCCGATGCACCGATAGCAGAAACAACTTTTCATGAAGGCTATGTATTTCCCGGTCTTTTCCATGTTGGCGACAATGGATGGGTTTTAATTTCCGAAACGGGTGTTAGAAGTCTTTACTGTGCCTCACATATAAGCGGATATAAAGATGGAATATTTACAGTTGAATATCCTAATCCTGCACAGAATAACGGATTTGGCAGTACAGGTGCACAACTTGGTCTTCCCGGTATTACTCCATGGCGAACGATTACTATAGGTGAAACACTCAAACCAATTGTTGAAACAACTATTCCTTTTAATGTTGTTGAGCCTCTTTATGAAGCTTCACAAACCTACAAATTTGGTCGCGGCACTTGGAGCTGGATTGTGTGGCAGGACAATAGTATGAACTTTGACGACCAGGCAGCATATATCAATTTAGCTGCGGATCTCAATTTTGAATATATATTAATCGACGCTTCTTGGGATACCAAACTTGGTTACGATAAAATGAAAGAACTTATTAATTATGCCAAATCAAAAGGAGTTGGTGTTTTCCTATGGTACAATTCTAATGGGTCATTCAACGATGCACCTGTTGGTCCTTTGAATAAAATGAATACGTCAATAGCTCGCAAGAAAGAAATGAAATGGCTTCAGAATGCTGGTGTAAAAGGTTTGAAGGTTGATTTCTTGGGCGGAGACAAACAGGAAACCATGCGCTTGTATGAAGATGTACTTTCAGACGCAAACGATTATGGGCTGATGGTATTTTTTCACGGCGCGACACTACCTCGCGGCTGGGAAAGAATGTTTCCCAATTTTGTCGGAAGCGAAGCTGTTCTCGCATCTGAAATGTTGATATTTTTTCAGCATGTACGAGAACAAGAGGCTTTCTTTGCCGCATTACATCCCTTTATCCGTAACACAGTAGCAAGTATGGAGTTTGGCGGTGTGTTACTCAATAAATTCCTAAACAGGGAAAATGAGAAAGGGCAGGAACGGCTGACGACGGATGCTTTCCAACTTGCCACCAGCGTTCTTTTTCAAAACCCGGTGCAGATGTTCGCACTAACGCCTAATAATTTAACCGATGTTCCGGCATTTGAAATAGATTTTATGCGAAATATTCCAACTACCTGGGATGAGACAGTTTTCATTGATGGATATCCCGGCAAGTACTGTGTAATTGCGCGTCGCCATGGAGGACAATGGTATGTTGCAGGTATAAATGCTGAAAAAGAAGTGAAGGAGTTAAAACTTTATCTGCCGATGTTAGCCGGGAAAAATGTATCGATGTATAATGATGATAAAAAGAAAACAACTTATTTAAAACAAGTAGATGTTTCTAGTAATGGTGAAATTAAGATAGCTATTCAATCTAGTGGCGGATTCGTATTGGTTAAATAAATTAAGAAAAGTTTATGTGCAAAGCGTTTGTCTTAGTTCTATTTATCGGTTTGTTTTCAAGATCAATTTCTGCTCAAACACAAAATGTTCAGGATGATCCGTTATTAATTCATCACACTTCAATAGCGCCTAATATTGATGGAGTCGTGAATGATTCATGCTGGCAGGCCGCTGAGTGGCAGTCAATTGGTAAGGTATGGATTCCTTTTAACGGTTCGGTTTCAGATAGCGATTATAACGGCAGGTATAAGGTGCTCTGGTCTTCCGCGACCAATTTATTATACTTTTTAATCGAGATTCATGATGATGTTTTTGTTGACGGGTATGTTCCGTCACGGTTCGGCGGATGTTATCAATATGATATTACCGAAGTATTTATTGATGAGAATCATTCCGGCGGGGAACATCGCTATGACGGATCAACAACAAATGCCGAGAACGCTTTTGCATATCATATGTATGCCGATTACCCTGCCGACGGAGAAGTTAATACCGAGCCGTATATTGAAGATATGATCGGCACTCAAACAAATTCACAATGGATTGATCATGCTTCTCATTTCCCCGAATTTGCTTTAAAAAAAACGGAGAGTACCGCTGTCCGGGAATTTTCATTAATTGTATATGACGATACTTACACAGAAGAAAATAAAGAAGCTGCAAGAGCGGAATTACAGGCAGGCAAAGTAATGGGCTTAACGGTTGCTTATTGCGATAACGATCACCCTGAAAAAAATCCCAAAGAAAGGGATAATATGTATGGCTCGGTTGTAGAGCCGTCCCCCGGTAATTTACACTGGATGAACGCAGATCATTTTGGGACCGTGGAGCTAGTTGATGATTTAAGCACAGGAATTAGTACTTCGGAAACAACACCGTTGCAATATACCCTTCATCAAAATTACCCCAACCCTTTTAATCCAAGTACGGTTATAAGTTTTCGGGTACCGGAATTAAGCCATGTAACGTTAAAAATTTATGATGTTCTTGGAAGCGAGATTACAACTTTGGTAAATGAAAAAAAACATGCCGGGAGTTATGAAGTGAACTTTGATGCTCGCTCCTATGGAGGCAGGAACCTGGCAAGTGGAATTTATTTTTATAAACTGAGCTGTGAAAGATTTTTCGAAATAAAGAAAATGTTGCTGTTAAAATAATATTCTTAAAAACAATAAGAGGGGAAAATGAACTTCTTTAAAAAAGTACTAATGGTCCTGCTCGTATTTAATATAACTTTGTTAAATGCGGCGGATAATCCCAAAGAAAAATCAAATCGGATTATTGTAAACGTTGATCTCGGCACGGTAACAATTGATAAAAATATTTACGGTCATTTCGCCGAGCATTTAGGGCGTTGTATTTACGGCGGAATTTATGTAGGAGAAGATTCACCAATACCTAATACACGCGGCATAAGGAACGATGTTGTTCAAGCCCTAAAAGAAATTGCTCCTCCTGTTGTGCGCTGGCCCGGAGGATGTTTTGCCGATACTTATCACTGGAAAGACGGAATAGATCCTAAAGATCAGCGGCCTTCAATTGTTAATACTCATTGGGGCGGAGTAACAGAGGATAATAGTTTTGGTACTCACGAATTTTTGGATTTCTGCGAATTGATTGGAGCCGAGCCGTACATTTGTGTAAATGTAGGCAGCGGTACCGTTCAAGAAGCTTCTGAATGGGTAGAGTATGTCAATTCGGATGCAAAAAGCCCGATGACGGAATTGCGGAAGAAAAACGGAAGAGACAAACCGTGGAATGTGAAATATTGGGCAGTAGGCAACGAAAGCTGGGGATGCGGTGGAAATATGACCCCCGATTATTATGCGGATTTGTATAAAAGATTTTCGACTTATATGAATGGACGAGGATTGTATAAAGTAGCAGGCGGCGGTACCGATCCCGATTTTGAATGGACGGAAACAATTTTAAAGAAAACACAAAAGTACCCCAATCTGATCCAAGGATATTCATTTCATTATTACACATTCTGCCATGGCTGGAACGATAAAACTTCCGCGACGCAATTCAATGAAAACGACTGGTTCTATACAATGAAAAATACTATTGTTATGGAAGAGCGCCTTAAAAAACATATAGCATTGATGGATGAATACGATCCGCAAAATAGAATTGGTATAATGGCTGATGAATGGGGAAATTGGTTCAACGTTGAACCCGGAACAAATCCCGGATTTTTATATCAACAAAATACCTTGCGCGATGCGGTAACAGCCGGACTTTATCTTGACATCTTTAACAATAATGCGCGTCGTGTTAAAATGGCAAACATTGCACAATTCGTAAATGTGCTGCAAGCTATGATACTCACTAAAAATGATCAGCTTGTAAAAACCCCTACTTTCTATGTTTTCAAAATGTACAAAGTACATCACGATGCAACTCTTTTGCCGATAAATGTGACGTGTGAAAATTACTCATACGACGGTATGACTTTGCCGGGTGTTAGCGCGTCGGCTTCGAAAGACAAAGAAGGAAGAATTCACGTATCGCTTACAAACATAGACCCGCATAATAATAGAAGTGTTGAGATTGATTTAAGAGGCTCTGATAATTTATCTAATTCCTCGGGTGAAATAATTACGGCGCCAAATGAAAATGATTATAATGACTTTGGACAGCCTGAAAAGGTTAACATCAAAAAATTTTCGTCATATAGCGTAAAGAATAATATTCTAAAAGTTGATCTGCCTTCAAAGTCTGTTGTTACTATTGAGTTGAAGAAATAACTTCAAAACAAATATAGTTGAACTAAAAAAGGCAGTATAATTTTTTAAAAATCTTTTCATAACCGGACAGTAAACATTTATGAAAAAAATTTTTATATCGGTTTTAATTTTGTTGGTTTTCTTTTGCCATTTTCTGCATGCCCAACAAAATATTAAAAACAGGGTAATTATACTTACCGATATAGAGGCCGACCCGGATGATACGCAATCTATGATTCGATTGCTTTTATATTCTAACGTAATTGATATCAAAGGATTAATTGCCACAACATCTACTCACATGAGAAATGTTGTGCATCCTGAATCTATTCAGAAAATTATACGCGCTTACGGCAGGGTGCGTGATAATTTAATGAAACATGAACCGGGCTATCCCGATGCCGAATTGTTGTTAAAACTTGTAAAGCATGGTTTGCCGGAATATGGTATGAATGGAGTTGGTGAGAGGAAAGACTCGCAAGGTTCCGAATGGATTATAAATATTCTTGAAGAAAATGATGACCGCCCTTTGTGGGTATGCGTTTGGGGAGGCGTCAATACGTTTGCCCAGGCGCTTTATAAAATAAGAGAAACCAAAACTGAAAACGAGATTAAAAAATTAATTGCCAAACTTAGAGTATATACTATCTCGGACCAGGACGATAGTGGGATTTGGATTAGAAGAAACTTTCCCGATCTGTTTTACATTGTAAGTCCCGGCGGTTATGAAAATTCAACATGGGGCGCTGTCAATCAATTTGTGCCGGGAATAAATAACGAGACGATCAGCAACAGTTGGCTGACAAAAAATATCCAGCAAGGTCACGGTACTCTTGGAAGTTTATATCCCGATGTTGCTTACGGAATGGAAGGCGATACGCCGTCGTATTTGTCATTAATATCAAACGGATTAAATATGCCCGAATATCCTGACTGGGGCGGATGGGGCGGTCGTTATGAAAAATACATTCCTGAGTATTCGGCTTTTAATTCGGGCTTTACAGGCGGCGTGCCCATTGAGCCCGAACCAAGAGAAATCTGGACTAATGCAATTGATAGTTATGTGCCCTATATACAAAATGAATATGGCCGGAGTGTACAAAGAGATACTGTTTCGTTTAACGATAATAGAGTTACTTTGTGGCGATGGAGAGATGATTTTCAAAATGATTTTGCGGCAAGGATGGATTGGTGTATTAAACCATACGAAGAAACTAATCATCCGCCGGTTCCTGCATTGGGGCACGCCTGGCAAATAACGGTAAAAGCCGGGGAAAGATTTAGTCTGGATGCGAGCGGCACAACTGACCCTGATAATGATAATCTCAGTTATTTGTGGTTTCATTACCCTGAAGCCGGTTCTTATAAAAAGTTAATTAAAATAGATTCAGCCGAGAATTTACATATGGTTAATGTAATAGCCCCCGCGGTTGAAAAAAGTGAAACCGCTCATTTCATTTTGAAAGTTACGGACAAAGGTAATCCGCCTTTAACACGGTATAAGCGGGTAATAGTGAAAATATTACCAAAATAAATCGATGTTTTTTATAAGTTAAGCATTAATGAGTTATCCGTGAAAATGTAATCAACTGTAATAATTTCCTGAAATTTTCAGGTTATATCTCGTATAATTGTGTAAATATGTAAATTTGTTTGTACAAAAATTGAAACGGTTTAATTATATTCAAATCGATATTATGAATCGCAAGCTGCGGTGCACAAATGGCTGATATCTGTTTAAGACTAAGAAAGATTGACAATACTTTTTAGTATTCACGGAAATTTAATGTTATTAAATATTAGAGTAGATTCAAAAGAGCGATAAATGATGAGAAACAGTATGAAAATACCCGGGAATAAAAAGGAACAAATTTTAGCCGATAAAGATCATCTTTCTATACACCAGTTATCTAAAAAATACAATACCCCGCTTTTTGAAGTAAAAAAAATTATTAAAGATTCCGCAAAAGAAACTTCCAAATGGTTTTATGCAGTAATGATCTCACTTCCAATTATATGTTTAATTATACTGGAGATAGTTCTAAAAATTATAAACTACGGTTATGACTTTGAACAATGGATAGACGCCGGTGAAGGAAAGTATACGATCAACTCCAGCATCGGCAGAAAATATTTTACCGGCGGGGATTTTAATCCTACAACAAGCGAAGATTATTTCGACATACAAAAAAAAACAAGTTCATTCCGGGTTTTTGTTTTAGGCGGAAGCAGCGCTGAAGGTTTCCCGTACAGCCCTATGGGATCGTTTTCCCGTTATATACGGAAACGTTTGGAACTGGTTTATCCCAACACACCGATAGAGGTTGTGAATTTAGGAATGACGGCGATAAATTCTTACACCTTATTAGATCTTTTACCGGGAGTGTTGGACCAAGAGCCTGACTTAATTTTAATTTATGCCGGTCATAATGAATATTACGGGGCATTGGGTATCGGCTCTGCTCAATCATTTGGTTCATCAAGAACTCTAACTAAACTGGTATTATATCTTAATGATTTTAAGATAACTCAATTAGTGCGCAATTCTATTCACTGGGCCTCATCGTTACTTATATCGGGAAATAATAACCCTTCGGGAACAGTAATGTCCAGGATGGCCAAAGATAAATACATTCAGTTAAACTCGGAAGTGTATCATGCAGGCCTGCAACAATTTCAAGATAACGTTTCTGATATTCTGCAAATGATTAAAGATAAAGGCGTACCGGTAATATTAGGCAAAGTTGTGAGTAATTTAAAAGATCAGAAACCTTTTATCTCGGCAGATACACATGGTTATAAAGATGCAGATCAAGTTTATAAAGAAGCGTGGGACAACTTTAAGAATAATAATATTGACAAAGCAGATTCCCTATTTAGACTATCGAAAGACCTGGACGCGCTTAGGTTCCGGGCCCCTGAAAAAATTAACAAAATTATTGACGATTTAGGAAACGAATTTAATGTAGCAACTGTTTCTATTGACTCACTATTTGATTCTGCAAGTCCCGGAGGTATAGTAGGCGATAATTTGTTTGTAGACCATCTCCATCCAAATGTAGAGGGATATCAACTTATCGGAAAAGCGTTCTATGATTCTATGGAAAAACTTGGATATCTGCCTAAAACAGAAAATGCAAAAATTCCTTTCAATGAGCAGGACAGTCTCACCCGCGCCAATTTTGTATTTACGAAACTCGATTCTGTTATCGGCAACAATAGTATTACAATATTAAAAAACAGCTGGCCTTATGTAAAAAAGAATGCTGCGATGTCGGAGTTCAAACATAGAGATTTTTTAAATTTACTTCGCCCCAAGAATTTAATCGATTCTGTTGCGATGTATAAAATAGAAGGTTTATCATGGACTGACGCTCATTTACTTGCCGCCAAAACTTATTTGAAAAGAAATGATATAAAAAATTATTTAGAGCATATAAATGCTTTGTTATATCAGTACCCCGTTCTTAAGGATTTTAATACTCTTATTACATATTTCTATAATAAAAATAAAATAGATTTGACGGATTATACTGCAAAGAGAGTTGGAATAATAGAATTGTACAGAGGGAGACTTGATGGTGCAATTAAATATTTAAATGAGGCTTATAAATCAAATCCCGGGGATCCATTGGTGCTGTATAATCTTTCCTCGGCTTATTTAAATAAAAAAGATTTCAAAAAGGCCCTTACTATAATTAATGAATGTTTAAATGTGAATTCGGGTTATCCTGAAGCAAGCAACCTAAAACAGCAGATAATGAATCAAATAAAAATTAATTAAATGTAATATTACTTTTTAGAGGCAAAGTTTACCATTTATGAAAACTTTTAAAATATGTTTTGCAATTCTTTTTGTATTCTCGATGAATATAACGGGGCAGGAAATAACAGATTTATACCAGGATGCAGTCCCGAACTCAAAGAATTCTGAAGTAAAAGAAAAAGAACATTCCGGGATGTTCTCCGGAGTAACAAAACCAACTCTCGAAATTTATTTACCTGAAAAAGAAAACTCGACCGGTGCAGCGGTTATAATTTGTCCCGGCGGAGAATATGCAGTTGTTGTTTATCAAGCTGAAGGAGTTAAAACCGCACAAGAATTTGCTAAGAACGGCGTTGCAGCTTTTCTTCTTAAATACAGGCTGCCGGATGATTCAACAATGATTGATAAAAAAATCGGCCCTTTGCAGGATGCTCAACAGGCAATAAAAGTTGTAAGGGATAACGCATTAAAATGGGGAGTCGATATAAACAAAATAGGCATAATGGGTTTTTCTGCCGGAGGTCATTTAGCCTCAACGGAAGCCGTACATTATAAAAAAGCTTTAATTGAAAACAGCAGCAACACAAATTTACGCCCGGACTTTCAAATATTGATTTACCCGGTGATAAGTATGCAGGATAGTTTAACGCATCTTGATTCAAGAAAAAATTTATTGGGCACCAATCCTTCCAAAGAAATAATTGACGAATTCTCAAATGAATTGCGGGTAAATGCTAACACCCCGCCGGCTTATATAACGCATGCCGGCGATGATACGGTTGTAGATGTTGACAACAGCATAGTTTATTATGAGCAATTAAGGCATCATAACGTTCCTGCCGAATTGCATGTTTACCCGGAAGGCAATCACGGTTTTGTTTTGTCTCAGCCTATAGAAGAATGGATGACGCCTATATTAAAATGGATGAAAAATTCTAAGTGGATTAATAATTAATAATCGACTTGATAATATCAAGTAATAAAGAGTGTGTTAAAACTTTGGTTATGATTGAGACCTAAGCAGGAAATCTATTTTAATAATATCTGAATAAATAAAAACTAAGGGGACGCTATGAAAAAGTTACTTCCTCCAATCTTTGTTTTATTGAGTTTGTATTTTTTTTCGAACGCTCAAACAATTGAAAAACATGCACCGGCCGGTTTTGACAGTTTACGTACCGGTATAGCACACGGAAAAATTGATTCTATTTATTATAATTCCGAAACCGTCGGTACAAAACGTAAAGCCATGATTTACACTCCCCCAGGCTATTCAAAAGATAAAAAGTACCCTGTACTTTATCTTTTACACGGCATAGGCGGCGATGAAAAAGAATGGCTAAACGGAGGACAGCCGCAAATTATTTTAGATAATCTTTATGCGGGAAATAAAATTGAGCCTATGATTGTTGTTATGCCCAACGGCAGAGCGATGAAGGACGACAGGGCTGTTGGAAATATATTCGACAAAGATAAAGTAGAAGCTTTTGCAGTTTTCGAAAAAGATTTGCTTAACGATTTAATTCCTTTTATTGAAAAAACTTTCCATGTATACACCGGACGTGAAAACCGCGCTATTGCCGGCTTATCCATGGGCGGCGGGCAATCATTAAATTTTGGTTTAGGCAATCTCGATACATTCGCGTGGGTAGGGGGATTCTCTTCGGCGCCGAATACGAAAACACCGGAACTGCTTGTGCCGGATCCCGAAGAAGCCAAAAAGAAATTGAGGTTACTCTGGATTTCATGCGGCGATAACGACGGTTTGATAACATTCAGCCAGCGCACACACGAATATTTGGCGGCAAACGAAGTACCGCATATTTATTATATAGAACCAGGCGTACACGATTTTAAAGTTTGGAAAAACTCATTATATATGTTCACGCAGTTGTTGTTTAAACCGGTAGACGTTTCAAAGTTTACAAAATATAGTATACTTGGAACCCCCGCATCTACGAATGTAAGGAGAGCAAAGTATCCGCAGATTTTACCTGACAGCCGCGCTATCTTCCGTTTCAAAGCTCCGGATGCACAAAAGGTACAGCTCGATTTGGCTAAGAAATACGACATGATAAAAGATACCTCGGGAGTTTGGGAAGTAACAACCGATCCTTTAAGCGAAGGGTTTCACTACTATTCATTAATAATAGACGGGGTTGCGGTTGCCGACCCTGCCAGCGAAACATTTTACGGTATGGGGAGAATGGCAAGCGGTATCGAAGTACCGCATAAAAATGATGAATATTATGAACTAAAAGATGTACCGCACGGAGAGATAAGAATTAAACGTTACTATTCTCAGGTATTTAATCAATGGCGTCAATTTTATATTTATACGCCTGCAGGCTATGATATTAATACAAACGAGAAATATCCCGTATTATACATATTACACGGCGGCGGCGAAGACGAAAGAGGATGGGCAACTCAGGGTAAAACGGATTTAATACTTGATAATCTTATTGCCGGGAAGAAAGCAAAACCTATGCTTATTGTAATGCCGGATGGAAATACGAATACTGATTTTGCAGGTTTCGGCGAAAGGACTTTAAAAATATTTGAAGCTGAATTGAAGGAATGTATCATTCCTTTTGTTGAAAAAAATTACCGGGCAGAAACCGGTTCTCAAAACCGCGCCCTTGCCGGTCTATCAATGGGAGGAATTCAAACACTTTCTGTTGGAATAAACAATACTGATCTGTTTTCATACTTGGGGGTATTCAGTTCCGGCTGGATATTGCCAATGCATAGCAAACTTGCAGATACGCAATATGATTTTATGAGAAACAATGTAGAGCTGATTAACGGCAATGTAAAACTTTTTTGGATTTCTATGGGAGGCAAGGAAGACATAGCTTACAATAATTGCCAAACCATGCTTTCAAAATTTGATGACATGAAGATTAAATATATCTATAGCGAATACCCGGGCGGACATACCTGGCCGGTGTGGAGAAACAATCTTTATAATTTCGCCCAGGGTTTATTTAAGTAAAGTTGCGGGACGAAATGTTATTTCAATCGGACTTTAACGGAAGTTATAACAATTTTAAACTGGAAATCGCTGTAAACGGTAGGGATTATTGAGTTATTAAGTTTGGGAATTGAAACGGTGAGGGAATCATTAACTATTGGTGGAATAAATAAGGAGTTAGTCTTTTAAATTGAAACGGAAAATATTTTATCCCCTGTTACTCGTTTTGTCTTGTTTATATTTCACAAACAACGCCAACGGACAGATCCCGGAAGAATCAAGATCGGCGACAACAAACATTAGCCCAAATGAGTATCCATGCATACTCCCTGATCTTAGAGTAGTATTTAAGGTGAATGCACCGGATGCAGGCAAAGTCCAGATAGACCTGGGAAAGATGTATAACATGCAGAAGGATGAAGACGGTAATTGGAAAGTAACCACTGAACCGCAGGAGCCCGGCTTCCATTATTACTCGCTCGTAATTGACGGAGTTAAAGTTGCTGATCCTGCAAGCGAATCTTTCTATGGAATGGGCAGAATGGCGAGCGGTATTGATATCCCGGACGATGGAGTTGAGTTTTATTCAATAAAGGACGTGCCTCACGGTGATATAAGATCAAGGTTATATTTTTCAAATACCACTCAAACTTGGAGAACCTTAAATATTTATGCTCCTCCTGGTTATGATAAAAATATTAACGGCAGTTATCCTGTCCTTTATATACAGCACGGCGGCGGCGAAGATGAAAGTGGTTGGGCGGTTCAGGGAAAAACGAATATTATACTCGATAACCTTATTGCCGAAGGTAAAGCTGTACCTATGATTATAGTTATACCTAACGGTAACGTATCAAAACCCGGAGTAACTGCTTTTGGTTATACAAAAGAAGCTATGCAGGCTTTCAAGGATGAACTTTTCGAAAACGTTATTCCATTTGTTGAAAGCAACTACAGGATAAAAACAGGTGCTGCAAATAGGGCCCTTGCCGGATTATCAATGGGCGGCGGACAAACTTTCTATACCGGACTCGGCAATACCGATATGTTTTCAAGTTTGGGCGTATTCAGCTCCGGAATTTTCGGCGGCATTGGTAATTTGCCGGCCGATGCGCTTAATCCGGAAACAATAGTATCAGGTATTTTAAACTCGCAGGAAACATTTAATAATAAAATGAAGGTTTTTTATATCTCCGTGGGCGAGCAAGACCCAAGGATAGAACCTACTAAAAAATTTGTAGAGACTATGAAAGGCAAAGGATTGAAGGTGGAATTTGCATCGTTTCCCGGAGGTCATGAATGGCAGTGCTGGCGGCGAAGCTTGCATAAATTTACTCAACTATTATTTAAAAACTAAAGGAGAAAAAATGAAACAGCGTTTAGTTTATTTATTAATATTATTGACTTTTTCCGGCTCATTGTGTTTGGCACAGACAGACCAACAAACAATTCAAGAAGACTTCAAACCAGCTGATACGAATCAATCAGGTAAAAAATACCCTCAGGTTAATTCCGAAGGCAGAGTGCGTGCAAGTATATCAGCGCCGGAAGCACATAAAGTTCAGCTCGATATTGGCGCAGTAAAATATGATCTGGTCAAGAACGAGAATGGTGTATGGACCGGAGAATCTGCCCCACAGGATGAGGGATTCCATTATTACCAACTTTGGGTTGACGGCGCTGCAGTTCCTGATCCCGGCAGCATGTATTTTTACGGCGCAGGCCGATGGGGAAGCGGTATAGAGATTCCTGCCAAAGATCAGGATTTCTATGAGCTGAAGAATGTACCTCACGGTCAAATACGTGAGCAGATGTATTTCTCCCAAAGCAACAACAGCATTAGACGCTGTTTTGTTTACACGCCACCCGATTATGATAAAGATACTGAGAAACGTTACCCAGTTCTTTACTTGCAACACGGCGGCGGCGAAGATGAAACCGGCTGGCCCAATCAAGGCAGAACCAATCTTATAATGGATAATTTGATTGCCGAAGGAAAAGCCAAACAATTTATAATTGTAATGGATAACGGTACATGGCGTATGACGGAACAGTCACGCCCGCCGCGTCAAGGTGAACGCCCTGCCGGCACATGGCCGCCGGACGGATGGATTCAAGAAAACCCTTCTTGAGGATATCATCCCTATGATAGATTCCAATTATCGCACCCTTGCAGATCAACCTAACAGGGCTATGGCCGGTTTATCCATGGGAGGTATGCAGACACGGATAATTACATTAGCCAATCCAGATGTCTTCTCACATGTCGGTATGTTTAGCGGCGGCAGTATCAATATGGACGATATAAACAATGCACCTGGTTTTAAAGAGAAAGTTAAACTCTTGTTCATAAGTTACGGAAGCAG
>JASFMY010000090.1:0-28404 GCA_050117315.1 Ignavibacteria bacterium
ATTGAGTTATGCAACACACCCTTTTTGGCGGGGAACCTTTTAATTAAAAGATTTCTCTCCCGATAAAAAACATCGGGAGAGAAATTGACAAAGCGTTTAGATATCTAATTTTGCAGAAACTCTATTAAATACATATTCCCGTCATAACTAATCGAAAAAAATATTTAATGGACACAAAGATAGAATTCAGCCATATTGCCCTCAAGGTTTAGTATTTTTCGATATTCTCTTTCGCAACAATTGTTTAGTTATGATTCCGGTTCCAATTGCGTACTCAAGTTACTCGACTCAATATCCTTAAAGTAATTTACTGTCCCTACTTTCAACTCAACCGTAGCCGCATCATCACAAACAATTAAACCTTTTGGGTGAAGTTGAAGCACACTTAAAGTCCAAATATGATTTACACCCTCTTCTACGCATTTTGCAAGTGCTAATGCTTTTGAGTGTCCGCTTGCAATTATTAAAACTTCTTCAGCATCTAGAACAGTTTTAACACCTACTGTTAAAGCTGTTCTCGGCACTTTATTAATATCATTACCAAAAAAGCGTGAGTTAGCTATAATAGTATCCATTGTTAAAGTTTTAATGCGGGTTCTTGAGCCAAGAGAAGACCCCGCGTTAAACGCAATATGACCGTCAGGTCCAACACCGCCCAAAAATAATTTAATGCCTCCGGCTTGTTTAATCTTTTCTTCGTATTCATCACATTCTTTCTGAAGATCAACAGCATTGAGCCTGCTCTTTATCAGAAGCACTCCCGAACCAATTGAGCAAGGTTTCCCTGTGTTCTTTTAAGCACTCCCCAATTTTTTGTAAAATACTTTTATCAGGCATCATGGTTTATCCTTTATAAAGTCTGAAACAGTGAAGCCGGTTGAGTTACTCTTTAAAATAAATGACGTTAAAAATATCAAAAAGTTTAACAAAGTATTATAGATTTTATCATTAATAACCCGGCAATAATATTCAATGCAAAAGAATAGTTCAAGATTAGTGAAGTAACAATAAATTGGTTTCGGATTTTGTTTTTTTTATGAACTCACTCTTATCTCTCTTACAAAGAGAGAAGTTTATGGAAAAATCCGAAACCAAATTTACGCCATAACAATGTAACCTATATTATTGCCGGTACATTCATAATTTATCGGGAAATTTTTCATAAACACGAAATTTAACTCGCTATTCAAATATGATTTCACTTGTACGCAGTATGCGGGGGAACTGACTTTTTAATCCTTCCCCGGTAACAATAGCCGAACCAGGATAATCATTTTTATATTTTATAACTTTCTGCCCGAATGAACTATAATTCTTTCTAATTATTCCGCCCGACATATAAGTTTTCAACTCGTCAATATCTTCCAGTTCAATTAGGTTTTCGGTTGTATACTTACCAAACAATCTTGCTGCTGGGGTTGATAAATGTACGGATCCCCTGTTATCCATTTTGGCAAACTTTATTCCGATTCTTTCAAACTGTGTTAAATCTTGTAGATCCCAGTCCCCGCTTGTAAAATAGACTTCGTTCTTTTTAACGATGAATTTATAGGCATCAAATAAAGATTTGTCGATACCGAATTTATCCGAAACCTGTTTCAAATATTCCGTTACTTTTTTATCAGTTGAATTTACTAAGCTTAAATTCCCGTTTTTTAATTTTAGGGAGGATTTATCCATCCGTTCGGTATTACCGGTTTTTCTTAATTTGCAAACAAAAAATCCTTCGGAATTAATTTCCCACGGAATTATTCTTTTTGCCTTTTTTATACTTGAATTCAGTTCAACATTTTCAAACTTCGTAAAAGCATCAACTGATTTTACAGGCAGCTCTATTTCCAAAATTTCCGCAGGATATTTTTTAAGCAGTTTCTCAAGAATTAATTCATTCTCTTCAATTGTTAATGTACATGTAGAATAAACAATTTCCCCACCGACCTTAACCATCTTTAAAGCACTTAACAGGAGTCTGAATTGTAAGGAAGCGATTTTCTCCGCCTGGTTTAAATTCCACCAGTTCCCTACTTCGTCTTTTTTTTGTATTATCCCAAGTGCGCTGCAGGGTGCGTCAACCAGGACTTTATCAAAATAACTTTCAAAAAGTTTACTGAGCAGTTCACCTTTATTTTTGATAATTCCGACATTGGGAAAGTTCATTTTCTCAATATTAAAAGCTAACGTCCTCACCCTTTTGGGATTAGGCTCATTAGAGATTATCATTCCTTTCCGGTTCATCAGCTCTGCTAGCTGGGTTGTTTTTGAGCCGGGCGCTGCGCACAAATCCAGCACCTTATCCTTTTCACCCGGGTTTAACACGAGTGGCGGAATCATTGAAGACAAACTTTGTATATAGTACTTACCCAATGCAAACTCAACTGTTTTGCCTACCTTACTTTTTTCACTAAGTACTTTATATGCATGGGGAACTTCTTCTATTTTTTCCAGATCAATATTATAATGTTTTAATTCTTCAACCAGCGACTCTCTATAAAAATTATTAGACCTGATAAAGATGCCCGGTTCGGAGTTGATGTAATTTTCATAATTCCGCAAAAAGTCTTCTCCGAAGTTGGACTTTAAATAATCCGAAATGTTTTCACTTAATATGTTCAATTCAGTAGCGGCGTATGTTATTGTAATTTAATATCTGGTTAATTGTATCATTCAATTTCGGGGGGTCCAAAGAATTTGTTTGGTAATCATCACGGATGTCTTTTATAATCGAATTAATAAACAATTCGTAATCTTTTACTTTTTTTGATATTTCTTCTTCGTTCACAGGCACTTTAATTTCTTCATTTTTCTTTGAAGCATAAAGTATGTACTTCATTTTTACATACGAGTCAACTTGCAGCACGGTGTTTCCGTCAACATCATTTACTTCAAAATTACCAAACAACTCAGACCCGGGAAGCAATACTTTAGGCGGAAGTGTTATAGTTTCGTAATTTGAATTTTCATCAATACCAAGTTCAGGAAATTTTACGGATGAAATTTTTTCATTCCATTTGTTTATAAAATTTCTTCTATCCATTATTATTTAGACCCAAAATTATTATCAACCTTTCCAGGATTTTCAATCCAATCAGCAATAAAAACGTTAGTTTCCCTGCTTTGTTTTTTGTCCGCTCTTCTGTTGGAAGAGAGTGCAATTTTTTTACCGTCAAATGAAAACATAGGGAAAGCATCAAAGGTGCCGGAATTTGTAATTTTCTCTAAGCCGGTTCTATTTCTCAAATGACTTTCGCCGTAAACCTTAACGAGTCTGCCCCGGGGTCATAAACGGTTTCTGATTCGGGGTTACAGCCGAATATCAAAATCAATAAAAAAGCTGCAGCTATCCCTTGTATTGAATATTTATTTGTTTGCATAAATTTTTTCTTATTTAGATTTAACAGATAACGGTTTATTAAACGACAAAACAATCAGAGTTATACCCGCAATTACAAGCGGTATGCTGAGTATTTGTCCCATATTAAGAAACATCCCTTCTTCAAAATAAGTTTGATTTTCTTTTATAAATTCGACAAAAAATCTGAAAGTAAAAACCAAAGTTAAAAACAATCCCAGAAAATAACCGGGTTTAATTTCACCGTTAAGTTTGTAGTAATACCATATTAAGAAGACAAATATGATAAGGTATGCAATTGATTCATAAAGTTGTGCAGGATGGCGCGGAACAGAATCTACGGATGTAAAAACAAACGACCATGGTACTTCTGCAGGTATTCCTATAATTTCGGAATTAAACAAATTCCCCAGCCTTATAAATGATCCGCCTAAAGCCGTTGGAATTACAATTCTATCTATTAACCAGAGGTATTTTATATGGGGTTTTTTCTTAGTATAAAGATATAATGAAATTAGAATTCCTATAGCACCTCCGTGACTTGCCAAACCGCCTTTCCAGACCTGTAAAATTTCAAGAGGATCACTTAAATAATAAGAAGGATTATAAAAAAGACAGTGTCCCAAACGCGCCCCGATAACTGTTCCCAGAATCATATACATAACCAGATCGTTTAAATCGTTTTCCGATTTACCTTCTCTTTGAAAAATTTTGCCCATTATTTGGTAGCCTATAAGAAATGAACATGCGAAAAGCAGCCCGTACCATCTAACCGACAACGGACCAAGAGAGAAGATTTCAGGATTAATATCCCAATCAATCAAAATATCACCCGGCAAATTTATTTAAGGAATATCAAATTTTTAACCTATCACAAATAAAAGTCATTTTCAACAAATTTCATTTCAAATTTTCTTTAAAAAAATTTTATCCAAAAATCCGTAAGTAGAAGTACCTATATTATTAGAAATGTTTTGATTTTAACATAAAAATACATCCTTAAAATTTACTTACCGTATTTTTAATAAAAAAATTCAGTATCGATACCGATTTTACTTAATTAAAATTAAATTATATTACAACAAAAAAGTTCTAAGAAATGGTTTTAGTAGAAAGAATAAAAGAATTTGACAAAAAGTTTGTATCCAGTTTTATATTCAGTGAAGAATACCAGGATAAATTTTATTTAAGAAAAACATTAAAAGAAATTTTTCCAGACCTTCCTGACGAACTCATCTATAAAGCCATAGAAAGATGTAATAAAAAGCTAAAACCTCCAAGAAGAAAAAAAGATTTTATTAAGACTTTTGTTAGCGCTGTTTACGAGATAGTTTCTCTTAAATAATTTTTTTTACTCTCAATTAATTTTTTATTATAATATTTTCATTTTATTAAAAAAATAAGAATATTAAATTAGCATACTAAATTTGTATTTTTTCTTAAGGAAAATTTGAATGAACGACAGCACAAATATCAGAATTTTAGTAGCTGACGATCATAGATTATTTAGAAGCGGGGTAATTAGTTTACTGGAAGATGAACCGAATATTTTTGTTGTTGGTGAAGCTGAAAACGGTGAAGAACTTATAAATTTATATTCGGAATTAAGACCCGATGTTGTTTTAATAGACATTTCAATGCCTTTCCTTACCGGGACAGAGGCCCTTAAGGAGATTAAAAAAGAAGACCCCAACGTAAGAGCCCTGTTTGTATCAATGCACGATACAGAAGAATACATTTATTTTGCGCTTAAGCATAAGGCCGCCGGCTTAATAAGCAAAAATATTATGAAAGGCGAGTTGATCTATGCAATTAAAAGAGCTTATGAAGGGAAACAATATTTCGGACAAAGCTGGCCTGATGAAAAATTAAGAGAAGTAATGATGAGGTTTGAATACCTCACAGGTAAAAATTCGCAGGATACCCCAAACCTTACTCCAAGAGAACGGGAAATTCTGAGGCGAATAGGGTTTGGGCTTACAAGCCAAGAAATAGCTAATAAATTAAAATTAAGCAAAAGAACAATAGACTCACACAGATCGCATATTATGAAAAAACTTGGTGTAAACTCTCTTTCCGAGTTAATCAAGTACGCAGTTAAATTTAACCAGATGGATAAATTGGACTGATTTTTACCCCCCGTTAAATTGTAGTGTACAAAAAACCTGTTTATATTTGTCTTTAGAAATTTCAATTATTATTTGAGGATGTTGTTATGCAATTTCCGTACACAAGGGGAAGAAGATTAAGGTGGACAGATTCTATCCGTTCAATGACAACCGAAACAATTTTAACACCTAATGATTTTATTGCACCGCTTTTTATAATGGAAGGAACAAACTGTAAAGAAGAAATATCTTCTATGCCCGGATACTACCGTTATACGCTGGACTTAATAATTAACGAAGTAAAAGAAATGTACTCTCTTGGAATTAAGTGTGCTCTCCTTTTTGTAAAAGTTGCCGATGATAAAAAGGATAATAAAGGAACAGAAGCACTCAATAAAGAAGGTTTAATGCAGAGATCTATTAAAGAAATTAAAAATGCAGTACCCGAAATGTGCATTATGACCGATGTAGCCCTGGACCCGTTCTCAAGTTACGGTCATGACGGAATTGTAAAAGACGGGCAAATTATTAACGATGAAACCGTCGATGTTCTTATACAGATGTCCGTAAGCCACGCAGAAGCCGGCGCTGATTTTGTTGCTCCTTCGGATATGATGGACGGCAGAATTTTAAACATCAGGGAAGCTCTGGAAGACTCAGGTTATATCAACACAGGCATAATGGCTTACAGTGCAAAATATGCTTCTTGTTTTTACGGGCCTTTTAGAGACGCTTTGGATTCTGCTCCCGGTTTCGGTGATAAAAAAACTTATCAAATGAACCCGGCAAATAAAGACGAAGCGTTGAAAGAAATTTTGCTTGACGTAGATGAAGGTGCAGATATCGTAATGGTTAAACCTGCTGTCGCCTATCTGGATATTATAAAACTTGCAAAAGAAAATGTTTTAATTCCTGTTTCTGCTTACCACGTTTCCGGTGAATACGCAATGATTAAAGCTGCTGCACAAAAAGGCTGGCTTGATGAAGAAAGCACAATGATGGAAACATTAACCGGGATAAAAAGGGCAGGCGCGGATTTAATTGCAACTTACTTTGCAAAAGATGCGGCTAAACTTTTGAATAAGTAATCTTTGTTAAGGGATTAAGATTATGAGTAAGAGTAAGAAATAAATTAGAGATTGAGAATTATATGGAGTTAATTGATAAATATCCTGTTCAAATTTATAATTCACTTAAAAGAGAAAAGGAATTATTTAAACCCGTTACCCCCGGTTATGTAGGGATGTACGTATGCGGGCCTACTGTTTATAGTGATCCGCACTTAGGACATGCACGGGTTTATATTTCTTTTGATATTGTGTTTAGATATTTATTGTACCTAGGCTATAAGGTAAGATACGTAAGAAACATTACGGATGTGGGTCATCTTGAGGACGAAGTTGAAGGAGCAGGCGAAGATAGAATTGCGAAAAAAGCCAAGCTAGAAAAAATTGAACCGATGGAAGTTGTGCAGAAGTACACTAACAATTTCCATAAATATATTTACATGCTTAATACATTACCACCGAGTATTGAACCTTCTGCAAGCGGTCATATTATTGAACAAATTGATATTATCAAAAAAATATTGGACAACGGTTTTGCATACGAAAAAAACGGCTCGGTTTACTTTGATTTAAAAAAGTATGCAGAATCTAACAGCTACGGTGAGCTTTCAGGGAAAATTATTGACGACTTAATTGAAGGCAGCCGCGAACTTGAAGGGCAATCTGAAAAACAAAACTCAATAGATTTTGCTCTTTGGAAAAAAGCGAAACCGGAACACTTAATGAAATGGGACTCACCGTGGGGAATAGGTTTCCCGGGATGGCACCTTGAATGTACTGCAATGAGCTCTAAGTATCTCGGCGTGCCGTTTGATATTCACGGCGGCGGGATGGACTTGCAATTCCCTCATCACGAGTCCGAGATAGCACAATGCTGGGGTGCTCATAAAAAGCAGCCCGTAAATTACTGGATGCATAACAACATGATTACTATTGAAGGCGTTAAAATGGCGCGTTCAAAAAATAATTATATAACCCTGGAAGAATTGTTTACGGGCAACCACAAAAAACTTGAAATGGCTTACAGCCCCATGACCGTAAGATTTTTAATCCTGCAAACCCATTACACAACGCCCATTGATTTTTCAAACGAATCACTGCAGGGTGCCGAAAGAGGTTATAAAAGATTAATAAACTCACTCAACAATCTTGATAAACTGGAAAAAGAAGAAACAAAAGGATTGAATGACGAATTAGATAAAGAAATTAATGATCTACTTGAATCATGCTTTACAAATATGAGCGATGATTTTAATACTTCCAAAACACTGGCAGCTTTATTTGATTTGTCCAAACACATTAATTCATTTTACGAGAAATTGATTTCTACTTCTTTAATAAGTGACGACACTTTTTCAAGACTGAAAAAACTTTACCCGGAAATTATTATTGATATTCTCGGACTTGAAAAAGAAGTCGAAAGCAATTCGGATAAGCTTACCGAGGTAATGAATTTATTGCTTGAAATAAGATCAGACGCAAGAAGAAATAAAGACTGGGCTACTTCAGACAAAATAAGGGACGAATTAAAAAACATCGGCATTGAAGTTAAAGACGGCAAAGACGGTACAACATTTACAATAAATTAAATCAACATCTCAATTGGAAGTAAATATTAAAAATATAATTGATAATCTAAGAAAGTTAAGAACGAAGGAGTATTTTATGCCGCTTGATAAAAGTGAGTTCATAAAATACAGAATTGAAAGATGTAACGAAACAATTCAAAAAGCCGAAGATGACTTTGTTAAGTGTTTATTTCGAAAACGATAATTATACAATTGCCCACAATAAATCCGGCGAAAAAATCATTACGGATACGCCGGTAGAATATGGCGGTGACAGCACTTCATTCTCCTCAACGGATTTACTTGCCGCTTCATTAGCAAACTGTATTTTTACAAGTATTGATAAAATCCTAATCCGTGAAGGAATAGCAAAAGAAGAAATATTTATTGATGTAGACAAAAAGCTGCACCAAAATCCGAAAAGTTTGGAATCAATTTCGTTAACAATCAAAACTCCAATTTCTCTGGATGAAACACAAACAAAAAAAGTAATGAATGCAATTAACATTTGCCCGGTTTATAAATGTTTAAAGGACGGAACAGATATTATCATTAATTTTGAAAAAACGAATTAGACTTATTTGATGAAAATTTTTTTTGAAAAGTTATTTATCGTTCTATCCTACCCCCTGATACTAATAGTAAAAATTTACCAGGTCTTTATTTCACCTATTTTGCCTTCTTCATGCAGGTACCAGCCTACTTGTTCGGAGTACACTATTGAAGCACTAAAAACACACGGAATACTAAAAGGCGGATGGCTTAGTATTAAAAGAATTGTAAGCTGTAATCCGTGGGGCGGCAGCGGTTTTGATCCGGTTCCCCCGAAAAAAAAATCACAAAAAAAATAAAACCCGCATGAGAATACAAAATCCCCGGAAACTTCCTGCAAACGCATAAGCGTCAACTTAACAATGAAGGTAATGTCTAAATGGCTCCGGCATTCAGAGTGTGTTGCAGAACTAAAATAATTAACCATAGCCATGACCTTCAGGTCGTGGACAATAAGTCTCAACAAAAACTTCGGGCTTTAGCCCAATTTTTTTCTCATGTTTGGGCTAAAGCCCATAGGTGTGTGCTCCAACCATCCTTTCCCCAACTTTTCTAATTCGTTAAGGAAAAGCTGGGGCTATTATAAATATTTTACCTTAAGTTGAAGCCTATGCGCAAAGCCGGGCTATTTAGATAATCAACAAGCTATTCGTACCTAATACTTTTTACCGGGTTTGCCAAAGCTGCCTTCAAGAATTGAAACGCAGTTGTAAGTATAGTCACCAATATTATTACACACATTGGAACAATAAACAGCCACACATCCAAATTGATCCTATTTGCGTATTCGTCTAAGAATTTATTCAACCCGTAATATAAAACCGGTAATGATATTATAAATGAAACAACAAGCAAAATTATAAAGTCGCGGGAAAGCAACAATAATAAATTTGATACATCGGCTCCGAGTACTTTTCTAATTCCAATCTCTTTAGTTTTTTGAAGAGCACTTTTTAACGACAAAGCAAAAATTCCAAGCAGGGTAATCATTACAGACAATAAAGAGAAAACGCCAACCACCTGACCAAACTGCAGATCTGCTTTATATTGCTGGTCATAGTATTCATCTAAAAAGAAATAAACAAAAGGATTACCCGGGAAAAATTCTTCATACTTGCTTTTAACAAAATCAACAGACTCTTTCATATCTGTGCTGTTTAGTTTTACGGCTATTTGTCCCATGGTTCCGCGGCCTTCCGGTAATAGTCTAAACAAGTGGGGTTCAAATTCTTCTTTTAACGATTGCTGATGATAATCTTTTATAACGCCGACAATAGTATAAATATTCTCCCAGTAATCAACCTTTTGCCCCACCGCGCTTTCGCTGCTTTCAAATCCCATAAATTTCACTGCAGTTTCATTCATCATTAAGTTGTCTTTATCAGCAGGGAATTCTTTTGAGAAATTTCTTCCGGCAATCAACCCTAGCTCAAATAAATTTACAAAGTCGTAATCAACTCCAACTATTTGATAATTCTTTCCTTTACTCGCGTCTTCACCTTGTTTGCGTATAGCGCCGGCATCCCAGTAAATCTGCCTGCCCGGTACTTCCGTTACGTGACTTACTATTTTTATCTCATTAATTTTCTGCAATACCTCTTTAAAAGTTTTTAAATCTTCCCCGTAGGACTCGCTACGCACTCTGGGCGATTGTACAACTAATGTTTGGTCAACATTAAATCCCAGGTCCCGGCTTTGCATGAAAGAAATTTGCTTGTAAACAGCAAGTGTTCCGGTTAACAAAATAAATGCGATTGCAAACTGGAAAACAACAAGCCCCTTTCTCAACCTTGTACCTTTTTCAGTATTCAAGAAATTACCTTTTAAAACAGCCAGCGGTTTGAATGAAGACATTGCAATCACAGGATAAAATCCCGAAAAGGCTACACCGATTACAAATAATACCAGCAGCATAGGAAAGAACCATCCCTGCCGTAAAATGTTTACCGATGACGTCATCCCGGTTAAACTGTTAAACAAAGGAGTAAACAGGTAAACCAAAGCCATTGAGAACAATACGGCAAACAAGTTTAGAAGAATTATCTCTGCAAAGAATTGAACAACCAGGTTAAAACGGCTTGCACCCACTACCTTCCGTAAACCTACTTCTCTTGCCCTGTTTAACGCCCCGGCCGTAGATAAATTAATGTAATTAACCCATGCCATTATTATTACAAAGACGGCAATGATAAATAAAATATCTACTGCATCTTTATTTCCGTTGATTTCATATTCCTGCATAAAATGTGAATTGAGATGAATATCGGTTAAAGGCTGTACGGGCAGCTTCATCACCATTTTATAATACTTTAATGCTTCACCGAATTGCTCTTCAACCAACGCATCAAGTTTGTTTTCCAACCCATTTAAATCCGTGCCGGGCTTTAGCTTTGCATAAGTAAATACTCCCGTGTGCCCCCACGCGTGTTGAAAATCTTCGCCGTAAAGGCTTATTACATTTTGATACGAAAGAAGAATATCAAATTTTAAGTGAGAGTTTTCCGGGATGTCTTCAAATACTCCCGCAACCTTATAATTAGTTTTTTTGTCTACACTTAAAGTTTTCCCCATTGGATCTTCATCACCAAAATACTTCTCAGCAGTTAATTTCGAAATAAATGTGTTGCCCGGTTCTTTTATTCCTTCATGCGGATTGCCTTTAATAAATTTTACCTTGAAGATTTCAAGGAAGTCTGTTTCGGCAAAGTACATCCGCTCTTCCATAAAATATTTATTCTCGTATGAAACACTTGCCTTGTAGCGTAATATTCTACCAAGCTTTTCTACTTCAGGATATCTATCGCGGATAAGCGCACCTGCAGGCGGGCAGCACGAAGCAAACCTAACCGAACTGCCGTCCTCGGAATAACGTTCATACCTTATCCTGTAAATCCTTTCATAATCATCATGAAATTTGTCATAACTTCTCTCGAAAATTACGTAATGCATTATCATCACAAACGCCGTCATTCCTATGGATAACCCGAGAATGTTGATAGAAGTGAAAATTTTCGATTTGAATAAGTTCCGGTATGCGCTTATAAAGTAATTTCGCAGCATATCTCCCCCCAAACAAAATGGATAAAAAATTCGGCAAAAAATGATAAACATATCTGCAAATAAAATCAATTCACGACGAAATCATATTTCTTTCAACTAATTTTTTCTGTTATTGATATTCTTTAAATTGACACTTATGCGCAATGCGGGGGTTAGTAACGGCAGTAAAACTAATGACGTGTCATAATGTGTGTAATTCGAATCTCCGACGTAGTTTGTCGGGGTGTCCAAGGACTCCAATGGAGAGAAATCTGAACCCCGTACAGATAGAGAATTCTCTAACAAGCTTAAATGTACTATAACAATATCAATTACTTTTCGTCTTAAATATACACAAGCCAAATTGGTTTTGGGATTTCGTTTTTATTTAGAACTCACCTAAATCCTCTCTTAAAAAGAGAGGACTTTATGGCAAAATCCCAAAACCAATTTGCAACAAGTATAAATACGATTTCAAAATAATTGGAGTGTATTAAGATGAAGAAGAAAAATATGCCTTATTTGGTAGTTCTACTTATCGTTTTATGCAGTTCAATCATTACTTCGCAAACGACTGACGAATGGAGACATGATATTGATATTCTTACCAACAAAATTGAACAATACCATCCAATGCCCTGGGCTGCAATTTCTAAAGAAAAATTCATGACAAAAGCAGATGAATTAAAATCAAATCTGAGCGAATGGAACAAGGAAAAGATAATTGTTGAAATAATGAAATTAACTGCACTGCTGGAAGATGGACATACGGAAGTTCTACTCAATTATCAAGAAAGTTTAAACCTATGGTTTCCTTTACGCATTGAATATTTTTTTGACGGAATTTTTATAACTGCCGCAGATTCAATCAATAAAGAATTAGTGGGAGCAGAAGTACTTAAACTGGGAAAGTATGATGCCGATTCGGCATATCGACTGGTTGGCAAAACTGTAGCAAGAGATAGCAAGCACGGTATTTATAGATTAACAACTAATTATCTCCCGAACGCAATCATCTTGAAAAACCTTGGGATAATTGATGATGAAAAACAACTTGAATTAGAAGTTATTCTTCAAAACGGTAACAAAACAAAAGTGACGGTTAATTCTGCTAAATGGGGGATGTGGAATAATTGGTCGTGGTATAAAACAAATGTTCCTACAAGTAATAAAACAGTTTCAATTTTTGATGATAAGCCGGATTCTCTTCCTTTATATCTTTCGAAAATTATTCCTTCCAGAATTCCTTATTGGTTCGAATATCTTAAGGACGACAGGATGATTTATTTTCAGTTTAATACCGTTACAAATTGGAAAGATGATCCCTTTGGTGATTTTACTAAGAGACTATTTCAAACCTTCGAGGAGAATTCAGCCGGTATAGAAAATTTTGTGATTGACCTGAGATTCAATGAAGGAGGGAACGGGTATCTATTACCGCCGTTTGTTCGAGAATTTATTAAACGTGAAAAGCTATTCAAAAGTACAAATATATATATTATCACCGGTACTCATACTTTCAGCGCTGCACCGAATTTTATCGGACGGATGCTTAATAATACAAACGCCGTAACAGTTGGAGATATCGCGGCAGGGCCGTTAAACTGGTGCTCGGATGTTCTCGACTTAATTTTACCATACAGCCAATTAAGAGTAAACATTTCAACAATGTATTGGCAGGAAGGCCACGCTACCGATAATAGGGGTTATTATCCACCGGATTATTACATGCCCGCAACCTTCAAGGATTATTTTGCATGTAAAGACCACGTATTGGAAGCTATAAAGAATGATGAAGTATTATCTTTCAAAGATGTTCTTCTAAACGAAGGAGCAGACAAATTTTTAGAAGAACTTTCTAAAAAAGAAAAGCTTTACGGTGATATGAAGAAATGGTTTCCTTATACATCTTTTGAAATTATGTTATTCGCATATTTTAATTTAATACCGGCTGAAAAATTTGATGATGTTGTAAAGATTCTAAAATTTAATACAACACTTTATCCTGATGATAATAGGTCTTGGTACGCTCTTGCAGAAATTCTTAAAGAAATCGGTTTAACAAAAGAGGCTTTGCAAGCTTTTGAAAAATTAATTTCTATGGAGCCAAATACATACGAAGTAAACAATGATTACAGGGATCTACTTTTATTTGATACCTACAATACTTATGGAATTAAGGCTCTCTCCGATTTAATAAACAATAAGAAAATAGAGAACCCGCATTTTATTACCGAAAATACTTTAACCGGTCTTGGCTATAAAATGATGAACAACGATAGAATAGAAGATGCAATAAAAATATTTGAGTTGAATGTTAAACTTCATCCAAAATATTCTAACGGTTATAACAATCTAGGCGAAGCTTATATGAAATCCGGTAACAACAAGCTGGCAATTCAAAATTATGAAAAATCTCTTGAACTGGATACCGGTAATGAAAATGCGAAAAAGATGCTGAAGCAATTAAGAAAAAAGTGAATGCGGTAAAATTCCATTTGGGGACGATGAAGAAAACTATATGTGCATCGCCGCAATACGCATAGGCGTCAACTTAATGCAACTAGTGTTATGTCAACAATGAAGTGCCGAGTCATTCCCGAATGCTTTTATCGGGGATCCATTTTTATAAATTAGATTCCCGCTTAATACGCATAAGCGTCAACTTAACTATGATGTAATGTTTTAATAGCTCCGGTATGAAGGGTGTGTTGCAGAACTAAAATAAATAATCATAGCCACGACCTTTAAGGTCGTGGACAATAAGTCTCAACAAAAACTCTGGGCTTTAGCCCAATTTTCTCTCATATTTGGGCTAAAGCCCGGGTTCTATTCGGTTTCTTATTTACAACGTGTGAAGCACGTGGCTATTGGAAAACCTAATTGAGTTCTGCAACAGGCTCTTAAGAGAGTGTGTGAAAATTCAAGTTGTAGTACGCGCCCATACAAATTTTGAAAGAATAATGAATAAGTTGGGCGAAACAGCATTTCGCCCTACAGTTTTCACACACACTCTTAATCCCGGGGTTAATGTTTATTTAGAAGTCTTTTTTGCTGCCGGCTTCTTGGTTTCAGCTTTTTTGCCTTTCCCTTTTTCAACCGTTTCTTCGGCAAGCTTCACGCAATCTTCATAAGTTAATTTTTGAGCATCCATATCTTTCGGGATCCTCACATTCATTCTTCCGGCTTTTAAATATGGTCCCCACCTGCCTTTAAGAATTTTATAACTTTCATTCTCTTCAAATATCTTTATCGTTTTCTCGGCATCCTTTTTCCGTTTCTCTTCAATTACCGGGATAGCCTCTTCAATTGTAACGGTGTAAGGATCGTATTCTTTACCGAGCGAATAAAACTTATTATTGTGCCGTAAATACGGTCCGAATCTTCCGATTGCTGCTACAACATCTTCGTCTTCAAATTCACCGATAGTCCGCGGGAGCTTAAATAAATCAAGCGCTTCTTCCATAGTAATCGTTTCAAGCTTCTGGGTCGATCTTAAGCCGGCATATTCGGGCTTAGCTTCTTCATCATCAAGATCCGTAAGCTGGGCAACGGGGCCAAAGCGCGCCATTCTAACCGAAACCTGCTTGCCGGTTTTTTTATCAATGCCTAAAATTCTTTCGCCGGAAACCCTTTCACTGTTTTCTACGGTATGTTCAACTTTATCATGGAAGGGATGATAAAAAGAATTAAGCATACTCTGCCACTGCAATTCTCCCTGGGCAATGTCGTCAAGTTCCTTTTCAACCTCGGCGGTAAATTTATAATTAAATATCTTTGGAAAGTATTCAAGCAGAAAATCATTAACTAGCATGGCTATATCCAGGGGATACAATTTGCCTTTGTCCGCACCGGTTATTTCTACTTTTACTTCTTCTTTTATATCTTTTTTATTTAACAGGGTAAGCACATCATATTGTCGTTCTTTTCCCATTCTTTCTTCTTTAGAAACGTAACCCCGTTTCTGGATTGTACTTATCGTAGGCGCATAAGTAGAAGGACGCCCAATCCCTAGTTCTTCAAGCTTTTTGACAAGGCTTGCTTCCGTATACCTTGCGGGCGGACGTGTATATCTTTGCGTAGCCGTTATATTTTTGTAATCTAGTTTTTGGCCTTTGTTTAACGGCGGTATAATTCCGCTTTCACCGTTCTCCCCGTTTTCGTCGTCGGTAGATTCAAGGTAAACCTTCAGGAAACCGTCGAACTTTATTACTTCGCCTTTTGCAATAAATTTTTCTTCTCTATTTGATATACCAATTTTAACAGTTGTTCTTTCAAGCTCGGCGTCACTCATTTGAGAAGCGATTGCACGCTTCCATATCAATTCATAAAGTGCTTTTTCATCCGCGGTGCCGTCTATCGTTTCCTTATCAAAATAAGTCGGCCTTATTGCTTCATGCGCTTCCTGCGCCATGTTAGACCTGGTTTTATATTTTCGCGTTTGCGAATACTCTTTCCCGTAATCTTTTATTACTGTTTCTTTTGACGACTGCAATGCAAGTTCGGATAGGTTAACGGAATCCGTTCTCATATAAGTTATATGCCCGTTCTCGTAAAGCTTTTGAGCAACCATCATAGTCTTAATAACCGAAAACCTCAGCTTGCGGCTTGCTTCCTGCTGAAGCGTTGAAGTTGTAAACGGCGCTGCAGGAGATTTTTTAGCCGGTTTCTTTTCCAAACTTTCTACAGCAAAAGCAGCCTTTTTACACTTCTCTAAAAACTCCAGGGCTTCTTTCTTGGTTTTGAATTTCCTGGAAAGTTCGGCGGTTAATAATGAAGGGACGCCGTTGCCGTTTTCAATTTTAAAATCCGCAACAACCCTGTACTGGGATTCGGGTTTAAATGCATCTATTTCCCGTTCGCGTTCAACAATCAATCTTACCGCAACCGACTGCACCCTGCCGGCAGAAAGAGAAGGCTTAACTTTTCGCCAGAGTAAAGGCGATAATTCAAAACCAACCAGCCTGTCTAATATTCTTCTTGCCTGCTGTGCTTCAACCAGGTTGCTGTCGATACTGCGCGGATTATCAATTGCTTTTAAAATTGCCGGTTTTGTAATCTCGTTAAAAACAATTCTTTTAATCTTTTCATTCTTTAATTCAAGTGCTTCTTTTAAATGCCATGATATGGCTTCTCCTTCGCGGTCCTCGTCGGATGCAAGCCATACAAGCTCTGAATCTTTCGATAATTTTTTCAGTTCTTTTACAACAGTTTTTTTGTCATCGGAAATTTTATAAAACGGGTTGAAATTATTTTCAATATCAACACCGTTATTCTTCTTTTCCAAATCGCGTATATGTCCGTTGCAGGATGTAACCTTAAAATCCTTTCCTAAAAACTTTTCGATAGTTTTTGCCTTTGCGGGCGATTCAACAATTACTAAGTTTTTAATTTTTGTTTTTGCCATTTAATTCCCAGTCTCTCAAAACGAAAGTGACAAAATAAAGAAAATAATTACACAAATAAAAGCCGTCAAATTAAATTATTTAAACGAAAGCTCATAAAGGCTTCCCGAAGCTATTAATTTGTTGTCAAAATTTTTATGGAAATTGTTAAAGGTTAGCTGATGACTGAGCAAAAAATTTTTGCACTGTAAAAGACATAGTTACCGTTGTAGCTATTCAAAAAAGTATTAACACATATTCTAATCACAACTGCATGTAAATAACCTTATTTATTTTCCTTATATACATGTTGCAAATTGGTTTTGGTATTTTGTTTTTTTAGAACTCACCTAAATCCTCTCTTAAAAAGAGAGGATTTTACGGCAAAATCCCAAAACCAATTGGGCTTGTGTATATTTTTCCATTATCTGTAAATCAAACGATTTGCTCTCTTCACCAAAATAAATTGTTCTGTGCGGGAATATTATTCCGCCTTTGTAGAGAAATCTTCGCCGTTGTAAATCTTCATTTCGTTAATGTAATCTACCATTCCGTGAAATCTTTTTCTATTCCGGCAATGTAAACTGCCTTTCCACAAAATCTTTTTTCATTCCATAGTTTTTTTTTCTATTTCCACGGATTCTTTTTCCATTTCCATAGAATCTTTTTTTATTCCATAGATTTTTTTTCTATTTCCGCAGATTCTTTTTTCATTTCCGCAGATTCTTTTTTCATTTCCACGGATTCTTTTCTATTTCCACGGATTCTTTTTTCATTTCCATAGAATCTTTTTTTATTTCCATAGAATCTTTTTTTATTTCCGCAGTGTAAGTTGTTATTCTGTAGTATTTTTTAATTCTCTACATGAAAGATGACAAAAATCGGGGCAATGATATCAATAGGTAAGAATTAATAACACCGATATTTTTATATCGGCAGAAAACTTGCTTATTTAACTCAAGACGGCCGGTAAAAAATATTGCTAAAAAGAAGACCAGGAAACAAATTGCCCAAAAATATTATTAGCGTCTATAATTCTCAAGCTTTTCACTTACGGCAAACGCCCAAGCACCATTTTCATTTTCTATATAATTCTTATCTGCGTATTGCGCTAAAAAACCGTCAAGGCCTTTGTTTTGTAAGGTGCTTTGGGGAAAGGTAATTCACTTTTTTTTATTGAAAGCTCAACATCCTTACCTTTGAACATTCCCAATTCTTTTATTCTTAAAAGAGCACCGGTATTCGTATAGTAGATCATGGTCGAAAAATCTTCTGCAATAGTGCGGTCGTGAAGACCGAGGAAATGTATTAGAAAGCGGTTAATGAAGGACGGGGAAAATACTATTGTTAATAAGAATCATACTTTTCTTTAGCAATTGTTTTAAACTTTTTATTAAGCTCTTCTTTGAATTCTTTCCCAATTTCGTCAAAAGTTTCTAAGAGTTCAGGAAAAGTGTTTTCCCCACCTAAAAAATCCCAATATTCTTCTCCGATCAAAAAATCATTTGGTGCGTCCATCATTCCAACTTCCGTGAATCTCGAGTAAGGCTGTGGATGATAAGGGTTGTATGGGAAAGCAAGGAAAACATTTACATCTTTACGACAACGTGCTACCCATTCAAGTAATTTTGTTTTACTCTTCTCAAATACATCAATATTCGGCTTAACGGTTTTAATTTCAAAATAATGTTCAATACCGTCTCGTATCATAAAGAAATCAGCAATATTGCCGGATTTTTGAAATTCACCGTTAGCTGACGAAGATTGTAGTACTTCTTTCTTTTCCAAAATGATATCTGCATTTCTTGAACCATTTCTTAGCGCAGATACTATTCTATTTATTGTTGACTTTTGTTCTTTAGATAAAACTCCGCCTACTCCATAATTTCTATAACATTCAGTAGAATTTTCTGAGGCTATTATTACAGAAACATCTTCATAAATTGACATTCCTAAAGTTGTTGCCAATGAGTGGATAAATGAGTATGCCGCAATCTTTTCATTATCTTGAATTAATCTTGCCAAGAAAGGCATTGAAGTTGTTTCTCTTCCATAAGATTTCAGTTTTTCCTTGAGCTTCTTTGATAGAAGAGTTTTAATTTTCTTTTTCTGATTAGGAGATAAACTCATTTATCGTACAACCATTTTATGCAATAACGGTATTTTGAATATATTAGATTTCTTTTAAATGAAAAATAATTTCCGAATATGCAGACCTATCTTTCTCAACGCGGTTTAGCACCGGTCTCTTAAATTGGGTTACTATTTTCATATTACTTTTATCAGCAATATCCCGGTACAATCCGAATTTATCGTTTGCAACAAGAAATATATCATAATCTTCCGTCAAATATTTTTTGGAGTTTAATAGTACTTCCGAAATTCCTTTAACGTATGAATCTTTAGCCTCTTTCCCCTGGCCATGGTAAAGCCTGCCGATTTCTTTTTCATCATTTCTCTCAAATCCAAATAAATCATAAGCATAAGCGTGCTGCTCATGATAATCAATTAAGCCTACGTAAGGAGGAGATGAAAAGATACCTTTTATTTTTTTCTTTTCTATTAAATTTCCAAACTCCGGGTTCTTTTTCTTCATTAGATTAATAATATCCATATTTCTACTGTCACCGGTTAAGCATTTTTGCCAAGTGTCTGTTCTTTTGTTTTTGAATTCGGAAATACGTTTAACGGTATCTTTATAGTACCTATTCCACCAATTCGAAATAGTAAACAGAGGTTTACAAATTTTACCATGCTTTTTGCAATAGTAAGTTGCAGTAACAGGTTCAACAAGGGTAGCAAGGTCGGCATGGGTTGTTGCCCGGCATGATCTAATTGTACGGCTCAAAATAATGCTAAGAATTTTTTTTGTTTTTGAATTTTGAATGGATTTTAGCTGGTCATACATAAAATCTATTTCGTCCCTAATAACTTTCAAGTACCATTTCCCTAAGAAAGTGCTGTCATCTTTTTGCAACAATGGAATATTATACTTTTTAACCAGCTCCTTGTAAATAGGTAAAAATTCTTTTTCTTTTTCTATCCCGTATTTTTTTTCATCTATCTCTTTGTTTCTGACCTTATATCTGTAATCCGGTGAAGGGAAGTATCGATCGTTAAAAGCCTTTAATTCCTCCAACAATTTTATTTCAAAAGCTACATTGTTTTTATCCTGTTGAAACGCGTAAAGATTCCCTGTAATTAATTTTGCCTGATAATAAATATCCTGAATATCATATTTATCAATTTTGGCATTGCTGATTAATGTGTTAAATGTTGAAATATCAATTCCGACTGCATGGATACCAAGTTCGTTAGCTTGCACTAAAGTTGTCCCGCTGCCGCAAAAAGGGTCGAGAACAATATCGCCCGGATTAAAAAAGATATCGGTTTTAAATTCATCTGTATGTTGATCCAGGAAATATTCTACTAGTTGAGGAATAAATTTTCCTTTGTATGGATGCAGTCTATGTACATGTTTTGTAGTTTCGGATTCTTTGTATTCTGAAAAAGAAAGATGCCAGTTTAGATCGTCGCCTAATTTCTCACGCCATTTATCAGCTTTGGTATTGTGGTGTGAATCGTAATAATTAATAAGATCTTTTTTTCTTACCGATAAGTTTCCGTTATTACCAATTTTAGGTATTCTACCATACTGTATTAAATAAGATATATTCGAAACAGATATGTCTTTACTGATATATTCACTTGCAAACTTACTTGCCTCTTTTAAATTTAATAATTCTTCTGCCATTCTTAATCTAAAATAATTATTAAAAAATCTTACGTAAGATAACCACGAAATTGTAGTTGTTCAATTAATTTATTTCTTGAGGAATTTCAAAAAAAACATTTACTGTTCTTGCTCTTTATCCTTCTCCAATAACTCAAGCCGTTTATTCATTTTATCCAGGCGGGCTTGTAATTCGTAAATCAACTGTAGTTCTTCTTCTTCTTCTTCTTTTACAAGGACATCTTGCGGTGGTGAGGGTCTGTACTTTTCACCGGTAAGCAGCCAGTTAATGTCGCAGCCGAGTTTGGCAAGCTGGTATAAAAAATCAGCGCCGGGAGTTCTAATGTCGTTAATATATTGAGAAATTGTTGACTCCCGTTTGTTTATTTTTTCGGCAAGTTTTCTTACGCTTTTGTGTTCCGACTTAGCGTAATCTTTTAATCTTTTTCCAAAACCTTCCATAATGTATGCAATTGATAATGTTATTGTAATTTTTTATGCAAATAAAAATTTTAATCTTGACAATCCTTTTGCTATCGCATATATTAGCCGTTGATTAATTGAATTTTTATTAATTCTAAAAATAAAATCTTGCTGTTGCGACTAACATAATTTTAAGGATTATAAAATTAAAAAGGGGATAAGGCTGAGTAACACTTCAGCATACTTTGTTTAATGCTAATATTGGCTTAGCCTTTCCCTGTCCCTTTTTATTAACTGCTTACTTGATTGTTAAGCAATTAAAAATGCAAAATATTCATTATGCTTTTATAAAGCAACATCCCATTTAATCTTTTGGAGTTATTGTTATGAAAGAATTCAACGCACTTGATATCAAATTCCCTAAAAAAGTTGAAGTATTTGTACGCGTTCAATGTAAAGAATGCAACGGCACCGGTTTTATTCTTACGGAAGAAGCCGAAGCTTTAAGAGAAAAATATAAGGAGATTGTAAGTTCGGATTACAGTATTGATGAAAAGAAAACAATCGATAAAGAAATACTGGATTTTGAATTAGCCCATAAATACAACCCTCTGGCTCAATTTGCCAAATGCAAAGCTTGTGAGAACTCAGGCCAGATTGTAAAATATGTTGATATTAGAAAGCTGATAAACGCTGATATCTGAAATTAGAATAGAGTTATCTATTCCGGAGATTATATTACTCTTAAAATTCCGGCTTCTTATATCTTGCGTATCATTTCTCTTATTAAGTTTTCCTGAATTTTATTTTGAAATTGAAAAATGTTAATGCCCGCCAGAGCCATTCAAGCGGGCCGTAATAAAAATTCTTAGCCCAGCACTTACTTATTATCACCTGGGTTACGAATACAATAAATCCAAAAATTAAACTCCATGTTGATCCCATGTACTTATACATTGCGAGCCCGAAACCGTAAAAGAATATAACGCCGAATAGCGCTTGAAATACATAATTCGATAAACTCATTCTGCCGTACGCAGCAAAGCTGTTGAATATAGAACCATCTTTGAATTTTAGATAAATCAAAATGATTGCGGAAAGGATTACGGAAGTGAATGCTAAATTGTAATAAGATTTTATTACTGTACTAAATATAGTTTGCTGTGAGCCGGTAAGTGAAAAATTCCAAATACTTATTTCAATAAAATAAAAAACAGCCATACACAACAGGCTAATTAAAAGGACTTTTATAGTATTCTTTTTATGGCTGTACAGCTCTTCAAATATCTTTTCTCTTCCCATTATAAACCCTATAATGAAAAGTGCAATAAGCTGAATATACCTTCCGTTATAGAAAGTCCAGCCCCAAACGTTTGCCCTGCCTTTCCAGATGTTATATGAAACAACGTCCCCAAGACTTCCTTGTGCGTAAATATTATTTCCTTCCTGCCAGTATCCCGAACCAAAACTTTGTGTATACTCAAACCCGGGTTCAATAAAAGAATATATAAAAGTAGTTATCAGCGGGATTTGCAGAGCCAGCAGCACAGCCATTAAAAGTAACGCTTTAGTATTAACCCTGTAAAACAAAACTAGAACCGCCCCTAGCATAGCGTATATGTGAAGGATATCTCCTTTGTAAATCAAAGAGTGCACGAAACCCATTATCAGCAATACGGTTAAACGCCAGAGGAATTTTAACCTGAAATCCGTTCCTTCTTTTTCTTTCCTGTTCATCTGAATGAAAAAACTGAAACCGAACAATAAAGCAAAAATAGAGTATGCCTTTCCGCTTATAAAAAAGAAAACCAATTCCATCACTTTGCTATCGGTTGCTTGAGAAAAAAGAAAATTTACTTCGGGAGCATAGAAAAAATCAAAGTGTTCCACGTAATGAATTAATACAATTAAGAGTAATGCAAATCCTCTTAGTGAATCTACAATTGTAATTCTTCCGTTTTGTTTCATTTTTATTTATGATTAGTTATTGAATGATAATCTTTAAAATGTTGCGTTTATTAATTTTAGAAGTGCTGAAAGAATCCGTAAACATCCAATTCTTTTATCACTTAATCAGTTTTTTTAATTTCTCAATTTCGTCACGCAGGTATGCAGCTTTTTCAAACTCAAGGTCTTTTGCAGCGGTCAACATTTCTTCGGTCATTTGATCGATCAGGTCCTGCCTTTGTTCTTTGGTCATGTATTTAATAACAGGTTCCGCAACCTTTGCGAATGCCGCTTCATCGTACTTATCGTCTTTCTTTCTCAGCTCTGCAATAGAAGTGGACGACATTATTTCTTCACGGCTTTTGTAAATTGTTTTGGGTGATATCTTGTTTTCTTTATTGTATTCTGTTTGGAGTTCTCTTCTGCGGTTTGTTTCGTCAATTGTTTTTTGCATGGACTCGGTAATGTTATCCGCGTACATAATAACTTTACCGTTAACATTTCGTGCAGTTCTTCCCGCCGTCTGCATCAGCGATCTCTCACTTCTTAAGAAGCCTTCCTTGTCCGCATCAATAATTGCAACGAGAGAAACTTCGGGTAAGTCCAAACCTTCGCGCAGCAAGTTAACCCCAACCAGCACATCAAATTCACCTATACGCAGATCACGGATTATTTCGACCCTTTCAAGCGCATCAATATCGCTGTGGATATATCGGACCTTAATATCAATCCGGTCGAGATAATCGGTTAAATCTTCAGCCATTTTTTTTGTAAGAGTTGTAATGAGGGTTTTTTCCTTTTTGGGAACACGCATTCTAATTTCGCCGATCAAATCATCAATTTGATTTTTAACCGGTCGTACTACTATTTGCGGATCGAGCAACCCGGTCGGACGGATAACCTGCTCAACGTATGAGCCGCCGCTTTTTTTAAGTTCGTAATCACCGGGTGTTGCGCTTACATAAATTACCTGGTTTGTGAGATTTTCATATTCATCGAACTTCAAGGGACGGTTATCCAATGCGGAGGGCAACCTGAAACCGTACTCTACGAGCGTTTCTTTACGGGAACGGTCGCCGTTATACATTCCCCTGATCTGCGGAACCGTTACATGTGATTCGTCAATAATCAATAAAAAGTTATCCCGCGGGAAATAATCAAAAAGGCATGAAGGTCTTGACCCTGGCGGACGCTGGTCAAAGTGCCGTGAGTAATTTTCAATACCTGAACAGTACCCTATTTCCCGTATCATTTCGATATCATAATTGGTTCTTTGTTCAAGCCTTTGTGCTTCTAAATATCTTTCTTCTTTCCAGTAGTTTTCAAGCCGTTCTTTTAATTCTTCCTTAATTGTTTTGATTGCAATGTTACCTTGCTCTTTCGTAGTAACAAAATATTTAGCAGGATAAATCGGAACAGAATCAACTTCTTCAATTACCTTTCCAGACATCGCTTCAATAATAGACAGCCTTTCAATTTCATCGCCCCAAAGTTCAATACGTACAGCTTCCTCGTACTGGTAAGCAGGGATAATTTCAATAACATCCCCTCTGGCTCGGAATGTTCCTCGTGTAAATTCTACATCGTTGCGGGTGTAATAAATATCAATCAACTTTCTAAGCAACTGTTTGCGTTCAATTTCCTGCCCCTTTTTCAAAAACATTATTTGATTTGCATATTCGTCGGGCGCACCGATACCGTATATACAGCTTACACTCGCAACAATAATAACATCATTCCTACCCTCAATCAATGATGTTGTAGCTTTCAAACGGAGCCTGTCAATTTCTTCATTTACCGATGAATCTTTTTCGATGTAAAGGTCACGTTTTACTACGTATGCTTCGGGTTGGTAGTAATCGTAATAACTTATAAAAAATTCAACTTTGTTTTTGGGAAAGAATGATTTGAACTCGGAATAAAGCTGTGCCGCCAAAGTTTTGTTGTGAGAAATTATTAATGTCGGTTTATTAACATTTGCAATAACGTTAGACATTGTATAAGTTTTACCGCTGCCCGTAACGCCAAGAAGTACTTGGTGCTTTAAACCGTCTTTAACGCCTTTGGTTAATTCAGCAATTGCTTTTGGCTGATCGCCCGAAGGTTTATAATTTGATACTAATTCGAATTTGCCGTAACTCAATTTCTTAAACCAACCCCGTGAGCATGAAAATAACCGTTACCCAAATGCCCGGTTAGCACTAATGAAGGAGCAGTATCCATTCCGGGCGGTAAATCAAACGGCCCCACAACTTTCATTTCCCTGCCGTCTCTATCGGTAACATAAAACACTGTGCCCCCGGATTCTCTATCTCTAACGATTCTTTTATCTTTAACCAGCTCAACAAAAATATCTCTGCTTGCATTGTTGTTTGGATCAAAATCTGCAAACGAGCCCAGCCCTTCACTTGGTTTGAAGTACGTAAAATATAAGATTGCCACTACTGCTATTATAAGTCCGGGCAAAATTAGTTTTTGCATATTTATAAAAATTTAGTTTGTTTCGAATTGTTATTTATTCATTTATTAATTGCTTTAACCCAAATATAGTGAATGCGGTTTTATTAATACAAAATTAGTATACAAAAATTTTACCAAATCATTAACCGTAATTATGAAGACATTAGAGGATTTAATAGTTTTTATCAAGGGATATAATTATGAAAAAAACATGTTTACTTTTTCTTTTTTGTATATCGGCAATTTTTGCAGAAGATGATATCGATTCAACTCTTTATAGATGGATTCCTTCGCTAGTCGGCGGTTTTAATGCCAGCCAAATTGCACTTAGCAACTGGACAAAGGGAGGGGAGAACTCTATTACATGGACGATCAAGGGAGATTTCGACATAGAATACAAAGCAGAAACCTTTAAATTCAGCGGTGCAATAAAAGCTGCATTTGGTAAAAGCAAACTTGGAGACGATGCTTTCAGAACAAACGACAATGAAATATATATTGATAAAGTTCTTTCCTACAATGCCGGGTGGGTTATTGACCCTTACATTAGCAACAATATAAGAACTCAGATTGCTGTAGGTTATGATTTCGACGAGGATCCGGTAGAAAAAATTTCGGATTTTTTTGATCCGGGATATATTACTCAAAGTATTGGTTTTACTTATGACCATAATAAAAAATTAAAAACAAGATTAGGGATTGCATTTCAGGAAGTGATTACAGATAGATTCAACAGTTATTCCGATGATCCCGACACACCTGATGAAATTGAAGATTTCAAATTTGAAACCGGTGTTGAAAGTGTTACCAACTCCGAACTTAAAATAGATGATAACATGATTTACAAAGGTAAACTAAGAGTCTTTACACGTTTCGAACAGCTTGATGAGGTTGATGTTTTATGGGATAATACGATTACCGCAAAAATTAATGCATGGTTGAATACAAATTTAACATTTACTTTAATTTACGAAGAGGCCCAATCAAAACAAGCACAAATGAAAGAAGCTTTACAATTGGGAGTTGTGCTTACAATTCTTTAGAAAATAGCACGCAGATGACACAGATAGAACAGATTATCACCGCTGATTGATCAGCATGAATCTGTTCAATCAGTGTCATCCGGGTGTCATTAACTTTTTCTCAAATTTTAATTCATCCCGGATCGGTATTCCGTTTTCTGCAATCAACGGAATTTCAGGCTTGATCATTCTTGAATTATCAACTGCGTCGGGATAAACTTTAACAAGCCGGTAACCAATCTTTTGATAAAACTTAACAGCTTTCAAATTATCGTTTGTAGTTATCAGCCAAACCGAACCGCATTTATGTTTTATTGCTTCTTCTTCAACCAGCTTTACAAGCTTTCTCCCAATACCCTTATTTTCAATAATACTATTCAGTGTTACTATTTCGCAACTACTGTCTTTTATTTGGTAAGTTACCAATCCAACATTACATTCGTTTTCTTCCGCGATAAATCCGTTGAGCTTACCCGGAATAAAAACAGTATTATGAACAACAACTTCTTTACTTCCCCAATGTTCGGAAATAAAAGCGTATATCCATTCTTTATCGGATTCCACTACTTTTCTAAAGATAATTTTGTCCCCGAATTATATAACATTTACAGAAATGACATCACAAATGTGACACGTCACTAGTAATTAATTTAATTATTCCTGAGCTTCCATTCCGTATTTACTCCACTCTTCTTTCGATGGGCCGTAAATTCCGGGAACTTCAATATTCAATAGTCTCATAACAACCGTCATCTGTCCGCGATGGTGGATTTGATGATTAAGCAGCATTGAAAGCACTTTTTCTTTTTCAAAAGGCTGTCCGTATAATTCAATACTGTTCGGCAAATCTTCATCGGTCCACTTTTCTTTCAATAGCTTGACGAGCTCATCGCTGTACTTTTTGTAGGTTTTGCTTATTTCTGCAAAAGTAGTTGGTACGGGTTTATTATCGAGATAATCTTCCTCAAACAAACCTGCCTTGTTTAACATTTCAGTTAATGTTTGAGTAATGTGCCACGCTAATCTGCCTAGACTACGAATGTTTTGATGGGGCTTTTCATTAATTTTCCCGTCGCTTATCTTTGAAAAAATTTGGAGAGTAAATTCTTCGTCTGCTTTCCAGGCTTCATAAAAGTCTTCTAATTTTCTAAACATAATTCTCTCCTTATATATTAATTGTATAGATAGTCGACAAATTGTTCAATAATTTTTCTTAATTAATTTAACTATAAAGCAGAATAAAAGGCAATTAGAGTATCACCCCGATTCCGGTTGTTACCGAGAATTCTTGTTGAGAGTTATAAATAAAGTCCACCCTTAACAAGGCAAGGATCCTTGAAATTCCAATATATGTTTCCCAGTAAGAATTATCTATTGGACTGGGACTTAGATAATCCGAATTGTTCCGGATTTCTAAAAAGCTTCCGCCCATTATTAAGTCTATATGCAGATCGGAGAGAAAGTCTAAACCCAGAGATTGGAAAATAACAGTCCGCCAATTGTGTTCTAACTGTACGGCAACCATTTCAGTGCCGAGAAATTCGTAAGGCTTTAATCCTTTGAAAACTCCTACAGGCGAATAAAAGCCAAGAGCCGAGTTAGGGACGATTATATGCTGGGGGCCGTATTCACCGATTACAATACCGGCATCCAAGGTGAGCTGAAGATAAGGAGCAATAAATAATTCGTCATAAAAAGTTTTTGTATTGAACGTCCCGATTAAGCGGTAACTTTTATAATTAAAATCACTGT
>JASFMY010000091.1:0-27979 GCA_050117315.1 Ignavibacteria bacterium
TTAGAAAAGAGTTAATTAGATTTATATTCTACAGAGTAGAAAGAAAGTAATTAATATTCAGTCATTTTATAATGGTGGTAATTAATAGTAAGCCAATTTTAGTTTGAAGCTAATAATATTGAAGATGAATTTCAACCCATAAATCAGAAAAGAAGCGGCGTAAGTTGGACAGCAACAGAATAGGTCAACTGCCCGTATTCATCAATTGTTGTTCTTATACTGCCAAGGCGGTCGTAGTAAAAAACCTTTATTCTTAGGTTTCGTTTATTTCAACTCTTCCAGCTAAACCAATTATTCAGGTTGTTTGTAATTATCTTCATATATCAAACTGTTTGTTTATAACCCATATTTGGGGGCTGAGAAAAATAAGTATGTAGCTTGCCGTTTTTGGGGTATGTAAAGCTCGCTGTTCAATGTTAGATAATAGCTCGGTAAAGATCAGGCCGGTACTTATTACTGTGCCAGCCTGATAATAACTTTATCATTTCTATTCTAGCTTAAAAACAAATTCAAGGTATAAACGAACTCAAATTTTTCATCTAATTTGCCAGGTTTCCATTTGGGCATCAAAGATAAAACTTCTTTGACTGCATCCTTGCATATAATAGTATAGGGTTTTAAAATATCAATTTCATCAACTCTGCCCCTTTCGTCAATTACAAAAGAAACGAATACTTTATCATTATCCGAAAAATTTTTCGGTAATTTAATATTATCATATAGAAAGTTTGAAAGCTCAGTTCCTTTTGTTTCAAATTTTGGGACTTCATCAACGAATAGATATTGATAAGTCTATAGAGAAAACGTTCTTGAACGTACTGCCGATAAATAAGGTTGAAACTCTGTTTGTTTTCCCTGTCAATATTCAACAATCTTCCTTTTACTGATGCCTCAATGTTTTTTATATTTTTCCTCCTGGTCATTACATACTTCCCTTTATATATGCTTCCATTTTTTGTAAGTCCCAAGCTTAAGCACCGTATCGGCAAGCATATTTATTTTTCTATCCATGCTTCTCATATATGTTTTAAGAGATTCGAGCACAACATCTTCACCGAGTTTGTTTTTATGTCTAAAAAGATCTACTACGGTTTTCTCCTTGGAATAAATTCTTATCATGCCGCTTCCTGTATCAATCTCCCTTATTCCCAGTTCATATTTATTTCCTCCAAAATAATAAACACGGCAGGGCGGATATAAGCGATATTAAAACGGGAAGTGTTCATCGGCAGAGCCACATAAATTTCAGACGGATTGAAGGCTGTAAGCTCATAATATTCCGCAGCCGAAAGCAGGCAGATAACTGCTTTTTTGTCAGCCCGGCATACTGTTACAAAGCTCTCATTTTCATCAAATGAAGTTTATGTAAAATAAAAAGTCAGTCATTTCGAATCCCGCAGAGCGCATAGGCGTCAACTTAACCCACGTTGATAGGCAAAATCCTAAGTTGATTCAAAATAATAAGTTATAATTTCTTCGGGGGCAACAAGAACAAATACTTGGTGGCAAATTTATCAACATGGGTTAACAATGAATGTAATGTTTTATAGCTCCGGCATGAAGGGTGTGTTGCATAACTAAAATAAATAATCATAGCCACGACCTTTCAGGTCGTGGACAATAAGTCTGAACAAAAACTCAGGGCTTTCCCGGTAAGGGATCCTTCGGATAGCCCCATTTAGAGTGCTTAAATGAGGCTTCACGGAAGGGATCCGGAAAAAGCCTATAAATTTCAGAATTTTAATAATCCCGTGGCTGAAGCCACGGGCTATTATTAGTTATGCAACATACCCTTGGCGGCAGACAGATCCGCCGTAGCGAACGCGAAGGCGGATTAAAGTTATACCCCCTGTAACTTTTAAGGATGGAATGGAGTCTAAAGATTTTGTAATTATCACATTTTATTCCCATCAGAAAGCGAATTGTAAATGAGTTTGTGATTAAAATAAATTAACGACATAACTATTTCTAACAAACATGGGGAATTTTATGCTCAACCACGACACTAAGTTAAGGATAAGCAGACCTATAATTTCCATTCTGTTTTTGTCTCTTACATTTATCTCTACAACATTCGGCCAGGGCACGAGACTTTTACGCCAGCCTACAATAAGCTCTACTCACATCGCATTTGTTTACGGCGGTGATATTTGGGTATCGGATTTTAATTCAAACGAAGTGCGGCGCATAACAAGTACTCCTGCTGTTGAAAGCTGTCCGATTCTTTCACCGGACGGCAGTTTAATTACTTTTACGTCGAATCGTTCCGGTGTAAATGAAGTTTATACGGTTCCAGTTGAAGGAGGTACGCCGACACGCTTGACATGGTACCCTGCAAATTCAAGAGCAATAGCATGGACGCCCGACGGCAAGCGCATACTTTATACGACTACAAGAGAAACTACGCCGAGAGCTTTCTACAGATTATGGACTGTGCCTGTTGAAGGCGGACCCTCCACGCTTCTTACATATCAATGGGGCTGCGACGGCTCTTTCGATCCGACAGGAAAACAAATTGTTATTGATCCTACATCGCGCTGGGATAAAGAATGGCGGAACTACCGCGGCGGGCAAAACAATTCATTGATAATTCTTAACCTCGATGATTTAAGTGAAACTCTTATTCCCAATAACGAACGATATACCGATATACAACCTGTCTGGCTCGATAAAAGTATATATTTTATTTCGGACAGGGATCATATCTCAAACATTTGGAAATACACTCCCGAAACGGACGAATTACAACAATTAACCAGCTTTACAGGCGCTGATGTTAAATGGCTGAGCGGTAACGAAAACAAACTCGCTTTTGAACGCGAAGGTTATCTTCATTTGTTCGATCTTAAAACGGGGGAAATACAACAGTTGGAAATTACCGTTCGCGGGGACTTCCCGTGGGCTGAAACCAAATGGGAGGATGTCAGCAAAAAAATAGAATCCGTTTCCCTTTCTTCTACCGGAAAACGTGTATTGGCTGAAGCAAGAGGAGAAATATTTACAATTCCTGTTGAACACGGGGACACAAGAAATATTACGCGCAGTTGTGATGCCGCAGACCGCATGCCGCTTTGGTCTCCTAAAGGGACGGACATAGCATGGTTTTCGGATGCAGGCCAAAAGGAATATAAACTTTTTATTGCATCGCAAGACGGATTATCGGAACCCAAAAGCATTTCGATCGGTGAATCGAAAATGGCATGGTCACCCGCATGGTCACCTGACGGCAAATATATTGTTTTTGTTGACGACGATGTGCGTATACGTATTGTAGATATAGAAAACGGGGAAATTTTAACGGCGGATGTCGGAGGGACAAATCTCGAAAGAGAATCAACCGGTGTTACCTGGTCTCCAGATTCCAAGTGGCTGGCTTACTCAAAAACCGGCACAAATAATTTCCGTAGAATTATGCTTTATTCACTTGATGATAAAAAAGTATATGAAGTCACGGATATTTTGGCGGATTCATTTTCTCCAGCCTGGGATCGCGATGAAAAACACCTTTACTTCCTTGCAAGTACGAACGTAGCTCTCGGTTCCGGATGGGCAAATACAAGCGCGATGCAGGCAGACCCCACTTACGGAGTTTATGTTATCAATCTTTGCAAGGACGATGAATCACCATTTAAACCGCAGAGTGATGAAGAAAAAGATTTGACTAAGGATGATAAAAAAGAGAACGATAAATCTTCCGATAAAAAGGCAGAAAAAGACACAACCGAAGCAAAAACAAAACTTGTGAAAATTGATTTCGATAATTTGGAGCGCCGTACGCTTGCGCTTCCTATTCCTGTCCGTAATTATAGGTTTACGCTCAGCGGACCCGAAGGTTCTGTCTTTATAGCAGAACGAATTCCGAACAAACCCGGTTACTTGCTTCATAAATTTACTCTTGAGAAAAAAAAGGCGGAAGAATTCGTAAATAATGTTAGAAATGTTTCGGTTTCAGCAGACGGTAAAAAAATACTTGTTCAACAGGGCAAGTCATGGCAGGTAGCGGGCACGGGAAAGCCTGTTGGCAGCGACGCGAAAAAAATCACTGTAAAACTTAAAATGCAGCTTAACAGATTAGCAGAATGGCAGCAGATTTTTGAAGAAGCCTGGCGCTATGAACGCGATTATTTTTATGATCCCGGTATGCACGGCAGAAACTGGCAGACTGTTCACGATCGTTACGCGCCGTTGGTGCCGTATGTGCGTCATCGTAATGATCTTACATACGTTTTGGATCAGGTTAACGGTGAGCTCTCAGTGGGTCATAGTTTTGTTTTCGGCGGAGATTTTCCCGAAGTTGAAAAACCGGCAATCGGTCTACTCGGCGCCGACCTGGTAGTTGAAAATAACATGTGGAAAATTAAAAGAATATATACTGCCGAGAGTTGGAATCCAGATTTAAAAGCACCTTTGGACCAACCGGCAATGAAAATTAAAGAAGGTTATTACCTTGTTGGAGTTGAAGGGAAAGAACTTACCGCTGATGATGATCCTTATAGTTATTTCGACGGAACGGCTGACCGTCAAACGGTAATTCATATTAACGACAAACCTACATTTAAAGAAGCATGGAAAGAAATTGTAACGCCCGTTAATAATGAAAACGGGTTACGTCAACGTGCCTGGGTTGAGGACAACAGGCGCCTGGTTGATAAACTATCCAACGGAAAACTCGCTTACGTTTGGGTGCCGAATACCGGGGGCCAGGGGCTCGGTTCGTTCAACAGGTACTTTTTTGCACAGCAGGATAAAGAAGGCGCAGTTATTGACGAACGTTTTAACGGCGGTGGACTTCTTGACGATTACATGGTCGATTTAATGACAAGAAAACTCCGCGCGGCAATAACAAATGAAGTGCCTAACGGTAAGCCTTTTAAACTTCCGGCAGGAATCTTAGGGCCCAAAGTTCTTTTAATTAATGAAGAATCAGGTTCCGGCGGCGACTTTTTCCCGTGGGTATTCAGGCAGCAGCAAGCCGGTCCGCTTATCGGAACAAGAACATGGGGGGGATTGGTAAGTTCGGCTGTCCATTACAGGCTGGTTGACGGCGGTGCACTGACGGCGCCCGACAACGCTGTTTTCGATCCTATCAATAATAAATGGGTTGCCGAAAACGAAGGCGTTGCACCCGATATTGAAGTCAGGTTGGACGCAAAGTCATTAACCGAAGGGCGCGATGTTCAAATTGAACGGGCTGTTAAAGAAGCCCTCTTGCTTCTAGAACAGCAGGGAACGCTTAAGGTTACGCATCCTCCATATTCCAAGCCTGCGGTTAAATAAAGCTACTGTAATTTTTCATGCACGTTCGGGGAGGTTCATACTTCCCGAACGTGCTCTAACAATTCTCAAGAAGACATAATAATTACTAGAGTTTCTGCAAAATAAAAAATTGTCATTTCGAACCCGTTTTTTGGGTGAGCCTGTCCGCCGTCTTTTTGGCGGGAAATCTTTCAATTAGAGTATGATTTCAAAGATTTCTCCCTCCGGTCGAAATGACAAACGTTTAGATATACACAAGCCAAATTGGTTTTGGGATTTTGCATAAAGTCCTCTCTTTTTAAGACCTGCCCGCCGTACGAGACTTTGGGAGGCGGGGAGGATTTAGGTGAGTTCGAAATAGAAACAAAATCCCAAAACCAATTTGCAACAAGTATATCTAATTTCGCAGAAACTCTGCTCCTTATTTGATTTTAAAAAGCCCAATAAAGAAGGTTTATATTGAAAAAGTTACGTTAATCCTTTATGTTTATTCCTAACCATTTGAATATTGAAGAAAGTGAATACGAAACAATAGTCGCATTAAATCCACATAGTATAATTCGCATTTATCCTGCTTAGTGTGGGGCAATAGAATTTTATCAGCCAAAGGCAGACAGGTTTGTAAATGACATCATATATGCCGAAGGTATGCAGGCAGGTAATTTTGTTTTTGTGTGGCAGCAAGTCAAAATGTTTTAAGAAGTGCCCCGACAAATGCGGGAGCACAATCCGCGGCGGCGGATAAATTTACCCTTTACTTATGGAAAGATAGAAATCGTTAGTTTTCTAAAGCAGACAAAACCACAAGATAAATAATAGGAAAACTCATGCAGAAAACATTAGGATTAGCCATACTCGTCACTGGGGCCAGTACAGGTATAGGTCATTATCTCACCAAATATTTGGCTGAAAGAGGTCATTGCGTCTATGCAACTGCACGAAAAGACGATGATTTGAACGAGTTGTCTAACATTGAAAATGCCATCCCTATTAAGTTAGATGTTCGGAAACCCGATCAAATTCAAGCAGCTCGTGATTACATCGCTCAACAAGGAACAGGGTTGTATGGCTTAGTCAATAATGCGGGGATTGGCACCTTGGGCATGTTCAGCACATGGACGGACGAAGAGATATTCGAGATATTCGATGTCAATGTGTTTGGTATTCACCGCATTACCAATACTTTCATGCGCATGTTGATTGAATCGCAGGGACGAGTTGTCAATATTGGCTCTCAAGGTGGGATATTAACCAGTAAGTATTTCGGTCCTTACACCATGACCAAGCACGCCATCGAAGCCTACACAGTTACCTTGGGTTTGGAATTGGAAGATTACGGAGTGAGAGTCAGCGTAATTGAACCTGGGGAAATTATCAGCAACATAGGCAATAACTCAATGCCAGGGACAATGGCCAGATTTCAACGGGCAGAGCAACCCTTTAAGGCTGAAGCAGATAAATTCTTGGCAAGTTTATCACAGCCAGCCTCAGAGCCTGCTGCAAATGTGCCGGAATCGGAAAACAATCGTAAACCGTCATCTCCTGAAATTGTTGCCGTTGCGGTGTATGATGCCTTGATGTCGGATCAACCAAAAAAATGCTATTTGGTCGGTACCAAATGGGAAGGCGATCGGGTAATCAATAGGTTGGTTGAAAAGTTGCTCGAAGAGAACGATAATCCCCAACACAATTATTCCAGGAATGAGTTAGTTGAAATACTTGATCGACATATTCAAGCACGGAAAGCTGTTTAGGGGAAAAATCCAGCATGTATTATGTGGAGATGACATTTTCACAAATGGAAGAAATATGCGAAGGATTAAAAGCATTAAGTGGAAAATTAAATCATCTGGGATTGCAGAAAACCTCAGCCAAAAGCACTGCCGGAGATGGATTAAGAAGAAGGATATAGTTCATTTTTTGAGGCATTATATTATAAACTTGTGGAACAATATAAGAGCTTTTTCTCGGACAGCCGAACATACGGGTTAACATTAAGTTTCTGCGAAATTAGATATCTAAACGTTTTGTCATTTCGACTGGAAGGAGAAATCTTTGAAATCACACTCTAATTGAAAGATTTCCCGCCAAAAAGACGGCGGACAGGCTCACCCAAAAAACGGGTTCGAAATGACAATTTTTTATTTTGCAGAAACTCTATTTAATAAGTTTATTGGATGTTTATCAATTACTAAGAAATCTAAAAAGAACATATGCAAAAAATAAACAAAAGGACTCAATGACAAGTTTATTTGCCCGAATAACTTGAGGGGGGCTACTTTTAAGAATACAAGATTTTGTGTGAATATTTTTAGTTTCCTAAACTTTTTTCTCTAAAGTTAACTTTTGTCGGTTGGTAGTGGAAAAAAATAAATATTTCGTATTAAGTTGACACTTATGTGCGGGGTAGGCAAGACTAAAATATCAATTATTGCGTTCATCTTCCTTTTTGTACACATTACAGCATAATTTGTTTAAGATATCGCATAATTATTGAGATGAAACATACTTTTGAATATCATTACAAAAATTTATTTAATAAAAATAAATATGGATAACTCTTCAGATCAAAATAATGCAACTAATCTGAGGTCGCTTAATTTCGAAAATTCAGAAGAATTTTTGAATACTATTTTCGAATCCATACCTAGCCCCATTTTTTATAAAAATCTTGAAGGTAAATACTTGGGGTGTAATAGCGCATTTCTTGATTTCCTTGGACTAAAAAGAACGGATATAATCGGGAAAACCGTTTGCGAAATTGCTTCACCGGAAATTGTAGAAATGTATAAGGAAAAAGATGACGAACTGTTTAATTCTCCGGGGACCCAAACTTACGAATGGCTAATAAAAAACAAAGATGGCAAAATAAGAAAAGTCCAATTTAATAAATCTACATTTACAGACAGCTCGGGTAATGTTGCAGGAATAATCGGTGTTATCTCGGACATCACAGAAAGAAAACAAGCAGAAAAAGAATTAAAACATCATTTGGAAATTGAAAAAATAGTAGCCAACATTTCCTCCCATTTTTTGGAGTTACACTATTCAAAATTTAAAAACGGGATTGACTGGGCATTAAAAACAATAGGCAGTTTTGCCGGGGTTGAACGGAGTTATCTTTTTTTATTTGATGAAAAAAAGAAGTCCATAAGCAATACTAATGAATGGAATACGGATTCGGTTTCATCAATAAAAGAAAAACTGCAAAATATTCCTATCAATATTTTTCCATGGATAAGAAATAAAATTATGAATAAAGAGGAAATTTTAATCAATAGTATAAGTGATTTCCCCTTTGAGGCTTCCTCGGAAATGGAATTTTTAAAATCTTTTAGTATAAAATCTTTACTGGCTTTCCCGGTTTACAAAAAAAATAAAATCTACGGGTTCATCGCTTTTACTACTTCCAACGATGTAAAATACTGGCTCAAAAACGATCTGGTATTACTCAAAATGATAGCAGAAATCTTTGCCAATACTATTGAATCTTACCGGACGGAAAAAAATTTTCATGAAGCGCAGGAAAAATATAAAAGCCTTGTTGAACAATCGATAACAGGTATTTATATAATTCAAGACGGAGAATTTAAATATGTAAATCCCAAGTTTGCTGAAATTTTTGGTTATACTCAGGAAGAAATAATTGAACATTGCAAAGTATCCGATCTGGTTTACAAAGAAGATTTATCAATTGTACAGGCAAACCTCAAAAAAAGGATTGACGGGCACATGCTTGAAATTAGTTATAAGTTTAGAGGATTGAAAAAAAACGGGTCAATCATGCATGTTGAAGTCCACGGCAGAAGGGTTGACTATCTCGGTAAACCAGCCGTTATCGGTACTATACTTGACATATCGGCTGCAATAGAGTATGAAAATTCTTTAAAATTTGCTAAAGAGGAGGCTGATAAATCCAGCAGGCTTAAATCGGAATTTTTAGCCCAGATATCCCACGAAATTAGAACACCGGTAAGTGCTTTATTAAGTTTTGCAAATTTAATCCGCAACGAAATTTCGGAATTTATAAATAATGAGATAACAGAATGTTTCAACTCAATGAATGCAGCAGGAGAGCGGATAATAAGGACAATAGATTTGATTTTAAATATGTCTACAATTCATACTAATAATTATGAATTGAAACCCAAGCATATTGATATTTACGAAGACATAATTTTGCATTCTCAAAATGAATGGCGTTTGCATGCAGAAAATAAAAACCTGGAGCTGCTGCTTGAAAACAACTGCAGTAACACAAAGGTTTTTAGCGACTTCTACAGTGTATCCCAGATTCTTATTAACCTGGTTGATAACGCAATAAAATATACTTTAAATGGATATGTTAAAGTAAAGCTTCATCAGATTGATAACAAATTAGCCGTTAGTGTTGAAGATACGGGCATTGGTATTTCGGAAGACTTTCTTCCAAATATTTTTGACCCATTTTTACAGGAAGAACAAGGTTATACCCGTAAATACGATGGTAACGGCCTGGGGCTTGCACTTGTAAAAGAATACTGTGAAATGAATGATATTACAATTCAAGTTACTTCTCAAAAGAATAAAGGCTCCGTTTTCACTATAAAATTCAATTGAAATAATTCCACATTGTTTTTATGGGGTGTCAACTTTATTAAAATCCGTGCAGACTATACTAATTCAGATTTGACTTGAAAGTTACCGAAAAAACTGAGCCGATCCCTTTTTCACTTTCCACATTGATTTCGGCATTGTTTAATTCGCAGTACCTTTTTACTAATGCCAAACCTAAACCGTTTCCTTCAAACTTTCTTGTGTACCCTTGCTCTTCTTGCGAAAAGGGTTGGAACAGGTTATCAATGTACTTCTCGGAAATTCCAATTCCGGTATCTGCTATAGAGACCCTGTACTTATTATTTACGGCTTCGTCTAAGAAAACATTTATTCCGCCTTTGTGAGTGTACTTGATAGCATTGTCAAGTAGGTTTGCAAAAAGTTGAAGAAGGGTATATTTATCACCCTTTATGTTGGGATTATGAACGCCGTTGGAAAATGTTAAGTTAAGTTTTTTTTTATTTGCGTGGATTTTAAATTCATTAACAAGCGGAATAATTATATTATCCTTAAGGTTTATTTCCTGGAATTGAGGAGAATAAGTGCCTGCTTGAAGTTCGGACATATTTAAAATCAAATCTATTGTCCTTATTAGCCTTCTTCCACCGTTATCAATTATTTCAAAACATTCCCGTATTTCTTCATTCATACTATCTTCAAGATCACTTCTTATTAATGAAGTGAAATTCATAATTGTGTTTACAGGTGTTCTGATTTCGTGCGACATTTGCGCTAAGAATTCGGATTTTAATTTGTCCGATTTCTCAGCCTGCTCTTTTGCTTGTATAATCCCTTGCCTTGTTTCATTTATTTTTGATGTCATCTGATTGAAAGAATCTGCCAGGCTTTCCAATTCATCCCCTGTTTCAATCGTAATCTTTTTATTTAAAACTCCATCTGTAACAGCTTTGGTGCCTTCCGTAAGCAGGTTAATAGGTTTTGTAATTCTGGTAATAAGTATATTAACAAGAAAAATTCCTATAGCAAGTAGAATGAATCCGGTGATTACATTTTCATTCCTAATTTTGAAAATTTCCGCATTTAACACATCAAGTGAGAAACCTATCCTCACAGTCCCGATTCTATCAATATTGAGATAAACCGGAGCCGCCACGTCCAAATAGTCATCGGTGAATTGTATTAGTATTTCGTTACAATTATATGCATTATTACTTACAGCATCTTCAAAAATTTTATGTCTCATTTTATTAAAAGTTGTACCGTCTGTTATAAGCCGGTTATTTTTATCAAAAACATATGTATAAACGATCTCATCGTTTGTTAAAATAAAATTCAGATCTTCCCTAATCTGGTCTATTCTTAAGTCATTTAAATATTCTGCGGCAGATGCTTCAAGAATTGTGATAAGCGTTTTGGCTTCCGAAATTAATCTTTGTTTTACTACTTCTTCTTGTGTCCTAATATTATTTACCGTATTAGCAAGCCCCAGTATAAACAGAAATACCGAAAATACTATAGTAAACCTCTGGCGTATACCAACCTTATACTTTTTTCTAAACTTTTTTACCATTGTTGTTTGTGCGAATCAAAATAATTTTTGAAAATTTTTTCTATTTCGTCTAGTTCTTTTTCCGGCAGACCTTTAAAACTTGAGGTTGAATAAAAGCTTTCCAGTGCTTTTTTACCGCTTTCATTCTTATTCATGTCTAACAATGTTCTTTTAATTTCATTAATATATGCAGTATCCAAATCGCTCCTTATCGATACAAGTTGACGGGGCATATCTATTGATTTCGCAATTATTTTTAGTTCGTTTACCCTATCTGCCGAATTTTTATAATAGCTTATTATATCGGTAGCGCCTATTTCAATTTTGCCATTCAATACCCAGAAAACAGTAGTTTCGTCATCTTCTGAAAAACAATAACCAACTTTGTTTTTAGGCACCTTCGCATTAGGGTTATTAAATTTAGAAAGTGAATATCCGTTGCTTATCAATAAATTCATCGGTAAAAAATAACCGCTGGTGGAGTAACTTTCTTCCATTGCAACCATTTTACCGTTGAGATCTTTAAGATCATCTATCTCGGAATCAGCCTTAGTAAATAAAACGCTACTGTAATATTCGGTATCATCTCGTAAATGTTTAAGTATAGGTCTCAAATTTGACATCTGAATTACACTAAAAGTAGGGAAAGGGCTGTCTATATAAATATCTACTTCAGCACTATTTATTAGTTTAGCCATTTCCTCAAGATCTCTCGTTACTACAACCCTACCTTTCATAATATTAAATTCATCTAAATTTTCAGCAAGGTAATCGGCAAACGGTTGCAGCAATAAAATTTCGTTTTGAATGGCGTGAGAAACCGAGCCTATTGAAATAACAGTCTCTTTTATAGTGCCTTTCTGCGGGAGTTTGTTTGTATTTGCAGCTTCACTATGGTTTTCTTCTTTTTTACCACAATCTGATAAAAAGATAATAGTAATTATGAGAAAAAAAATATTTGTTATTCGGACAAATATTAGTAAGCTTTTCATATAGGGTTCAATTCTAAATAATTGATTGAAATATATCCCTATTATCGTAATATTGACAATAAACTAAATCAATTCCGAACAGAATTAACTCAAACTTAATAAAGACATAGAGTCCATTTCCTGTATGAAATAAGATTATTTTAAGGTAGGCTTTTCTATTTAAACAACATTATATCTTTGATTCCTGGTTACCCCTCGGTGATAATTCCTCCCGTAATTCTCGTCAATTCAGTGTTTGTGTTTATCAAATTGTAGATTGCATTTACTTTGCTTATTGAGGAATTTAAATATATCAATTGAACATCCCTGTAGTTGAATGAATTTATATTCCCGGCTTTAAATTTTTCTCCTGAAATTTTCAGATTTAATTTTGCCGCTTCAAGGTTTTCATTTGCAAGGCTAAGAAGCTCTTTTTGAACATTATACAATTCAAGCAAATTAGCCAGGCTAATTGATAAACTCTGCTTCATTTCTTCAGTTTCTATTTTACTTATTTCCTGCTGAATTTTCGCTATTTCTACTGCTCTCTTCGTATTAAAACCGTTAAATATATTTAAGCTCAGGGTTAGGTTTGCGAAATAATCGTACGAATCGGTTGTGGTAGAAGGAAGATCATTAATTTTTTGAGTGGTACGGAGTAAATCTATACCTGAATATAAAGTAAGCTTAGGCCAGAAAGCAGCTTTAGCAATTTGAATTTCCTTTTCACTGAGTATTTCATTAATGTATTGGTTCTTTAGTGTATTGTTATTCCTAAATAATTTTTCTTTTAGAATATCAAATTCATAATCAAATAATTCGGTTACAAGACTGTCGGTAAAATTATAAATTTTATTTTCATCTTCTCCCATTAAAAGATTAAGCTGCCTTACCGAGTTCTCCGTATTTATTTCCTGTTGAAGAAAATTTGTTCTGTCCTCAAGCCATGAATTTTGAGCCTGTAATACATCATATGTAACGGCGCTTCCCAGTTCTTTCTTTTCCAGCATTTGATCGTATCTATCTTTTGATAATTTCATTACCTCTCCAAAAACAAGAAGTTTTTCTTTTTCAAGAAGTATTGTGTAATACTGAAGGATTATTGCCTGAATAGTATTTTCCACTACTACAGCGGTATTGCCTTCCGAAAGCCTGTGCAGGTCTTCAAGTTTAGCCTTTTGGTGAAAAATTGAGAAGCCGTTGAATAATGTCCAATTGAGTTCAGCATAAGGAGTTAAAATATTAGTGGTAACTTCCGTATCGTCTGCATCTTCATACTTATTTACTGAAGCAAATTTTAAGTCAATTGTAGGATACCTTCCGGCTTGACCCCATGAATTATTTTCTTCGGCCATTTCCTCGTTTTTCTTAATAATAAGTATGTCATAATTCTGTGCAAGCCCTTTTTCAACTGCTTTACTTAAAGATAAATTTTCCTGTCCGAATGAACAAACACAAACACTTATCAACAATAGAATGCAAGAATATACTTTCATATAAAAATTTCCTCTTTGAATAATTTTTTGTTAGTCAATAGAAATACGGCTGTTCACTATTGCTGTTTCAACATCTTCCGGTACAAACTGCTCCGGATAAGTCTCTTTATCCCTAAATGTATTTTTTACCCATAGTTTTAAATCATTAAGTGTCAAAATTAATACAGGGAAAAATATTAAAATAAAACCTGTCCCAATCATAACCCCGTAAGCCAATGAGATGGCCATAGGGATCAAAAACTGTGCTTGAAAACTTGTTTCCAGGATAATAGGATACAAACCAAGCACCGTTGTGATAGTAGTTAGTAGAATTGCTCTAAACCTCATTTTACCGGCCTTATAAGCTGCTTCTTCTACTTTATAACCCTCAAGCAATAAAGAGTTATATTTTGATAAAAAGACTACTGCATCATTGACAATAACTCCGGAAAGTGCAACCATTCCCCAGGCACTTAAAATTGAAATCGGATGCCCGTGAAGCCCGTGTCCCCATGACGCGCCTAAGAATGACAGAGGTATCATCATTAAAACTATGACAGCATGCGAAACTGATTTAAAATGGATGATCAAAATCAAAACAATTATTCCAAATGCAATCATAAACAACTTCTGCATATCTGCAACTGCTTCATCACTTGATTTTTGCTGACCCTGGTATTCAATTCTAATACCGGGGTATTTCGATTTCAATTCAGGTAATATTTCGGAATTTATTTTTGCTAAAATCGGTGGAACAGGTTCGTACGGATCAACTAAGTCGGCTTCTACCCTCACTTCTCTTGAACTATTATATCTCTGAATATTTACGGGACCTCTTTCAATTTTATAGGTTACAAGTTCCGTAAGCGGGTACTCTCCGTCTGCAGTTTTAATTTTCATATTTTCTAGCTGTCCTATATTCATTCTGTCTTCTTTCGGGTAACGAACCCATACTCTTAATTCATCTTTGCCGTCCTGAAGTCTTTGTACCTGGCCGCCGTAAAAACCTTGCCTTACTTGATTGCTTATTTCGGCTTGCGATAAACCGAGAAAGTATGCTTTAGGTTTAAGCTTAAGTTTAATTTCCTGCTTACCCTGTGCATTGTTATCACTTATGTTTTCAAGGGAAGGTAGATTTTTCAACTCGTTTCTAAAAAACTCTTTTGCATGTTCTAATTCGTCCAATTCTTTTCCAAGCAAACTAATGGAAACAGGTTTTCCCCACCTATTTGATCCTCCAACAGTATATTTCTGAGCTTGAGGCACTTCGCCTATTTCATTTCTCACCCTCTCCACTATGTCAAAACTAGAAATCGGGGCACCTTCCATATCTCTTAGCAGAACAAATATTTGCCCCGCATGCGACCCGGATTCCTGTCCGTCGAACGCATAGCCAACACTCCTGAACGAATAAGTTATAAATGCATTAGTATCGGCAAATTCTTCCTTTAAGTCTTTATCTACTTTCCAGATTGCATCTTCAAAACGACGAAGATTTCTCATTGTCTGCTCCTCGCCTTCGCCCGGGGTGAAAGCAACATCCACACTAAAAAAATCAAACGTAACTGATGGAAAAAATGTTGTTTGTATTATTGTTCCCTGTATTAACCCGATAGTAATAAATATTAACGCTATAGGAACAGTGACTATTGACCATCTCCATTTAATTATAAACTTCAAAATCTTACTGTAAATCCTATCTCTAAGCAGATGAATAAAGGATTCAAGTTTTTCCCTTATTTTAGCACCAAACCCGTCATTCCCTCTTCTTCTCATAACATTATGGTTGCCCAAATGAGCAGGAAGAACAAAGACAGCTTCGAGAAGTGAAAAGCCAAGAGCAAAAATTACAATAAATGCCATTTCAAACATCATTTCCATCCGGCCGCTCAAAAATAATAAAGGTGCAAATGCGACCATTGTAGTTGTTATCGAAGTAATTACAGCAGGAATAACTTCCAACGTCCCGTCAATTGCTGCTCTACGCGGACTTTTGCCGTTCTCAAAGTGGGAATAGATATTTTCACCTATTACAATTCCGTCATCTACCAGTATACCTATCACTAGGATCATTCCAAATAGAGAGACCATGTTTATGGTAATGCCGACTAAGTTTGCTACAATAAACATCATTAAAAACGAAGAAGGTATTCCCCATGCTACCCATAACGATAATCTAAAACTCAAAAACAATGCGAGAGAAATAACCACGAGCAAAAGTCCAATTCCGCCGTTATTTATTAACAGGTCAAGACGGCTGTTAAGCAGAACTAAAAAGTCGAATGTAACATCAAGTTTAACCTTAGGGTTTCTTGCATTAAAATCCTCGGCATATTTTTTTAGATAATCTGATATTTGTTCCAGGTCTTCTTCAACAAGTTTATCAACTGCAATATATACGCCTTGTTTACCGTTTATGTAAGAGACATTTGAGACATCTTCAAATTTAACTTTTACTTCTCCGACATCTCTAATTCTTAAAAAGCTTCCGTCATCATTTGCCCTTAAGATTATATCACCTATTTCATTGGGATCTACAGTTCTGTACCTTGACCTAATCAATATTTCCTGGTTAGGTGATTTGATCTGCCCGGCAGAGAAATCTCTGTTGTTATTAAGAATAGCTTGCGAGATATAACCAAAGGTAAGACCATATCTCAATAAATTTTCTTCAGATACTTCAACTGAGATTTCAAGCGACGGGTAACCTCCCAACGATACTTGCGAAATAAATCCCGTAGCTAAAAAATCTTCTTCAATCTGCTGAGCATATTTTTTCAGGGTTTTTAAATCAACATCCCCGTATAAGCCCATTCTTGCAGCCTGTGTTGTGGTCCTTCTTTTATATACAATCGGCCTTTCGGCATCTACAGGTAAAGAACTTATACCGTCAACGGCATTTTTAATTTCTATTAGCGTTTCATCTATATCGTATTCACCGGTTACTTCAACACTAACACTCGCATAGTTCTCCGAGGAGGTGGAAGTAATTTCCTTAATTCCTACTATCCCTCTTATTGCTTCCTCAATTCTTGTTGTTATGCCTTCTTCCATTTCTTTGGGAGAAGCACCCGGGTAACTAACAGTCACATTTATATATTTTGATTTTATTTCAGGGAAGAATGCCTTCCTCATTGATAAAAGACTTAAGCCCCCGCCTATTATAATAATTGCAATAATTATGTTAGCGTAGAAAGGATATTTTACAAATGCGGATAATGTTTTTTTCATTATGATCCTTGCTATTAAAATTCTTGAATTTATCTAATAATTTCTACTTTGGTGTTTTCGTTTGCATTAACAAGCGCTTCTACTACCAGTTCCGTTCCTTCTTCAAGGCCGTCAAAATAGAGATTTGTTTCATTAACTTTCCTGATATTAATTTCTCTTTTTGAGAGCGAGCTTTCCTTTACAACAAAAACTTCATTTGAATTAAAAACAGCGTTGCGGGGTATTCTCATCACGTTTTCAAGCGTAATACCTTCAAAGTTTGCAATTAAATACTGCCCTTTATAAATAGGTTTTCCGGGTGATGATTTCAACTCAACAAAGACATCAATCGACTGTGTTTGCAAATCAACATCTTTAGAAATTCTTGTTATCTTACCATACCAAACAGCGGAATTATCTTCATTGTTAACCTTAACGGTTTGACCTTCTCTAACCCATTTTGCATCACTTGCTTCTACCGGCACTTCCAATTCCAGATCAACGGTATTAATTATTTCTGCCAGCTTTGTCCCGGCGTTTGCAATTGCACCAACTTCAAGCGTAACTTCAGTAAAGGAGCCGTTGAACGGAGCGTAGATTTCGTGTTTCTTTAATCTTATTTCGTCGCTTTTGATTGAGTAATAATCGCTCAAAATATTCCTGCTTGCTAAAAATACTTTTTCTTTTGTGGATGAAAATTTCGGTAATTCCGGTAACTCTTTTTCTATGTCTATTTTTTCAAAGAAGTTATACCACTCCTCATAACTTTCTTTAAAATCAATTTTAAAGTCCGGCAACATTCCTGCAATCAAGTTTAAGAATTCTGCCTTTTCCGATTTAAGACTTAGTTCAGATTCATCATCAAAAATTCTTATCAGCAAATCACCTTTTTTAAATGATTCGCCTCTTTTGAAGTCTACGTTTCCCGGTAAAATTTTGCCTGTTACTTCCGCACTCAATATTACTTCAGACTTTGAATTAACTCTTCCTGTAGCTTTGAATGAAGTCAGTAGATTTTCATATTTTACCGGTTCGGCTTTTACATATCTCACTATCTCTATCGGTTCCTTTTTTTCCGGTTCCTTTTTCATTCCGCTTAAATAATTCATAGAGAAAAAAGCGATTAAAATGATTGCTAAAGCGGAAATGATAATTTTAACTTTCTTACTCATTGTTTACCTTTTAGTTACTATTCAATTTTTTGTAGACGACGTATTAAACGTTTTCATATTTCATTAAGTTCTGATGTATAGAATTTAGAACTGATTTAAAGTCCTTTATTTGATTTTGCGGGATACCTTCCGTTGCATTAGCAATTGTGCCCAGGTCTATCTTATCCAAATCCGGGAATATCTCTTTGGCATCATCCGTTAAAACAATTTTGTTAATCCTTCTATCCTGCGAATCGTGCTTTCTAACGACCAGTTTTCTTTTTTCCAGGGAATCTATAATTTTAGTTACACTTACTTTATCCCGGAAAGTATTATTTGCCAGTTGCTGCTGGCTTTGAGCATCATTACGAAAAAGACTTCTTAATATTGAAAACTGCTCATGAGTTAAATCGTAACCTTTATTTGTAAAATTTCTGTGCAGATGTTTTACCAGCATATTTCTTGCTCTTACAATTAAAAACCCGATATGATCTTTCTTATCGGGCACTTTTTCTATCAATGTCATCAGTTCACCCCCGTTAACTATTAATTATTAATATACTTTTATTATGACCGCAATAATATTGAATAAACGGTATTGTAGTCAAGTTCTTTTATCCGAGAATAGGTAGTTTAGACTAATTGTTTATCAAAAAGTTCTTAATTTTTAGTCTTCTTATCTTTATAATAGAGTTTCTGCAAAATTAGATATACACAAGCCAAATTGGTTTTGGGATTTTGCCATAAAGTCCTCTCTTTTTAAGAGAGGATTTAGGTGAGTTTTAAACAAAAACAAAATCCCAAAACCAATTTGCAACAAGTATATCTAAACGTTTTGTCATTTCGACCGGAGGGAGAAATCTTTGAAATCATTCTCTAATTGAAAGATTTCCCGCCGAAAAGACGGCGGACAGGCTCATCCAAAAAACGGGTTCGAATGTCTTTTTATTTTGCAGAAACTCTAATATACCTCCTAAGCATCAGCCTATTGAAAGATAAGCATTATTTAACTTGATATATTCGTCTTTTTTTTTAAAATATTGAATTAAGCGTCGAATAATCAGAAAATGAGAAACTATGAATAGAAGAGATTTCTTTAAAAAAGGATCGCAAGCGGGGTTAGCTGCGACGGCATATTTTTCTCTAGGCAGTTACCCTTTTATTCAAACCCAATCAAAAACCCAAAAACAAGCCGTTTACGACTTAGCAGCAATTAAAGGCGGTGAGCCGGATGTTATGTTCAAACAGGCGATTGAAGCATTGGGGGGGATAAAAAACTTTGTTAAGCCTAATCAAAATGTTGTAGTAAAGCCAAATATCGGTTGGGATGTAAAACCGGATAGAGCAGCAAATACAAACCCGAAATTGGTCGGAGAAATTGTAAAACAATGCCTCAATGCCGGGGCTAAAAATGTTTATGTATTTGACCATACATGCAACCAGTGGAATAGATGTTATAAAAACAGCGGGATTGAAGATAGGGTAATAGAAAACGGCGGCAAAATTATACCCGGAAATAATGAAAGAAACTACCACGAGGTAACTGTTGCTAAAGGCTTCAGACTTAAGGAAGCAAAAATACACGAACAGATTCTGGAATGCGATGTTTTTATAAACGTACCTGTTCTTAAAAATCATAGCGGGACAAGCCTCTCAATCGGAATGAAAAACTTAATGGGCATTGTTTGGGATAGGGGCTACTGGCATAGAAATGACCTTCACCAATGCATAGCAGATTTTACTACTTTTAGAGTTCCGGATTTAACCGTAGTTGACGCTTATGCGGTTATGAAGAGAAACGGTCCCCGCGGAGTTTCCGTGGCAGATGTATCAAAGATGAAGTCAATGATTATCTCTAAGGATCCGGTTGCGGCCGATGCTGCTGCTGCAAAGTTATTCGGGGTTGAACCAAAGACAATTGCTCATATTAATATTGCCGATAAAATGAAGCTGGGCACTATGGATCTTTCCAAGTTAAATATCAGCAGAATGAAAGTGTAGTTAATGAATTTTAGTTTATTAAAAAAATTAAGAGTAATTGTTTCTCTTGTCTCTATAATTACAATTAGTCTTCTTTTTATAGATTTCCATGAACTCATACCTGAAAGTGCTTATCAGTATATACTTTATTTTCAATTTGTCCCTTCGTTTATAAAATTCATTTCTTCACCTGCATTAATAGCTTCCGGTTTTTTAGTAATACTTGTAATTACAGTCCTATTTGGAAGAGTTTATTGTTCATCTTTTTGTCCTCTCGGTATTTTTATTGATATTATAAATTTCCTTAAAACAAGGAAGAGGAAAAAGAAAAGATTTCAATATAACTCGCCCAATAACTTTTTTAGGTATCCGCTACTGTTCTTAACAGTAGTTTTCATATTATCCGGCAGCCTTCTCTTTGTAAATATCTTAGACCCGTACAGCAACTTCGGGAAATTCAGCAACACTATAATAAAACCCCTTATAGTACTGATGAATAACGTTATCTCGATAGGATTAGAGTCGTTTGATAACTATTCTATTCCTCCGTATGACTATAAAATATCATCAATAACCGGTATAGTATTTATTCTGACTTTTCTCGCTTTGGTTTTAATCTTAACATTAAAAAAAGGAAGACTATACTGCAATACGATCTGCCCGGTCGGTACTTTTTTGGGGTTGCTGTCAAAGTTATCCATCTACAAAATTCAGGTAGATGAAAACAATTGCAACGGCTGCGGTGTTTGCGAACGGGTTTGTAAGTCAAACTGCATTTCTTCTAAAGAAAAGAAAATCGATTTTGACAGATGCGTTTCATGCTTTAACTGCTTAAATGCTTGTCCGTCTGCAGGATTGGTTTATAAAAATTCATTAAAAAGGACAGCCGCTGAGCCAACAGTGGGATACAATAGAAGAAATTTTTTAATCTCTGCAATTTCACTTTCTACTTTTTTAACAAATAAATTGCTATCGCAAAACGAAGTTAAAGTATATGTAAAAAATAAAATTCCTGAAGAAAAAAAATTCCCGGTATCTCCTCCGGGTTCAATAAGCATAGATAATTTCACAAGCAAATGTATAGCATGTGAAATGTGTGTGAGTACCTGTCCCACCCAGGTTTTGCAACCTTCTCTTTTTCAGTATGGGCTTGACGGAATTTTAATGCCACACCTAAACAACAGAACAGGTTTCTGTAATTACGATTGCATTAAATGCGGGGAGGTTTGCCCTACCGGCGCAATACTTCCGAAAAAGCTTGAAGATAAAAAACTTATTCAAATAGGTAAAGCAAAGTTTGTAAGAGACAACTGCGTTGTAGTAACTCAAAAATCAGACTGCGCCGCATGCTCCGAACACTGCCCGACAAAAGCCGTTGAAACATTTATTAACAAAGATAATTTAAGAGAACCGAAAGTAGATGAAGAATTATGTATTGGCTGCGGTGCATGTGAGTATGCTTGCCCTACAATTCCTTATAAAGCAATTTATGTTGATGGTAACTCAATTCATCAATTAGCTAAAAGACCCAAACAGGAAAAGCTTGAAGAGATCAACATAGACGAAGATTTTCCGTTTTAATTCTACCCTGTCAATGCTCTACAGTAGCGATAGGTTTCTCATCTAATTTACTTTATTTCATCTACTACACCAACTACAAGGCTGCGCAGAGGTTCAAGCTTGTTAAATTCTAGAATTTCTTTTGCTGCTTTTCCCTCGGAAGAAACAATTACGGTATCCCCCTCGCCGGCATCAACAGTGTCAACAGCTACCATTGCACCTTTCATAAATTCCCCCTGAGGGGTAATAGGTTTTATAATTAATAACTTTCGTGAATGCAAAACATCATGTTTTATTGTTGAAACAATACTGCCGACCACTTTACCCAGTACCATTATATTTCTTCCTTTACGTCAAGCCTGTCGGCCAAACCCAGTATAGTTGCATCACTCGGAAACAGCCTCCCTTCAATACCGCGTGTAGCTTCTCTTCCGCCAACCCAAAAAACAACGTCGTCTTCTCTTGCACCGTAAGTATCTACAGCTACTATTTCTTTACCAACAGGATTTTTATGTTCATCAATCGGCTGTATAATAAAAAGTTTTACACCCTCTAACTGAGGGTCTTTAACAGTCGCCCAGACTTTCCCAGTAACAATGCCCAGTTTCACTTTAAATACTCACCGGGATTTTGTTTATCAAAAATGATATCACCTTTATGCTCAATTGAATCTACAATTGCAACAATACTTGAATCTGTCGGTACATTTGCCATTTTATCAGTCTGCCTTGCCGAACTTCCCCTTACAACTATAACTACTTCCCCTTTTCCTGCACCTACCGAGTCAACAGCAACAAGAAAATTATCTGTTTTTTTCATTGCACCTGTAAGCAAATTAACCAGTAAGAGTTTGTATCCTTTTAGTCTTTCCACTTTGGCAGTACTGACAATAGTACCTTCTACAATAGCCAGTTCCATAATAAACCTTTTTTATTGAGCTTAAATTTAAGAAAAAGATTTAAAAATAATATTAAGGAAAATCAAATAATGAAATACCTACCCGTTCACCGGCGTATCTTTTTTGAGCATTTTAAAAACATGTCATAAATAATCATAAAATCTATCTCCCATTTAATCTCTTTGAATATTACATTCTTTTAATAACTATGTATCCGGTGATTCAATTGAAAAACAATATTTCGATAAATACTATTCTTGAATCGAAAGGAAAAGATGCGAAACTGTTTTCCTCAGGAATGACCGGAATAACAGCCTTCTTTGAAATATAAAAACTTGATTAGATTTTCAATAGGAATTGATGATGTTCATGATCTTATTGGCGACCTTGAAGAAGCTCCGGCAAAAATCTAGGTTGGCACCAACCTCCGAGGTGCTGTGAACCCCGGAGGTTATGGTTAGAGACATAAACACATAAATTAATTTTCTGCGGCAAGAACAACTGTAAGCTCCAATTCAAGCTGCTCCGTCATATTTCCACCGGGACCACCCATTCCTCCTCCCAGGCCTCTTCCACCGCCCATACCACCACCAGGTCCTCCTGGGGGCATTCTGCTCCCGGAACCACCTGGTGACGAAGGCGGTCCGTTATCACTACCGGATTTACTCATATCATCAGTTTCTATATTTATCTCAACTCTTTCACCGGCGTTTGCTGTCAATACCGGATAAGCATCAGTAGTTTCCAACGGGATTCTTAATTCATAAACAAATTGATAATCTTCATAGTTAGACCTAATTAGAAAACCATCGCCGATTTCATAGAGCTTAATAGAAGATAACGAGAGACCTTTTTCATTAACTATGAACGCTTCATCCTGTTCTGCTAATCTTTCTTTAAGCATTTCACTTGGATTTTTGCGTTCCTGATTTTGACTTCCCTGGCTACGATCTCTCATTTGAGGGTTAAAGTCCGCTTCTCCCCTTTCTCCTTTAACAGGGTATTTAATACCAATCTTATTACCGCCATCAACAGGGTTTAGCCAGATATTTAATCCTGTCATCATATTCATTATTGTAGACTGATCTCTTGATAAAACACATAAGTATAAATATTGTGCATCGTTCACGGCACCAAAAGCAATTTTTCCATCTTCAAAATATTTGATGTTTTTACCCCATTCTTCATAATTGCCGTCTACTTCGATTTGATTGTTGTTCCAGTTGCTAATTATAGATTCGCTGCTGCATCCGCATAAGATAATAACCGAGAATGCAATTGGTAATAATACCCTTTTCATTGTCTTCACCTTTTATATTTTATTATGTTAACAAACATCCTTGTCGTTTCTAAACCACAACTATACAACCTTTTTTACTTCCCGCTGTACAAGTTGAAGAATCCCGGTAAGCCCAAGATTTTTCCCCATTGAAAGCTTTTGTCCGAATATATCAAAAACAACATCCGTGGTTACACTTAAAATATTTTCAGCAGTTTCACCGGACAGCCCTTCGTCTAAAATTGCTGCTAATGCTTTTGCAGAAACACCCTGCGGATTTTCAACAGCAAAGTAAAGTTTGATCGTTCCATTATCACTTCGCTTTACCCAAACATAAGCTTCGCTTTCACAGTAGTCTACTTTGTGTTCTTCGGAATAAGGTTTTACTGCAATTTCTTCCGGCACAGGTTTATACTTCTCAGCGTAATCAATTAGCAGGCTTATCCTATCATTTTGATCTGTAAAAAATGAAAGTTCGTCAACTATATTTTGAAGTTTTTTAGGGTATTTGTTCATCTAAAATCATTTTTTTATTTACTGTTATCAGTTAGAAATTTGCAGTAATAACATAACACGAACAACATATTGGTAATAATTTTTTTAGAGACTACTTGGCAATCGGCACACCAACAAGGTTCCCCCACTCGGTCCAGCTTCCGTCGTAGTTTTTAACATTTTTATAACCGAGTAAATAAGTTAGCACAAACCATGTATGACTGCTTCTTTCACCTATCCTGCAATAAGTAATAATTTCATCTTCAGGCTGTAAGTGCTGCTCAACTTCATAAATGTGTCTTAACTCCTCCGCGGTTTTAAAAGTGCCGTCGCTTGTATTTATAGTAGATGCCCATGGAACATTTACCGCCCCCGGAATATGTCCGCCTCTTAAAGCGCCTTCGTTGGGATAGTCAGGCATATGCAATCTTTCACCGCTAAATTCTTGAGGGCTTCTAACATCAACAAGCGGCAGACCGGTTTGAACATGATTTAATACTTCATCACGGAATGCTCTTACTTTATCGTCATCTCTATTAGGTGCAGTATAGGTTATTTTGGTGTACGAAGGAGCATCTTTAGTTAAGTCTCTATTCTCCCTAACCCATTTAAGTCTTCCGCCGTCCATAATCTTTGCATTTGTGAAGCCGAACAACTGGAATACCCAAAAAGCATAACAAGCCCACCAATTGTTTTTATCTCCGTAAAAGACAACTGTAGTATTTTCAGATATACCGTTCTTTCTTAACAGATATTCAAAATCTTCTTTTTGCAAATAGTCTCTAATAAGCTGATCATTAAGATCTATTGTCCAATCAATCTGAACAGCCCCGGGAATATGCCCTGATGGATATAACAGCGGGTCTTCGTTCGATTCCACAACCCGGATATTTTCGTTATTAAGATTTTCTGCTACCCAATCGGTGGAAACTAATACATCAGAATTTATATACCCTCTTGATGATATATCGCTCATACTTAGATCCTTTCTTGAATTTTTATTAAAAAGATGAGAATTACTTTAATTAAAACCTAAGGTTAATTTTACAATATTGTTTCTTCTATTAAGTATATTGTGCTTCTTATTTTTACTAATATAAAACAAACAAATAAATTTACGGTTCCATAATTGAAAAAATTTGCTCCTCTTTTTGTTATAATTGCAGCTTCTTTTTGGGGAATTGACGGGATTGTGCTTCGCCCCGAATTGTATTCATTGCCGGTTACCTTGGTTGTATTTGTTGAAAGTACAATTGTTGCACTATTATTGTCGCCGTTTTATTTAACTAAAATCCGGGCGCTTAAAAATTTAAAGACAAAAGACTGGCTTTCTTTTGCCGGGGTTGCCTTGTTCGGCGGGGCAATTGGAACACTGGCAATAACAAAAAGTTTATTCTATGTAAATTTTGTAAACCTATCAATCGTAGTCTTGATTCAAAAGCTTCAGCCGGTATTTGCATTAATTTTAGCCAACATCTTGTTGAAAGAAAAACTCCCTAAAAAGTTTTTTATATGGGCTTCTACGGCTGTTATAGGCGCATATGTTATGACCTTCGGTGATAACCTTGTAAACTTGAACACGGGAGACAAAACTGCCGAAGCAGCTTTATTCTCTTTAATTGCAGCTTTCAGTTTTGCATCGTCTACAGTATTCAGTAAAAGAGCATTAAGAAATGTTGATTACGGGTTAGGCACTTATCTAAGATTTATCTTCTCGGCAGTTATCCTTTTAATTATTGCCGGCAGTATTGGGGATATAAATTCATTCGGGACGGTTTCAAATCATCAGTGGATGATATTTTTCATAATTGCTTTTACGAGCGGCGGACTTGCAATTTTTCTTTATTACTATGGTTTAAAAAATATTTCCGCTTCTGTTGCTACAATCTGTGAACTTGCGTTTCCTTTAACGGCAATTGTGCTTGAGTATTTTATAAGGGATAATATTTTGAGTTTGATTCAATGGTTCGGAGTTTTATTGTTGATAGTAAGTATTTTAAAAGTAACCAGGATAGGGAAATAATTTAATTATTGAATTAACTCTTTAAAAGTATCGCTTTCGATAATTTGTATCACTGTCCAAATTCCACCTATTAATACTATTAAACCAAGTATAATTTTCCAAAAGATACTGAAAAAAGACTTATCTTTTTTTTCAACCTGTTTTTCTATTGTCTTTTCTTTGTCAATCTTTGGTTCAAATCCTCTTTCAATATATTGTTCATTCTCTTTATCTTTTTTTTGCCTTTCCCAAAAAGACTCATAACCATCAAGCAGTAATTGAATTGAAACTTTCTCCCCCGTGGCATCACAAATTATTTCAGCAATATTTTTTCTTTCAAGTTTTATAAGATTATCATAATCCCATTTCTTAGGACAATCGTCAGAACAATTACAGGGTATCTCTTTAGTGATTTTGACTTTTTTAATAGATTTATTAATACGATCAAAATGGTAACGAATAATTGAAAGCAATTCTCTTTTGCTTTTGTCACTTCCGTCAATTTTTATTTCAATACATTTTTCATTTGTCCATTGTTTAACAAAAGCCCGGGCTCCGTCCCTTGACAGCATTGCCCCCTCGCGCCAGCAAAGATGTTTTCCATCTTCTTTAAACTCAAGTTCTTCGTGAGTTCTTACAATAAATCTTGTAATTATCCCTGCAGGCAAAAAATCATATTTATAGAAAAACTTAAGATTGCTATTTTCATTCCAATCAAAAACCGGTTCTGTTTTGGGAAGCAATTCCGCAACCAAATGACTTTGTTTATCGGGCAATTCATAAGCTAATTCAAATCTATTCATTAGTTCCAGCAGCATTGCATATACATTCTCAGGATAAATATCACTGTTCCAAATCTTATTTAATTCTGTATGCTGTAATACTCCGTCTCTATCCTTTACTGATTGTGTATCAAGAATTTTATACACAGCATCAGTAGCCCATTCAGGATCACGGATTACAATATTCTTAAGAAGCATATTGTCACGGAAGCATAATATTATTCCCAGATCGTGAAGATAATTACATAAAGTTTCAGCTCCGTCTTTTTCTATTTTTTCTTCTTCGCATAATTTTAGATATTCATTGTACTTAATCCATTTCCTTGTTTCACTTTCTAATTTTGTTCTCACCTTAACCCATGAAGAAGGCCATGGTTCATTCATTTGAGGCAGTTTCCAGGCTATTTCGCTAATCTGATCCTTCAGCTCTTTTATTCCATGCCCGTCTTTGCTGTCGACCTTTACAAATTCAACTATTTGAGGAAACCTTTTTCTTAAATCACTCATATTCAAATCGTCGTTTCTTTCCCGGTACTTAGACATAACTATTATTACAGGACTGTTTTCTCCAAAAGCTTCAATTATATGCAGCCATTTATAAATGTGTTCATAATCCATTGACTTACGTGCATTCCAAACGAGTAAATAAACAGAACTTTAAAGAATTTTATCTGGAAATGACAAAAAAAATATAAAGGCGGCTAAAGCTATATTATGTCATTTACAGATAAAATTCTGTTGTGCGAAACCATCTCCTTATTCTATGGGGATTTAATACGGTTTCTATTTTATTTAATGATTCCTTTTTGATCTT
>JASFMY010000092.1:0-27601 GCA_050117315.1 Ignavibacteria bacterium
TTTTTTCTCTTAATTCTCCCATTTTTACTCCTTTTTCTTTGTTGGTGATGAGAGAATATAAAAAAATACTCTTTCATTTTGTCAAAGAACATCTGCTGCCGCTTTGGCGGTTTCGTTCAACGAGATATTAGCAATAGCCCCAACTTTTTCATAATGAATCCCTACGGGGCTAAGTTGGGGAAAGGATGATTGACACACGCAACTATGGGCTTTCCCGGTAAGGGATCCTTCGGATAGCCCAAATCATTAGTTTTTTTTGGGCTAAAGCCCAGACTCTATTCGGTTTCTTATTTCCAACGTGCTGAAGCACGTGGCTATTGAACCACCTAATTGAGTTATGCAACACACTCTTAAATGCCGGAGCTATGAGAAACACTACATTCATAGTTAAATTGACGCCTATGAGCTCTGCGGGATTCGAAATGACTGACTTTTTATTTTGCAGAAACTTGATTGGTTTCGGCAGTGGGAAAAAGGTAAATTATTACTTGAGTAGTTTCAATTGCTTCCATGGTTTGTTTATCAGCAAAATAGAAATTAGAATAGCTGCGCTGCCAATATACATATGCACTGTTAAAACCTCGTCGGCAATTAATGAACCAAGCAATATGGCGACAAGGGGATTAAAATATGCGTATGTACTCACCTTTGCTGGAGTACTTACCTTAAGCAGCCACACATAGGATGTGTAAGCAATAAAACTTCCGAAAATTATTAAGTAAATAATTGAAAGGATTGACAAAAATGAAAAATGTACCGTATCAACAGAAAATAATTCGCCGCTGATTAAGCTTATAATTAATAAAAAAATCCCGCCGGCAAATGCCTGCATACCAGCAAGGTAAAATAAAGGGACACCTGTTTTGGCATTGCGCATATACAATGACCCGAAAGACCAGCATATTGCCCCTGAAACTAAAACAACCATACCTAAAATTACCGAACCTCCGAATTTATTTCCGTTAATCAATACACTTTCTTCAATTTCGGTTAATAATGCTACACCGGCAATTCCAACTATCACACCTATTATTGTTAAGTTATCCGGCTTATTATCTTTTGACTGCATCCAGTGGATTAAAATTATCCATATGGGAATTGTTGCAATTACAATTGCCGTTAAACTTGAAGGCATAAATTGAGATACCCATATCACTGCCCCATTGCCACCGCCGAACATTAATCCTCCGGTTATAGTTGCAATCTTCCAATCTTTTTTTGTCGGTCCTTTTGCACCTTTAAAATAATTAACGGCTATCAGAATTAATCCCGCAACCAAAAATCTAACGCCTCCCATTGCAAAAGGCGGTATTGTTTCAACAGCATAACGTATTGCTAGGTAGGTTGATCCCCATACCAAATAAATTGCACTGAACGCCAGGGCAACTTTTAAAGCAGGGGGATTATCTGTTTTTGTCAGTAAAGGTCTTCCGTCTCTCATTAAAATCTCTTTTATTCTATTTCCGGTAATTTTATTTTTGACGTCTCTTTAACAGTGTCCAGCACAATTACCGTCCTTGTAGATTTAATATTTTTGATACGTGTAAGCTTCTCACGCATAAAATCTGCTAAAGCCTTGTTGTTCGCCATTCTAACTTTTAATAAATAACAATCTTCACCTGCAACGTGATGCAGTTCCATAATCTCATCAAGTTTTGATAATTCATCGGCAGTACTCCATTCTCCTGCAATATCATCTGTGCGAACAAAAACAAAAGCAAGTAAACCGAGATTTATTTTTTCAGGATTGACCGTGGTAGTATAGTTTTTTATATAGCCGTTCTCTTCAAGCTTACGTATTCTCTCCAGAACCCCAGAAGGCACCATTCCAATTTGCCGGGCAATTTCAGAGTTGCTTATGCGACTGTTTTCTTGCAAAAGCTTCAATATTTTTTTGTCAATTAAATCCATAATCTATTCTTGAATCGTTGTCAAATGTGCCTTAATATAGTGTGAATTGTTCTTCATGTCAACACCTACTGTGATAATTTTTCATGAATATTTTGATATAACAAGTAATTTTTCGACAAACAATTATTTTTTTTGAAATTCTAACTTTAGAAGTATGTTGATCTTATTAACTTTTCACCGATTATCAAGGCAAGCAGATTGATAATAATTGAAAAACAAAGAGTTAAAAGCAATAGCCTGGGAGGAAAGAAAGATAAAGGATAAAAGTAAAAAGTGTTTTATTTTATATCTGTGCCCTTGACGCATCCCGACTACGTCCTCAAAACGGACTTCGACGGACAGGTTGTTTAATTGCTCTAAAAGCTTGTCCCAACAATATGACCATTGAACAATTTAACTATTGTTATGATTGTTCATTAGTAAAAATTGCCTGATCTATTTTGATCATAATATTTTTAAAGATGATGCTTATGCAGTTACACCACCGCAGCTTGAATCGGCACCTACTGTGCAGCCGTAACAATGCTGACCGGTTACAATTTTTTTTCCTTTAAGTTTTTCAGTATCAAATTTACTAATATGTTTTGGCGCACCGTGGTTGACCCTCATTTCAAGCATCTGATTAAAATCGCAGTCGTATAAATAACCGTCCCACCCGATTGATAAAGTATTTTTACACATAACGTTCAACGCGGCGGCGGGTTAAATGATTCAACCAGTTTATTCATGTAGCTTTCATAATTACCCGATGCAATCAAATAATCCAGGTAACGGCTTATCGGCATGTTTGTTATTGTAAAAAGATTGTTAAACTCAACATCGTATTTATTTTTCAACTCGTGCTTGTAATCTTTTTCCAAACCGGATTGCGAAGGCGGCAGAAATGCTCCGACAGGATTGTATACCAGGTTGAATATCAAATCCGAGCCTTTTTTGCATACCCCAGTTCATTTAGTTTTTTTATTGCGGAAATTGATTTTTCGAAAACTCCTTCACCCCTTTGTTTATCGGTATATGAAGCCCTGTAATAAGGAAGTGACGAAATTATCTCCACCTTGTTTTTTGCCATGAACACTGCATAATCTTCGAACCCGTTTGCCACCAGTATTGTTAAATTAGACCTGACCATTATATGTTTGGCCAGCTTTTTAACTTCCTCTACAAACCATTTAAAATCAGGATCCATTTCCGGAGCACCGCCTAGTCTATCGTTCCAGAAATACATATACAATTAGAATTAAACCAATATTTCATCTAATTTGTATTTCCATCTGAAGACAACCGGATCAATATTTATTTCATCTAAGTATTTGATAATTCTATCTTTTAATTCATCTTTAGATTTCACTCTAATTGCACGAAGAAATGATCTCGACATTTTACTGAAAAACATTTCAATTAAATTCAACCATGAACCATGTTTTGGTGTAAAAATAAATTCAAATCTATTTGGATACTTTGATAGTGCACTCATAGTTTCTTTTGATATGTGGGAAGAATGATTATCTAATATTATCCGCAACTTCCAATCTTTTGGATATTGCGAGTCCACTTTTTCTAAAAACTCAATAAACTCACGACTTCTATGTCTGTGGCGAACAAGTCCTATTACTCTGCCGTCATGTAAATCTATTCCGGCTAATAGACTTAAGGTTCCATGACGACGGTACTCATAGTCGCGCCCCCAAGTTGATCTTTTACCTACAAGAGGTGATAGATCAGCTGCCATGTTTTCGATTGCCTGTATACCTGGTTTTTCATCATATGAAAGTGTTGTAAAATTCTGTTGGATTTCATCATTTTCTAATTTTTTGTTGAGTATTTCAATTTCTTTATATACATATAATACCTGAGCCATTTTTTCTTCAAATTCAGGGTCTCGTTTTTCTAAATAGTATTGAATTTTGTGTGGTTTTATCGAAGCTTCGTTTAATATTCTATATATTGTACTTTTCCCGGCTTTAATTAAGCATTTATGACCGGCAGTTTCACATTTTTTTCGAACATAACTTGCTAACTGGCTTATTGTCCATAGTTCTGAAGATAAGCCCAGAGTTTTGGGCTTTATGCAGGCTAGGTTGACTACCCATATTTTTGAATCGGCGGTTATTGATGGTTGAGCACCTTTTCTTTTTAGATCAGATAATGCCATCTCTACTCCACCACTTAAGGCTTTATCTACACATTTTTCTACCGTTGGTCGTGAGACTCCTATTGTTTTTGCTATTGAATTTATCGAATAGTTTTTCGAATATGCAAGTAACATTTTGGCACGTCTAACCTTTTCAAATGGTTCTTTGCGTGAGTTTGATATAGTTTGTAGCTTTTTAGTATCTTCATCGGTTAGTACTAAATCTGGTCTTTGTCGCTGGAATGGCATGAGCAATCCTCCTATTGAATGATTGACCTTAATATACATATTGATATTCATTATTCAAGCATATCTATGGAACGTTATACTAGGAATATCTGTTTTAGATAAAGCCTCCAAACAAAGCCGCATTATTTCTCTGGTCATTATTTCTTTTCTGTCGGGGCCGGCGTCTACGTGGCAATCTTTACAGACCTGGTTACACATTTTACCGAGATTCATTTGAAATATCTCTATTTCTCCCGCCTTTAGTTCATCTTCCCCTGTCTCTTTATACTTCTCCTCAAAGAAAGGCAAATTCTCCGGGCAGATTTATTATTTTAAGCTGTTCATTAACATCGGCCAACGTTTCACCGAATTTTGGCAGATATGCAGGGTTATAATATGTTTCCATTGTAGTCTCGTTTAGGTTTAGTTTGCAAAAAGTGAATAATTATTTGAAAAGTTTATAAGAGAATAAATACACGTACACAAAAATTCATCACGAAATTATAACAAAATATTATTTTTCAGCAGCTGAATTAATTTCATTCAATTTCCAATTGTAGCTAAGATAATCAATTTTCCACTTATCAATATTATTTAGAGAATATTTCTTCCCGTTAATTGAAATGAAATCATCATCCCAAATTGTAGTTCCTAAAACCGTACCCATAATTAACCCGCCGATATGCAGATCGTTAATACTTTCAAGCGGATAATTGTCAACAATAATTTTTAATGTAAAAGCATTATACACATTAATCCAGAAAGCAAGTTTTTCGTTTCTATTAATTAAATTACTGGGCTCGGTATTTTCAAGTATTTCAATATATTTATTAAAAACAGCGTCGTCTTTTAATTCCCGGTAATTTACCAAACCGTCTTTTACATATTTATTAAGTATTGTAGTGAAGAGCTCATGCTTATTGCTCTGTGCCAACATGATTGAAAAGAAAAAAATATATTTATAAATGGCTTCATCATAACTATTAACTTCATTTCATATTTGAGAGTAAATTGCTAACAATTTTTTTAATTCTTTGTTTCCTTTTTGTTTATTGTTCAGCCAATTCATTAATTCTTCCTCGGTATCTATATCGTTAAGAGAAGTTAATATCTTATAGTTTTTTGTGATTGATCTAATTCGTTTGAGTGTTTCCCGGTATACTGTTGAAGTGCTCCATGTAATATTTTCAAAAAGAGTTTTGTTTAATTTTCTTAACCCGAGTAAACAGTAACCGCCGTCGTCCGAGGGTGATATTACACAATCATAATTTTGCAAACAGTTTATGGCATTATTTATATGTTTTCCATTAATATCTCGGGTATGTCGCTGCCAATTATTACGTCTCCGTAAAAACCTGAGTTTAAAACAAAATCAAATGAGTTAAACATTTTCTCTCCAAGATTTTTACCGGATTGTTCAACAAATTCAAAATTTTTCCCTACCCAATTTTGAATTAATTTTTTGTCTGAAGTACCGGTATAAAAAATAAAACACTTCAAAAGGTCGCTCTGGATCTTCTCACCAAGTTCAAAAATGTATTTGCAGCATTCGTTGTAAAATTGATAAGCAAAATCATTCCCAAGAGAAGAAGCCAACCTGGTTTTTACATTTCCCAATTCAGGATATTTAACAAAATTTATAAGTGCATTATTATCAGTCATCAACATTTAATTAGCTTTATTAAAATAAATATATAACATGAACAGGTAATTAATTGTAATGAATTTGACGGAACGGTTTTATTTCAGTTAACAGTCTCGTTAGTATTTTGAATCAAGGGTTTTTCAAAGATTAATTTAAGCTCGGTACCGTTCTTATCGGTATAAGTCATTTCACCGTTAATTTGTGATGTCAGGTTATGTATAAGCTGCATGCCTAATGAAGATTTTGATTTTTCTTCAAAATCCTCGGGCAGGCCTTTACCGTCATCTTTAATTATCAGCATTATTTTTTTATCACCAACTTCAGCAAGACTAATATTAACACTGCCTTTTTTCCGGTCTTTAAATGCATGCTTAACTATGTTGGTCAAAACTTCGTTTACAATTAACCCGAACGGAATAGAAATATCAATCGGGAGAAAAATACTCTCTGTTGTTAATATAAGATCAATCTTTTTCGAAGTTTCACTAAACGAGCTGATAATTATTTCCGCCAAACTTTTGATATAGTCAGAAACATCGACTTTAGAGAAATCGCTTGATTTATAAATTTTTTCATGTACCAGAGCCATTGATTTAACCCTATTCTGGCTATCCAGCAAAGTTTTAAGAACGTTTTCATCGGAGCTTTTTTTAGCTTGTAAATAGAGCAATGAGGATATTACCTGCAAGTTATTCTTAACCCTGTGGTGAACTTCCTTGAGCAGCACCAATTTTTCTTTAAGTGATTTTTGAAGGGTTTCGGCATGTTTCTTAATGTTTTCCTGTAAATATGCCTGGGCAATTGCTACAGCTAAAGTGTTGCTGATTTCAAAAACAATATTAATATCGTCCTCGGAATATCTTTTTTTATCTCCGTCCCCTATATTCAATTCACCGATGAGTTTTTCCTGAAAAATCAATTTAAACGTAGCATATGATCTAATGCCTATTTCATAAATCATTTTTTCAGCATTGGATTTATTTTCAACAGCATCCAGATCATTAACAATTCTAAAACCTTTTTCATTAAAAGATGCAGCCATGGTCAGATCGCTTAGCGGGTATGACTCGGTATTATGTTTAACATTATTTTCACTATCTTCGAAAACTGAAAATACGGTAACAAGATTTTTTTCAATATCGTATAAACAGACGCTTGCCCTCTTAAAAGATAGAAAATTTGAATGCAGGTTTAATAATGTTTCTTGAGCAATGTCTTTTACGGATCTTGCTTTAATTATTCCCCTATAAATTTGCTGTAAAACTACCAGCCTAAAATTATATTTATTTAATGCTTCTTCTATTTTAAGTCGTTCTTTAATTTCGTTTTTTAAAGCTTCGTTTGTTTCAGCAAGTTCTGCTGTTCTTTCTTCAACCCTTTTTTCTAAAGTATCTTTTGCAGTTTTTAATGATTTGGTCATGTAATTAAATGACTCAGATAAATTCTGCAGCTCGTCATTGGTAGTTAAATTTGCTTTTACGTTCAGGTTTCCATCGGCAACTTGCCTTGTTATACCGTCTAAAACTCTGATTGGATTAGTTATCCTGCGTGTAAAAATAATTGAAGTTACAAAACCGAAAACGATAAGAACTAGCGCTATTAAAATAGTTCTTAGTGTAAGGTTGAAAAGTGCCTTATTATAATTCTCTAATGAAAGTCCGACAAAAATCCAGCCCCAATCAATCCCGGAATAATTATAGTTATATGAATAATGGAAGACATCGTCATTAACTATATTGCTATGGATAAAATCAAATTTTTTTTCGCTTTCCTTTTCACGGCTGTATGATAATGTATCTACCTTCCAGCCGTCCTCTGTAAATATAAGTGAAAGGCCATCATTTTTATTAATGACTAAATATTTTATTGAATTACTTTCTTTTACAAGTTGCAGGCATTGCTCAACTATAAACGAATATTCTTCGGTTATTAATGCAGACTGGTTTGCGTTTACGATTGAATAGGTAATATCCTTAGCCTCGTTTTCCATCCTTTCAATAATTAACTCACTCTGGTACGGCAGGCTGAAAGCTATAAAGAATGTTAGGGTAACAATAATTAATATCCAGGATACAATAGCAAATTTAAATGCAACCCCTTTGAATATTTTGCTGTCTTTTATAATTTTCAAGTTAATACACAAATATTTTCATTTAATATTTTTTTCGTATGACTTAATATACTTCAATAATTCAATCGAACTTTGCAATTCTTCCCCGGTAATTTCTACAAGCTTATTCACTTTAAATAAATTCATTATTTGAAGCTCTTTAGTTGTTTCATGAAATTTAGTTGCATTTGTGATAATAATCCGGCGTAATTTATCAGATAAAGATTTTCTTAATAATGTAACGTTTTCTATATAATTATCTGATTCTGCAAGTACATAGATTTTCTTTTTAAGCTGAGGATTTAATTCCGCAACTAATTCCAAAACATCTTTCCTTATTATTGCAGCTCTATTTTTATCAAAGAAAACAGAGTATATTATTTTTTTTTCATCATCAACAGTAGTTATTTTATCTAATAAATTCCCTCCGGCGTTAACTCCATTTTCATATAGTATTTTCTTTAGCCATAATATCATCAAGCTGTTTTTTTCACCGGACGGAATATAAATCTCCAAATCTAAAAAATTTTTGATTGTTTTTATTCCGGAACCGGTATTAATGATAATTAAAAATTTTGTAAACTTGGATTGGCTTCTCAATCCGGATAGTTTGACTTCATAGTTTTCTATTCCCTTGCCGGTAAAGTATTCATAAACAGGAAGACTAACAATATCCAGTTTTTGAGAAATGATATCGTTCTCTATTGTTTTGTTACCCTCATAGAGTATAAATTTCATTACTATGTTTACATCTGATTTTTTTTCCAGACTTCCCGAATAATAGTCCGTCCATATTTTAAATGCTGCTTTGGCATCTCTTTCTTTTATTGTAGCATCCAGGTAGCTTGAAGGAATTCCAATCCATAAAGTATCTTTCAGGTTATCTGAATTTTGCCCGTAATTTGATACTGTACAAATAAAATAAAATAAAAAAAGAATCTGTAAATCGTAACGTTTCATAAAATGGATTTAAAAATTAAAAATTATTTTTAATCATCTTTGTCCGTGAATAAAACCTTAATTGTTTCCAGATCCTCAGGGGATATCCTAAACACTCTGTTGATTTTTAAAACATTCAAAAATTGTTTGCCGTATACAGTTTCGTGCATGTGAATACTTTTATTAAAGAATAAGTCCACTTCAGTGTTATATGGTGTTATGCAGGCGACCCCTGTAACAAACTTCTCCGATTTATATAAAACATCTAAACTATTAAGCAACTGCGGGTTTAATTCACTTATTACACTAAATTGAAAATCTTCTATTATACATGCATCTGAATTGCCGAAAAAAACTTTTAATAAAGAACTATGGGGGTCTTCGGAAATTTCAATATTTGAAAAAACTTTATTTGATTTTTTGTTAAAGTTATTTTCACATAGTCTTTCCAACACCCTAAAAGTTAAACTTATATTCGGGTTATCGTTTGAATATAATTCTATCCTTTTATTTTGTAAATCTTTTATGTTTTTTATACCGCCGCCCTTTTTAACCACCAAGTAGTAGCGTGTAAAAGGCATACTGCTCCTTGAACTTGCAAGAATCGGTTCCAGCTCAATCTTTTCTTTTAACTGTAAGTACTCGGAAGAAAGAAGAAATATTACATCGAAGGGATCTTTTTTATGTTCCTCAATTATTGCATTCCAATCGGAATAAATACTAATGTTTGACGAATAGTCAATTTCTTCGGATTCAATATACTTATCAAGTAATAACCCGAGGGCAAGCCTTGCATCATTGAGATTTATTCCAAAAAAAATGTGTTTTGAAAAAGCAAATCTAAAATATTTTGTTTCGGTAGAATCTTGCATTGAATAGAGAAGAGAATCTGCTGCTATATTTAATAAAAAAAAGCATGCTAACGTTTTTGTGATTTTACAATTCAGCATACAAAATAATTTTTTTTTTGAAATATTTTATGTTCTTTGTTCTGCTGACAAAGATTACTGCTTGCCAATTTTATATATCCTTTTTAATTCATTGTTTTCTTTTATAAGCTTCCCCATATTCTTTAAATACTCTTCACGGAAAGGTATTAGTTTATCAACCCTGAATAAAGATAGTAATTGGTTTCCTTGTTTTGTTTTATGCAATGTTAAAAAAGCGTTTAAAATTTTTTCATTTAATTCCTTGTCTCTGTCACTTGTAAAACAAAATACTGCAACAACGTATTCGCCGGACTCCTCTATAATTTTAAGATTATTACCGACCTGCGGGTTTAATTCAGACTGAATATCAAACATGCCTTGGGTGACTATACATGCATCGTATTTATTAAAAAAAACGGGCAATATTACATCTGAAACATTCGAAGCAACTTTTATTTCCGAAAAGAAAGAACCGCTTGTTTGCCCAAACTTTTTTAATAATAGATTATCGATCCATAATAGAGGATAAATATTCTTGTACTTTGAATTAGCAAAGACTGTTATTCTTTTGTTTTTTAATTTTTCTAAATCTTCCGATTCCCCATTATTATTCGCCAGCAAAACAAATTTTGATAGAGTTTTATTAAAGAAAACAGGTACGCAAAACGGAAATAGTTGTATTTCGTTTTTAAGCACATAATAGTCAGGAGATGTTAATGCAATTAAATCTATATCGTCTTTTTTTATTATTCTTTTTAACGATTCCAAATTATCAAAGACAGTTACTTTCGGAGAGTAATCTAAATTTGGAATTTCAAGGACTTTGAGTGCTATTAGTTTTACAGCAGCCTTGCCATCCTGTACGGACATATTAAAAAAAGTTCTTTTAGAAAATCCAATATTGTATGATCTACCGGATTTTTTTGATTGATGGTTACGGCCTGGAGGCGGGGTATATAGTAGTACCCCTAAAAGTAATGCAACTGATAATATTTGGGGGGGGGATTTCATTTTAGTTATTTATGTCTTATTTGAATATTGTTTATTCAGTTTACAAGATTTCTTCCCAATACTTTTTCCATCTCGGCGGTTAAATCTGCCTTTTCAAAAAGTGTAATTTGATACTGCGCTTTCATTATTGATTCCATTATTTGAGCAGTAATGAACTCCTGTATATCTACCAGATTATTTTTGTAAGCCCTTTCGGTTAATTCTCTATTTTGAACAGCAAACTCCATTGCACCCGCTGTTGAGCTTTGTCTTTCCTCTGCACCTTTTAATTTATAATACAATTTGTGGATATTTAATGAAATTCCGTTTCCCAGCAGAAGCTTTTGGGCATTTAATTGTTTTAATCCCGCCTCGGCTTCGTCAACTTTATTCGTAGTTTTAAATCCGTTAAACAAACTCATATTAACTCCCAACCCGATCATCCACCTATTTTTCATAGCTTCGGAAACTATACCGTAATCATGTGAATTGATAATATTTGTGTATTTACCCAACAAAGCTATATTAGGGAAATATTCACTTTGTGCCTCTTTAATCTTAGATTCAAATACTTTTAGTCCGTGGTCAACTTCCCGGATTGAAGGATTATTTTGATATGCCGCTTTTATTAAATCATTAAGCTCCCGGTTAATAGGAGTAAAGGGCAGCTCATCTTCAGCTATTGAAATTGATTCTTCCCAGCTAAGACCTACTGTAAATTTCAGTGCTTCTTTTGAGATATTATAATTTTCTTTCAGCCTTGAAACTATTGATTTAGCGCTTTCCACCGCCATGCTGTTTTTCAGAAAATCAATTTTAGTAATACTTCCTGATCCGTTCAGGTAAAGGTTTTCCGTTAATTCCAGTGTTACTTTTAATCTTTCAAGTGCTTCTTCTCCAATATTCAACAATTTATTGGTAAGCAGAACCGTGTAGTACATTTTTTTTGTTTCGTAAATTATATCAAGTTCCGACTTTCTTTTTCTGCTGTGCATCATATCAAGGTTACTTTTGGCCTGGTCTATTAACGAAGAAATTTTACCGCCGGTAAAAACAGGATACATTAAGTCTATATCCGTTTGAAGGCTTTTGTTATCCCTTAAAACAAATTTTTGTGCCGGCACATTTACAGGTAATGAAGGAATGCTTATAGGGCCAACCGATATATCATTAAATTCCAATGTGAATGGAGTGTTAATATTTACAGGGTCTTCGTCAAGTACGGTAGCTACGGACGAAAGACCGAGTGAAGGCCAATTACCTGACCTTGCCTGGTTTAATTTTGCCGATGCAATCTCAACATCGTAGTGCGAAATTGCAACCTGCTTATTATTTTCCAGGGCGATATTAATGCAGTCGTCTAAAGAAAGATTTATGTAGCCTTTAGAAAATTCCTGCCCCATAGTAAAAGTATATGCGAAAAATAAAAAGGCTATTACTGGTTTACGAAGGTATAAGATCATTTTTGGCCTCTATATTTTTTAGAAAGAAGCATTTTATAAAATGCTGCGCAACTACTCTTAAATTATTAGAGATGCAACTAAATGGCTATTTGCTTTTTTAGCTCAATAAAATAAATTTACTTAAAAAGGAAGCGAAACCTAAAATTAATGCGATGAACTTACCATTTTTGACGATGACTAATACCTCTCATAAAATGAGCTGACATATATGGTATTCTGTTTCTAGTTATCGAAATATTTAGCATATATTTTTTCAGGGTCTACTCCCATTAGATATCGTACCAAATACTATCCGTTAAGCAGTTGTGTTCTGATTATTCCTTTTTTCTCAAATCTTCTTGACGAGGTTATAGCAGAGGCAGGTAGTTTGTGTATCATGGTTCTCTTTCTTGCTTTTCTTAAAAACTCTACGTCTTCCATAATGCTGTAATCGGGAAACTTATTGAGTGACTTGAAGAAGTCTTTTCTTGTTATAATTACCTGGTCGCCAAAACATGTAAAAACTGAATCAAACTTTAATGAAAATGTAGCTATTTCTGCGTTTCCGAGAATAAACGCTTTTTTAATTAAAAATTAAGCATTTGAGGGAAGAATTGTAATTTCACCGACAGCTTTTTCTGCACCTAGATTTAACTGTTTTCCTCTTCCCCGGACACCTTTATAAACTTTTACTTTATATGTTCTTGCAAGTACAACGGATTTATCATTGCTGCCGCCGTCAACCACAATTATTTCTTTTGCTTCATCGAAAGTATTTAGATTCTGAAATAGTTTGGGGAGGTTTTTCTCTTCGTTTAAGACCGGTATTATAATTGAATATCTTATCATAATTTAACTTATAATAAATCGTTTTGGGGTAACAGAATTACGAATAAACAATTTTTGAAGGTGATTTGTTCTATGAATATAGAATTATTTCTTAAATGCGTATTTAAAAATTGTGCTTAGTATGATAATGCTTGCCATTACAGTTCCCTTAATTGCCCCCGTAACTTTGCTTTTGCCGATTCTTTTCCTATAGCTGACAGGTATTTCTATTATTTTATATTTTTCTCTTGCTGCTTTTATCTGCATTTCAACTGTCCAACCGTACCACTTATCCTGCATATTTAAACTCTTTAGTTTTCCGGCTTTTATGACACGGAAGGGATCTAGATCTGTGTATTTAAAATTCCAGAACAGCTTTATTAAAAAACTTGCTACAATACTTCCAACCCTGGATTGAAAGGGAAGTGATCCGGCTTCTCTTTTCCCAATAACCCTGCTGCCGAGTACAAAATCGTAACCTTCATCAATAACCAAATCAAGCATTGGAATTATTTCTTCAGGATAATCGCTATAGTCCCCATCAACAAAACCGATGATATCAAAATTATTCTTGTTGCAGTATTCTATCCCGGTTAAACATGCTGCACCATATCCTTGAAAAGTTTCGTTCAGCACTGTGGCTCTTGCATTTTCCGCTTCTTTGACGGTATTGTCGGTTGAATTGTTGTTGACAACTATTACTTCGTCAACTTTTTCTTTGGGAATGTCGTTTATAACTTTGGCTATTGATTTTTCTTCGTTATATGCCGGTATTATTACTGCAACTTTCATGGAGCTTTATTTTAGTAAGCGAATATATGGCACCTGTAGTTCTTTAATTCTATATATAATCCTTTGGTGTTTATTTCATTAGTTGATCTGGGATAATTTTCATCGTTTAATTCGTCATACAGATTGATTTTTTCAGGGAACCCTTTTAGTTCAAATTTTATTCTGCACATTGAGAGGGTCCCGGAATAATTTACAACGACCAGCCTGTTCTCATTTTCATAACTCCATTTCCAGCATAGAATATTGATATAACTATCGTTGTTATCGGAAGCAGGTAGCGGCTCAATTAACTGCCACTCCCCTTTCTTAAAGATATCTCTGTTAGCAATTCTAAGCAGTCTATTATAAAAGGACTGAACATATCCGTTGGTTTTTTCATTGGGTTCACTTCCGAGTTGAACAGGCAGTCGTATTTTTTTTCCTTCAAACTGACCGTCACAATAAAAGCGCATTCCCTTTACCGTACTAATAATAACCGCGGCTGCGAGAGATTTTTCAACTCCTAATTTTGCAACGGCTCTTTCTTCATCGTGATTTTCAATAAACCTGATGGATTTTTCTTGATATTCTTCAGCCGCTTGAAAGTGATCGTTTATATCCGGTACCGGGCCGGATTTTAATCTGTCGGTGAGCTTTTTATCATAAGTAAAATCAAAACCCTGCTGCTGTAATTCCCACTCCAGGCCCCAGTAAGCTTCTGCGAGAAATATAAATTGGGGGCAAACATTTTTTAGTATTTCAATTGCTGTCTTCCAAAATTCATCTTTTATTATTCCGGCGCTGTTCTGTTCCGCTACATTGCCCCACGTATTCCTAAAAACATTATTTAGTGAAAGCATTGCCATGTCGCATCTTACACCATCACAAAATTTTGTTAAGTTTATCAACATTTTTATCATAAACTCGCGGGCCGGAATGCTAAAATAGTTTACTTGGATTGTATCCTGCCATGCAGGGAAAAACGGATCTCTGCCGTGTGCAAAATAGTTTTCAACATTTTCATCAGGCTTAAAGTATGTATGGTTGTCCTCTTCAAACCTTTCCCTATTTACTTTTAAAAACAGGTCCGGCTTGGTTTTAACCAGGGAGCTTTCAGCGCTGAAGTGATTGGGCACAAAGTCCAATATCAGTTTGACATTCCTTTTGTTTAGTTCCTTCCTAAGCCGGTGAATACTCTTTAAACTGCCTACCCTGGGGTTTACATCGTAAATATCAATCGAATAAGGTGACCCGATTACATCTTCTTTTTTCCAGTCCCTTAAGGCTTTAGAGTAGCTTTTTACAAGACCTTCTTCAAAGCAGTATTTTTCTATTGCTGTTTGATTTGTTTTCCAAACACCCATCAGCCATACATAATCAATTCCTTTTTCCCTTAACTCATCCCAATAAGTTAAGGGTACATCATCCAGTGTTGCTTTTTTGTTTTCCGAGTTAAACCTGTTTAACCATACTCTTGTGTTTATCTCATAAATGCTTGGATTAAATTTCATAGTATTCTCAGCTCAATGATGTAAATTCTTTATTCTCAATTAATTCTTTTTTCTCTTTCTGTAATTCTTTGTTGTGTTGCAGTATTTCCATCAGCTCATTTTCATTTAAATCTTCTTTTAACCTGGAATTGTTTGAACGCAATTGTTTATCAATAATTTTCAGTTTATGCTTTTTTATTAAATCATAGGTATAGTGCTTCAGCTTAATTCCAGTTGGCTCTTCGTGCGCTATTTCTTCCCACTTTTTACTTATGGAAGTTTTTTCGATTGTAAGCTTAAAGACAAACTGTTTTAATTCTTCATCTTCAATTTTTTCTATTATTCCTGCTGGGGAAACAATATTGTTTGTAAAACAATTATAGACTATTTCTGCAATGGAACGGGTAACGGTGTTTTCAAATTCTTCAGGTAAAATGTTGTCAAAAATATAACCGATAATTTCTTCATCGTTTTCAAATAATAATTTTATCAGCTCCAACTCAAAACTCATATTTTCACTTTTATCAGTTTTTGCAGCATTGGTCTCTTGAGCATTATTAAATACACGCCTTCTCTGAGCACCTGTGTTTTCTTCTCTTTTATTTTTTTTCAAAAATTTTTCAAGTTCGGTTTCAATAAGTTTTTCCCGCAGGTTAAATTTTCTTGAAATAGATTTCAACAGCAGATTCCTTTTAAGCTCATCTGTAATTAACGATGCAGAGGAAATTAGCTGTCTTACGGCTTCGGCCTGTTTAACGGGGTCTTCAAGCATTCCGTCTTTTTCAAACTGGTGTAACTGGTGTTCAAGAAAATTTTTTGCTTTGTTTATTTCTTCATTGAACTTGTCCTTGCCGTATTTATTGACGAATGAATCCGGGTCCTCGTTGTCGGGCAGCGCAACAACTTTAACATCAAAATCTTCTTTCAACAATATTTCAATGCTTCTCATAGCCGCTTTCTGTCCGGCAGGATCGGCATCAAAAAGAATTGAAATGTTTTTTGTAAAGCGGGATAAAAGCTTTACCTGGTCTTCCGTTAAACTTGTACCCGAAGAAGCAACAACGTGTTTGATTCCCGCCTGGTATAAAGAGATCAAATCCATATAACCTTCTACCAGAATAGCTTTATCAAGTTTCCTGATTTCTTCTTTTGAATGATAAAGCCCGTAAAGCGATCTTCGTTTTGAATAAACAATTGATTCGGGAGAGTTGATATATTTTGCCGTGTTTTCCTGCCCGGTAATAATTCTTCCGCCGAATGCAATTACTCTTCCGTTGGTAGAAAAAATCGGGAAAATAATTCTTCCCCTATATTTATCGTAGTACGTACCGTTGTCCCTTGTATCAATTAAACCGAGCTGTTTTGCTTTCTGCAGGTCAATTTTATTGTCGCGTGCAAATTGTAAAAAATGTTCCCATTCATTAAATGCATAACCCAGCCCGAAAATTCTTTGAGTCTGAAGTTTTACATTCCTGTTCTTGAAATAATTTCTTGCAACGGCACCTTCATCGCTTTTCAGCAGGTTGTTTGAAAAGTAAAGCCCTGCTTGTTTATTAATGTCGTAAAGTATTTCCTGTTCGGATTGTTCTTCGGGGTTGTATCTACTCTCAAATTCTATTTTAATACCGTTCTGCTCGGCAACTTCCTGAACAGCTTCAACAAACGAAATGCTTTTATAATCCATTATAAACTTAAACACATTGCCGCCTGCATGGCATCCGAAACAATGAAAAATTTGTTTTTCGCCGCTTACGGTAAATGAAGGTGTTTTTTCGTTGTGAAAAGGGCACAAACCAATATAGTTTTTGCCTCTTTTTTTTAGTTGTACATATCCTGAAATGGTATCAACTATGTCTGCGGCCTGTCTTATTTCCTCAATCTTTTCTTCTGATATACGCATTTATCTAAGTTTATTTTAGCGGAACATAAGATATTAAGTATTCCCAATATCTGAAACATAAATTTATAATAAAAAAAAACTGTTAATTGTCTGTAAATTTTTCGTTTCGTATTTTCGCTTAATAAAACAACCGGAAATTGATTGAAATCAAAAAGCATACTGATCGTAATTTCTTCCGTTAATTTTAGCGATAACGAATTTTTGGCAGTAAAAACTGCTTTGGAAAAAGCAGAATTTAAAGTTTTTATTGCTTCGGATGCAAACGGTTTATGCACAGGACAAAAGGGACTAAAAGTAAAAGCAGATATTATGCTTTACAATATTAATCATGCAAACTTTTGTGCGATTGTTGTTATCGGCGGATCGGGGATCCAAAATTACTGGAATAATAAGAAACTAATACATACATCAATTAAATTTACGAACTCAAAAAAAATTACTTCGGCCATATGCAGCGCACCTGTAATTTTTGCGAGAGCCGGTTTGCTGCAGGATAAAAACGCTACATGTTTTCCCGAAGATAAAAAAGAATTAACCAAAACCGGTGCAAATTATCTGGATGAAAGTGTTGTTGTAGACGGGAATGTCATTACCGGCCGCGACCCGGATTCGGCCCAGGAATTTGCTGAAACGGTTGTTGAAAAAATTTTATCCAATCATAATCATTTCTAACTCAGAACTTATTTATATTCATACTTGTTTAAATCCATTATTTAGAAAGAATAATTTATGGTAGAAACATTAAATAAATACTGCAACAGCTTAACGGAATATTCAAGGTGGAAAACTAGGGAAGTAAAAATTGGGGACGTTCCGCTTGGCGGATTAAACCCGATACGTATTCAATCCATGACCACAACAGATACGATGAATACTGTTGCCACTGCGGAGCAGACGATACGAATGGTTGAAGCCGGCTGTGAATATGTTAGAATTACTGCGCCCAGTATTAAAGAGGCAAAAAATCTACAAAACATAAAAGATGAGCTAAGAAGAAGAGGAGTTAACGTTCCTCTTATAGCCGATATTCATTTCACACCAAACGCAGCCGAAGTAGCAGCACGGATAGTTGAAAAAGTTAGAGTAAATCCCGGCAATTACGCCGATAAAAAAAAGTTTAACATAATTGAATACAGTGATGAACAGTATAATTTCGAGATAGAAAGAATCTATGAAAAATTTTCTCCGCTTGTAAAAGTCTGCAAGGAATACGGAACCTCAATGAGAATAGGGACCAACCACGGTTCTCTCTCCGATAGAATTATGAGCCGCTACGGCGATTCCCCCCTGGGAATGGTTGAATCTGCAATGGAATTTATTAGAATATGTGAAGATCATAATTATCATGACATTGTTCTGTCTATGAAAGCAAGTAACACCCAGGTTATGGTTGAAGCTTACCGTCTGCTTGTAAATAAAATGATTGAAGAAGGTATGAACTACCCTATTCATCTGGGGGTAACAGAAGCCGGCGACGGTGCAGACGGAAGAATAAAATCTGCTTTGGGAATCGGCGCTCTGCTTGAAGACGGAATAGGCGATACCGTTAGAGTTTCGCTAACCGAAGAACCTGAAAACGAAGCGCCTGTTGCAATTGAGCTTGCCGGAAGGTACAAAAATAGAGAAAAACACGAATCGATTATTCCGGTTGAAGAACTGCCTTATAATCTTTTTGATTATCAAAAAAGAGAGAGCTTTCAAATAGCAAGCTTCGGCGGGAAAAATTCACCTAAGGTAGTAGCAGACTTCAGCAGGTTAAACGTTGACTACCCTGCCTTTGAAAAGGTTGGACTAAAATATTCACAGCAGCTTGACAGATGGAATATCACGGATACTGCTGCTGATGTTATTTACTTCGGTAAAAGCATATGCAATTTTGATATTCCCAACAACTGCAAAGCCGTTTATGATTTTGATTATTGGAAAACCTTAACCGATAAATCCAAAGGCTTTCCTTTGTATACACTTAATGAATATATCACTGTTGAGGAAAAATCTTTTCTAATGAACTTTGTTTACTTGAGTCTGGAAAATGTATTAAGTGATGAATTCGAAAAAATCAGCAATGATGAAAAAATTATTTTTGTAATTGTTACAGATAACCTTCACGGTATGGCTGAGCACAGAAGGATACTTATTGAACTTGCAAATAACGGTATAAAAAATCCTATTATTATAAAAAGGAGTTATGATAACCTTGATGAAAATAAATTGATGCTTTATTCGGCAACAGACTTTGGGTCACTCTTTATCGACGGCTTTGGAGACGGGATATGGATTGACGACGCTGCCGATAATTTGGAATTTATAAATTCAATATCATTTGGAATTTTACAGGCAGCGCGGGTAAGAATATCAAAGACGGAATATATTGCTTGCCCGTCTTGCGGAAGAACTTTGTTCGATTTAGTTGAAGTAACAAATAAAATAAGAAGCAGAACCGGACACTTAAAAGGAGTTAAAATAGGCATAATGGGCTGTATCGTTAATGGCCCCGGCGAAATGGCCGATGCAGATTACGGTTACGTCGGTTCAGGAGTCGGCAAAATTACTTTATACAGGGGTAAAGAAGTAGTCAAAAGAAATATCGAGTCCAAACTTGCAGTTGACCAATTAATTGAATTGATTAAAGAAGACAACATGTGGGTTGAACCGGCTGTCCAAGATTAATCAATTATTAACTTATTGAATATAATTTGGATTTAGACTATATTAAAAAGCTAATTAAAAAAAGATTGGGAAGTTTTGGAAATATTGGCGCTAAAAACAGCAACACAAATAAAGTTAGAGACACAATAAGATGCACTTGATTCTTCAAGTGCATTTTTTTTAATAATGCACTGTATTGATCTAATAAAATATATGGAGGACTGGGCTCCCCCAGGAGTCGCGTGGGAGAGAGATAACACCGGGCTTCAGATAGGCTCGGTTAAAAGAAAAATAAAAAATATCCTACTCTCCCTTGAATTGAATAAAGAAGTACTAAACGAAGCTCTTTCGAAAAACTGCAATTTTATTTTTACCCACCACCCTTTGATTTTTAATCCTATAAAAAAACTTGATCTTGATAAAGACGAAAAGTCACAACTGGTTGAAACTATTATAAAAAACGATATAACTGTTTACAGTGCACATACAAACCTGGACTTTACAAAAGATGGTGTAAGTTTCGAACTAGCTAACGTACTTGGATTGGAGAACCGGAAGTTCCTAGTAAACCAGGACAGCAATCAAGTTAAACTGGTTGTTTTTGTCCCCGAAGGAAGTGTTGATAAAGTAGCGGATGCAATTTTTGAGTCGGGTGGCGGAATAATTGGAGAATACGACAACTGCAGTTATGGCTCTCAAGGATACGGAACATTTAAAGGATCGGAAAACAGCAGCCCGGTTATTGGCGAAAAAGAAAACTTTGAAAAGGTAAACGAAGTTAGGTTAGAGGTTTTGGTTGATTCATGGAAGTTAAAAAAAGTTATAAAAAATTTAATAGCCTCGCATCCTTATGAAGAACCTGCTTATGATATTTACCCTCTGAAAAATGAAAATGTTAATTATGGATATGGTGTAATAGGTGATCTTACAAACCCTTTAACCACGGATGAGTTTTTAAAGCATGTATGCAGTTCGTTAAATATTGAAGCGGTAAAACATTCAACCGGGAAAAACGGTTCGATTAGTAAAGTAGCAGTATGCGGCGGCAGCGGTTCTGATTTGCTTAAGAAAGCAATTCAAAAAGATGCGGATGCCTTTGTAACCGCCGATATAAAATATCATTCGTTTGAAGTAGCAAACGGGAAAATATTATTTGTAGATGCAGGGCATTATGAAACGGAAATAAACATTCTAAATAACGTTCAAAAAAAATTGGAAAAATTTTTACATCACGATGACGAAATAAATGTATACAAATTTGAAGGGACAACAAACCCTGTTAAGTTTTTCAAAATGTAAGGAGTTAAAAAATTGGTTAATCGACTAAAAATACTTTATGAGCTTCAGTTAATTGATGATAAGCTTGATCAGTTGGAAGAACTAAGAGGCGACCTGCCGCTGGCAGTTAATGAATTAACGGGACGTATTAACGAAAAGAAAGAAGTTATCGACGCTAAAACAAAAGAAAAAGATGAGGCTGTTGATAAAAGGAAAAATAACGATAATGAAATTGCCAAATTAAACAGCGATTTAAAAAAATACAAAGCCCAGTTATATAAAGTAAGAAACAATAAAGAGTATGATGCGCTCACAAAAGAAATAGACCATTCCGAAGAAAGTATTGAAAAATTTGAAAATGAAAATATTGCCCTGGAAGAGTTGATGGAGAAATTAAAAATCGAAATTAACGAGCTGACACCCGCGCTGGATGAATTAAATGATGAGCTTAAAACAAAAGAAGAAGAACTAAAGAAGATAATTAAATCAAATGAAAAAGAAGAAGATAAGCTCAAGATTGAAAGAGATAAAGTTGCAAAGAAAGTAAAGAAACCGGATTACAATTCTTATATGAGAATTAGGAAGGCAAAAGCAGGCAAAGGTGTTGTTCCTATTCTACGTTCGGCATGTTCCGGCTGCCACAACGTTGTACCGCCTCAAAGGCAAATTGAAATCCGTCAGTCAAAGAAAATGTTTAATTGTGAATCATGCGGAAGAATTTTAATTTCGCAGGATATTGCAGAAGAAGTTGAGAAAGCTTATCAAGCCGCTTAATTGCGGCTTGCCTATTCCAGTATTTTGTCTATTGCCTCTTTTACGTTTTCAATGCCGGCAATATTAATATCAAACTTTACTTTTAACGACTCTTTGTTTTTCTTGGGGACAAATACGTTTGCAAACCCTAATTTGACTGCCTCATTAATTCTTTTTTCTATGAACGATACGTTTCTTATTTCACCGCCTAAACCTACTTCACCGATAACTACATTTTTTTCTTTTACATTTCTTTCCTTGTAACTTGAAGCTATTGCGCAGCAGATTGCAAGATCTACGGCGGGTTCGTTTATTTTAAGTCCCCCGGCAATATTTAAAAATACATTCTGTTGTGATAATTTCAACCCCGCCCTTTTTTCAAGAACTGCAATTAATAGGGATAATCTCCTATAATCAAAACCTGTTGCAACCCTTTGCGGATTACCGTAATGCGACGGGGTTACTAAAGCCTGTATTTCCATTAGTACCGGCCTTGTGCCTTCTATACTTGCCGATATTACAGAGCCAGTTGAATTTGTTTCCCGGTCATTAATAAAAATCTGGCTCGGGTTTTTAACCTCATGCAAACCGTCTTCGTGCATTTCAAAAATTCCGATCTCGTTTGTATTGCCGAAACGGTTTTTTGCTGCTCTTAATATTCTGTATGTATTTGTATTTTCACCTTCAAACTGAAGCACAGTATCAACAATATGCTCAAGGACTTTCGGACCTGCTATAAAGCCTTCTTTAGTTACATGCCCTATAATTACTGCAGTGAACCCATTCTTTTTTGCTTCCTGCATTATAATATTTGTACAATCCCTAATTTGTGAAACCGTTCCGGCTGCATTTTCCAGTTCCGGATTATTCATTGTTTGAATTGAATCAATTATAACAAGTGACGGGTTTATTTTCTTTACTGCGCTTAAAATAAGTTCAAGGTCTGTTTCATTTATTACATCAATATTATCCGTATTCAGCTTTAGCCTTCTTGCTCTTAAGCTTAACTGCTGTAATGATTCCTCGCCGGTGACATATAAAACATTTGTATCAACTTTGGAAGCTATCTGCAGCACCAATGTAGATTTTCCAATGCCGGGGTCGCCGCCTATAAGAACAACGGAACCGGGAATAAAACCACCGCCGAGCACGCGGTCAAATTCACTGATTCTCGTTAGTAATCTTTTAGCATCTGCATTCTCAACGTTGTTTAATTTTATCGTATCGCTTTCCAAAGAATCGTTTAACTTTTGTTTTCTCTTTTTCGGCTCTTCAATTTCTTCGGTTAGAGAATTCCACGTATTGCAGTTGGGACATTTGCCCATCCACTGCAAAGTATTATAACCACAGCTCGTGCAGACATATTTAATTTTTTTCGGCATTAAACCCTGTTCTTTTTATGAAGTTCTTAATTACTTCATCGTTGCTGTTTATTATTTCGTTAACTGTTCCTTCAAAATATATTCTACCGTCATGCATCATTGCAACTTTATCGGCAACATTCTGAACACTGAACATATCATGCGTTACCACAATTGAAGTTACGTTCAATTGTTCGTTTAATGAATTTATGAGATTATCTATTGAATCTGACATTACGGGGTCAAGCCCGGTAGTGGGTTCGTCATATAAAATATAATCAGGCTCTGTTATTAAAGACCTTGCAAGGCTTACTCTTTTTTTCATTCCGCCGGAAAGTTCAGCCGGTTTCAGTTTTTGTATTCCCGGCAAATCTACCAACTCAAGTTTCTCTTCAACCTTAGCATTTATTTCCTTTAATGAAAGTGAAGTTTTATTTTCTACAAGGGGCAGGCTCACGTTTTCTTCAACTGTCATTGAATCAAAAAGTGCAGCTCCTTGAAACAAAAAACCGAATCTAGTTCTTAGTGAATACAATTCTTTTGTGTTCAACTCGGATATATCTTTTCCTTCAACAATAACCTTACCCTTGTCCGGCAATAACAACCTGACAATGTGTTTTAACAAAACACTTTTACCGCACCCGCTTTTGCCGATAATCGCAAGGGTTTTTCCTTCTTTAATTTCGAGGTTTACACCTTTCAGTACTTTGTTACTGCCGAATGTTTTATGTACATCAATTATGTTAATCATCTAAAAGACTACTAGTTTTTTGTTTTTACAATTTTTGTATATGGCGACACCAAATAAATATTTGCCATAAGCCTGCCGGTTATAAAAGCTGTTGTAGCTGCAATAACACCCACAAAATCTAATAGATTAGTTAAAATAAACAAAATTCCGATAATACCTATAACCTCCATAGCAGTAGCTGCTGTAATCGGTTTAGTTGAACGAGCCGCAACAAGAATTGCACGCTGAAACGAAATCAAAAAAGTTAATCCGGGCATTAGTGTCATAATAATTGTCGGTACTGAAGCAAAGTTAGTCAATTCCATTGATAAACCCGACACATTATGATACCAGATAGTTGAAAGGGGTGTAAGTGTAATTACTCCAAAAATTATAACTACAGCAGTTCCCATAACAACACCAAATTTTTTTAATTCTTTATAACCTTCGAAACTTTCTCCAAGCAGGGCAATAGGTACTTCCTGGAAAGAAAGCCCGATTGATCTAAAAATAAAAACTAACGAATTTAGAACAGGCAGAATAGCCAGCGACTCTAAAGCCATCCTGCTTTGCCCTATAAAAAAGGTAACCATGGGATGAACTCCTAAAGTTAACATAGAAGTCAATGCCAACGGCAAATAAAAATTATAGATTTCTTTGTAAGTAATTGTTTCGTTGCTTGAGTTATCATTATAAACTTTCTTTAATGTTCCTACTACCATTAATTTACTGGCAAGAGCTTCCATAGTAACACCCACAGATAAAGCGGCAGCACCGACCACAACTCCGTGTACATCAAAGAAAAGATAAAATGTCATCCCGGTTAATGCCATGGATGACAGCCTTATAACCGTACCGTAAGCGACCCGTTTAGTTAAATTGTTTTTAATTAAAATTCCTTGATAAAACCTCCTGTAACCGATAGTCCCCGGCCAGGGCAGTAAAATTATACAAGCCAGATGTGTTAAGTGAACTACATTATCCGGCAGGTCTATTAAGTCCCGGGTAATAAAATAAAATACAGGTGGAATGATCATTATCAGCATTAATAGCGTAATTAAAAAATTCAGGAAGTACGTAAAATTTCTAAGCTTCTTAAAGGTAATTTTGTTTTTAACAAGCGCAGTGGATGCACTCATAAGCATTATTACCGGGGCTTCAACTATCAGTGCAAAGGAAAACGCAACACCATAGGCAGCTAAATTATATTTCGGCTCTGCCATTCTAGCTATTATCGCGGAAATAAACGGGCCTTCCACGGACATCATCAACCACGTTGCCATTAAAGGAAGCCAGAATTTAAATATGCTCTTAAAGTTAAGATCGTATATGTTCACAGATATCGTACAGGTCGATAATTTTTTTAAAATAGTCAGTACTAAGTTACAATAATTTTGAAACAGTTTTCCGGGCTGTAACGATAATAGGAAGAAAAGAAAAACGATAACAGATTAACTCTCTGCAAAAAATGAATTTATATGATAATATAGGATTAAACCTGCCCCGTGTTTATGGGGCAGTTAAAGATAATTACTATTTACTAATTACTTCAAAGGATTACCGTTTTCATCAACACTTCCGGCCATTACTGTCACCAGGTCTTCATATTTAATATATTTATTAATCGCCTCGTTAACCTGGCTAAGAGTTACTTTCTCAATTTCTTTTGGATATTCGTAAATATATTCAGGATCAAACCCGCGTTGAACAAAACTTAAGACTTGACCTGCTATGCCGCCGGTAGTAGCAAGCTCTACTTTAAAGGAACCAATCAATGTTGACTTTCTGTCTTTCAGTTCCTGGTCTGTTACTCCCTCGTCAACCCACCTTTTTAGTTCCCGCATTGTCGATTCGTAACCCTTGTTAAGAAGCGAAGGATTAAAGGCTCCCCGAACCTGCCATCTTTCGTCCGAGTAGATATCATCTGTGTGCCATGAAGAAATACCGTAAGTTAAACCTTCGTCATCCCTGATTATCGACATTAACCTTGCAGAAAAATTTCCTCCCAAAATGCTTATACCTATATGCAGAGGCAAATAGTCTTCGTCGGACTTTTTGAGTGTTGATGTCTGCCCAATGAGCAAAGTAACACTTGCTTTGTCTGGAATTGTTATAATATGTTTAGTTCCTTTTGTCTGCGGTTTCGCTATATCAAAATTTTGGGATTCAAAACCTCCGGACCAGCCGTCGAATGATCTTTTTATAGATTTATTTAGTGCACCTTCTTCAAGATCACCTACGGCAACAAAGATCATTGATTTTGGCCCGTAATATTTTTTGTAGAAATCTTTTACTTCCTGCAGGTTTGCTTTTTCAATATCGTCAATTAACTTTTGAACTGATGGGACATGATTCGGATGTCCTTCAGGGAATATTAATCTGTCTAATTCAACATCAGCGCGTATGTTTGTGTTTTCAAGCAATTGTTTTAACGAATTTGAAACACGGGTTTTTAATTTTTCAAACTCTTTTTCATCAAAAGCAGGATACCTCAATTGTTCAGACAATAAACCGATGACGGTTTCAAGGTCTTTCTTCAAACACTTGCCGTTAAAAGTAACAGTATGTTTACCCGTTCCGAACGATAATGTTGCACCTATATTTTCCAGCTTTTCGGCTAAAACAAATTTGTCATTCTTTGTTGTTCCTTTGTCAAGCATACGTGCTGTTAAATCTGCAATAGAACAATTGGACTCAGGACTGTAATAATCACCGGCTACGAAACTCCCGGAAAATGTTACAACATCCTTAACTCCTGTTTTTACGGAGATAACGTCAATCCCGTTTATATTTTTTCTGTTTATCTCTGTAGAATTTATCGACGGGTTGACTTCAGGAACTTCATCAGGGGTATTTAGCAGTTCAATAATCTCATTTCCGCTTCTATAAAAAAGTTTATCATGAGAGCCATAAAGCATTGATGCACTTTTAGAAGACTCATCCGATCCGGCATTTTCCGGGATGAAATAACCGGTAACACTTTTGTTTTCAACTAGATAATTTTCAACAACTTTTTTTACACTAGCGGGTGTTACCTTTTTTATATTGTCAAGATATGTTACATAAGAAGTCCAATCTCCTATTGCAATTGCTTCGTTGATTTGTGCAGCAATTGAAAATGAACCGTCCCTTCCAAAAGTAGTCTGAGCAACTATCTTGTTAATTGCCCTTTCAACTTCTTCTTCTGTTACCCCGTTTGTTTTTATATTTTCTATTTCATCCAAAATTATTTTTTCTACTTCTTCGTGTGTTGTACCTCCAGTCAGGTTTGAATAAATCGGGAATAATCCGGCATCTTTAAACGTGTTGTACCAAGTGAAGACTCCTATTGCTTTATTCGCGTCAATCAACTTTTTATATAACCTGCTGGTTTTTCCGTTTGTTAGAATATTGAACGAAACCGCCAAAGCGGCAGCAGATGTTCTTTGACAAAATGAAAGAGTATTTTTTTATATTCTCTCATCACCAACAAAGAAAAAGGAGTAAAAATGGGAGAATTAAGAGAAAAAATGCTGC
>JASFMY010000093.1:0-27517 GCA_050117315.1 Ignavibacteria bacterium
CTCAATTGATTTTTCATTATTCGGATCATTGATGTTTGTTTTGCAACTCTGTAAATAGGTTACTACCGCAAGTAATAATATTATTCTCTTCATACTTTCATCTTAATTTATTAGTTAGTCTAACTTTATAGAATTTTATCAGCCAAAGGCAGACAAGTCTGGAAAAGAGCAAAAAAAATACTAGGACTACAGACCAATCTTAAAGCTCATCCCGAAGAACCGCATAGGCGTCAACTTAACTATGATGTAATGTTTTAATAGCTCCGGCATTCAGGGTGTGTTGCATAACTAAAATAAATAATCATAGCCACGACCTTTCAGGTCGTGGACAATAAGTCTCAACAAAAACTCAGGGCTTTAGCCCAATTTTCTCTCATATTTGGGCTAAAGCCCGGATTCTATTCGGTTTCTTATTATTTCCAACGTGCTGAAGCACGTGGCTATTGAAGCACCTAATTGAGTTCTGCAACACACTCTTCATGCCGGAGGTTAATATCATCCCCAAGTTTTCGGACTTTAGTCCAATAAACTGTTTGGGCTAAAGCCCATAGTTGTGTGTTGCGATCATCTTTTCCCAACTTGAAAGTTGGGGTTATTGCAAAAAAAAAATGAATATTGCACCTTAAGTTGACGCTTATGCGAAGAACCGGGATGTCCACTTTGTTTCCATTTACAGATAAAATTCTGTTGTCCCGCAATTAAGCGTATAAGCGGGATAAATGCGAAACCATCCCCCTTCTTCTATGGGGATTTAATGCGATTCTTATTTTGTTTAGTGACTCGGATTTTCTCACACTTTTTATTCACTTGGCACTTTGCTTTATATTTTACTCGTTATCTCTTTCTTACTTCACTGAGTATATCGATAATTTCTTCTTTCTCTAAATTTGATATTAACACCTTTAACATCAAGTGGTGATTTCTTTTTTACAACCGATTTTAATTCAAATATTGAACCATCTTTTCGTTTTGTCTTATAATAGCTGCCTGTTTTGATCCGCCGGCTTATAATTCACTAGGTCTTTTGCCGAAACGTTCGGCAAATTTTTTACTGAAATAAGATGGGTTTTCAAATCCAACGTTGTAACAAACTTCAAGCACGGTTTGGAATTGACGCTTCTCAAGCATTTTATATGCTTTGTTCAAGCGTATTTCACGTATGAATGCATTTGGCGAAAGTCCTGTGATTTTTTTTAGCAGCCGTTCAAGTTGCCTTTGACTATAAGACAATTTTTCAGCGAGCTCCGAGGCAGTAAATTTTACATTATCTAAATTTTCCATTACTGCTTCTTCAGCTTTAGAAATCAAACTTTCTTCTGCCGAAAGTTGAGTATCTTCAAAAGCTTCAGCCGGATTTTCGATAATCCATTTTTCACGTTCAATTTTGTTATTAAGAAGATTGTGAATTCTTGCAAATAATTCGCGGGGATTAAAAGGTTTTGTAATGTAATCATCAACACCAAGCTGAAAACCTTTAATTTTATCTTCTTCGGGTGTGCGGGCAGTAAGCATTATAAACGGGGTGAATTTCCAGTCAGGATTTTCAATAACGTTTTCACGGAATTCAAACCCGTCCATGTTCGGCATCATTATATCGGAAATAATTAAATCAAAATTTTCTTTCTTCATTATGTTTAATGCTTCTTTACCGTCGGGAGCGGGTTTGCAATTATAATCATCGGCAAGAATACCAATTAAATACCGGCTCATTTCAATGTTGTCTTCAACTATAAGTAGTTTTGGTTTTTGTCCGTTAATAAATAACGGTTGATATACAGGCCCCGGTTTTTCAAATTCAGTATCTTCAAAAAGTTTATCCGGCGAAGGTTCAATTTTTTTGTGTGCTTCTTTGAATGGAATTGATAAAACAAACTCGCTTCCTTTCTGCCATTCGCTTTTTACTTCAATATTGCCTTTAAATAATTTTGCCAGTTCGTTTGCAAGCGCCAGACCTATTCCGGCTCCACCTCTTTCAGGCATATCTTTTCTTTCTGTTTGGTAATAGCGGTTAAAAATATGGGGCAGATCATCGGGATGTATTCCTTCACCTTTATCCTTTACGGAAAACCGGATTGTATCTTCTGATCGGGATACGGTCAAAGTAATTTTCCCGCCGGAGTGAGAATGTTTAAATGCATTGGAAATTAAATTATTCAGAATTTTTTCAAACTTATTTATATCAAGAAGTACGGTTGTATCGTCGTCAAGTTTAAAATTATATTTGCAAACCAACTGCCTGAATTGTGCCAAAGACTGGTAAGAGAAAATTATTCTTTTACATAAATCGTTAATGTTGACAGCGCTTTCGTGAAGCTCAATTGTACCGGACTCTAATTTTGATAATTCCATAACTTCTTCGGTTAAGTTCAGCAGCTTATTACTGTTGGAATGCATGAGTTTTAATTCTTTTAGAATTGACTTATCCCTTGTATTTTCAATAAGCTTTTGCAGCGGTGCCAAAATTAAAGTTAACGGTGTTCTAAGCTCGTGAGATATATTTGCAAAGAATCTCGATTTTGATTTGTCAAGCTCCTTTAGTTGATCGTTAATTTTTTTTCTCTGCTTAATATTTCTATATGCAAGCAGCAGCAAGGCAATCAATAAGATCGAAATAATTGCGGTTCCCAAAAGTACGGTCCGCTGGTTTGCCAGTTCGGTTTCACGAAGTTCTAATTCTGCTTCCTTTTCTCTTACATTATATTTTGTTTCTATCTCTGCAATTTGTTTTGAGCTCTTTTCGTTTAATATGCTGTCCCGTAATTCAGCGTATCTTTCATAGTAATTAAATGCTTCTTCATAATTCCCCATATTTTTGGATGTATTGGCTATTACTTTTAATCCCTCCATTACCTGTTCTTTAGCATTCATTTCTTCGAGCAATTTTTGCGACCTTTGCAGGATAGCCAGTGCCCCGGAATAATTCCCAAGCTCCAGTTCAATAGATCCCAGGGTGTAAAGAGATGCCGCTATTCCTCTTTTTGTTCCTATTTTTTCTTTTATGGCGAGAGACTTTTCAGCATAAATTTTTGATTCGTTCAGCCGTTTTAAATTAAGAGCTGTTGCAGCCAATTCGCCGTATGTTAGGCTTAAGATTCTATCATTATTTAATTGTTCTGCTTTTTCAAGGGCTTTTAATTCATATTCAAATGCTTTTTCATTTTCTGTTTTATTGACATATACTCGTGTTATCCGCAGGTAACCAACAACAACCTGAGCTGTGTTTTCCAGCTCCTCATAAAGCTGCAGCGACTCTTGAAGATAATCCAGGGCTTTTCCGGGATCGTTATTTGAAATTAATGCAAGTCCTATGTTTGCGTAAATACCGGCTTGTCCGTTTTTATCTTTCAAAATTTTTGCTAACTCGGCAGCTTCAATCAAATTATAAATTGCCTTGTCAAAATCGCCAAGATTTATATGAACAGCACCCAAATCTTGATATGTTTTTCTCATCATTATTGAATCGGCTATTTCTTTTGCTGATTGAAGATTTTTTAAATAATAGTTTTTTGCCGTATGATAATTTCCTATTTGCCTGTGAACGGAAGCAAGCAGTCTTCTTGAATTTATAATTTGCTTCTTTGACCCGGCGGATTTTGCGAGTTCAAAAGATTTTTCTGCATAACCAAGAGCTTCATCCAGGTTAGAGTTTATTAATATATTGCCAAGTTCGAATAATATTCCTAATCTAACTGTGTCGGGTATATCCTTTTCCAGTTCTGTTTTTAAACTGTCTGTCTTATTCTCTTGTGCCGATGTTGTAATAACCAGTAATAAAAACAGAATTTTTAAATATTTGTACATATTTATATTTAATCTGTCGAAAAATTCATGCAGATGCTTAATACGGGAAAATAATTAAGTGAAGAAGAACGATTATAAGTTAATAATTTATTTTTAAAAATGAATTGCTGCATAACAACTTTCAATTTTATCCGTGTTTCACCCCCCGAAAACCCGACTTTTTAACCTGGCCTATGCTGCTTACCGGGAGAGAAATCTTTATGCATTTTTACTTGTTAATTCCATGTTAAAGATATCCCACCCAAAAGATGGCGGGCAAGCTCCTCACAAAATAATGTTCGTCGATATGACAATTTACCCCGAATTATGCATTAGTAATTTAGAATATTCTTAACTCATTGTTAGATAATATGATACTCTAATGCAAAGCATCAGAAAATGGTAAATCTTTACAAATTATTAACTCCTTTACCTCTAACGGGTTAGGAATAATTACAATATTCTATTGCATAATCTGTGTTAAACTCATATTACTACCAATTTCACAGAACAGGTTTATTCGTTTTTTCATCAAAAAGAGCATTAATCAAAAAAAGTTCTTATTAATTAGAAAAAGTTTGTATTTATTGAAAAAAGTTCTCATTTATTGGAAATAACTTCTTAAATACCAAAGTAAAGTTGTCATTAATTCAAAAAAGTTGACAATAATTCAGAAAAGTTTGCATTAATTTGAAATAACTTCTTAAATACCAATATAAAGTTGTCATTAATACGGAAAAGTTGTTGTAAATGATGATGAAATTTGTATTAATCAAGAGAAAGTTTGTAAATATTGCTTTTAACCCACATTATGCAATAGAAAAGAAAGAAATTAGTAATAGATTTAGTTTCTATGAGTTACAAATAATATCTAAGATCAAAAAAGGTTAAATAGAAAATTGAGACAACCTTTTTATTTATTATAGGTTATTGGTTTTTGTTTTCCTCTAATGCATAATTAGGGGTTAATTATCAATACATAACTCTCAGTTTGTAAATATTACTCAAGCTGTAGTTTTTATTTTATTGATTTGTTTATTAGAGTTTCTGCAAAATAAAAAGTCTGTCGGTTCGAATCCCGCAGAGCGCATAAGCGTCAACTTAACCCAAGTTGATAGGCAAAATCCTAAGTTGATTCAAAATAATAAGTTATAATTTCTTCGGGGGTCAACAAGAACAAATACCTGGTAGCAAATTTATCAACATGGGTTAACTATGATGTAATGTTTTAATAGCTCCGGCATTCAGGGTGTGTTGCAGAACTAATAATAGCCCGTGGCTTTAGCCACGGGACTATCTTGCCCCGAAGATTCATTATGAAAAAGTTGGGGCTATTGTACAAAAAAATGAACATTTCACATTAAGTTGACGCCTATGGCCTATGGTGGGGAAAGTCGGGGTTTTCGAGCCAAACTTTTTATTACCTGTCGAATTTATGTTAGAATATGTCGGTATTGAGTTCGATAAGTTCCTTCCTCAAAACTAAGTTTCGTTAAACTTCTATAAGACTGATAAAAACAACATGGAGAGTAAAATGAAAACAAAAAAATTAATAGCGCTGCTTGTCTTTTTTGCTGTGTTTCTAACCGCTCAGACAAGTGAATCTGTACAAGGTGACCTCGAAGACCTGCCCACATCAATTACAGAATCCGGCAGGACAGGCGGATGGATAAACACTGCTGTAAATGATGATGAGGAAAATATTTTCGTCTCGCAATCGGATTTAATTCACACGGTGTCAATCAACGGTTCTGTTGAAATTATATCTTCAATAAACACGCTTGGTGAAGCTAAAAGCATGAACTTTGAAAACGACCGGGTAGTATGCTGTTATTTTAATTGGCCGGAGACAAACAAAAACACCATCACCACATTTGAAGTCAACAACGAGACTTCTGTTGAAAGTTTCCAGTACGGTAGTATATCAAACGGGATTTACAGGCTGGAGTTGATTAACGGTTACCTTTATGTTGCTGAAAACGCTGAATTCAGCGGCGCTTCGAAGATTTATATTTTTGATTGGACGGCAGGCCCAAACAGCGATAATGCTGTTGGAGAATATAACCCGGATAATGCTAATATTTATGATTTCACAATTACAGGCAGTTCAATATTTCTTGTCGGGAGTTTTAACGGGGAAGATAAACTCGTAAAAGTAAATATTAGTGATAAATCAAACCCGGTTGAAGAAGCATCTATATTAATTGAAAACATTACTACGGTAGGGTATTATAACGGTTATGTTTACGCAGGATGCAGCAGTAACACAGGCAACGACGGGCTTAAAGTACTGCAGGCAAGCGACCCAACTACAATTGTAAAAGAAGCATTCCGGGCTTTAATTGATTTTGATAAAATAATTGTGGACGGCAGCAATATATATGCACGCGACGGGAAAAATGTAATTGTCATAGACATTTCGGATGAGATTGATCCCGTTGCAGCCGGTCAGCAAACATTTGGTGATTTTGCCGATTCCGGATTTGAAATATGGGGAATTGCAGCCGGTAAAATATATTACACAAATAACGGCAAATTCGGTACGATTGATGCAACTTCCGTTAATAATATTTTACTCGGTCCCGGATTAATTTCGCCAAGGGTTGTTATTGACCAAGATATTGATAACGGAACTATGGTTGTGATTGACGACCTGGGCGATATATTTTCTTACGGTTTTACCGAACCCGGCGAATTTGTTTTGCAAAGCACGGGCAATATTAACGGTGCACAGAAAGTATTTATTTACAATGGTGATTGTTACATTGCTAATAACAGCAACGGTATTCATATTTTTGATGTAAGCGATGTTGAAACCCAGATTGGTCATTACACATCGCAGGCTACTGCAATGGCGGATTTTGTTGACCTGGATTTCGGCGGCACAGTTTGTTTTGCAATAGGCGGCGCTAATCTTGAAATATTTCATTTAACTCAGAATGTTGCCGAAGGAAACCAGTGGCCCCGTCAACCGCTTGCACAGGTAGAACTTAGCGGAACAGCCGCTGCTGTTTTTCTTGACGGTAATAATTTATATGTCGCTAACGGAAGTGATGTTTCCGTATATGATGTTCAAACTCCTTCAAATCCAACTTTGCAGACTACTATTTCTTTAGATGAAGATGCTGTTGGATTGGCAGAAGACGGCAGCAGTTTAATAGTTTGTTCAATCGATATGAACTCAACATACCTTTCTGCTTATGACAATTCCCGGTTTCCGCCGGTGCTTCTCAAAAAGGAACAAATTGCAGACACACCTGCATTGTCGGAATCTAAATCAAATGTAATGGAATTTGAAGACGGACTTATTCTTGTTATTGTTGAAAATAGACTACTCACATATATTTATGATGAAACCAACAACGTATTTACTGCCGGAATTGATTATGAAGGTGAGAACTCATTTGAGAATATTAAAACTTATTCATCGGAGTCGTTATCAAAATTATCAAAAGCTGCAAATGCCGAAGCTCAAAGAAAAGTACATATTTTTCTGGGTGAGCTTAGCTACGGATTAAAGCAATTAAAAGCTCTATTGGAATATGCAAAAGAAAATATAATTCAGCTTATAGAGGGTTACTTAACTATTGATATATTTGACGGCGGCGATATAACAGTCAGTACCGACAGTGAAGGATACTTGACTATAAACGGTATTAAGGTATTGGATATTGACGGTAATTTTGTTTCAGCATCCGATGTTCTGAAATTTCATTTAGACAATCAGAGCAATGCCGATAATGCTATTGATATAACAGATGTAAATAGTGCTAATTTCCCGGGCCCTTCTGAAACTGCTGATGTGACTGTAACCTTGTCGTTGGGAAATGGAAATGAAACAGTAAATGCAGGCGGTGATCTTAACACTACAATCAGAGGCAATGGGGGTAATGATAAAGTTCACTTACAACTTCCTAATAGTGGTGCCATAGATTTAGAGATATCAATTAATCTTGGTGTTGATGATGATCTTTTTGAAGTTGGACTTATCCAGCCTAGTGAGCTGACTAAGTTGGAGCAAAAGAAAAACCAAAGACTTTGGAAGAATCTAAAAACAACTAATGCAGCCCCGGATACAATAGCCGATGAATCCGGCATTGATACACTTGATTTTAGCGGGCATCAGATAAATCACAACATTAATTTGGATCTTTTGGGAGTGGCGCAAACAATAGATGATTCGGGGTGGACGGTTGTTTTTAACGGACAGTTTGAAAATTATTACGGCAGTTCTGAAAATGATGTGATTACAGTAAAACCTCTGGATGTGCCCCGTTTTGTTGACGGCGGCGAAAATGAAAACGGCGATACTTTAATTGTAGATAGCGACGGACTTGATGCAGTTGATTACGGAACAAAAATTACAATTGAGGGCTTTGAACCGATTACGTATTCAAATTTTTCGGAAGTTATTATTGAAGATGTTGTAACTGAAGTAAAAGAAAATACTTCAATTCCAACAGAATATGGCTTAAGCCAGAATTATCCCAATCCGTTTAACCCGTCTACCAGTATCGAGTATCAAGTATCAAGCTATGAGAATGTAACAATAAAGGTTTATGATATTCTTGGGAACGAAATAAAAACTTTGGTTAATGAGAAAAAATCTCCTGGAACATATAATATTGTGTTTAATGCTGAAGGAGTGTCCTCAGGTGTATATTTTTACCGCATGGTTTCAAAATCATTTGTGGAGACTAAAAAGATGCTACTACTCCGTTAGAGTTAACCAGCCGGAACTTTAGTGTAGGCTGGCTTCGGAGGACAGGTACTACTTCGCTAAAGTTTAGCAACCGTAACGCTACGTTGCTGAAGCCTTTCCGCCGTAGTTACTTTGGAGGGCAAGCATTGTAGCGTAAGCGACTTTAGTGAAGGTTGGCTACGTAGCAGAGGTACTCTCTCGTTAAAATTTTGGTGCACACACATGTTTTGCTCAAATAACTTTGGGTAACTACTCTCCAAAAGCCTTCAGGAAAATTCTTGAAGGCTTTTTAGTTATAAAAGGTTCTAAAAATATATTTTGTTCTATTCCGTAAATTGTCTTTTGTGAAGCTCTTCAATTGAATTAAGAATAAAATTTATCTTTTCAATTTTTTCTGTTGGATATGTTTCATCAGGTTTTAACTTCAAAGCATTTTCATAAAATTCTTTTGCATCGGCATAATCTTTATTTTTCAAACATTCATTGCCTTTCATGATGTTTGTAAAATAATCCGTTTCAACTTCTTCCCGGACAGTGAATTGTTGAATATTTTTTCCGTCAATCTCGGCAATTAGTTTCCTGAATTCTTCAGGGTATCCGACTCTTATGGGTTTTCCGTATTCGTTTTTTACAACACCGTCCATATATTTCATATTCAAGAATTCGAAAAACTTTTTCCATGTATTATAAACATTTGTCCCGGCATTTATTGAATACTCCGTTAAATATTGGATTGCTTCTCCCTTTGATTTCTTCAATAACGATAAAGCCGTGTTCTCAATAGTTTCTTGATTTACCAGGAATTCCCCCTCAAGTTCGTTCTGCTTTCTTTGTAAATCTTCAATTGCTAATGAATATCGTGGATAAACAAAATTTGAAACGGCATTAAATACCCAGAAAGCGGATTCCCAAGAAAACTCTTGCAACGACGCTAACCCGGGTTTATAGTTTTGCGGAATGTCTGTAATTGAAGCATACATTGGCGTATAAACCGTCATATAAGTATCATCAAAACCGAACCAGAGGACACCCCCGATTCCGTCGGGCAAATGTGATCGCGACTGTGATACAAAAGAAAACCCGGTTTGATAAGTTGAGATCGGTCTTTCGTTGAAGTATTCTTGTCCGTCAGCTTCCCAGGTTAACGGGCTGCACCTGTAAGGCATTCCGTAAGCACCTGCTGCAACACCTTTTGTCATATCGAGTTCTGTACCTTCAAAGTGATCTCTCATTAAATGCATTACATCGTGCACTGAAATTTTTTCATCCGGTTTAATCCACAGAGGCATTCTTTCGGTTGATTCACCTTTTATGTAGCTGATATATTTATCTGTCTGTTTGTTGATCCTTCTGAACATTGACCAAACACGAGCATCGCAGTAGCGGATACCGCCGAAGTCAAGCGGATTATATGCCGAAGCAAAATTGAATTCTTCATCTTTCCCGTTGAAGTATCCTTTTCCACGCGCAAAAGAAATTACGTCTTTTGCATAAATACAGTTTTCCGGATCATCAAGCGGGAAGTTTGTAATTCTTGCTTGGTTTGCATGACCGCTCACGTAACCGTCGGGAATTCTGCGCGCAACCCAAACAACCCCTTTAACGCCTTCGCCTTTGCCAATCAGTTCCATTATCCATGCTTCGTTTTTATCTGCAATTGAAAATGATTCGCCGGAGCTGTAATAACCGTACTCTTCTACAAGGTTTGTCATAATCTTAATAGCTTCACGGGCTGTTTTAGCACGCTGCAGGGCAATAAACATTAAACTGCCGTAGTCAATAATTCCTTGTTTATTTCGTAATTCTTTTCTGCCGCTAAAAGTTGTTTCGCCTATTACAACCTGGTGTTCATTCATATTTCCGATTACGTTGTAAGTAACTTCCGCTTGAGGTATTTTTCCTAAATATTTTCCCGTATCCCATTCGTAAACTTTAAGCATAGTGCCCTTGGGATAAACAGCCGGTTTAAAGTGATATAATTTTCCGTACATGTTATAAGAATCGGCAGAATATGTTACCATAACCGAACCGTCGGTACTGGCACCTTTTGTTACAATTAAATTTGTGCATGCATGAATTGAGGTATTAAGAATAATTAGAATAATGATTAAACAGGAGATTAGTGATTTGGTTTTCATTTTTAACCTAGAATTAGTTGTGAAACAGAGAATTAAAAATAATAATTCGAGACCCTCGAATCCATATAAATTGTGTAGTAATTTTATTAAGAGCAAATGTGCTGTTTTTGTTTGTAGGTCAAACCCGGAATATTTCACGTTTTACCTGTAATCTTCCAATGTCCCGATGAGTCCTTCCTCCATTCCGATGACCCTTTCCGGCATTCCGATAACTCGCTCCGGGACAGGTGTTATCAAAACTCTTTATATATCTATAATTATTGACTGTAATGATTGCGTCTATTTCAAGTGGCAGTTTTTAAAATATGCATTAAATTAAATGCTAATGATTCCCTATTTGATCTACAATATCCGACAGTAAATTTTATCAACTAAATAATATTTGATTTGAATTACAGTTGATAGAAAAAAAATGTATTTCTTTCGCAGGGTTCGTCCTGTTTTGTCGTCCTATCTTAAAAATACGGCTGATAAATTTTCAACTAATGAATAAATACTAAAAGATTACAAGGCAAAAAATGAAAAAGAAATATTTGTATTACGGAGGAATCATTATAGCAATCGCTGTTGCTGCATATGTTTTTATTGATGGAAGCGAAAGCGCTGAACAGGGATATTCCTTTTCGGAAATTACCAAAGGAGACGTTCACGTTACAATAACAAGTACAGGCACACTGGAGGCAATGTCTACGGTAGAAGTGGGAACCCAGGTATCCGGTAAAATTTCCCAGATATTTGTAGACTTTAACGACCAGGTAAGGAAAGGACAACTTCTCGCAATTCTTGATACAGTTACTTTGGCAGCCCAGGTTGAAGATGCACAGGCAAACCTCGATAAGGCACAAGCCCAATACAACCAGGCTGTGGCTGTTCATAAAAGAAATCAAAAACTTTATGATAAAAAATTTATTTCGGAACTTGATTTTATTAGCTCTGAAACAGATGTTGAAGCTGCAAAAGCTTCCCTGAAATCCTCTGAATCTTCGCTTGAAAAGGCAAAGCAAAACCTTGAATACGCTTACATATATTCCCCTATATCGGGAACGATTATGGACAGAGCCGTTGAAGAAGGACAAACAGTTGCAGCCAGCTATTCTACTCCCACACTTTTTACAATAGTAAATGATTTAACCTCAATGAGAATACTGGCAAGTGTTGATGAAAGCGATATAGGTTCAATAGTTGAAGGGCAGAAAGTAGAATTTACGGTACAGGCCTATTCCGATAAAACGTTTGAAGGTTCTGTTACTCAAATTCGTCTGATGCCTACAACTTCGTCCAATGTTGTTAACTACACAGTGGTAATCCTTGCAGATAATAAAGAGAATTTTCTTTTACCCGGAATGACAGCCACGGTTGATTTTTTTGTTAACAGTAGTGAAAATGTACTGCTTGTTCCCAACACGGCGTTGAGATTCAGTGCTACTGAAGCTATGATTGCCGAGGCAATGAAGAATATGGAAGAAGACAGGGAGAATATGCCCGGCAGCCTTAGAGGAAGAAGACCTACCCCGGAGGCCGCTGCTGAAAAATCAAAAAGCATCCGTGAAATCTGGTATGTGGATAGTAACAGTAAATTAAGAATGACCCCGGTAGAAACGGGAATAACGGACGGGAAGAATACTGAAATAATAAAAGGAAGAAATTTAAAAGAAGGAATGAAAGTCATTACAGGTGTATTGGAAAGTGATTCGGAATCTTCCTCAACTTCTACAACAAATGCTTTAACCGGTCAAGGTTCAAGACGAAGAATGGGAGGCGGACCGCCGCCGCCCAGAGGTTTTTAATATGGTACATTTTAACGTGCGCCGGGAAAAAGTAATTATAATTATTGGTAGCGATGTTTTATTACATGGAGAAAAATCTTGGTAACTAATATTATTAAAACAACAGGGTTAACTAAAATTTACAAAGTGGGTGAAATAGAAGTTCCTGCTTTAATGGATGTTGATTTAACAATAGAACAAAAGGAGTTTGTAGCTATCATGGGCGCTTCAGGTTCAGGTAAATCAACACTAATGAACTTGATTGGGTGTTTAGATATGCCTACATCCGGTGATTATTACCTTGACGGGAACAACACAAGTAAGTTTACTAAAAACGAATACGCAAAAATTAGAAATGAAAAAATCGGTTTTGTATTCCAGGGGTTTAATTTACTGCCGCGTACAACTGCCCTGGAGAATGTTGAACTGCCTTTAATGTATGACAGGTCTGGAAGAATTGAAAATCACAGGAAAAAAGCAATTGAAGCGTTGGAAAGGGTTGGGCTTGCGGATAGGATGGATCACATACCCAGCCAATTATCCGGGGGGCAGCAGCAAAGGGTCGCTATTGCCCGCGCTCTTGTTAACGAACCGTCATTGATTTTAGCCGACGAACCCACCGGGAACCTGGACAGTAAAACTTCCATAGAAGTTTTCGACCTCTTCCAAAAATTAAACGAGGAAGGAATCACCATAGTGATGGTTACACATGAAAGGGATTTCGCATTGTTTGCAAAAAGGATAGTTGAAATGCGCGACGGCAGAATAATAAAAGATATTTTTATACAGAACCGTTTAAATGCAGGCGAAGAATTGCTAAAAGTGGCGGCAGAAGTAAGTAGCACGGATTATTAGTCTGTGCTTGAATTAATAGTAGAAAAAATTCCCCGTTGTGCCTACGGGTATACGGGAAAGTAGGAAGAAAATAATGCAGGCAAAAACAATATTAAAAGTAGCAGTAAAAAGTATAATGAAAGCGAGAATGCGAAGCTTGCTTACTGCGCTTGGAATTATCATAGGCGTGTCGGCTGTAGTGGTTATGGTAGCTATAGGAGACGGCGCCCAAATGCTGGTGACGGAGCAGATCGCTTCTCTCGGTTCAAATTTAATTATCATTACTCCGGGGTCATCCAACACCGGGGGAATACGCGGCGGAGCCGGATCGTTTAACAGGTTCACTCTTGATGATGTTGAAACAATAAAAAACCTGGCTACACTTATAACCGGTGTAACACCTATTGTACAGTCGGGCGGACAAGTAATAGGCGGAGTTGGAAACTGGTTCACCCAAATTCAGGGCGTTTCGCCGGACTATCTTGATATACGTTCCTGGGAACTTGAAAGCGGAGAGTTCTTTACGGAACGGGATGTATTGACGCGTGCCAAGGTATGCGTACTCGGCTCCGAAGTTGCAGAAAATCTTTTCCCGAACGAAGACGCCGTTGGAGAACAGGTAAGGGTAAGAAACGTTCCTTTTAAAGTAATCGGGGTGCTTAAAGAAAAAGGGCAAACTGGTGTAGGAACAAGCAATGATGATATAATTTTAGCTCCGTCCAAAACGGTACTTGACCGTCTTTCAGGCGGACGGTTTATCAGTTCCATTCAGGCAAGTGCTATATCAAGTTCATATAACGAAGCGGCTCAAGCAGAATTGAAAAGTATTATGAGAGAAGCACACAATCTTTCGGAAGGTGAAGAAGATGATTTCACAATTAAAGATCAATCGGACCTGGCGGAAACAGCAACGGAAACTTCAAGAATATTAACAATACTTCTTGCATCGGTAGCGGGCGTTTCACTTGTTGTAGGCGGTATAGGAATTATGAATATCATGCTTGTATCGGTAACGGAAAGAACAAGGGAAATAGGAATCCGTTTGTCCGTAGGCGCCAGGGCATCAGATATATTGATTCAGTTTTTAACCGAAGCAATTGTTTTAAGTTTAACAGGCGGAACAATAGGCGTATTGCTTTCTTTCTTGATTGCTTATGTACTTAATAATTATACGGATCAGACTGCTTATATTCAGCCGATAGTTATAGTAATAGCATTCGGATTTGCAGCGGCAATAGGCGTGTTTTTCGGGTTTTATCCCGCGAGAAAGGCCGCCGGATTAAACCCGATAGATGCATTACGATATGAATAAATTTTTATATTATACAGAGAATGGCATATGAGAAACTTAATAATAGCAACTTATTGCATAATCATGTTTGTGTTTTCAACAAACATTTATGCACAAAGAAAAATAACGCTGGATGAAGCTGTTTCAATTGCTTTAAACCAGAACACAGATATTCTTAAATCTCAAAATTCACTTAACACATATAAGGCAGGGATAAAATCTGCTTACGGTAATTTTTTACCGACTTTAAGTGTAAGCAGCGGATGGAGCTGGCAAAGAACAAGTGACGACGGCGGAACTCAAATTGATTATTTCGGAGAAGAAGAGGAAATAGAAGCATCGGAAACCGACAGCAGGAGCTATTCTCTTTCGGCAGGCGGCAACGTTACATTGTTCGACGGACTTTCTAGTTTTGCCAACCTTAACCAAAAAGAGAATGAATACGAAGCAGCCAAACTTGACCTGGATAAACTGAGGCAGGATATAATTTATCAAACGGCAGATTATTTTTTCACGGTGATGAGCTACAATAAACTCCTGGAATACCAGGAAGAAAATTACGAGTATAATACCGTTCTGCTTGAACAAATGGAAGAGATGAAGAACTTAAATATGATTTCTATTGCGGACTTTTATTCCCAGGAAGTTCAAACGGCTAATGCGGAATTATCTCTGCTCGAAGCAAAGGCCAATTTTGAAAAAGCAAAAATTACTTTTCTAAACTATCTGTCTCTAGATATAAGCGAAGATTATGTTTTTGATTTAACTGAAGAAGAAAAACAATATACCCAGTTCTCCAATGAGTCTTTCAATGAACTTTATGAGATGGCTTTAGCCAACCGTAAAGATTATCAAAGCAAAAAAATTGAACTTGAAAATGCGGAAAATGATTTAACATCGGCACGCTCCGGTTACTTCCCGACTTTAAGCGGTAGTTACCGTTTATCTACAAGTGCTGTTAGTCCGGGTGAGCTTTTAAACAGGCGCGTTTATAGTATCGGGCTTTCATTAAGTATGCCTATTTTTTCCGGGTGGTCGACAGATTATTCCGTTGAAACCGCACATGTTGGGATACAAAATACAAATGAAGAACTGTTGGATTTAGAAAGAACAATAAAGAGCGAAGTAATGAACGTTATGCTCGATCTTCAAACTGCAAAGAAGCAGGTTGAAGTTACTGAAAAAGCTATTAAGTCTGCCGAAGAAAGCTGGAAGATTAAAAAAGAAAGCTATGAGATCGGCAAAGTAACCTATATAGATTTGCAGCTTTCTTACAGCGACTTAGTCAGCGCTCAAAATAATAATATACAAGCCAAATACAGTTATTATACAACTAATTACGAGTTGATGAATATTATCGGAAAACTAACGCATAACTAATATTATGGTTTATGGAGAAGCGTGCAGAGTAATGTTTAAAAAAACACAATAAAGCTCCGGGGAGTAAGTTATCCCGCGTAAAAATTTTTGCATATAAGTTTTGCTCAAATGACCTTTGAGCCTTACTCCTGAAAAAGCCTTCTTGAAATATATTTCTTGGAGGCTTTTTTTTATTTTTAACCGATATTTTTGAAAGGGAATGCCAGTTCAATAAATTCATTTTGAGAAATCATTTTAGAATTTTTCAAATTAATGATTACACACCTTTGTTCAGCCTTGGCTGCAATTATATCTTTTAATTTTATAATTGATTTAAAATTTAGGATACCATGTTTACACCCGCGAAATTCAATTACCCCGTTTGGTTTGTCGAATATCCTAATTTGTTTTTTATAATTAATGATTGTTGAAACAACTACCGGGTAAAAACTTTCCGTGATAATCTTCTTCAAATTAAATTTTTCATTAAGCAGTTTATTTCTTAAATCTTCCAGCCATCTTACATAAACAATATTATTAACATGACCCGCTAAATCAATGTCGTAAGTATTTACGTGAAAGTTCATTTCGATTGTATTCATATTCAAAGCAATGTTTCTCTTATTATTCATTTTATTCTTTGGACTATTTGACTAATAGTACCAGTCTGTGTTTATGTAATCTTTTCCTATTTTATGTTAATAACTTTTCCCGCTCCTGCTTCTATATAATTTGAGCCAAAAAATTCTTTGAACATTTTGCGTGTTAGGTCGCCGCTGCAATGTGTCGGGGCAAGTTTTCGTATATCCATTTCGGTAATTTTCTTTATTACTTCGTTTAGCCCATTTTCATCAAAACTGCGGAGATGAAACCCGCCCAAAGCAAGGTAGATAGTTTCACCGGGGAATTTGGTTTTAGCTTTCTGCAGAATGTTGATTATCCCGGGATGCGCACAGCCGGTAATAATAACAATACCTTCGGGTGAACGAACAGCGAGGGATTGTTCGGGTATTGAACCGTTGAGTTCACCGAGTGAATAAACATCCGGCAATATTTCAGTGAAACCGGAAACCGGGACAGGTACCGCTCCTGAGTTTTCTATTACCTCAATTAGTTCCCGTGGAAACGATTGGGGGTAATAAATTTTTAAATTGGAATTCTTTTCCAGAAATTCTTTTAATCCCCCCGTATGATCGTAATGGAGGTGGGATAAGAAACAGATATCAATACTTTGCGGATTGATGCCGAGTTTATTCATATTACTTAAGAAAATATTACCATTGTTGCCTGTGTCGAATAAAATTTTAAGTTTGCCGACTTCAACAAGGCATGAAAATCCCCAATCGGTTTCTAAACCTTTAAGCATCGGGTTATTATCATATACTATCGTTATGTTGACAGCCTCCGGTTGTTTGGTTGAATCTTTTATTTCAGTCATAATAAAATTACTCCCAATAATTAAATGTAAAAGAGTCGAAAAAAGTATACTGTTAAAATACATTGTTCCCCCCTTTCCCGGTGAATCAAAAATTATGGTTTTTTATTTTGATTCCGTTTAGTCGTTCAATAGGTAACTGTTCACCGCATCTTTAACTTTGCTTGTTCCTTTGAAACCGCTTACTATTTTTATTCCGCCCTTATTAAGAGCTTCTTCGGCTTTATCGCCAATGCGGCCGGTCAATAATACTTCCGCACCTTTGCTTATTATTAGCTCGGCTGCCTTGGGACCCGCGCCGCTTTGCATTTGTTCACCGAGATTCGACACGGCTTCAAATTTCATTGTTTCGGGATCTACAATTAAAAAATATTGACAGCGTCCGAATTGCTCACTGACAAGTGCATCCATAGAGCCTCCTGTTGAGGTTACCGCAATTAATCCCGGTTTGCCGGGCTTTTCATTATTCGACATTTTTATACCTCCTATTAATAAACTATTAATGCAACCTGGAATTCAAGCTGCTTCCAAATTGTTAAAATTTCTTCCCGGATCTTTTCATTTATTTCGACAATGTTATCACCGTTAATAAGGGCATTTACAAAGTCTTTGTCAAATGGAATTGAACCGATAACGGGAACATTCTGTTCGTCTGAATATTTAAAAATTCGGGTTGTTACATCCATATTCAAATCGAATTTGTTAATCACTATACCCGCTTTTATATTAAATGCTTTGAGAAGCTCAATTAATCTTTGCAAATCGTGAAAGCCTGAAAGTGTCGGTTCGGTAACCGCAACGATATAATCCGCCGAAGCAATGCTTGCATTTACCGGGCATCCTACGCCGGGGGGACCGTCAACAATAACCCACTCAATTTCCGGGGAAACATTTTCCAGCGCTTTGCGTTTTATTTCACTTACAAGTTTACCCGAGTTTCCTTCACCCGGAAGCAGCCGCGCATAATAGAATTTTGAACTATCCGGTAGCAGGCATTCAAAGTAAGTACCGGATTTGAATGAGTTGAATGATATTGCTTCCTGTGGACAAACACGGTAGCAAAACCCGCATCCTTCACAGCTTAGTGTATCTACTTCGTATTCATTTATGGCTTCGAATTTACATACAGATCTGCATTTACCGCATTTAATGCATTTCTTATACTCGATCTTTGCCTTTTTTCCGCCTGTGAATTCAAACTCTTTAACCTGTGTCGGCTTTAAAATTAGGTGAAGATTTGCGGCGTCAACATCACAGTCGATAACAATTTTATTATTTATCAAACTTGCAAGTGCTGCAGATAAAGTTGTTTTGCCTGTTCCGCCTTTACCGCTTAATATCACAATCTGTTTATATGATTTATCCGGCATACACTTTTTCCGATTCGAGTTTTTTTTCAATCCTATTGAATAGTTGCATGAAAGAATTTTTTAATTCAGGATTATTGTTTACGGGGATAATTCCTTTGGAATAGAGCTCTGCAATTTTTCTATCGAAAGGAATTTTAAGAAGAATTTCTATTTCTTTTTCGTTTAAATAATTTTCCATCTCCGTGAAATTTGCATCATATTTATTGATTACAACTCCGAACGGAATATTGATTGTATACAAAACATCGATTGCTAATTTTAAATCATTAAATCCAAAGGGTGTAGATTCGCTTACAAGCAGGCAGAAATCCGAATCCTTAACGGCTTCAACCATTGAGCATGAGGTGCCCGGCGGTGAATCTATTATGTTTATTTTATTTTCATTAATCTTTTCTTTCAACTCTTTAATTAAAGGAACGGCGGATGCTTCGCCAACGTTTAATAAACCGTCTGTAAATAATTTATTACCGCTGACTTTATAGTTCCTTAGTACTCCTATTTCTTTCTTTTTTTCTTCAATAGCTTTTGAAGGACAAAAGTATTTGCATGCGCCGCAACTATGACACATTTCATCGAATAACAAGATTTCGAATTTGAGGTTTATCAAAGCATTAAACTCGCAGACTTCAACACATTTTCCGCAGAAGCTGCATTTATCGTAATCAACCTTAGGAAGCGTTTTATAAACCTTTTCTTCAAACTCAACCCCGGGATTAAAAAGTATATGCCCGTTTGGTTCTTCAACATCGCAGTCAATATAAGCACTGTTATCAACTACCGACAAAAGAGATGCCGCTACCGTTGTTTTACCGGTTCCGCCTTTGCCCGATGCTATAGAAATTACCAACTTAATTCTCCGTTTAACATTCGTGGGAATGTCCCGCACATTCTTCGTAACCGCTTAGCTTACCGTCGATAAAGAGATTCAATGCCGTATCATAATCCAATCCCGGTGCGGTAATAACTTCGATATTGAAAGAATGAAAGTTGGCAACGGCTTTTTTACCCATACCGCCGGCTATTATCGTGTTAACATCGAACTGGCTAATATAACCGGGCAATTGACAGACACCGCCGTGATGCCCGTTGAGAGGGTTAAAATAAGATTCCGTTTTTACTACTTCTTTTTTTTCGTTTAGTTCGCAGATAATAATTTTTGAACATCTTGCGAAATGTTCGGCAACTGTTTCTTTAGAGTTATTTGATTCTTCAATTGCAATTGCTAATCTGTGGTTCATGTTTTCCCTTCTATTTTTTTTGAGATAAAATAATTTTTAATTCCCGTATCTAAATCTCCTGCGATGTTTATTCCCGTTACCAGCCGGAACATCAGCAGTAATAGTATCAAGTTTGTCTTCAATAAAAAGCCGGATTGCATTTTTTGCATTTTCATTACTGCATTTATAAATTTTTATGTCTGCGGAATTTAATATCCTTTGTGCGTTAATCCCTATATTACCGGTTATTAAAACATCAACATTATTTTCAATGAGCAGGTGAGCAGATTGAATTCCTGCGCCGCCGAATGTTTTGGCAAAAGGATTGACGAGTGTTTTTTCCGTTTTGTTTGCCGTGTCAAACAAAAGAAAATAACTACACCTGCCGAACACGTCGGACAGGTTTGATTGCATGCCGGGCTCTTTTATTGCAACTGCTATTTTTTTCGCTGCCCGGGATTTTCCCGGTACAGTCGGAACAGACACATCGCTTAACATTATTTAATTATTTCCAAATCCTCTTCTTAGTCTTCCGGGTCCATGCCCTTTGCCGCCGCCAAAAGGTCTTCCTCCTCTACCCCTTCCGTAGAAAACTTCTTCTTTTGAGTTTGATTTTTCTTCTTCTGAATTTTCAACTTTCTTATTGCCGGCACAGCGACCTCTTCTTCTGCCTGTTAAAGGTCCCTTTCCCTGCGGACCTGTTCTATCAAAATTAGGCATTATAACCTCCAAAGTTTTTTATATAATATTCATAACCCGAGTATTTAATTACTCTCAACTTTTTATTTTCTTTCAAACTGTCAATTAACGACCAATTTGAATTCGCTTTATTTATAAATTTCTTAACGGCATCTTTTCTCATCGGGTGCACTGAAAGAATATCAAGCAATTCCTTTTCAACATTTGATGTGTATGAAAATTCTTCACCTTCGTTGTAGGTTAATAATTCTGTATTGAGACCATATTGTGTAAAAATAAGATAAGCAAGATTAATTTTATCAGTGCTTGGCGGCTTAACAAAAGTTTCTGCCGGGGGCCTTGTGGGAACAAGTATATATGCTTTTCCCGGGTTTATTTGTTTAATTACTTCAGCAGTTTTACGAAGCGACCCGATACCGACATTTATATCTTTTACCAGCATTGTTTCTGTTACCAGTTCCCCTTTAAATTCCGAAGCAAATTGTATCATTCCGTTTATAATTTTAGGGAGCCTTAAAGAGCCGTGCGGCCTGTTAATCTTTTTCCAGATAGAAGGGTAAGCGGAGTCTATTTTTAACGAAACCCAATCGGCGGATAAAAGCTTATTTCTAATTTCTTTATCATACAACAAGGATGCATTAGTAATAACGGCAATTTTTTTATCCAATCTTTTTAATTTTTCAATTGTAACTCCGAGGTTTGAATCAAGTGTTGGTTCACCGTCCGGTACGAAAGAAATATAATCAACTTGTTCTCCGGCTGAATTTAATTCATCCAGTTTATTCTTTGTTGTTTCATATATTTCATCCGGGCAGTAGAAATCCCCGTCTAATTTGGTCATTGAATTAGTTGAACCAAGCTGGCAATAAACACAGGAATAAGTGCAATGTTTAAATGGAATATTATTTATCCCCAGGCTTCTGCCGAGTCTTCGTGACGGTATCGTACCGAATACAATCATTTCTCCATCCTATAATTTCTGTTTAGATATATTGGGAGATTTCATAATGTTCATCAATTAATTCAACAATTTTTAAAAAAGCTATTGCCGTGTCCGAATCTTGTTTTTGTAATACAATAGGAGTTCCGTTGTCGCCGAAAATACGTGTATCAATATCAATAGGAATTGAACCGAGAAAGACGACATCATTTTCTTCAGCTAATTTTTTCCCTCCGCCTGAACCAAAAAGGTCTATTTTATTTCCACAGCCAGGGCAGAAAAATCCGGACATATTTTCAACAACACCAATAAACGGGATATCTAATTTTTTTGCCATGTTTATTGCTCTTTCGGCATCAATAACCGACACTTCCTGCGGTGTAGTTACTATCACCGCGCAATCCGGTTTCATTTCTTGAGCAATTGTAAGTATTTCGTCGCCCGTTCCGGGAGGTAAATCTGCAATTAGATAATCAAGCTCGCCCCAGTTAACATCGGCTAAAAATTGATTTATAATTTTTGAACGCATAGGTCCGCGCCAAATAACAGGCTGCCCGGCCTCTATCATTCCTGCTATTGAGATCACTTTTAAACCGTTTTTTTCAAAAGGCTGAATTATGTTGTTAACAACATCAAGCCCGCTGTTAATACCGACCATTTTGGAAACGTTGGGCCCGGTTATGTCTGCATCCAGGATTCCCGTTGAATTTGCCTTAAGCTGCAAACTGTAAGCAAGGTTAACACTAACTGTAGTTTTGCCGACACCGCCTTTCCCGCTGAATACCGCAATCCTGTGTTTAATTTTCGAAATTGTATTATTAATCCTTTTTTCTTCTTCTTCAAAAGCTTTTTGTTTTTCGTTATCGTTCATTTTTTCCTGCTATTATTATTATCATTTTATTTATGCGGTTTGAAATTGATACCATTTTCTAATTGCATTAGATGTCGCATTTATTACAGGGTAAGCTATAGGCGAAGGTGTCAGCATTGGATGAGTGCCTATCTGTAAAGTATCAATATCCGTGTCGGTCATTTTATTTAATATCATTACCGAAAGCATGTTGATCATTTCGCCGGCTGAATCACCACCCATAATTTGTGCTCCAAGCAAGTGATGCGAGTATGTTGAAAACAACAATTTAACGCTAACTTCCGAGGTGCCGGGTAATTTACCCGGATGACGGTCTACGGCTTTGGAGTAACCGACGGTATATTCCAATCCTCTTTCTTTAGCACGTTTTTCATTTATGCCGCTTAGGGCAAATGCCGTGTTTCCTATTTTAGTAGAAAATGTTCCTAGAACGCCCTGGTATTTTCTAATTACTTTAATTGAATATACATTCGAGCCAACCAAACGGCCTTCTGCCATGGCGGTGGATGCAAGCATTATATTAGAAAATTCACCCGTAAAGAAATCATATTTTGCTGCGCAGTCTCCAATCGCAAAAACATCTTTTTCCGAAGTACGCAAATAGTCATCAACCAGTATTCCTTTTCTTTTTTCATAAACAAGGTTAAACTTTTCCGCTAATTCAAGGTTAGGTTTATAACCGCAAGAAACTATCAGCAGGTCGCATTTAATTTCGGTTCCGTCATTTAATTCAACGCCGTTTACTTTTTCATTACCAAGTATTCTTTCTATACTTTTATTAGTAATTACATTACCGCCTTCACTTGCAATTATTTTTTCTACTTCTTTCCCAAACTCTTCATCCATAGTAGGCAGAAGCGTATTCATCATTTCAACTATAGTAACATTTTTATTTGCTTTTAATAATTCGTCGGCAACTTCAACACCGATGTAACCGCCGCCAAGAATAACTATATTTTCAGCATCCTTTAGTTTACATTTTAGATTTTCAAGGTATTCCATGTTTTTACGTACAAGAAAAACATTCTCTTTTTCCACTCCTTCAATCTTCGGTTTCACTGCCTTTGAACCGGTTGCAATTACAAGTTTTTCAAACTCTATTTTATGACCGTTGTCCAAAAACAAAATGTTGTTTTGTTTATCAACCGCTTCGGCATTAATAATTTCTATTTGGTTATTTATTAACGGCAGGTCGGGCAGAATATTGTCGCTGATTTTATCAAGCGTATATAAAGTGTAGGGAATACCGCAAGGAACCATAGGATTGGTTTCTTTTCTAACTAAAACTATATCTTTGTCGGGATAAGAATTTTTTGCGGAAATTGCACAGGCTACTCCCGCTGGTCCTCCTCCAATAATAACAATATCATAATGTTTCATTTTTCCTCTTATTTTTTTTGATTGTATAATAGAACTCCCTTTCCTTCAGGTAATCCCGCCCTATTTGCAATAGTGTCGCATTTAACTTTGAACAAAAAATAGATCGGTCTTTCTTCGTTTAGTAAGGTTTCAAAATTACCCTGCCCCTTGGAGATTACCATATCCGCTTTGTTGTAAAGGTCTATAAATTCCTTTGTACATTGACTTAAAACGGTTCCGGCTACTTTACTGCCGCTTTCCATAACTTCGCATATTTTATCTATCCCGAGATTGTATGCATCTTCAAGGGTAACGTCGTTAAGAATGGGTTTGGAACGCACTGCATAAACAATTTTTTTTGGTGATAATTCATTTAAAAGCAGCTTGTCGAATAAAGCTTCTTCGTAATTATCACCGATGTAGAGAATCAGTTCGGCTTTTTCAAAGTCACTTTTAAACTTTGGCAACGCTGATAAAACAATATCGTTTGAAGTAATTTTATTAACGTCGTCCATTAGATCGAAATCGGGATTGGCACCCAGGTCAATAGTATTCCCTGTAATAGCGGCTCTTATCGCGATTTCGATTTTATCGTTTGAATTATCTATAAGCGTCTGTACGTAGGGAATATATTTTTCCGCTTCTTTCAAATTGCTTTCTTTAAGTTTTTTATACGGGTTTTTTACGCCGAGTTCTTTCTCAATACTGGCCTGTATAACTGCCGAGAATAAAGGAGCGGTATAATCTTCATCAATATTTTGAATTTCTTTACTTGCATCCTTTACCAGTTTAAACTGTAAATCCTTGTCACCGTTGGAAAAAAGTTTAGCCGCTTTATAGGCTTGATTTATTATGCACGGGATACATGCCGGGTCAAAAAACATAAATTCTCTCTATTTTTTAGAGACTTATGCAATTGAAATGCCAGTTGGAAAAAGTCGGATTCCTGTTAAATTTGGGGTTTTTATAAAAAAATATATTGCATTTGTGCAATTATTCATTGCAATAGTCTCATAAATGCAATACAATTGCAATGCTGAAATTGGTATTTAGAGGATATAACAATGAAAGAAGTTAAAAGTATAATTGACCAGAATAAAGAGGTGATGGTAATTCCCGACGGTATTGTTGTGATAGGGAAAGATTCAAATATTATTGTATTCAATGAAGCTGCATCAAGAATTACCGGTTTTCACGAAGACGAAGTCATCTCACAGGACTGCAAAATATTATTCAAGAATTGCGAGGAAGAAATAAAATTTGTTTTCGACTCATTAGATGAAAACCGTTCATTTTCCAACCTTGCAATTAATATTGCACACAAAACGGGTCAGGTTAAAAATGTGCTGGCTTCAATAAGCCCGATCCGTAAAGGAAATAAAGTTATAAATGTCGTGCTGGCATTCCGCGATACAAAAGAGATGCTTACGCTGGCGGAAAACCTGGAGAAAAAAACTTTTGAACTGATAGATCAAAGAAACAGGCTTGATGCAATTTTTAACAGCAACATAGAAGGTACTTTCACAATTGACAGCGAATGGAATGTAACCTCTTTCAACAACTCGGCCGTTAAGATAACCGGGTATAAAAAATCCGAAGCAATCGGGAAAAAGTGCTGGGAGATATTTAATTCTTCTTTGTGCAGAAACGGATGCCACATGGAACAGACAATGCATAAAGGTAAGTCAACTATCGGGAACGAACTGGAAATAATAACTAAAACCGGGAAGCAAGTCCCCATAAGAGTTAATTCCGGTGTTTTGGTAAATAATAAAGACAAAAAAATCGGGGGGGTTGAAACATTTGTCGACATATCCGAAATGAAAAACTTATCGGAGCACCTGGATGAAAAATATAAATTCGAAAACATAGTCGGTAAAAACAAAGAGTTGCGGCAAATTATAACGGTGATGGAAAGTGTATCGCAAACAGACAGCTCCGTTTTAATAACAGGGGAAAGCGGTACCGGTAAAGAGCTGGCAGCAAGGGCTATTCACCTTAACAGCGCAAGGCGGACGGGTCCGTTTGTAGCCGTAAACTGCAGCGCTTTTGTGGAGTCACTTATTGAAAGCGAATTATTCGGCCATGAAAAAGGAGCCTTTACAGGTGCATTTAAAACAAAGATAGGTAGATTTGAATTGGCAAACGGCGGCACGATTTTTTTAGACGAAATCGGCGATCTTTCAATTGCTGTTCAGACAAAACTGCTGCGTGTTCTGGAAACCCGTCAGTTTGAAAGAGTAGGAGGACATAAAAATTTAATAATGGACGCCAGGATAATTGCAGCTACAAATAAGAATTTAACCGAACTAATTAATACAAATCAATTTAGGGAAGATTTATTTTACAGGATTAACGTCATCAATATTCACCTCCCCCCGTTGCGCGAAAGGAAGGACGACCTACCGCTATTGGTTAATCATTTTATTGATCACTTCAACAAAAAATTCGGGAAAAAGATTAAACAATTTTCATCTGCTTCTTACGAGTTGCTTGTTGAATACGATTGGAAGGGAAATATAAGGGAACTGGAAAACGTTGTTGAGCATTGTTTTATTCTCTGCGGCAATGACGTAATTCAAGTTGAACATTTACCGAAACATCTCAGGAACAAAAAAAGAATTATTCCCGATAGTTATTCAAGTTTAGCTAAAAACAATATTCAAGAAGCTGAAAAAGAAATTATAATTACGGTTTTGAATAAGCATAACGGCAGCAAAACAAAAACCGCAAAAGAACTGGGTGTAAATCCTTCCACTTTATGGCGAAAGATGAAAAAGTTTGGAATTGATTTGTGAATGAAATATAATTATGTAGAGACATGACATGTTTACCCGCCGGATAGGAGGGGCATGTCTCTACACCTCGTATGTCGATTTTTTTTGTTGTGTGGGATAATTTTGGTACAACATAAATTCTGCCGGAACCGTTAAACTTAATATTTATTTTTTTAACAATAGCCCCAACTTTCAAGTTGGGGAAAGAATTATTAGCACACACATCTATGGGCTTTAGCCCAATTTTCTCTAATATTTGGGCTATCCATAGGATCCCTCGTGGGAAAGCCCGGATTCTATTGGGTTTCTTATTTCCAACGTGCTGAAGCACGTGGCTATTGAAGCACCTAATTGAGTTCTGCAACACACCCAAAAAGTCGGGCTATCTCAAAAAAACAAGTGTTAACCTTAAGTTGACGCCTATGCGTTATTCTACGGGATAAACTCCAATCCCGCCGGCTTTTCCCATTGGGATCTCTATGTGATTGGCGTTTCAACATGTGTCCGCCTACGCCAAAGTTTACCGACCATAACTTTAGTGGCGGTTGGGCTTCGGCGGACACATCCTCCGTAGCTGTCTTTTAGCGTAGGAGGATATTTACCCGCCGAAACATCCTTTCGTGAAGGCGGGCTGCTACCCTCCTTCACTTCGTTACGGCGGGCAGGTAATTCAATTAAACAAGTTGAAAGTTTACCAAGTCACAAGTTTTCGTAACGAAGTGAAGATCCCGCTCTTTTGCGGGACAATACCATTCATATTTACCCGCCATCTTTTGGGCGGGCTGCTACAGGTAATTCAAACATGTATAAATATTTCTTTCCCGGTAAGCAGCATAGGCGTCAACTTAACTATAAACCCTCTGCGAAATAAAATACTGTTTAAAGTGCTTCGAAATAGTTAATATTGTAAAAGGCAAAATATGGTAGAAGAAATATGAACAATCCAATATCAGTGTTGAAGAAAAAACCGAAAGTATTT
>JASFMY010000094.1:0-27059 GCA_050117315.1 Ignavibacteria bacterium
GCTGTATTAGGTTTTTTTGAAAACTCAGAAAAATTCAGAGATGAAATAAGGCAATTTGTTGGAACTAAACTCCATCTTTTAGTCCCTGGGTAATTTTTCCTCAATTCCATTTCGGAATGTGTATATATCCAAGATTAACACGATTTACCAAGTCGGGATTCTCATTAAGGAATTTTTCGTAGCGTTCTTTTGACGATAAGGTTAATCTGTCGATACGCAGGTTTTGCATTTTTAACAATACCACCTGATGAATTGTCCGTGACCAATTTGCAATATCAATGTCTGTTTTATACAAATCATTCAATGTATCAATTGGTATGGTGAATATAGATGAGTCTTCTAATAGCTCAACAAAATCCAAACCCGGGGTTCTGTGGTATAAGGCATTTGAAGAAAAAGTTATATCTCCTTCTTTACTAAACCAGTTGGTAACTTCTTTTCCTTCAACAAAAAATAAGTTCTAGTACATCCTTGCTCTATAAAGTAAACAAAATTGTCTATGGTTCCCGCTTCTGTCAATAAATGATGCTTTGGCAGATGATTCTCCGTTAATAAATCAGCTAATCTTTTGATTGAATTATCAGATACCGGGTAATACTTCCTGATACCCTTAATTATATTTTTAATCTTATTGAATTCCATTTATTTTCTCAACGCTGATTTTTTCGTGGGAATACACACAGTCGAGTCACGCAAGGGAATTTCACCCTTACGTTCTCACAGAACCGTACGTGACAGTCTCCCGTCATACGGCTCTTCATGTTCAATCACAAAGATATAAATCTTAGGGACGTACCAATTCCCAATGTGGAAAAAGTCCGGGTTGCTTCTTATACACTCCTTTGAGCCACCGTATAGCAGCTCGTACTGACTTTCCCTTTTCCCATTTGACCCACTTTACAAGCCTGTCATTTAGTTGTTTCCATAATCCATGGGTATGTCCCGCCCAAAACTTGCAGTAATAATTGATTATCCCTCGTATAACAGGTTTAAGTTTTGCCGATACCTTTTCAATGCTTGTGCGCATTTTATGGATTTTCATCGACCTGAACTTTGCCAGTACACTGCTTTTGGATTTTCTACTTATTACACAAGTAGTCATCAGTTTAAGACCTACTTTGGTTTTAACCATTTGTAACTTTATGGTAAAGCCTAGAAAGTCCAAGCTTCTTGGATATTTCTTCTCGCTTTCTCCCCTAAAATTCACAATCTTGGTTTTCCCGGGATGTAAACATAGTTTACAGTCTTTCATTCGTTTTTGGATTACGGATTTAACAAATATTGCTTGTTTTTCTGTTTTACAATGGACAATGATGTCGTCTGCGTAACGTTCAAATGGCTTATCGGGATGGGTTTTGTCCATCCATTTGTCGAATACTACATGAAGGAATATATTTGACAGTAATGGACTGACTACGCCTCCTTGCGGCGTGCCTGTTAACCTGTCAATGGTTGTTTTTCCATTTTCTTGTAGAATCCCTGCCGTAAGCCACCTTTTGATATACATCAACACCCATTTGTCCTTACAGTAGTGGTAGACAGCTTTTAGCAATAGTTTATGGTCTATGGTATCAAAATAAGCTTTGATATCTATATCTATCGCCCATTTATACTGCAGAGCCTGCCTTGTGGCTTCCCGTACCGCTTGGTGCTGGCTTCTCCCTTTTCGGTATCCGTATGAGCATTTATGAAATTTTGGCTCTACGTATTTATCTAATTGGGCTCGCACAACCTCCTGTGCAATACGGTCTAAAATGGTTGGTATGCCAAGCTTACGTTTACCTCCATCTTTTTTCTTGATTTCAACTTCTTTTACCGGGGGTGGAAAGTAACACCCAGAACTAAGGCGGTTCCATAATTTATAGAGTTGTTTGTCCCGGGTTTTGTCCAGCTCTTCCCAACTCATATTGTCTATGCCCATACCACCCCTATTCTTTCTTACTTTCCAGTGGGCTTCCCATACCTGTTGCCTGGTTATTGGCTGTGATTTTGTTTCGTAATAATCAATCATCCTCTTTTAGTTGTTGTTTATTTTGAAACTTGAACATGCTAACCCCTTTGCTCTGCACCCATTACAGATGCTTCATCGCTACTATGGGTTAGTCCGCCGTCATTATCTCGCTTCATCCTTATGCGCTGGCTTCGCCATAAAGGGTTGACCAGTCGATAATGACTTCCCTTGTTCCGTACAAACGCCTGTGGTAAGTTCTTGCCAACTTTGCCCCGGATGCCATGTGACCAGTAATCAGGCTCCTTGTCACACCTTGCTCGTAAAGGAAACCGTTTCCCTTTACTTTCGACATCGCCTTACCCGCTATCGGGGTTTCTGCCGCTGGTTTAATCGATTCAACTCCTTACCATTCACCTACAAAGGTCATCGCCTTTGTTTTTCCTGTATCGCTCACCACAATAAAGTTTCCTGTTATTGCAGCTTACGGTGGTTTGCTTACTGCTCCTGAAAGCCGTAAGCGGAAGACCAATTCTTTATCTTGTTGCCTGTTGGTCAGCCACCCACCACTTTGTAGGCTCCACTCTCATAAAGGCAACTCCTTAAAGCCTTCCATCATTTGTACAGCACCCAATCAAGTGTTCTGCTTCTTTGGTTCAAGGCACACTCGGTTGGCGGTACGCGCAGTGTGTGTTTTCGAAGCTCTAACCCATCAAACCGTTGCTATGTTTATTAATGTACTCATGTTCTCACCCCGCATTTCGTATGACCGCGTGTTGTGCACAGTAGTTTGTTATTATCCAAATTGGTTTTGGGATTTAGTTTTTATTTAGAACTCACCTAAATCCTCTCTTAAAAAGAGAGGACTTTATGGCAAAATCCCAAAACCTATTTGCAACAAGTATATAATCCCAAACATAATCACTATTTATTACTCCCGTCTTGATATTCTTAATAATATCTCTATACTCTTTGTGATTTTTTCTATCGAAATCCATACTTTCATATACAATTCCTACCCAATCTTCGTAATTGGTTACATGAAATCCATCTACTGCAAATGAAAAGTCATCACTTTGAGTAAAGAAATCAAGAAGTTTTTTTTCATAGAAAGGAGGTTCCCATGCCTTTAAGTTTTCGACGGCAAGTTTTCTAGAGTATCTTTGATACTCTGCTTAGCCTCGTTAGAGAGTTCCTTATTAGGAATCTTTACATCCACCCATAAAAATTAATATAAGAAAGAATAGAAATAAATTTTGTCTCATAATAGTACTTGTTTTTATTAGAAAAGTAATAAATATTGTGCGCAACGTCTCATGGTATGTGGCGTTTGGCAAGTTTGAAATGCGTTCCTATCCACTGTTGATAATCTTGCTTAAATGAAACTAAGCCAAAAATTTTGTACGACGCGCCCCAAATGACATATACACCGTGTTAGTGCTATGTGGCTTTATTATCTATAATAGTTTCTAACCAATCAATAAGTTCGTCTAGGTAGTTTTCTATTATATTCCTAATATTTCCGTCTAATTAAAGATTCGTAAAATGAGAAATTTATGAAATTATATTTAACTTCTCGAAGTTACCTTTCGTGAGAGTAGCTGTAATTTATGTTCCCTGTCGGCTGCATAAGGCAAGACAAGCTTTTATATCGTCAATTGTTAATTCTGGAAAATCATGAATAATCTCGTCATAAGTCATACCGGAAGCCAGCTATCCAAGCACATCAAATACGGTTATTCTTGTATCCCCCCTTACACAAGGTTTTCCAAATTTTTTATTTGGGTTTCTTTTAATTATTGATTTGTATTCAATCATTTTATTTCTTGTAATGTTCTCATAACCTAAAAATATCATTTTTTATAATGACTTAAAATGCTTTTGTTTTTTGTCACGGAGAGGTGGGGCTGTCTAATAATTTATTTAAAGATGAATTGAAGAATTACAATCACGATATTAACAGCTGCAAATACCAGATTAAATATTGCAAAATATTTGTTCATCTTACCTTGTTCTTCAAGATGCTTATGTAATAGCAACTGAAATTTTCTTTCATCTTGAAGTCTCGCTTCAGGATCACCATAACCTATCGAATCACTGGCTAATTCTTCAAGTTTTCTCATAATTTCGTCTTTTTTCATTTAGTTACCTTCTTTCAATATGAAAGGATATGTTGCTGAACATCGAAATAAACGCATTTTTTATTCTAGTCAAATAAAAAACTATTAAATCAACACTTATATAAAATCCACCAAGTAACTGTAATCCGGGTCAAACAATCGTTTGAAAATTCTTACGGCGTAAGAGTCAGTCATGCCGGAGATATAATCACAAATCATACGTGCCCGGATTTTAGGATATTTTTCCTGTCTTATTATTTTATCCTGGAAATTCGGCAGGTATTTGGGCCTGTCGAGTTTATCAACATAAGTCTCGTGGAAAAGTCTGAAAATACTTTGCAGCATATGGTCGCCTTTAAATTCCATCTGGTGAATCTGCGGCGAACGGAATACTAGTTCAACGGAAATTCTTTTGTAAAACTCAGCCTTTCTTTTTATTGTGTCGTCAATTTCAATTTTATATTTATAGCGGTTTGTTAACGAGTTCATAAATGTATCATTCTCAACAACTTTGCATGCCCGTATAAAATCGCCGATCTGCCCGCCAAACTTTGCTTTGAAGTTTCCTTTTTTTATCCATTCAATTATTTCGTCAACATAATTTTTTTCTTCATCCGTTAACTGATGTTCATTCTCAAACTTGGTGAGCTTTACAATATTGATAAATCCGCCGGAAATACTGTCGACCAAATCGTTAACAGCGTAAGCAGTATCATCAGCCCAATCCATCACCTGGCATTCAATACTTCTGAACTTGTTTATTTCTTTTACGTCGCCAACATTATCGTTTAAGCTTTTTCCCGCAAAAACAAAGGCCAGGTTTTTTATTTGGGAATCATACAAAAAATGATTGAACGGATTTTCAAATTGACTGTAGAGGGCTTTATATTTTAAAACGCCGTCCAGAAAAGCACGTGTCGGATTCATGCTTCTGTGTTTATCAATATCCTTATAAAAAATTTCGGTGATTAATCTTAAAGTCTGGGCATTTCCTTCGAACCCGCCGTAATCTTTCATTAACCTGTGGATAACCTTTTCTCCGGCATGCCCGAAAGGCGGGTGACCCAAATCGTGTGCTAGACAGGAAGCTTCAACCAAATCGGGATCGATATAATATTCTTCGTTAAAAGGTGTATCGTTGGATTTAAATAGATAGTTGCATATTGATCTTCCGATTTGAGCAACTTCAATAGAGTGGGTTAAGCGCGTCCTGTAAAAATCATATTCACCGGGAAGGAATACCTGGGTTTTACCCTGCAGTCTTCTAAACTCGGAAGAATAAATTATCCTGTCCCTGTCAATTTGAAACGGTGATCTGTAATCATTTTCACGGTGGGAATGCTTAACTCTCCGGATGTCGAAATCATTGTAAAAATTATTCATTTACTTTCTTGAGATATTATAAATCATGAGGATATAAATATATTAAAAATGTTTATCAGATCGAATTACAGAATATAGAGAAGTTTTATTAACTGCAAAAGTATAAGGAAGTAAAGATGTTTTGTACTTTTGGATACACTGATAAAAGACTGTAGACAAAGTGAAACCCTTAAATAGCGGGCATATAAAATTCACGAAGTCTTACTGGTTTCTATGGGAAAAATTCCGGGATTAAAAAAATTAAGATGTACTTACAGTATTGGGGAATCGGCTTATCTCCTGCTGCAGAGTGTTAACAATATTAAACTATATTTATAGAATATCCTTCCCATTTACTTCCGGTAATTTCAATATTATCGCCAACCGAGACTTCAATTGGAGTTGAACTTAATTCTCTTATTTCCATCAAAGTGCCCGGTTCCATATCATCCATAGTAACGGCAACTTTTAACGGTGTTCTTATATCTTCCATTAAAGTTGCTCCCGGTGTAATTAACTCCGGCGGATAAATGTCCTTGATGTCTAAAAGGATATGTCCCCACACACCGAATCCGGCCATGTTTACTATATGTATTTCATTTTCAGCGAGATCCGTAAAAACTCTGTTAAAAGAAATTAAATTGCCCGGCTCTTCTTTCACAATGAATTTTGCAGTGTCACCTTCAAAATTAATTGATTGAGATTTTGTCCCGCTGTAAGGATCTCCTTTATGGGAGGAATCTTGTGAATAGTTGACATACACTTCATAATTTCCCGGGATATTAACGATTGAAGAGTCTCCTTCTTCTAATAATGTTTCGACCTTCCAGGCTACTATCTTTGTTGAAGGGATTTTAAATGATTCTTTAAACACTGCCACGCTAATTTTTTCGATAGTGCTGTTTAGTAATTTTATCTGTGCCATTGTCGCTCCTGTTGTAGTTAATTAAGTAAATATTTATTTATAAACAATACAACATGTGCAGTAGGTAAATAGAGAAATTGAAATTTTTGATTACAGGATAGAATCGTTACAATAGTTAGCTTTTTTAAAGGAAATAAACAACAGTATTAATCCGAAATAGCAGCAGCAGAACCAAAACAAACAAAGAGGCCGCCGTTTATTTTGTTAAGTATTTTTCTATATTTAATTTTCTTTAAAATTGGTGCGAGTGTCTGCCCGCTTATTACGTAAATCATCATACAGAGAAAGGCTACAAAACTTAACGTTGTTAACAGTATTATAAATTGATTTACTTGCGGCAGGCTCGGATTTAAAAACTGGGGGAATAAAGCTGTAAAAAATATTATTGCTTTAGGATTACTTAACCCTACCAACAAAGCTTGAAAATAAAGTTTTAAGTAAGAAGTACGAATCTTTTTATATTTCTCCTCATAATTATTCTCAGATTCTGTTACAGGTGAGCACCAAACTTTTATACCGAGATAGATTAAATACCCGGCTCCCAAATATTTTATAACCTGGAAAACTATACCTGATGCGACAATTACAGCACTCAATCCCAATAATGAAACAAATCCCATAAGGGCAGCGGCTGTAGTAACTCCTAGGGCTGTAGCTATTGATTTTCGTTTACCGTGAATTATACCGTGATTCAGTCCGAGAAGTACGCTCGGTCCCGGGATTATTGATGCAATAAAAACAGTTGTGGAAAATAAAAACCATGTTTCAAGACTCATTACAGTTCTCCATACTTAAAAGACAATGGGATTAAAATTCAAGTTAGCTTTTTAGCGAAGTTTTCCAAAAAGAAATTATTTTGTTTTTTGTCTCAAGTTAAGTATTCAAAAAAAATTTTTTACTCTAAATATTCGTAACACAGATTTTTAATCTGTGTTACAACAGAAAAAATTCATAATCAAAAATTTTTTATTAAAGCACTACCGGCAGCTTTCTTACTCTTTTACCTGAAGCGGCAAAGATTGCATTGCACAATGCAGGTGCGCAGGCGGCTATTCCCGTCTCGCCAATACCACCCACCTTTTCAACATTTTTTATCAAATGAACATCAACTTCAGGCATTTCATCGTAAGTGAGCATGGGATAGTCATCAAAATTGCTTTCGACTACACCGCCGTTTTCAATTGTAATTTCACTTTTCATCGCTGCAGTTAAACCGAATGCCACACAGCTTTCCATCTGGGCTTTTACCGTGTCCGGGTTAACAATTACTCCGCAGTCAATAGCAATAGTATATTTGTCTACTATAAGTTCGGAACCGTTTACTGTTACTTCGGCAACCTGCGCACAGTAGCTGTCGTAACAGTGGAAACATGCAATCCCTTTGCCCTTGCCTTTACCGAGTTTGTTTTTCCAACCTGATTTTTCCGCAGCAACTTCAAGTACAGTCCTCAACCTGCTGTTTTCGGGTAATAAATATCTTCTGAATTCAAACGGATCTTTGTTTGCAAGATAAGCCAGTTCATCAATGAATGATTCCGTAGCAAAAGGGTTTTGTGAATGATAAACAGAACGCCACCAGCTTATCGGTACAATTGTATCTGCAACAGCACCCGTTATTTTTATATTGGGAATACTATAGAACACCTGCGTACCTTCTGCTATATCAGCTTTTTCAGGCGGATTATTTTGTCCAAATAAATAATTACCTATTGAAGGCGCAGCGACATGGTGCTGAAATAAAACAGGGTTCCCGTCTTCGTCAACAGCGCCGGATAACTTATGCATGCTAGGCGGCCTGTAAAAACTATGTTTAGTGTCGTCTTCACGGGTCCATGTTAGTTTAACGGGTCCGCAGAATTTTGCTGAAATTTCAGCAGCTTCAACGGCATAATCATTTTGAAGCCTTCTCCCGAAAGCTCCCCCGATATATGTAACGTTAAGTGTTACATCGGCTTCCCCAAAACCTAATACCCCGGCAACATTACGTCTTCCCCATAACGGGCTTTGAGTCGGTGCCCACAATTCAGCTTTACCGTTTTTAACATCGGCTACACAATTCATCGGTTCCATAGGCGAATGAGTGATATAAGGAACTTCGTAAATTGCTTCTATTTTTTTTCCGGCTGTTTCAGCAACTTGATCCGGATTACCGTTAGCGCTGATTATGCCTTCAACTTTTTCGAGCTTTTCTTTTAAATGGTTTCTTATTGATTCAGTATTTACATTTTGATTGGGTCCCAAATCCCATTCTATTTTTAATTTTTGTTTGGCTTTAAATGCCTGCCATGTAGATTCCGCAATAACGGCAACACCATTTGAGATTTCGAATGCATCTATAAAGCCATTGACTTTTTTAGCTTCTGCTGCATCAAAGGATTTAACTTTTCCACCGAATGTTGGGCATCTTGTTAATACAGCGTATTTCATTCCCGGTATTACTACATCTATACCGAAAATTGCTTGACCGTAAATTTTCTCAGGCGTGTCCAATCTATGTTTAGGTTTACCAATGATCTTAAATTCACCCGGTTCTTTTAGAGGCACATCTTCGGGGACAGGTAGTTTTGAAGCAGCTTCAACCAGTTCACCGTAACTAATTTTTTCATCGGTTAATTTATTGATTACAAACCCTTTCTCTGCTCTGCAGTTGTTAACTTTCGTATTCCATTTATTTGCTGCTGCGGTAATCAACATAGTTCTTGCAACTGCACCGGCTTTTCTAAAAGGGTCATAATTTAATCTTATGCTTGTTGAGCCGCCTGTGACTTGACTGCCGTATTTTTCATCACCAACCGCTTGTTCTATTTTTATGCTTTCCCAATCTATTTCCAATTCCTCTGCAATAAGCATGGGTAAAGCAGTCCGCACACCCTGTCCCATTTCGGATCTGTGCACAATAACAGTTACAATACCTTGTTCATCAATCCTTAAATACACACTTGGCGAAAATATTTTAGGATCATCATCTGTGTTAAATGCATTAATTGAAGAAGGTACAAAAGAAGCCAAGCATAAACCTGTCCCGCTTATACCGACTATCTTTATAAAATCTCTTCTGTTTATTTCCCGTGCAGCCATTATTTACCTCCCTCTTCAACCAGTTTAGTAATTGCTTTTTTTATCCTGGGGTAGGTTCCGCATCTGCAGAAAACTTGTGACATCGTATCATCAATTTCTTCTTTTGAAGGGGTGTTGTTATTGTTAAACATTGCCGCTACGGTCATAATTTGCCCGGGATGGCAATAACCGCACTGGGATACTTCCAGTTCAATCCATGTTTTAAAGATCGGGTTACTTTTATCCTTTGCCAGTCCTTCAATTGTCAATACTTCCTGACCGGCTGCTTCCTCAATTGTAGTAGCGCATGACCGTACTGCTTCTCCGTTTAAGTGAACCGTGCACGAGCCGCAGTAACCTTCGCCGCAACTGTATTTTGTCCCGGTTAATCCAAGGTTATCTCTCAGTACCCAGAGGAGGGGTGTATCCGCATCTACATTCACAGATACATTTTTTCCATTAATGATTAAGTTAAAGTTGGGCATGGTGTTTTGTGTTTATTGAAAAATAAAGATTTAAAATATAAGATACAAATGTCAGGTTCAAGTGTATAAATATTTGTCAACGGTTTAGAAAGCATAATCTTAGCAAATGTTAAGAATGATACTTGAGCTAATAAAATCTTTAAGACGAAATATACACTTCCGTTATATTCCGGAAGTGTATAGAAACCTAATTCTGAAGATTGTTGCTCATTGTTCACAAAGTTAATTTGATTCCGGAGAAAGATAAAAATTCAAATATACTTTTGAGCCGGAAGTTACTTTTACTGTTTTTGTTTCGGAACTGAACCCGTCACATTTACCTGTTAAAGGATATGTGCCGCATTGAATTTCAAGCCAGTATTGTCCATAACCGTCAGCATATTTTTTAAGGCTATCTCCCATGAAGACCAATCTATAAGGTATTTCGGCACCATAGGTAATTTCCTGCATTGTTGCGCCTGTAACTCCATCCATTATTTCTTTTTCAGACCAATCGGCAATGGAACTATCTTCCTCAATTTTTTGATTGAGCAGCTCTAAATCCTGGAACTCGCCGTAGACTCTCCCCGTTTCGGAATTCTCAATTAAAGCAATATTTTTATTAAGATTCTCTCCGTCAATAGTAAACGTTACTGTTTCATCCTCATAACCTTCTGCAGAAAATAACAATTCATAACTGCCGTTATCAAATTTAAATGAAAACTCACCTGATTCGTCCGTAGTTGTTAACAGGCTGTCCCCGCTATATATAAATACGGGATAGACAATATTTTCATTAATAGAACTTTTTATAACACCGGATAATACCGCTGAGGTCATCTTGGGGGAGGTGTTTTCTTGACATGAATCAATGGCTAATAAAACTGTAAACATAATAATGATTTCAGGTATTTTTTTCATTTACTCATTACCATTTTGTTAGTTTTTACGAAATTTTCAGTTGTTATTTTATAAAAATAGACTCCCGAAGCGGCCGTTTTACCGTTTGATAATTTGCCGTCCCAGGAAACCGAATAGTTACCGGGAGCTTGGTTTTCTTTTACCAATGCTTTTACCAATTGCCCATTGACATTATAAATAGAGAGATTAACAAAGGTCGATTTGGCTAACTGGTATTCAATAGTAGTTGACGGGTTGAACGGATTTGGATAATTTTGGTTAAGTTTAAAGTCATCAATTATAACATTATCTTCCCCGGAAACATCGGTTACACTACCGAAATAAACTAATTCAATCCCTGTTTCCAAGCCTAAGTTTCTCGAATATTGTTTGTCAACCGCGTTGTTCCAGTGTTCATTTGCCCCTAAACTTTCAAGAGGTATTCCGTCATTCTCCGGATCATATGTTATTCCTTCAGCCCAATTAGATGGGTCGGCAGCCTGTTGTAAATAATCGTCAACACCTGCGTAATGCGGGAAAGGACCTTTGTTGTCCGTCGGGTCATAATCGCCTTCGGTTGGGTGGTCGGGCCCGAACTCGTTATAAAGAAAATCATAACCAACAGACTCAAGAGCCACCGGATCCATTGAAGCAAAGATTGAAGACGGATAGTCATCGTTAAAGGGGGGCATGCTCCATTTGATAGGCGGATGCGCCCAGTTCGTGGACGACCATAAACCATCGACCAAATATAATATTGTTTTATCTCCCAAATGCTTATGCCCCATTATATCCACAAAACATCTATACGAACCGTAGTCGCCGTTGTTTACATCGCCGCCCCCTTCGGAAGCAGGAAGGCTGGGATGCCAGCCGGCGGCACTACCATGGAAAGGAACAAAGCTGCCGAAATGGTTCTTGGCTGCCAGCGATATTCCTGCCCGGTGATGTTTTTTGAATACGGGGATATTTATCATATATTCAGCATCAACGTAACTCTGCGGAAGCCAGTCATCCGAACTGCCGTCACTCATAAAAATTACTTTTTCCTCTGACGCTACTACCGGAGTTCTTCCGTTTCCTTTACCCCAATAATGAACATCGGGAAATACTGCAGAGCATTTATCATAGTACAGGTCGTCGAAATTTTTACCGGGATCGCCGATACTTATATCTTCCTGGACAACGCCTACTACATTTACCAACTGGTCTAAAATCGTTAAGCAAATCTGTGGTGAAGTATCAACATCTTCCAGATCATAGCGTTGATAATTATTTGAGTAGTATCCACAACCGTTACTGTTAAAATTAATTTTTATAACAACCTTTTCACCTGAGGTATATCCAACATTTCCTTTATCATGGTTTGAATTATGATACCGGAATATAGCACCCCATGCATCTCCATCTGTTGAGGTATTAGTCAATGTCTGCAGTGCATTGGAAACCATAGTATTTACGATTTCCTGGTCGGTGTTTTTGTCGTCGCACCAGTAATCCTGTGATTGATTTGTGCAGTTTTCATTTGTAGCGTCCGGATTATGTACCCAAACTACCCTGCCCGGCAAAACACCTTTACCCGTTCCCACAGGAGCATTGGGTATAATACTGGTGGGCTCGGCGAGCGCATAAACTTTCCCGTCAACTTCAACCATTGAGATTACTCCAAGCGAGATACTAATTAATAACGTTACGGCAAATAAAATATATTTAGATTGAATGAAAAACTTTTTTGCTTTACTAAAAAAGGAAAGAGAAGCAGTCATTCCAAGAAGGTATAATACAAATGAAGATGCAATGGGCGCTGCAGTACGCATACAGGGATAAGCCGCCCTGCTGGGTTTAGGAATTACTCTAATTAAGAACCATACAAGGGAGGATATCCCAAGAAAATAAAAATACCATGACTTTAAAAATTTTTTTAGCAATTTATTCATTCGATTTCCCGTTAATTTTAATAAAATTATTAAAAGGGTCCTTTATTCGGAAAAATTAGATTTTCATATCTTGTAATGTTGTTTTCGTCTAAAATCATAAACAGTAACTTATCTTTACTGTTTTTGTTATTAGCCGCCCTGGATTAAATTCAGAAATTGAAATTTACAATTTCTTGAATAAAATATATCTTAATCATGTTATATGCAATAGGAATTTTTATTTTTTATTGATTGCAGATTGTTTTAATTAATATCATCACAAGAAAAACTCTTAGTGATAAATAGGATGCTATAAATCGTCTACCGGAGATTCATTTTCTATCCAGGTCAATTCACGTATACTTATTTTTATACTCTCACTTTTTCAATTTTGAATTCTTGTATATCAAAATACAGTTTAGGAGCATTATTCCTCTTTGGTCTTTGGGAGAATAAGATGATGCGTTAAGCGCACCCAAGGGACGTCGTATAAGGCAAACCTTTAGTCTTTCCGCTTAGCAGATGCTGTAGAACGTCTCGAAATAGTAATAGAATTTTTGCTGCCGTCTTTTCCGCAATTTAGCTGTAATGGTATTCCGCTCTTTCAATATCGTTTTCTTCAATAGAATAAGTATGTGCAAGATCCCGCGGTCTAAAATCCTGCGCGGATAAATTTATAAAAGCGGATACTAAAAGAATTGATAGAGTTAATGGGTAAAATAACCTTTTCATTTCGCTCTATACTGTTGTTGGTATATGTAGGAAGGAAATATAAAGCAATAAACAAAATTTTAAGATTCATTTTTAGATTATAATTTTACTCTTTAATAAATAGAACCTCTCCGGTGAGAATATTTTTTTGAAACCAATAGAGTTTCTGCAAAATAAAAAGTCGGTCATTTCGAACCCGTTTTTTGGGTGAGAAATCTTTCAATTAGAGGATGATTTCAAAGATTTCTCCCTCCGGTCGAAATGACAAAACGTTTAGATATCTGATTTTGCAGAAACTCTAATATCTATTCTTTAATTCAAAAAAAGACAGGATAGGAATGCATTTACCTAATTTTACTAAATTTATTGGTTTACCAACCTAAACATGTATTTTCTCCTTTATTTACCACAATGTTTATTTTTTAAATCTCTTAATTATAGTAGTTAATATTACTAATATAAATTATTGTGGAGCCATTAAGAATAGTTAATAATCCAGATATAATATTATTTGCTCATTCTTCGTTATTTAATTTGATTTTTGATTAAAAATCTTATTAAAAATTAGGGGTTCAAAAAATGAGAGATTCGTTTAATAATTCAGGACACAGTTGTTATTATAAGTACCTTAAAACTGAAAAAAAGTATAACAATCTCCATCGCAGGATTGAAGAAAAAATCAACGATGGAAGTTTCTGGGAATTAGCCGGGCAAATACGCAATGAACTGTTAAGAAGACTGAAAATATTATTTAGGAGACTATTACAGACTAAAGGAACGACTTGGAATAAGTACGGCGGCTGATGCATTTTCGTTTGCTTTACTTACAAACTGAGTAGCACACAAACCTTTAATGAAATAACCGGCACAACCAACCCTTTAAGCACGGATAATAATGCAAATTTTGATGTTGGGAGTTTTGCAGCCCCTGCATTTGTAGATATAGACGACGACGGAGATATTGATGTTCTTCCCGGGGAGTATGATGGTCCAATAAACTGTTTTGTCAACGGCTCAACTACTCTGCCGGTCGAATTAACAAACTTCAGCCTCAGCTTTGTTGATAATTCTGTTGTACTTAAATGGGAAACAGCTACGGAAATAAACAATTACGGGTTCCAAGTAAAAAGGAAAGAGATAAAAAGTGATTTATGGGAAAAGATAGGTTTTATAAACGGACATGGGAACAGCAACTCGCCAAAGAGTTATTCGTATGTAGATACCAGTCCTGGCAGCGGTACAATTCTTTATAGGCTCAAACAAATAGATTTTGACGGTAAGTTTGAATATTCGAAAATATTGGAACTTCAAACGGGAGTTCCGTCGGAGTTTGAATTGTTGCAGAATTATCCAAACCCGTTCAACCCGGAAACAATAATAAGTTACAACCTATCATCGGATAGTGAAGTAGAATTAGTGGTTTATAATATTCTGGGCAAGAGGATAGCAGAATTGGTAAAAGAGAAATAGGAAGCCGGCACATATACAATCAACTTTGATGAAAGTAATTTATCAAGCGGAGTTTACATTTATAAATTAACAGCGGGAGAATTTACCCAAATCAAAAAAATGACTTTGGTGAAATAGCATAAGAACCCAACTTTTCAAAAAGTAGGGTTCTTGATAAAAGAAAGATTTCGGGGATTTGTTTTGCGATTATTTATAATCCGCATGTTTCAAAACTTAGCATTACTGAATTCTCAAGCCCGGTTTCATAGTCACATTGTCCGGTTCGTTCTGCCAGAAACAAATAAAAATAAGAAAGCAGAAGAATATAACAAAATCAATTAACGGCAGGTTGTACACAATAAAAACTATTTTTGTAACTTTACCATTACCTTATTAACTAACTTAAATAATATGCACAAACCATTACCGCCGTTTAATTGTACGCATTCTCCCAATGTCCCCGAGCTATTAAGTATATAAAATATTACACTTGCTTTAAGTACTTACCAGGCAGGTAAACTTGTTTTTTTGAGTGCTTTAAATCCCGACAGCCTTATTCAGCTACCCAGGACGTTTGATAATGTTATGGGTGTAGCAGTCAAAGAAAGTAGACTTGCAATTGCGTGTAAAACAGAAGTAATTGAACTTGCCAACAGTCCCGGGCTGGCGCAGGGTTATCCTTCCAACCCAAACACTTACGATGCACTTTATGTACCTCGCGCTACATATTATACAGGTCAGCTTGCGTTGCATGATATGGAATTTACCGGCAAAGGACTGCTTGCAGTTAATACATTATTTTCATGTCTTTCCATAATTGATAATGAATACAGTTTCAAACCGGTCTGGAAACCGTCTTATATATCTGAATTAACTCCCGATGATAACTGTCATTTAAACGGAATGGCGATTGTTGATGATGAACCTGTTTACGCTTCGGCAATGGGCAAAACAAACACGCGCCAGGGATGGCGTGAAAATAAAATGAACAGCGGGGTTTTAATTCTTGTCCCTTCAAATGAAATAATACTTGAAAACCTCCCGATGCCTCATTCTCCAAGGGTATACGATAATAAATTATACGTTCTGCTCTCTGCAACGGGTGAACTGGTTGAAGTTGACGTTGAAAAAGGAAGTTATAAAACTATTACGAAACTTGGCTCTTATGCAAGGGGTATGGACAGGGTAGGCGATTATCTATTTATCGGGGGTATCAAAGTTGCGGTATACAAGTTCTGTTTTCGGGGATTTGCCTATTGCAAAAACCTCTTATGCAGGAATCGTAATTGTTTATCTTCCGTACGGAAATATTGCGGGGCATATAAGATACGAAACAAGCGTAGAAGAAATTTATGATGTAAAAGTACTGCCCGGTCTGCGGCGTCCCAGCATTGTTGGCCATGAACAGGAAACAAGAAGAATGGCAATTACAAGTCCCGATTCGGACTTCTGGGAAATGCCGAAAAAAAAAGGATAATTAATTACTATAAAAAATGTACGCCGCTAATATACAAAACAGATTATGATTAAGATCATTTAAAAAGGGTGAGCGAATTATTTCTTATCAGGTTGAATATGAATAACAAATCCTCCGCCTTTTGCTAATTCAAGGCTTAATACTGTTTTGTTATTTACTTCTCCTGTTTCTTCAATTACGCTAACAGGGTTTTGATTGGCATCTTTACCGTCTTTCCAAATTTTAGCTTCGTAGGTCCCTTCAGCTAAAAAATATAAAGGAATATCAAGAGTTCTTTCATCCCAATCAGTCATGCTGCCGATAAACCATTGGTCGTCTGATCTTCTGGCTACTGTAATATAATTCCCAACTTCGGAATTGATTACCTTTGTTTCGTCCCAGGTTACCGGAACAATTTCCAGGAAGTCTAATCCAGAGGGGTTGTTTCTGTAATTAAAAGGAGAATCACAGATTACCTGAAGAGCACTTTCATAAACAACAAGTATAGCAAGCTGATGATAACGTGTTCCCATTACCATTACTTGCGAGCCGGGTTTTTCCGTTTTGAATTGATCTTTAGTAACATTAACAAAACCGCCGGGTGTAAAATCCATTTCACCTAAAAGGTTGCGTGTAAAAGCCAAAGTAATTGTATGCTCAGGCGTTACATCCTTGCTCCATTTATTATATTCGTTTCCTTTCACTCCTTCGCGTGTAATAAAATTCGGGTATGTTCGTGAAAATCCTGTTGGTTTGTAAGCCCCGTGCATATCAACAAGTAAATGATACTCTGCGGCTTTCTTTACAAGGCGGTGATAAAAATTAACCATTTCCTGGTCATCTCTATTCATAAAATCAACTTTAACTCCTGCAATGCCCCACTTTTCAAAAAGCGAAAATGCCTCGTCCATTTGATTATCTGCATGATGCCATTCAAGCCATAAAAATAATTTTACATTTCTATCATTTGCATATTTTACTAATTCGGGGATATCAATTACATCTGTGTAAGTTGTTATATCTGCATCTGGATTAGGGGCATAATTGTTTGAATCATTTGAGGCAAAAGGCTCGCCGTACCATTGCCAATCAACTATCTGATATTTCCAGTTCATCTCAGAGGCAAAGTCGATAAAGTATTTCATTGTTTTCGTGTTAGAACCCAATTCAAAACCTGCATCAGGTGCATAACTGTTGCTCCACCACCAATCCCAGGCAGATTTGCCCGGATTAATCCAGGAAATATCCTCAATCGCACACGGTTCATTTAAGTTTGACAAAATGTTTGTTTCAAGAAAAGTACCGGCAGAGCTGCTAATCATTATTACTCTCCATGGAGATACCCTTGGAGCTGTTGATTTTACGAGTACTTCCGGTTCATCTAAGCGAGGTGATAAAACAGGTATAACGGAATTTTGTTTATTTTCAGAAGCAGTAACATACATTCCTGCCCAATCGCTTAAATTAGCTTCCGTGATTGCAGCCCATTTATTGTCATCAATCTTTACTAAAAGCGGCAGCCCAAACAGTATAATCGTTTTTAAAATTAAACTCGGTTAATTCTTTTATTAATTTGAATTCTTTGATTTTTTGCTGTTCGGGTATTTCATAGCGGAAGGCAACGCCGTCATTGTATGCCCGAAAGATTAAATTAAGTTTATAAATAGGTTCGGTTTTAACGGCAAGGTTAACAATTAATTCTGTACAATGATTTTTTGCAATTTTATTTCTACCCCATAGTCTCTCGTAAGTTTCGTCAATAGTTTGAATATGATGATCAATTATTTCAAGACTTTTATTAAAAACGGGTGTGTCTTTTAATATCAAGCCTAAAGAAGAAGGCGCGATAATTTTTTCATCTTCAAAATAAATTGAATAGGATATACCTTGCAAAATTGTTTTCTCTTTTGCGACAATGATTTTAATTTCTTTATCGGGAGAAAAAACTGAAAATTCGTTTTCAGCAGCATTGCCTGAATTTACCGACAAAAGAATTAATAAGAAAAACCTTACCGTTAATTTCATCTTAGACCTCAACGAATCAGTTTGTAAATTGAATATGATTGGGCATTCATCACCAAACTGTAATTATTACCTTCAACATTTATTGAAGATTTATCGCCGTACAATAGATCAAACTTCCCGGATTCAATATTTAAAGTAAACTCTGCTGATGCTTTTTTGCCTGCAGGATTAAATGAAGCAAGAATTATATTTTTGCCCACTGCCCTTGCAAATACAAACGGGTATTGATTTTCTACTGCGTAAACCGGAACGAACTCAGCGTAAGCTGCAAAAGCCGGTTCGTTTCTCTTTAATTGAATTAATTCTTTTACTCTGTTCAGTAATGATGCGGGGTTCTTTTCCTGGTCTTCAACGGTTGGCGCATCATCGGCAGGGTCAACAGGTAAATAAAGGTTTTCCGGATCGGCATTAGAGAACCCAAGATTTTTAGCATTACTCCACTGCATCGGTGTTCTCGCCCCCGCTCTTGGTTTATATGCACCTTCTACGAACTGGTTGCCGTAAAGTTGCCGCATCCCTATTTCGTTTCCGTAATAAATAAAAGGTATGCCGGGCATTGCTATTGAAAAAGCAAAAATCATTTCGAGTTCATCATTGGTACGGTTGATATTTAATCTCGATAAATCGTGATTACCAAGAGGCAGCAATACATACCCGTTGCCTTTTGTTTTGTTGTATTGATCTAAATACGTTCTGAGGAAGTTAGTGATATTTCCCTTGCCTTCCTTATCAAAAAAACTATGCCCCTCCGAGTAACCGTTTAAAATTCGCCAGCTTTCTTTTTGAAGCAGGTCATTGTAACCGCGGAACCAGTGGAAAAAGTCTGCGTGAAAACCACCGCCGTTTAGGGCAGATTCAGGATGCGACCATTCTGCAACCATAAATGCTTCGGGGTATTCGTTTTCAAATATTTGCCGGATGCTGTTCCAGAATATTTTTGTCCCGTCGTCGCGCGTATTAAAAAATTGATCGTTGCCGGTGATGTTTGCATTTTTTACCAGTGCGCCAGCCATATCGGCCCTGAAACCGTCAGCGCCCATATCCATCCAGAATCTTAAAACCTTTTTTAACTCTTTCTGCAGTTCCAAAATATCCGGGTGGTCGATGGGAAGCATCCAATCTTTTTCGGGGTTTGCAAAACCGAAATTTAATGCAGGCTGGCTCCAGTAAAAGTTCCGCATGAACTGGCCGTTACGTCTGCCGTATCCTTTTATAAAAGAATCCTTATAAACATCCGGGGGATTAATCCATGTATTATCCGTCCAGATATACCAGTTGGAATATTTGTTTTTTTCCTGTTTAGCGGATTCAATAAACCATGGGTGGTCAATACTGGTATAACTTATAACATAATCAAACAATATTTTTAGATCCTTATTTTCGGCTTCGGCAAACATTTTTGCGGCATCCTCGTTTGTTCCGTAACGGGGTGCAACTTTGTAGTAATCGAAAACATCGTAGCCTGCATCATTAAAGGGTGATTCGAAGAACGGGTTAATCCAGATTCCGTCAACTCCCAAACTTTTAACATAATCAAATTTTTCAATTATTCCGTTCAAGTCGCCTATACCGTCATCATCGGTATCATAAAATGTTTGGGGATAAATTTGATAAAACACTGCATTGTGAAGCCACGCGGGGCAGTCGGGAATTTTGTATTCGCCTGTTATCTCTGCTGAATTAATAGAAAATTTTTCTTGCGCAGATAATTGAATAGAAAGGGAATAAATGAAGAAAAGAATTATAAATGCAAAAATAGGTTTACGTATCATTTTAATTTTCCGGTGTTTTTTGTTAAATCATAATTTTCAAAGGTTTATTAAAAAACAACCGACCCGGTTAAAATAAGCCGGGTCAACACGAGAGAGGATAATCTTTAAAATAAAATTATATCTTATTTTGTTTTTATAATTATTTTTTCTTTGTCCAAGTCATCAGACTCAGCAGTTAAAATAATTTTTCCTTCTTCTTTATTTGATTGAATGACAGCAAGGCACAACCCGTTGAAAGCTTTTCTATAATTTGTTTTGAAAGATTTATGACTTGTTTGGAGTCCGTTATCAACTGCGGCAATTTTTCCCGATCCGGATATCGAAAAGTTTACGAGATTATCTGCATCAGGAACAAGGTTGCCGTCTTTATCCAATATTTTAACAGTAACAAATGAAAGGTCTTTGCCGTCGGCAGAAATTATGTTTCTATCAGCTTCAAGTTTTATTTTTGCAGGTTCTCCGGCGGTTTTAATTTCTTTTGTTAAAATTTCTTTCCCGTTGCTGCGCGCAACTGCTTTTAGAGTACCGGAAGCAAATTTTAACTGCCACGTTAAATGAAAGATATCTTCTGATTTCTTTTTTATACCAAGAAATTCGTCATTTAGAAATAACTCAACTTCATCACAATTTGTGTAAGCCCAAACATCAATTATATTTCCTTTATCCCAGTTCCAGTGGGGGAACAGGTGGAGTACCGGTTCGTCTGTCCATTCACTTTTATAAAAGTAGTAAGCCTCCTTCGGGAAACCTGCTAAATCTATTAAACCAAAATATGAACTACGTGCAGGCCATGTATAGGGAGTAGGTTCGCCAAGATAATCAAAACCTGTCCACGTGAACATACCTGATACAAAATTAAATTTATTTATAACCCTCCATGTTTCCTCGTGAGTTGATCCCCAGGGGGTGCTGCAATTATCATAAGATGAGCATGAATGATCAGGGTTGCCGTCGAGCAAGGGAAGGTCCCATCTTGGAGGCCAGCGTCTTATGCTGTCGGACGGCATATCGTAACTTCCTCTTGTATGAAGCGACGATTCTGTTTCGGTTGCAATAAACGGCATGCCGGGATAGACCCCCGGTATTTCCGTATATTTTTCATGGCCGTAATTAAATCCTATTACGTCCAAAGCGCCGGATTTAACGGTTGCCAAAACCTTGTAAAGAGAAGGGGACTCAACAGACCACAAAGAAGGGTTATCTACCGAAACTTCCTGAACAAATTCTTTTGTTTTTTCATTTTGAATGGTATCATTCATTTCAGTTTCCGCAACCTTGTTTCCTTTATCGTCAATAACAGTTGAAACCATGCTGATACTTGCGTCGTTGCCAGAACCATTTTTAACTTTTGTCTTAATTAAAGCTGTTGCGGATGTTTTATTTACCTCGGGAGTTGTTACGTAAGTACCCCAGTTATCAACATATATTTTCCCGGTAGTAACCAATCTTACATTTCTATAAATGCCAGAACCTGTATACCACCGTGAGTTGGGTTGATTCGAATTGTCAACTTTAACAGCCAGCAGGTTTGCGTCATCACCGTAATTTAAATAGGGAGTTAACTCGTGCCTGAATGAAATATAACCGTTGGGACGTTTACCTAAATAGTACCCGTTGATCCAAATTTCACTGTTTTCATAAACTCCGTCAAACTCTATAAAAACAAGTTGTTCTTTTTTGGATTCCGGCATCAAAAAAGATTTACGGTACCAGCCGATACCGCCCGGTAAAGCTCCGCCGCCCGGTCCTGCTGGGTGATCTTCACTGAACTCACCCTCAATACTCCAGTCATGAGGGAGATTAAGATTGCGCCATTTGCTGTCATCCAAAGATGGTTCATAACCTTTCGATATTTCGCCTAAATTAAATTTCCAATCATCTCCAAAATTCTTTGTTTCTCTAACTTCAGTATCCGAATTCGAGCATGAAATAAATACAAATATTAGTATGATGATTAAACTTAGTTTACTAAGTAAAATCTTACTTCGTAGAAATTGGTTTTTTTTAAATTCCTTTTCACACATGCGAATGTTATTGAATAATTATTTTTGATTTATTAACACGGATTAAGCTTCAGCTTAATCCATAGTAACCGTAAGCTCATTACCATTATATTTTACACTCATATTTGGTTCCGACTTAAAGTTGAGACCTATAGAACGGCTTTCTGTAATCCACACAATTTCAAAGGTTCGTGATTCCGGCATACCGGCATAACTTCCTTTTCGTTCACCTATTTTTAACTTTTTATTTTCTTCGTTAAAACTGATAGGTATAATCGAATATTTACCTTTCTCGTAATTGTAATTTATGTTTTCATCTTCATATAAATCGAATGCACAGTCTGTCCCTGTATACACAAATAAACGAACCGGATCGACAGGTTTCTCTGTTGTATACTGAATCTCCGGCCCGCACGGGATGATTGATCCCTCTTTGATAAATAAAGGTATATCAGTGTAAGGAGCATCTGCCGTGATGGTTTGTCCGCCTTCATAATATTCCCCTGAGCGCATATCATACCATCCGCTTCCGGTAGGCAGGTAAAGTTCACGCGATCTGCTTTTATATTCATATACCGGGTTAACAAGTATTGAAGGACCGAACATAAACTGATCACCAATGCTTAATACTTTTTCATCGTTGCCGAAATCCATTACCAGGGCACGCATAATAGTGTAATCTTTATGTGTAACATGTCCTGTTAATGAATATATATAAGGCATTAAACGGTAACGGAGTTTGTCGTATTTAAGCATTGTTTTATATGCAACGTGGTCGTCGGGAGCAATGTTAAACATTTCGCGGAACGGAAATTGACCGTGTACTCTGAACAAAGGACAGAAAGTCCCAAACTGAAACCATCTCGTATTGAGTTCGCGCCACTCTTCGAGATCGATTTCGTTTGGGTTTTCATAACGAGGTTCAACTGCAAATCCGCCTATATCCGTTGTCCAATAAGGAATACCCGATAATGAAAAATTTAACCCGGCCGGGATTTGCGCTTTTAAATCATACCACCTTGATGCAACATCACCGCTCCATGTTGCCGCTGAATATCTTTGCTGGCCTGCAAAAGCTGAACGTGTAAGAATAAATACACGTTGGTTTGGTGCCGCTACACGTTGACCTTCGTAAACGCTTTTTGAATTCATTAGAGAGAAAGTATTTAAATAACGAGCTGCTGTTCCCAAAGCCGTAGGTCCGTTGCGAAGCCTTGTTTCTTCCCGTGAAAGGTTTGAATGAATATCCGGCTCGGTAGCATCAAGCCACCATGCATCTATTCCAAGGGAGAATAATTTTTCGTTTATCTGTTTCCAGAAAAGTTTTCCTGCATCAGCATTGTAGGGATCATAAAATGTTGAGACATAACCGGGTCCAACCCAGTCCTTCTGACCTTTTTCTACATTGCGTTTATAAAGCCATCCATTTTCATCAAATGCTTTATAGTGTTCAGTACCCACGTAAAACTTAGGCCAAACGGAAATCATTATGGATGTATTAAGTTCATTATGAAGCGTGTTAATCATTCCCTTGGGGTCGGGGAAGCGCGATGCATCAAACTCGTGGGAACCCCATTTATCTTCTTCCCAGTAAAACCAATCCTGCACAATATTATCAAGAGGAATATTTCTTTTACGAAATTCTCTTACAACCGAGAGAAGTTCTTCTTGGGTTTTGTAGCGTTCCCTGCATTGCCACAATCCCATAGTCCATTTGGGCATCATGGGTGCTTTGCCGGTTATTTCCCGATAGCCTGCAATTACTTCATCTTTATTTTCACCATAGACAAAGTAATAATCAATTTGATCGGCAACTTCCGAATAAAGGGAGATTCTATTGTTATATATTTCATCACTTTGGTCAAGATATTTTAACCCGATGTAACCACCGCTGTGAATCCATTCTATTTTTATATCATAACATTTTCCTGCTTCCATATTTAATTTTGGAAAGTGTGTCCAGGGCAGCCAATTCTGTCTCCATGAGTCGACAACTAATTTGCCTTCGATCCACATTTTTGTATAACCCGAGCAGTAAAGTCTGAAAGTATGCAGCCCGGGATTTTTAGCTTCTATTTGTCCGCTCCATCTAACAGCGTTTACAGTATCGCTGAACCCTTCGGGAAATTTATCGTTCACATCTATAAATTCATGTTCAATGCGCGATTCAGAACGGGAAATATAAAGAGTATCAAAACCGGGATCAAGAAAGTATTCTGCGGTTAAACCGTTTGCGCTTCCGTCTTTGCCGTATAGCTCTAAACCGGATATAGATTCGTAATCGCGTATGTCCCCGAATTTTGTGCGGGAATTATTATCCCAAAGAATACCGTAATTCTTGCTCGATACGAGAAACGGGATTGCATTCACAATGTTATATTGCCAGATATCTACGTTGTGATTTTTATAATTAAAAATATCATTTTGATGAGCGCCGAGTCCGTAAAAGGCTTCGTCTTCCGGTGAATCAAACATCTGTTGAATATGATATGTTTGTTCGCCCATAACTTCCGCAGATGTTATAATTTTACCGCCGCCTTCTTTTTCCTGAAGAAGAAGGTTTTCGTCTTTATTATAGAAAGCTAAGACGCCGTTTTTTGAATTGACTTTAATAATAAATTTTGATGTTGTCAGTTTGATCGTCCCGTCGGTCTCGGTAACAGACCAATCAACTTTATCCCACTCGGTTTTATTAACCATCAGGCTGGCACGTTTTGAAAAAGTATTTTTTGGTGAAGCAGTAACCCTAATAATGTCATCCGCGCATACTTCAATTTTAATTACAGCCGCATCAGCATCGGAGGGCTCTTTTAATTTTAGAATAATCCCGTTATCCAGTTTTTCAAAAGATTGGGCATTTATTACTGAAAAGGAAATGCATATTGTTATGAATAAGTAAAATTTAATTGTCATCATACTATTTATAATTTCCTCCATATTATTGTCCGACGGTAATTCCCATGTCAACACGGTAAACAGTCCAGGTTTCTCCGGCATCCGTGTCACCTGTAATCATATATATATATTCACCACTTCCCCAGGCAAAAGATTTAACGTAAGGAGGAAGAATGCTTTTGTAGAAATATTCCATTTCGCTGGTTGATAAATTATACGCCAGCAAAATGTTTACGAAGATTAGAGGCTCTCCTGTAGATTTATCTATTACTTTGCCCGCAATTTTTCCTGTTGTTCCTGCAAATATGGGTGAGGCAGCAAAAGTCATCAAAAGCAGAATTGGTATTGTAAACCACCTCAGTTTTTTCATGTTTGTTCACTCCTTCTAATAATGACAAAACTTTATTGACTGAAGTTCGGTATATATTTGGGGAAGTATGGTATGGATTAGTAAATATTATTTACTACACTATCCCCTCTCTAGGTGTTTCAAATTGTTTATTTTGGAAAAAACTATTTGCTAAAAAAAGTTTTTATATTTTGGTCAAGTGTAATATTTACACCTTTTCGAATGGAACTTAAAAAGTCTTTTTTAAAAAATCAATTATTATCTTTATGCTTTTATTAATTATTCATATAAAAACTACAATTTATGTTATGGATAGATTTGATATTTTGCAGTTTTAGATAATAGAGGGGAAGTTGTTTATTTAAAAGGGGGTTAAAATTCTATTCCCACAACAAACTTCCTTGTTTAATGTGATACAGTATAAATATTCTTAGATTTTAGGCAAAAAAAACATTCTATTCTATGTACTCAAATTGTGAAACTACGTTACGATTTTTTTTAATCCGTATCGACACTGAAAAGATTTCAAAATCGTTTCCGGAATCGTAGGAATATTTGTTCAACTGTTTTTATAATTTTTTTAATTAAAAACTAAACCACGTCTGCTGATTCTAAATCTTTGCCTGAAGCAACTGCGCCGTAATATAGAATTACAACAAAACAAATAAGGGGAATAATATATGCAAAGTTAATACTGCCGGTACTATCAGAAACTAAGCCTTGGATTGCAGTTAGCAAAGCTCCGCCGAGAATTGCCATTATTAACCCTGAGCCGCCTATTTTGGTATCTGCACCCAAACCTTTAACCGCAAGCCCGAAAATCGTAGGGAACATTAAAGACATACAGATGGAGATCCCAACTAAAGCAAATACTCCTGTATAGCCACCGGATAGTATTACAACAGCCGTACAAAGTATTGCAAAACTGGCCAAAATAGTTAAAAGTTTTCTCGGGGAAATAAATTTCATTAAACCGGTACATATAAACCTGAATGCGGTAAAAAGAATTAATGATGCAGTATAGTAAGTAGCAGCATTTTCTTCGTTAAGATTTAGTTCTTTCATTACATAACGGATTGTGAACGACCAAACTCCGATTTGTGCTCCTACATAAAAAAACTGTGCAATTACTCCCCAAACATAATGACGGTTTTTTAGCAACCTTTTTAAGGTTGGCAGTAAATTTAAATCACCGGATTCATCGGAAGCTTTAGGCATTTTAACAAATGCAATTAATATCCATATGACTGCAAGGATAAAAGCAACGGTAACATAAGGTCCCATAACTGCGTTTAGTTCTGCCGATTGTATTTGCTGTAACTGTTCAGGGTTCATTAAAGCCCGTTCTTCAGCAGAAGCGCTGTTTAAATTGGAAAGAATAAACAACTGGCTTATAACAACTCCCGAAATAGAACCAACAGGGTTAAATGATTGAGCCATGTTTAATCTCTGTGTACCGCTTTCTTCCGGTCCCATTGCTATAATATAGGGGTTTGCAGAAGTTTCCAAAATTGAAAGCCCCCCGGCAAGAATGTATAAAGCTGCGAAAAAGTAAAAATAATTCATTGTTATGCTTGACGGATAAAATAAAAGGAGGCTTTGCATAACCACCATATATGTTTTTAAGCTATTATATACTACGAAAAAAAATATTTAATCAATCCGTCCAGCGGGTTAGCGTAACCATTTCATTTTTTATTCCCTTAA
>JASFMY010000095.1:0-26788 GCA_050117315.1 Ignavibacteria bacterium
ATTTTTGATAGTCTTACCCATCTATTTTCTTTGTCTAATGCTGTCTCGAAGGGATGGGCAAATTCGAAAAGCTCTATTTGTTTTGGTGATTTATAGCGTAGCATCGCTTCTTTTCCTCTTATTAAGTACACATGTTTTTTCTTCAATTTATTAATTACTTTGCACTTTTTCAGGGTTTTATTCACCTATCTTATTATTTTTTAAGCTCTTATTTGCTTTTCAGCAAGCCCTAATTATAATAGATCGCGTTCGTTGTTAAAAAGGACAAAGGAATTTTACCAATGGATAGAAAAATTATTAAAATAGTTAAAAAATATTCCGAACTTGTCAAGGATGTAATGGATGTTAAAATGATAGTGCTTTACGGATCTGCGGCAAGGGGTGAACAAAGAGAGGATAGCGATATTGATGTGGCTGTAATCGTGGATGATTTACAAGAAGATTACTTAGACCTTAGTGCAAAACTATTTGAGATTGTCCGTGAAGTTGATATCAGAATAGAACCGACATTATTAATCCGCAAACACAATAAGAGCGGGTTTATTGACACGGTTTTAAATACCGGGAAAATAATTTATGCAGCTTAGACCCCACCTTTGTTTATTTCATGCAATTGCTGTTCTAAGAAGTTTACCCCGAATTATGCATTGGGAAAGCATACAATTTATAAGTCTATAAAAGACAATAGGTTACGTCAATGTTTCCCATTAGAAATGGTTAAAGCCGGAATTGCCGCAAAATCTTATTTTATAAATGATTACAGAAATTATTCATCCTCTAATGCATAATCTGGGTTTACTAACCGCTTAGTTACTGCCGTTGTTTTCAAGGCTGCCGGTAGCTATTTCCCACACGACGAAAGACCGGTTTCCCGGTTATCACTCGTATCTGCAAAATTAAAAAAGTGAAGAGTTAGAATTCAGATGAAAACAGAAAGGTATTATCTGTTGTATTATTTCCGTAAAGCATTGTCAAATTTTATTCTATACTTATTTCATCAGCAAACAGCCATGCTTTAGCTCCTGCGCCTTTGTGCCATTGGGGGCAAACACCTATACTTTTTGCCCTGACGTGAATATATCTGCCTGTGATATTTTCAAACTTTTTAGAGAATGTTTTTATAAGCTCTCCTGCTGTATTTTGAGGAGCGTCGTTAACCAAGGTAATGCTTTCATCAAAATGTGTATTATCTTTAGAAACGGAAAATTCAACAGACTCAGGCAAGAATATGAACGAGTTAATATCTCTTAAAAAATTGACTGATATTTTTTGAATAGTTTTTATTTCACCAAGGTCAATAACTAAATCTAAATTAGTACCGTTATATCCCTGCCATTTACCGTCTCTGAAATTAGTACTGCCTTTTACTCCGTCAACCAACACGAACTCACCGCCGCCGGGATATTTTTGATCATAAGTTGAGTTAAGTTGAATTTTATATTTTGCTTTATTAAAAACAGTTTGTACAGACAAACTCTTTTTCCCGTTGTTTGAAACAGCAATCGCTGTTACTGTTGTTGTTTTATCAATTGAAATTTCCCCTGAATATATTTTTGAATTTTCGTCGGGGATACTTCCGTCAAGCGTGTAATAAATAGTTGCAAGTTTTGAATCACTACTTATTTCAAAAGATATGTTCTTTTCAAACGTAGCTCCGTCAGGTTGAAAACTAACCTGGGGAGGGGCAGCAAATATACCAAACGAAGATAAGGTAGGATTGCTTCTGCACTTCTCAATTACAATTTTTATCCTGTCCGCATGAACTTCAGAGAAGCGCAGTAATCTTTTATATCCAACTGTTGTTCCTTCGGCAAATTTTGTCCAAAACTGTCCGTCATAGTATTCCAAACGAAATTTTTCAATACGTTGCCCCTGTAAAATATTTTCTTGAAGCATTGCAGTATTAAATCTATAACCTTTCTTTAATTGGATCATAATAGATGCTTTTTTCACATCTTTTTCGGTTGTCCAGAAAGTTTCCGGGTCTCCGTCAACTATATACTTTGCTTCATTTCCTTTCAATTCGTTGCTGACTCTTGTTTGGGCATTCTTTGCAAAATTCTCTTTGAAGGTTTCATCGAGTAAATAACGCATTCCCTGCAATGATTCAATATCATTCTCGTGAATCAAACCACGTTTATCCGGCGGTATGTTTAACAAGAGAACACCGTTTAATCCAACGGAATTATAATAGATATCAACTAATTTATAAGGTGATTTTACAAGCTCATCATCGGCTGAATGATAGAACCAACCGGGGCGAATTGAAACATCAATCTCTGCAGGATACCAAATGAGCGACGACGCTTCGAGAATCTTTTCGCGGCTCCCCAAATCTTCATCAATTAAATCGCGGGGAATAAAAGCTCCGTCCCCGGCTTGTTGTTGTGAGTTTGCCGCTATATCATCTTGAGAACTGCTTGAGCCCGGAAGGACGCTCCACTCTGTTTGCCTGCCGTAACCGGATTCCATTCCTACCCAGCGAACATCCGGACCCATTATTGCAATAGCTGCGCCGGGCTGCAGTTTGCGGATTAATTTATAATATGAATTCCAATCGTAAACCTGCTTCTTTCCGTTTACTCCTTCGCCGTTTGCGCCGTCAAACCATACTTCGGAAATCACGCCGTAGTTTGTTAAAAGCTCGGTTAACTGGTTCATAAAGTGTTCGTTGTATTCCGGTGTTCCGTAAGTTTTTTCATGCATATCCCAGGGCGATAAATAAACCCCAAATTTTAACCCGGCTTTACGGCAGGCTTCCGACAGATCTCTTACGATGTCACCTTTACCGCTTTGAAAAGGCGTATTGGAAATATCATAGTCCGTGTATTTACTTGGCCATAAGCAAAAACCGTCGTGATGTTTTGTGGTCATGATAATTAGTTTAAAACCGGCATCTTTGAAGACTTTCACCCATTGGTTTACATCAATCTCAACCGGGTTGAATTTAGTAATGTCTGTATAACTTTGTCCCCACTCTACTTCATCGAAAGTATTTATCCCGAAATGAATAAATCCCGTCAATTCCAATTTCTGCCATTCGTATTGCCGTGGGGAAGGGGTTACGTTTGCTGCTTTCTCAATTATCTGTTCGGGAGTATCGCCCGGTTCTATTAAAACAAAATTATTACCGGAATCATTTTGTAACTTTTGACAGTAAATGAAATTGGTTATTATAAAAATTATCAAAAGAATATGAAAAAAAGGTGAATGATATTTTGAGTTCGTCATTAGAAAGACCAATTAATTAATGTTATTATTTATTTTGAATGTCCAGGCATACTTGCCCGGAAGTTTTTCATTAACTGATTCATGAATTATAAATTCACAGCCTTTTTCTTTTTTCTGCCATTTTATTTTTATGCCTGTTCCCAGCAACTCAATTTCTGCATTAGGGGATGGACAATATTTTTCAAAACTCAATTTACTCGGCAAAGTATTTTCATTTTCTTCTGTAAGATAAATTGCATAAACCGATCCATCCTTTGATTGTGTAAAACATACTTTTCCTTCTTTATGCGGCTTAACCGGATGAGTATTGTAAATTGCTTCGCTATTTATTGCCATCCAATCCCCGATTTTTTTTAGGCTATCATAAGCTTCATCTTCAAAATCGCCTTCGGCTGTGGGAGCTATATTAAGAAGGAAGTTCCCGCCCTTAGCAACTATATCTACAAGCAAATGAATTAATTTTCTTACCGGTTTGTATTCAAGTCCCGGTTCATATGACCAGCTTGGCGTCATCGGCATACAGGTTTCCCATGGATAGGGGAGAGGATGATCCGGTACCTGGTTTTCCGGTGTGAGATAATTCTGTAGCGGTCCCGGCACAGCGCGGTCCACTACAATTAATCCGGTCTGTTTTGATCGGGCCTTCCCAGCTATTAGCGGCATATTAATATCCTGGTTCTGTACGCGACAAATATTATTACTTGAATTCTTTCTTTCTTGTTCAAGTTCTTTATCGGGGTACTTTCTTACCCAACAGCCGTCAAGCCACAATATGTCTATCTTGCCGTAGTTTGACATTAACTCATCTATTTGGTTATGTGTGAACTCAACAAATTTCTGCCATCGTTCAGGATATTTTTCTATATCATAATTAGCGTTCCGGTCGGGAGTTGCAAATCTTTTCCACCAAAAATAATCCGAATGCCAATCCGGTTTGGAAAAATATGCACCTATTATAAAATCCTTTTTCCTGAATTCATCAAAGACTTCTTTCGTGATATCTGCTTTTGAGTTTGAATGAAAAGGGCATTCGCTGTCGGTTATTTTATATATAATCTGTATATTTTGAATCAAACATGCAGAAGCCGTCGTGATGCTTTGTAGTAAAAACCACGTATTTCATTCCTGCTTCTTGAGCAGCGTTAGCCCATTTCTCAGGATTAAACTTCACGGGGTCGAATGTTTTTTTCAATCCTTCATATTGTTTTTTATATTCATCGTAATTATCAATATTTCTTTTGCACCACTCTTCGTCTTCGGAACAAAGCGACCATGATTCCACAACACCCCACTGGCTTGAAGGCGCCCAGTGCATCAATAAACCAAATTTTAAATTTTGCCATTCGTATAATTTTTTTAACACATGCGGATCGGTTTCGGGAAAATATTTGTTTATTGCTTTTTCAATCTCAACCGCACCGGCATGTAATGATTCTTTTTTTTCAATTCCGTTCATTTATAAATCCCATGTATTTTTTCATGATGCTGGATACTGGATTTTTGATACTAAATGTTTTTATCCGGCATCCAGTATCAAGCATCAAGGAACAAGTGTAACTATTTCACAACTATTTCATCAATAAACAGCCATGCACCCGAACCGGCGCCGGGATGCCATTCCGGACATTTCTTAATATTTTCTGCATTCACTTTTATGAATCTTGTTTTTTTATTTTCAAATTCCGCCGTGAAATCTTTGAGTACTATCTCGGAATTTTTTTGAGGGATATCGTTTAATATTATTTGTTTATTCGTGTAAGTAACATTATCGGTCGATAACTCAACCTCGACTTTTACCGGAAGAAATATCCATGAGTTGCTGTTCAAGATAAAGCGGGGAATTACTTTTGATATTTCTTTTTCTTCTCCAAGATCAATTATACCCTCAAAATCTACAGTTACATAACCCTGCCATGAACCGTCGCGGAAATTATCCGTTCCCCTTACTCCGTCAATAAGAGCATTCTTGCCGCCGGCTCTGTATCTTTCTTCGTAAGGATTGATTAAAGTAAGCTTTGAATTAAGCGCCTTGTGAAAATCAAACGAGAGCGCATATTGTTTGCCGATAAAGTGCGAATTTTTAAAAGCCGCAATTTTTACGAAAGAAGATTTGTTTACTTTAATCGGTTCTTTATATAAAGGTGAATCGGCACTTGGTTCGCTTCCGTCCGTCGTGTAGCGAATATCAATATCTTGCTGACCTTGCTCTACTTTTATTATGAATTCTTTTTTTGATTCGTCGTACGTTGTAGTCGGAATAATTACCTTCGATTCTCTACCGTACTGAATTCCGAGAGCAGATAAATCATCATATGCAGTTTGAACCCGTGAATAAAACTCGTCGTAATTTTTATTTTGAGGGTCATTCCAGAATACTTCCGAGAGGGCAAGTATACGCGGGAAAAGTTTAAAGTCAACTGTTTGCTGCGGAGCGTGTTCCGTCCATAAATTTGCTTCACTGCCCAAAACAAATTTTCTTTCATCGCCTGATAATTCATCGGGAACAGGGTTAAACGAGTATGCAATACGTAAATCGAGATCTTCGGGATCATGATTTAAATATGTGTGGGAAGCAGGAGAACAGATAGTAAAGTGTCCTGACCTTGCCGCATGAATAGCGCCGTCAAAGCTCTGCCACGATTGCACAATTGCGCCGGGAGCCAAACCGCCTTCCAGTATTTCATCCCAGCCTATTACTTCCTTACTTTTTGAATGAAGATAGTTCGATATCCTTTTTATGAGATAACTTTGAAGCTCGTGTTCATCTTTTAACCCTTCTGCTTTTATTCTTGCCTGGCATTTATCGCATTCTTTCCACCGATCTTTAGGAGCTTCATCGCCGCCGATGTGAATATATTTGCCGGGAAACAATTGAATAACTTCATCCAAAATATTTTGAAGGAAATAAAATGTTGAGTCACGGCCGGCGCAGTAAATATCTTTGTGAACTCCCCAAATATTTGTTACTTCAAACGGTCCGCCCGTACAAGAGTTTTCAGGGTATGAAGCAAGCGAAGCAAGAGAATGCCCGGGCATTTCTATTTCCGGGACAATATTTATATACCTGCTTTCAGCATATTTTACTATTTTTTTTATATCTTCTTGAGTATAGAACCCGCCGTAAATTGAATCGCCGCCTTCTTTTCTCCATGCGCCTATTTCCGTAAGCTTAGGATACTTTTTGATTTCAATACGCCAGCCCTGGTCTTCTGTTAAATGCCAGTGGAGAGTATTGAATTTATAATATGCAAGAATATCAATATACCGTTTTATAAAATCCTTAGTCATAAAATGTCTGCAACAGTCAAGATTTAATCCCCTCCAACTGAATTTGGGGTGATCCGAAATTATGCAGCATGGGATTTCAATTGCGTCACCTTTCTTTTCAGCTTTTGCGGAAGGGGAAATGAGTTGAAAGAAAGTTTGAATTCCCCTGAATATCGCTTCATCGTTAGCCGCAGTAATTCCAACTTTGTTTTCAGAAACGCTTAGTTCGTAATACTCTTTATTATTTTCGGAGGTTGAATTATCGATCTGCAGTATTATAATATCTTTGCCAAAATTGTTTTTGTTATCCGTGTTTAGATTTACACCTATAAGTGCCTGGATTTTAATTATTAAATACTCGGTTAGGTTATTTGAATTGGAGATAATTCTTGTTTCATTTGACAATAAAAAACTTCCTTCTACCCATTCAAGTTTTTCCGGCAACGGAATAAGTGACACTTTTTTTTCTCCTGCTTTAGTTTCGGATAGAAAAATTAGGGTAGTTATAAAAAATGAAAACAATGGAAAATATTTTATAAGATAAGTTACAATTTTCATAGAATGCCTTCAATTTTACTTTCATTTTTTGTTTTTTGCAAAGTTCCTGTTTGACATTGTATCTAGAAAATGAGTTCATTTAAAAAAAATACCCACATGAATATTTTTTAAAAAAATATTCCATTTACGTTACAGCGAAAATAATAGTAATATAGGAGAAATGATAGTAAATTTTTTTACTTTCATTCTATAAACCAATTTTTAACTTTCGATATGCAAATAAGTTTATTTTAATATAATAAAAACATTGTTTTCTATAAGATATGACAGTCCATAAAGAATTTCCTAAAATTTTAGCTTATTCAAACAACAATCTTGACGTCATTTTTATATCGGAGAATAATGACCGGCTTTATGTTCGTATTAAACAACCCGCATTTTCTTTACTGAGTAAAAAAGGTCTCTCATGAACTTAACTCTTGTTGATTGGTTAATAGCACTTCTTTCTATAATAGCATTATTTTTTGTAGTTCGTTTGAGTAAAAAATTGGTTAAAAGCGTAGCCGATTATCTTTCCGCCGGAAGATCCGCAGGCAGGTATATGATTACTGTTTCGCAAGGAATTGCATTTGTCGGAGCAATTACAATAGTGGGACAATGGGAAATGAATTACGTTGCCGGTTTTGTTTTGCGTTGGTGGGAATTTATTATGGCGGTTGTGTTATTAATAATAACAGTATCCGGCTGGGTTGTTTATAGGTTTCGTCAAACGCGTGCTTTGACCATTGCTCAATTTCTTGAAATGCGTTACAGCAAAAAATTTAGAATTTTTGCAGGTATATTGGCTTTTGCTTCGGGTTTGCTGAATTTTGGAGTTTTTCCTTCGGTTGTTTCGAGATTTATGATTTATTTTTGCGGTTTCCCTCTTTCGTTTAATTTTCTCGGATTAGAAATTTCAACTTATCCTGTTGTAATGGCTGCAATTTTGCTTCTCTCTTTATATTTTGTTTTTGCCGGGGGACAAATCGCAGTAATTCTTACCGAATTCTTTCAGGGGGTTTATTCAAATTTAGCATTCTTAATAATTATTATTTTTTGTTTATTTATTGTCGACTGGGACCAAATAGCAGTAGCCGTTTCAACTGCACCACAGAATGCATCTCTTATTAATCCCTATAAAACAAGTGAAGTACCGGATTTTAATTTTTGGTATTTCTTGATAAATGTAATCGGCGTAATCTATGTTAAGCTTTCATGGCAGGGAACGCAGGGATTTAATTCTTCGGCAAAAAGTGCTCATGAAGCAAAAATGGGTGAAGTTCTCGGCAACTACCGTGACATTCCCAAATGGTTGTTTCTTGTATTCATCCCGGTAGTTGCTTATACTATTCTTCATCATGCTGATTTTGCCGGTATTGCTAATACCGTTAATGCTACGCTCGGGGGAGTAGGCAGCGAAGCTATTCAGAATCAATTACGCATTCCGTTGGTGCTTTCCAAAATCTTCCCGGTAGGACTAATGGGTGTGTTTCTCGCATTAATGTTAATGGCAACTATTTCAACACACGATTCATACATGCATTCGTGGGGCAGTATTTTTATCCAGGATGTTATCATGCCTTTCCGTAAAAAAGCCTTCAAGCCGGAACAGCATATAAAGGTTTTGAGACTGTCGATTTTAGGAGTATGCGTATTTATTTACTTTTTTAGTCTATGGTTCCCGATGACTGATTATATTCTTCTATACTTTGCAATTACCGCGGCAATTTTTACCGGGGGTTCGGGTGCCGTTATAATAGGCGGTTTGTATTGGAAAAGGGGCACAACATCCGCGGCGTGGAGCGCTTTGATAAGCGGGTCGGTTATTGCCGTAACAGGTATTGTACTCCAGCAAATTTATCCGGACTTTCCGATTAACGGTCAGTACTTTTGGGGGATGGCAATGGGCGGTTCAACGCTTGTTTATGTTTTAGTTTCTTTACTTGGAAAGAGACAAGAGTTTAATATGGATAAAATGCTGAACAGGGGAAAATACGCAATCAAAGAAGAGACAATTATTGTCGGCGAAGTTCCTCTAAAAGGTCTGAAGATGCTGGGTATAGGCAAAGAGTTTACCAAAGGTGATAAGATAATATATATCGCCGCATATATTTGGACTTTTATCTGGGTTGCTATATTTATTATTGGTACTGTGATAAATTTAACCAGCGAAATCCCGGATTCATCCTGGATGGAATTCTGGAAGTTTTTTGTGATTGTAAACCTAATTACTTCAGTTGTAATTGTTATCTGGTTCACCCTTGGCGGTATTAAAGACCTTAAAGATATGTTGAACAGATTAAAAACTATGGCGCGTGATCATAATGATGATGGATCGGTTGAAGTAGTAAATGACGGTGAATGATTAGTTAGTATATGAAGTAAACAATTCATCGAACATGAAAAACAAAATTATAAAGGAGTAAAGAATGTTTAGAATTAAAAATTTTTTACAGATATTTTTTATTGTTTCATTTTTCTTTCTAACATGGGGGAATGTTAATGCTTCGGATTCTGTAATTCTTCAAGAAGGATTGGTAGTCAAATTACCGCGCGGCAGTATGGACAATATAATTACTCCTGATGCAATTCTTAAAAATATTGTTGAACACAAATGGCAGGCACCCTCTGAAAACCGGGAAGTAACCTGTGATGAAAATGTTACGGCAACCTGGCAAAAGATTTCGGCTGATGAAAATGGGTGGTTTCAAGGTGAACAACTAAACGGCAACTCTTATGTTTATTTCAAATATACTTCCGGCAAAGAGCAGATTGTTCTTATTGAAGCAATGGCAAATCATTTAGTATATGTAAACGGTAAGGTTAGATCAGGCAACCCGTACCGTTATAAAGATGAGTTTGAAGACTGGGGACCCAGATTTGACTATTCATTTATTCCCGTAAAACTCAAAAGAGGTGATAACGAAATATTGTTTCATTGCCGTAGAGGTTTGCTTAAAGCTAAGCTGCATTTAGATCAAAGCAGTTTGTTGTTTGCAGATAAAGATTTAACAACTCCCGATTTAATTATAAATGAATCTGTTGATACACACGGCGCCGTACCTGTTATTAATGCCTCTGAAAAAACTTATGGAAACGTATTTGTAAAAACTTGGATTGAAGGAGCTACTCCTCAATATTATCCTGTGAAACGTTTATATCCTTTGTCAATTTATAAAACACCTTTTTATATAAAGCTTCCCGTACAAACCGAAACGGGAAAAGTTAAGTTTAATATTGAAATTGTTGCAGATAAAAATTCATCCGAAACGCTTGCTTCAACTGTTATTGAACTGAATGTAGTTACTCCTAATGATACACATAAAGAAACATTTATAAGTGAAATGGACGGCAGTGTTCAGTACTATGCGGTGAATCCGCCGTCGGATACAGAGCTAAAATCTGCCCTGTTCTTAAGTTTACACGGCGCCGGTGTTGAAGCAATTAACCAAGCGCAGTCTTACAGCCATAAAAATTGGGGATATCTTGTTGCTGCTACGAACCGTCGCCCTTACGGTTATAATTGGGAAAACTGGGGAAGGCTCGATGCTCTCGAAGTCCTGGAAATAAGTAAGGAAAAGTTTGATATTGATAAGGAACGTGTTTATTTAACTGGACATTCAATGGGCGGTCACGGTACTTGGCATGTAGGCTTCAACAACCCGGATAAATTTGCAGCTATTGCTCCAAGCGCCGGGTGGATAAGTATTTGGTCATACCGCATCCTTTCCATGGAAGATTCCAACGATGTTAAAAACATGCTCATGCGTTCAACAAAACAAAGCGATACTTATGCTTTTACAACTAACCTGAAGAAGAATGGAATTTATATACTCCATGGCGATGCAGACGATAACGTTCCTGTGGGGCAAGCGGAATCAATAATAGAAAATATTTCAAAATTCCATAAGAATTACAGCTATCACTTTGAGAAAGGCGCAGGCCACTGGTGGGATAATTCGGAAGAGCCGGGAGCTGATTGTGTTGACTGGATGCCGATGTTCGACTTTTTTGCTCAACATTCGCTTCCTGGAAACGAAAGAGTAAGAGAAATTGATTTTACTACTGCTAATCCGTCCGCAGCTTCAAAAAATTACTGGGTGGAAATTATTAACCAGGTGGAACAGCAAAAATTAAGCAACATGAAGTTTGAATTGTATCCCGGTCAAAGATTGTTCAATGGAAGAACTGAAAACATTTCTAAGCTTGTTTTTGATGTATCAGTATTAAAAACAAAAGAACCTGTTTCTGTAGAGATTGATGGACAGAAATTAAGTGAAATTAAAATTCCTGAAGACAATAAAATAATTGTAGAATTAAAAAATGATAAATGGGAAGTAGCAGATAAAGTTGATAAGTGTAATAAATATCCTGCAAGATGCGGTAACTTCAGGGAAGCTTTCAATCATAGAGTATTATTCGTTTACGCTGCTCACGGCAGTAGTAAAGAAAATAAATGGGCATTTGAAAAAGCCAGGTATGATGCAGAGAAAATATGGTACAGGGGAAACTCTTCAATAGAAATAATTAAAGACGATGAGTTCAAACCGGAGCTGTATAAAGATAGAAGTGTAATTCTTTTCGGTAATTCCGAAACAAATTCTGCATGGGAGTTGTTGCTTAATGATTCTCCAGTTCAAGTTAATGGTGACGAAATAGTGTTCGGTGACAAAAAGTTAAAAGGGGAAGATTTTGCATGCCTTATGATTCGTCCGAGAAAAGACAGTGACATTGCAAGTGTTGCCGTAGTTGCCGGAACAGGAGTAAAAGGTTTTGAACTGACAGAGCTTGCTCCTTACTTCAATCAGTATATGAGCCTGCCGGATTTAATAATATATGATTCCGAAGTGATTGAATCAGATCAAAAAGGTGTAAAGATCACAGGTTATTTCGGCAACGATTGGAGTATTAATAAAGGTGAATTTGTAATTCAATAATCTGAGGAGTCTAATGAATTATATGAATGCTAAATTCTGTTTGCTGTTCTTTTTCTTGTTAGTCACTGGAACTGTTGGACAAGATCCTACAAAGTATGTTGACCCTTTCATTGGTACTGGCGGTCACGGTCATACATATCCCGGGGCAACTATGCCTTTTGGTATGGTGCAGCTCAGTCCCGATACTGATACTCAAGGCTGGGATTGGTGCTCCGGTTATCATTATTCCGATAATTCAATAATGGGCTTCAGTCACACTCATCTCAGCGGAACAGGGTGTGCCGATTACGGCGATATTCTTTTTATGCCTACAACGGGAGAATTAAAAACAGAACCGGGCTCAAAAGAAAATCCGGATTCAGGTTATCGTTCAAGATTTAGTCATGAAAATGAAACAGCTTCGCCGGGATTTTATTCTGTTTTTCTTGATGATTACAATATCAGAACAGAATTAACCGTAACCAGACGAGCAGGATTTCATAAATATATTTTCCCCAAAACCGATAAGGCGCATATAATTATTGATCTTGTACACGGGATTGGGGATAAAACAGTAGACTCGGAAATAGAGATTATTGATAACAAAACCATTGCAGGATACCGTCGTTCAAAAGGGTGGGCAAATAATCACTGCGTTTATTTTTATGCAGAATTCTCTAAACCGTTTGAGTCATTTGGGATAGTTGACAGCGGGAAAATCGATAACGTAAGAACATCTGCTGATGGTAAAGAGATTAAAGCCTTCGTAAAATATAAAACATCCTCCGAAGAAGCGGTTTTAGTTAAAGTAGGTATTTCACATACCAGTCATGAAGGAGCAAAGGAAAATATTCAAACAGAAATACCTGGGTGGGATTTTGATTCGGTAAGAAAACAAGCAGAAAAAGAATGGGATAAGGAACTCTCTGCAATTAAAGTTGAGAGCAACAGTGATAAAGATAAAAGCATATTTTATACCGCTCTCTATCATGCATTATTAAATCCAAACACTCTTGCGGATGTTGACGGAAGCTATATCGGTATGGACGGTGAAATTCATTCTGCGGATAACAGTGATATGTACACGGTATTTTCCTTATGGGATACATTCAGGGGAGCTCATCCTTTATTTACTATTATTGACAGCAAAAGAGCCAACAATATGGTAAAGGCTCTCATCGCAAAATATGAAGAAAGCGGCTTGCTACCGGTTTGGGAATTAGCCTCGAATGAAACGGGAACAATGATCGGGTATCATTCAATCCCTGTAATTGCAGATGCTTACTTCAAAGGTATTAGAGATTATGATGTGGAAAAAGCTTTTGAAGCAATGAAGAAAAGCGCTATGCAGAATCATCACGGCTTGGAATTTTATAAAGCAATGGGCTACATAGCATCCGACCTGGAAAATGAAAGCGTATCGAAGACATTGGAGTATGCCTATGATGATTGGTGCATAGCACAAATGGCAAAAGATTTAGGGAGAGAAGATGATTATAATTATTTTATAGAAAGAGCTAAATTCTATACAAATGTATTTGATCCTTCTACTTCTTTAATGAGACCAAAGAAAAACGGTAAATGGTTTGAACCCTTTGATCCATACTCGGTAAGCGGCAATTACACAGAGGCAAATGCGTGGCAGTACAGCTTTTTTGTACCGCAGGATGTTAACAATTTAATAAACCTTATGGGAGGCGATGACAAATTCATTGCCAAACTTGACGAACTGTTTACAACCGATCCAAAACTAACCGGAAGATTTCAGTCAGATATAACAGGGCTGATCGGTCAATACGCACACGGCAACGAGCCGAGTCATCACATGGCATATCTTTACAATTATGCCGGAGTACCATGGAAAACACAGGAGCGGGTTCATGAAATTTTAAATACATTATATACGGACAAACAGGATGGACTTTCAGGAAATGAAGACTGCGGACAAATGTCTGCATGGTATGTATTGAGTGCGGCAGGGCTTTACCCGGTCTCTCCCGGCGATGAAAATTATATAATTGGAACACCTCGGTTTGAAAAAATAACAATCAATACGGGTGGGGAAAAACCTTTTATAATCACGGCTGAAAATTTATCGGATAAAAATTATTACATCAAATCTGTGAAGTTGAATGGAAAAGATTATCCCTACTCATATATAAAACATACCGATATAATGAAAGTCGGCGAGTTAACTTTTGAAATGGGTGATAAGCCGGGAAATTGGGGAAAAGAAATTAGTGCTAGACCAAAGTCATATATTGATATGAAATTTATACCTGTTCCTTACCTTATTTCCGGTAAAAGAGTTTTTAGAAATTCTACCAAAGTTGAAATAGCTTCAATTGATAAGGACTGCAGAATCTATTTTACGCTGGACGGGACTGACCCAAACACTGGCAGCCGGGTTTATTCTGAGCCAATCATTTTAAACGGTACAACAGTTGTGAAATCTATCTGTTATAAAGACGGCAGATACAGTAAAGTAGTAACATCAACTTTTAATAAAATTCCCGAAGGTAGGAGCATCAAACTGAATACAAGCTATCATCATTCATATACAGGCGGCGGTTCTTTAGGATTGATAGACGGCATCAGAGGATCAACTAATTTCCGTACAGATGCATGGCAGGGCTACGAAGGCGAGAATCTTGATGCTGTTGTTGATCTGGGAAGTGTTCAAAAAATATCATTAATTGAAATTTCGTTCCTACAGGCAACACGTTCGTGGATATTCTTTCCTGAAAAGATTGAATACTACATATCAAAAGACGGAAATGATTTTACAAAGGTTTATGATATTGAAAACCAGGTAGATGAGAATAATATAACGCAAGGTATTAAAGATTTCAGCAAAAGTTTAAATGGTATTGAGACACGTTATATAAAAATAAAAGCTAAAAATATTGGGATATGTCCGTCGTGGCATATTGCCGACGGAGGAAAAGCTTGGTTATTTATAGATGAAATTTCTATAAAATGAAACTTCTGAAAAATTATTTCTTGTTATGTTATTTGTCACAATAGATAAGCTCAATATGACAGTAATAACTTTTTAAATTTTTCAGAAGCTATAAAATAATAGTTTAATAACAATAACTTATTTATTAACTTAACAAAGTCAGATAGAAATATGGTTTACTCAATGAACGGAAAAAAACTACTATCCTTTCATGCCAGGGTAGTAAAAGACATTAATGAACAGTTGGTATTAAAACTAATTCAAGAACATGAAATTATTTCCAGTTCCGATTTAGTAAAAATTACAGGCATGCGTCCTTCAACAATATTTAATATTCTAAAAGAATTATCTGCAAAATCTTTTGTTTTGTTTCACGGTAAAGGAGAGTCTACAAAGAAAGGCGGTAAGAAACCTTACATTTGGGCTCTGAATAAAGATGCTGCATGTGCAATTGGTTTAGATATTGAAGTCGGTGAGATGACCTCAGTAGTACTTGATTTTAGCGGAAGAATAATTGCCAAAAAAATTATGAAAATGGAAACGGGTCATACTGCCGATGAGCTTACAGCTAATATCAATAATGTTGTTAATGACATTATTGCCGAAAACAACATCGATAAGGAAAAAGTTTTGGGGCTTGGAGTTGCATTTGCCGGGATAGTTGATAATAAAAGAGGTATTGTTGCAATGTCCAGTGTTTTGCTTGATATGAATTTACCTCTTCTAGATAAATTGAAAAATTTTCCTTTCCCGGTTTTAATTGAAAATAATGCCAATGCTGCCTCAATCGGATTAAAATGGAAAAGTGACGATAAGTCTAGAACAAATTATCTAACAATACTTGTAGAGATAGATCAGAACGTAAGCGGATTAGGTATTGGGATAGTAATTGATGGGCAGTTATACAGGGGAGCATCATTCTGTGCGGGAGAACTTTATCCTCACTTACCCACGTTAAAAGAAATATTATCAACCCTACGAAGCAGGTTCCACGAAAGTGAAATACTCAAAGAATACATCACGTCTTTTGAATCGGTTGATACTGAACTATTGCTAAAAGCTGCAAAAGCGGGTGATAAAATTGCTGAATTGGTTTTTACGATAATTGGAAATAATGTCGGACAAGCAATTGCCCCGGCTGTTGCTTTGCTTAATCCCGACACTTTAATAATTACAGGTGTAGTTTCGGAATTAGCTGATGTTGTGATTGACGCTGTTAGGAAAGAAATTGAAATGAGAGTAATTTCGCTCACTAATAATACCCTAGAGATTATAGTTGATAAATACCATCATTATTCGGTAGCTGTCGGAGCAGCATCATTGATTTTAGAAGATTTTTTCCGGATACCAACTACCAGATAGTTTCAATTCTCCAAAGCTCTAAAGAGTTAATGATAGGCAATTCCGTATTACGACTTTGCCAAGAGGAACGTAATTAGATCGCTGTAAATTTCCAAAGGAAATAAACTGGTTTTCCCTAATTGACTGATCCAATTGTAAACTAAAAAAATATCAAAAAAAGTTGCCTTTTAACTTGCTAAAACATAAGTTGCATATTAGTTTGTTTTGAAAAAAAATAAACAGAGCAATTTGAGACAATAATTTAATATTGTTATGTGTGAAATAAAGATGGTAAAACAAATTTAAATTAGAGACATTTAGATGTGAAATAAGTTGTCTGCATTTATTGTATGGGAGTATTTATGAATTATGGACATTTTTCTGAGAACGGCAAGGAATTTATAATAACAAAAGTTGGAACACCTACACCGTGGATTAATTATATTTATAATGAAAACTATTTTGCAACAATATCTAATAACGGGGGAGGGATAAGCTATTTCAAAAACCCACTTCATGGTAGAATAACAAGGTATCGAATCAACGATGTTCCCTCTGATAGACCCGGGAAATATATTTACGTTAAAGATAATGATAACGGAGAAATCTGGAGTTTAACATGGCAGCCTGTCGGCAAGAATCCTGAAGCTTACAAAGTTGCTCATGGCTTTGGATATACACGAGTTGATTCAGATTTAAATGAAATAGAATCGTCTTTGTTATATTTTGTGCCGCTGAACAATAACTGTGAGATTTGGAAAGCTGTTATAAAAAACAACTCTACTAAAAAACGTGATTTATCTATTTACGGTTATGTTGAATTCGCGCTTGGACACGGATTAATTGATATAATAAACCAATGCGACGACCAGCATTTCAACCGTGCTTATTTTGAAAAAAAAACAAATTCAATTTTTGCAACAAAAACTTACTGGGTAATAAATTCAAACGGTACCCAGCAGCAAGAAAACCAGGAATGGGATCAATGGGCATATTTCACTGTGAACCACCCTGTAGTTAAATATGAAACACTTCGCGAGAGATTTATTGGGTTATATAGAAATGAAAACAATCCGGAGGCAATTGAACAGGGAAGCCTTTCATCAACCGGTACCGATTTCGGAAACACTGTGGGCGCCCTCCAAGTAGATATTAGGCTTGAACCGGGTGAATCAAAGAACGTGATATTCTCGCTTGGAGTAATTCCTAAATCTGAGTTTGAAGAAGAAAAAGACACAGTACCTGATAAATATAAAGATATTTCAACTGTTGACGTGGCGCTTAATAATGTTAAATCAAAATGGGATAAATTTTTCAGTCACGCACATACGGAAACTCCTGACGTTGAAGTTAACACTTTCATGAATTACTGGACACAATACCAGGCTAAAGTTGCTTTCGATGTGAGAAGGGTGGCTAGTTATTATTATTGGGGAATAAGCAGGGGATTCGGTTTTAGGGACACTTCTCAGGATGTAATAGCTGTTACACTCTCGCAACCTGAAAAAGCTTACGAGCGAATAATTTTTTTAGCACGGCAAATGTTTACCGACGGAAGGGTTTATCACCATTTCTATAATGAAGGCGAAGGTGAATTAACAAAACACTGTGATGACCCGCTCTGGTTTATCCTTGCCGTTACAGAGTACATAAAGGAAACCGGGGATTACTCAATTCTAACAAAGGAAGTCCCTTTTGTGGATTCTGAGAACGGCAATATTTTAGATCACCTGCTTGCTGTTGCTACTTTTGTAAAGAACAATCTTTCAAAACATAATTTACCTGTTTTCGGCAGGGGAGATTGGAACGATACCCTTGATTATATCGGCGGGGACGACGGCGGAGAAAGTGTGTGGGGTGCAATGTTCTACGTTGCCATGCTTAACAGGCTTATAGAATTACTTGAAAGAACAACTACTGATACGACCGGGATTAAAGAATTAAATAGTTTGATAAGTACAAGTATTGATAAATATTGCTGGGACGGCGAGTGGTATATCAGGGCGTTTGGAGCAGGGGATAAAAAAATAGGCTCGAAAGATAATAAATACGGTAAAATTTTTATAAATACTCAAAGCTGGCCTGTTATTTCCGGTATGCCGGATAGAGACAGATTATTGTCGTCATTAAATAGTGTGAAAAAATATTTGGATACAGAGTACGGACCAAAAATTTGTACTCCTGCGTACAAAGAAATTGATCCTCAAATAGGATTAATTACAAGATGTGTCTCTGGGAAAAAAGAAAACGCAGCCATATTTTGCCATTCAACAACATGGCTAATTCAAGCCGAATGTTTAATGGGCAGAGGTAATAGCGCTTTTGAATATTTCAAAAAACTTTTGCCGAATAGGGTTGACCCGGATACCTTCTCTGCAGAGCCATATGTTTATTCACAATACATTACCAGCGATGAACACAGTGCCCCGGGCAGAGCCAGCCACTCCTGGCAGACCGGAACAGCAGCCTGGATGTATAGAATAGCTTTCGATTATATTTTAGGTGTCAGACCAACTTATGACGGGTTAATGGTTGATCCGGCAATCCCTTCTAAGTGGAAGTCATTTAAAGTAGAGAGAATTTTTAGAGGGACAAAATATATTATAGATGTTGAAAACCCGAATATGGTTGAAAGAGGTATAGATAGTATTTATGTTGAAGGTGAAAAAATTGAGGGGAATATTCTCCCCGTCTTTGAAAAAGCAACATGTTATGTAAAAGTAAAAATGGGAAACGAGTAGAATATGCTGAAACGGTCAAAAAAAAATCCGGTAATCACGCGGGAAAATATTCCGGCTATATCGCCGCAGGCTGTTGACGTATCATCTGTTTTTAATCCGGGCGCAGTTAAATTTAATGATAAGTATTTGCTTCTTCTTCGTGTCCAAAACAGGGGAAGAGAAACGTCTATAATAAAAGCGGAAAGTGAAAACGGTTTTGACTTTAAGGTAGATAATAAGATTATTGAATTTAAGGGAATAGAAAAAGTAAAAGAGAAAATATATCATCTTTATGATGCAAGAATAACAAAGATCGAAGATACTTATTACATTATGTTTGCAATGGATATGGATGCCGGGTGCTGGCTCGGACTTGCCTCAACGGATGATTTTGAGGAGTACCAATTCCTAGGTATAGTTTCCGACGGCGATATACGCAACGGAGTTTTGTTCCCTGAGAAAATAAACGGGAAATATCTTCGCTTTGACAGGCCAAATAAACTTCACCTTGAAGGTGGCCCTTCAACAGGCAGTACAATATATCTTTCCGAATCGGATGACCTTCTAAACTGGGAAAGTGTAAAATCTGTGATGGGCGGACGTTTTCATTATTGGGATGAAAATATCGGCTCAGGTCCTCCGCCGGTAAAAACAAATGAAGGATGGCTTCATATTTATCATGGGGTTGCAATGCATTTTGCAAGCTCAAACATTTACCAAGCCGGAGTTTCACTGCACGATTTGAACGATCCCTCAATTGTATTGCACAGAGGAAGATATAATATACTCGAACCCCGTGAATTATTTGAATTAACCGGCCAGGTTCCCAACGTAGTTTTCCCGAGCGGGATGATTGTTGAAAATCACGATAATGACGGCTTTGCATCATTAGACAGCAAGGTTCTCGTTTATTACGGAGCGGCCGACACAGTAGTCGGTCTGGCAAGCTCTACTATTGGAGAATTAATAGAAGCCGCAAAACAATAAAGAAAAACAGTCAAAATTTATTACTATGGTAACTATGATTAGAACTATACTTTTGATTATTCTTTTCAGCTCAATCATTTTTTCTCAGACTATTCCAAAACCTTCAATTGAATTCGCACCTAAAAAATATATCTGCTATAAATCAGGCGAAATATTAACCATTGACGGTGATCTAAGTGAAAGTTCGTGGGAAAAAGCAGAATGGACAGACGACTTTGTAGATATCGAAGGTCAGTTAAAACCTATGCCGAGATTTTGTACACGTGCAAAAATGCTCTGGGACGAAAATTATTTTTATGTAGCAGCGGAATTATTTGAACCTGATATTTGGGGAACCCTCAAAAACCGCGACGACATTATTTTCTATGATAACGACTTTGAAGTATTTATTGACCCCGATGGAAATACTCACGGATATGTTGAATTTGAAATGAACGCATTAAATACCGTGTGGGATTTAATTTTAATTCAACCTTACCGTGATATAAATAAAGCAGCGTTACACCAATTTGATATTAAAGGCCTGAAAAGCGGTGTAAAAGTTTACGGTACACTAAATGAGCCTGGCGACAAAGACAGCAGTTGGACAGTGGAAATTGCATTCCCGTGGAAAGGCTTTGAGGAGGTTGCGGACATACCAATGCCTCCCAAAGATACAGACCAGTGGAGAATAAATTTTTCCAGAGTAGAATGGAAAACCGAAGTAAAAAACGGACAATATCAAAAACAAATAAATCCCGAAACCGGCAAACCATATCCTGAAGATAACTGGGTTTGGACGCCGCAGGGTGTTGTAAATATGCATTATCCCGAGATGTGGGGTTACGTTCAATTCACAAACGAAATAGTCGGCGGCAAACAAGTCCCGTTTGTGGAAAATAATGAAGAAAAAGCTAAATGGTATTTGAGAGAAATATATTACGCTGAGAAATATTATTTTGAAGTAAACAAAAAGTTTACAACTGACTTAAAAGAGCTGAATCTGGAAACTAAAAATATTTCCGGTTTTATTGCACCGCCGGTAATTGAATGTACATCGGGAATGTTTGAAGCATCAATAAAATCTATAAATGGAAAGTATAAATTAAATATTGATGACAACGGATTAACCTGGAAAACTATATTCAAAGAATAAATTTACCGCCTTAATTGAATGAGAAATCGCCCCAAAATAGAAGACAGAAAATTTGTAAGCAAAGCAGTTGAGAAAACTATTGGTGAAGTTAAGGAATTTATAAAAGACAAAGAGCTGGCGGTACTCTTCGAAAACTGTTTCCCAAATACACTTGATACTACAATTACTTTTCAAAATGAAAACGGTTCACCGGATACTTTTGTAATTACCGGCGACATAAACGCAATGTGGCTGCGTGATTCAACTGCACAAGTTACACCTTATCTGTTTTTAGCTAACGATGATGACAAGTTGAAAGAAATGTTCATTGGGATTATTAATCGTCAGACAAAATGTATATTGATTGACCCTTATGCAAATGCTTTTAACTTCAGCGCAACAACAAGCCGGTGGATAAAAGATTTAACTGAAATGAAGCCCGAAGTATTTGAGAGGAAATGGGAAATAGATTCACTTTGTTATCCGATAAGGCTTGCATATAATTTTTGGAAAACAACCGGAGATTTTTCTTTTTTTGATAATAATTGGAGAAAAGCTGCAAATCTCATATTAAGAACATTTCAAGAACAACAGCGTAAAACAGAAAGAGGCCCATACAAGTTTGGTAGAATAACGTCATGGAGTACGGATACTATTCCGGGTAATGGTTACGGTAACCCGATAAATTCAATCGGTTTGATTGCTTCTATTTTCAGGCCTTCCGATGACGCAACAGTTTATCCGTTTCTTATACCGTCCAATTTTTTTGCAGTAGTTGCTCTAAGACAATTAGCAGAAATACATCAAAAGATTTTCAAAGATGATGAATCTGCCGGTTCGTGTTTATCATTAGCTTCGGAAGTTGAACTCGTATTAAAAGAACATGCAACGGCAGAGCATCTCGAATTCGGGGAAATTTATTCTTATGAGATTGACGGTTTCGGCAATAAATTATTTATGGATGATGCGAATGTCCCGAGTTTGCTTTCACTTCCTTACTTAGGGTGCTGTTCTGCAGATGATACTATTTATAAAAATACTCGCAAATTTTTATTCGGTAAATATAATCCCTACTTTTTTGAAGGAGACGCCGCTCAAGGAATCGGCAGTCCGCACACGCTTATAGATAAAATATGGCCGATAAGTATAACTATGAGAGCATTAACAAGCACCGATGATGAAGAAATTTTGAGATGCCTTAAGTGGTTAAAATCAACTCATGCCGGAACAAACTTTATGCACGAATCTTTTGATAAAAATAATCCGGCAAATTTTACAAGAGAATGGTTTGCCTGGGCTAATTCTTTATTTGGTGAACTAATAATAAAATTATATCAAGAGAGACCAGAACTGCTTACCATAGTGAGTTAGTTCTATAATCTTAATATACTTGTTGCAAATTGGTTTTGTGATTTAGTTTTTATTTAGAACTCACCTAAATCCTCCCCGCCTCCCAAAGTCTCGTACGTCGGGCAGGTCTTAAAAAGAGAGGATTTTATGGCAAAATCCCAAAACCAATTTGGCTTGTATATAAAAGAATGAAAAAGCTTATAATCACCAATTTTAACTTGGATCAAACATGAAATTAAGAATAATGCTTATCGTTTGTTTTTATTTTTTTCCTATCCTATTTGCTCAGGAGATTCCTCCTTATAAGAACACTGATCTTTCTATTGAGGAACGAGTAAATGATCTTGTATCCAGGATGACGCTTGAAGAAAAAATCTCTCAAATGGGTCATAACTCTCCTGCAATAGAGCGCCTTGATATACCTGAATATAATTGGTGGAATGAAGCTTTACACGGTGTAGCACGTAACGGCATAGCTACAGTTTTTCCACAGGCAATCGGTTTGGCCGCTACCTGGGATACTGATTTAATGTACAGGGTTGCTACAATCATATCGGATGAAGCACGGGCAAAATATAATCAAGCTCTTAGCAGAAACAAAAGAGGGATATACCAGGGAATAGCTTTGTGGTCTCCTAATGTTAATATATTCCGTGATCCGAGATGGGGTAGGGGAATGGAAACTTACGGCGAAGACCCGTACTTAACCGGTGAGTTGGGAGTTCAATTCATAAAAGGTTTGCAGGGAAGTCATCCGAAATATTTGAAAACAATAGCAACGCCAAAGCATATTGCTGTTCATAGCGGTCCGGAACAGTTCCGGCATGGTTTTAACGCCTTTGCAGACAATTATGATTTGAGAGAAACATACCTGGCTCAGTTTAAAAAATGTATAATTGAAGGCAAAGCATATTCGGTTATGTGTGCCTACAACAGATTTCGCGGTGATGCTTGCTGCGGCAGCAATCTGCTTCTTCAACAAATTCTTAGAGACGAGTGGGGATTTAAAGGAATGATTGTATCCGATTGCTGGGCGGTTCCTGATATATATAATTTTCATAAAATTGTAGATACTCCCGAAGAAGCCTCCGCAATTGCAGTTCAAGCCGGTACAGACCTTGAATGCGGCAATGCATACGAGTCATTAGTAAATTCCGTTAAACAAGGCTTAATAAGTGAAGAAGAGTTGGACATATCTGTAAAACGGGTTTTCACTGCGCGTTTTAAGCTTGGTATGTTTGATCCGCCTTCAATGGTGCCGTTTTCAGAGTTACGCGAATTCGATACACCTGAAAACAAAAAAGTTGCACTCGAAGCTGCAAGAAAATCTATTGTTCTTTTAATGAATGTGGCACACCCCGACATCGACGGGGAGAATAATTTTTTGCCTCTCAAAAAAGATATAAAAAAAATAGCAGTACTTGGACCCAACGCAAACGATGTTGAAGTGTTGCTTGGAAACTACAACGGATTTCCTTCCAATCCGGTCACCCCGTTTAGAGGTATTAAGGAGAAAGTTCCAAACTCAACAGTACTTTATGAAAGGGGATGTGAACTTGCTGAGGGAATGCCTTCATTTGAAGTAGTGGATGTGGCATATCTCTTTACTTCGGCTGATAAAAAACAAAAAGGATTAGTTGGTGAGTACTTTGATAACTATGAATTAAAAGGAGAGCCTGCTTTTAAAAGAATTGACGGTACAATAGATTTCGCATGGTGGGATGGTGCCCCGGATGAGAAATTTGATCCTGATAATTATGGAATAAGATGGACGGGAGTGTTGGTACCGGATAAAACCGGCAGGTATGCACTCGGGGGTTATGGTTTTAACGGGTTTAGAATTTATATTGACGATAGCTTGATCGTAAAATTTGCCGGTGAATTTGATCCTGTTAAAACGTATAAATATTTAGACCTTGAAGGAGGAAAGGTATACAAAATAAAGGTAGAATTTTATAAAAAATTTCGTTATTCGTTTATGCAGCTAATTTGGAACACTCCCGACGAAATGCTTGAACAAAGAGCTGTTGAAGCTGCAAAAAAGGCTGATGTTGTTGTTATGTGCATGGGATTATCTCCTAGGCTGGAAGGGGAGAAGATGGAGGTAGATATTAAAGGATTTAAAGGAGGCGACAGAGAAACACTTGACCTGCCGGAGGCCCAATCTAATTTTATAAAAAAAATTCATTCACTTGGTAAACCCATCGTACTTGTATTGATTAACGGAAGTGCGCTTTCCGTTAATTGGGAAAATGAAAATATAACGGCGATTGTTGAAGCATGGTATCCCGGTCAAGCTGCCGGAAGTGCAATTGCCGACATTCTTTTTGGTGATTATAATCCGTCGGGTAGACTTCCGGTTACTTTTTATAAATCACATAATCAACTGCCGGACTTTAATAACTATGATATGCATGGCAGAACATACCGCTATTTTGAAGGTGAACCCCTTTATCCGTTTGGGTTTGGGTTGAGTTATACAACTTTTAGTTATAGCAACATTCTTCTGGAAGATAATGTAATTTCCGTAGGCGATTCAACAACCTTGACTGTTGATGTTACAAATACAGGGGGAAAAAACGGGGAAGAAGTTGTACAGCTATACATAAAAGCAGACAAAGATCATAAAGCAATAAAAACCTTAAAAGGATTTAAGAGAATAAGTTTAAAACCTGGTGAAACTAAAACGGTTTCATTTGAGATTACACCGGATAAATTATCCGGATGGATAGACGGGAAAGATTTTACAGTTGAAAAGGATGATTACTTTTTGATGGTTGGAGCTTCATCTAAAGATGAAGATTTAAAAGTAACATGTTTAAAAGTAGAATAACAATGAGTAATTATGGAGTAATAGTCCTAATCCATTTCCGCATTCCGGAGACCTAATCCAATAACTGTCCAATTTACGTCACTTCTTTTCTAAACTATGGGTTGAAAATTATCTTCAATATTGTTAGCTTCAAATTAAAATTGACTTACTATTAATTACCTCTATTATAAAATGGCTGAATATTAATTACTTTCTTTCTACTCTGTAGAATATAAATCTAATTAACTCTTTTCTAATTTTAATTTGGAGGTTTATTATGTACGAAGAAAACAAAGTAAACATTGTAATTACCGAAGAAGACATCACGGAAATTAAATCCGCTGTCGATGTTTTAACTGCTAAACTACAGCCTTATTTAATTGCACTCAGTGCCGAAGAAAGAATGCAACTGCCCAAGATGAGTTATAGAACTTTACCCTTTGCGCAGAAAGTAATGGATTACCTTGATACTAACCCGGAGTTTGCTTCTCCTTTTATGAACAAAGAGGCTTTTAAGATTGATATGAAATCCATTGAAGATTTAACTGCCATTTTTAACCCGCTAAACCAAATATTAACGAATCTGGACGACACAATCTTGCTAGCCGGGAGCGAAGCATATGTTGCAGCCCTTTCTTATTACAACAGCGTTAAACTTGCATCCAAAATGGATATACCTGATTCAAAAACTATATATGAAGATTTGAAAACCAGGTTTAAGAAAACTAAATCAAGTTCGGTTAGCGAAACAGTAGAGTAAAATTATTATTTATTGAAGCTATCTGCCTAAAGATTTAGGCTTTTAGCTTCAAATTTGATTCTCAGAGATTCAATTTAATACCTAAAAACATTTAACTTGAATCTAAAAGGCAGAATTTTGAAGCAAAAAGGTGCTGGTTTGAACTTTTTATACTCACATACGAGATTCATTTAGGTACTAATCTGAATCTTTTGGGTACTCGCAAGATTCTTTTAGGCACTAATTTAACTCTTTTATGTCTGAATTCAGGTATAAAAAAACTGAATTTGACTCTCAGAGATCTGAATTTAGATATAAAAGACATGAATTTGGCTCTTTGATATCTCTGAATTTACTCTTTGCAGAAGATTTTGGTATTGTTCTGATGCTTAGACGACTGTGTGATGATATTTACTGTAAACGAACATTACCGGTGAGTAACCGGAAAATATAAAACCTCTACGTGACTGATAAATAGACACAAAATACTAGTGTCATGTCAATTCTGTATTGTCCGGTAATCCCCGTATTAATACATTACGGGGCAGGCTTTAAGCCGGAATCTACAAATAACTTATACTATGTCATTCCCGCACGTATTAAGCGGGAATCTAATTTATAAAAATGGATGTATAGTCCTGAAATAGGTTGACAAAAAAAGTCAACCAAAACCAGGACAAAAAATGAAAGAAGAAATTGAAGAAGCTGTGATATTATCACTAATAAAAGAAAAAAGAAAGATATGGAAGAAAGGCAGTGGACGAAATTTACACGCATCATTAAAAGAAGAATTATCAGCTCATAAAATCAAG
>JASFMY010000096.1:0-26580 GCA_050117315.1 Ignavibacteria bacterium
CAAATCGATTATTAACTATTCTTTACTAATCATTGATGATTTTGCTTTTAAGAAAATAGAGCAGAAGATGGCTGAGCTGCTTTATGCTGTAGTTGATGCGAGATATGGAAACGGATCAATTATATTAACTTCCAATCGATCTATGGCAGACTGGAGTAGTATTTTCCCCGATCAAATTATGGCTGATGCTTTAATGGATAGGCTCTGTCACAATGCTCATCAAATCATAATTAAAGGTGAATCTTTCAGAAGGAAATTTAATCCTAACTTCAAGGAAAATAACTGATTTTTTGAAACGCTAAAATGAAAAAATTACTAATTTTACAGATCGCTATTTGATATATTCGGGGTGGGGAATACTTTTGATCCTAATGGGGAGTTTTCTGACCCGTGGACAAAGTAGATTATTCAAAATATTATCTGGCAAAATAAATTTTTAACAACAAAGTCTCCGAGGTTTTCTAAAACCCGAAGATTGAATAACACAAAAATTTATTCCAATAAAATCATCTTTTTTGTTTGTGGAAATTCATCTGCGGTTAAGCAAAAACATACATTGCTGGAGTGGCTAAAAGCATAAAATTTAATATTTCTTGGCTAAAGAGTAAGTGATCGATAAATCATCAAATTAGGCCTTATTATCCATCCGGCAGGTAGCACATACCCCGTTTACAGTTACATTGATTGCATCAACATTATGTTCAACGGGCAACTTGATATTATTTAATGAAACATCCTTCAAACAAAAAACATTACCGCATTCCTTGCAAATGAAATGCGCATGGTTATTATTCTTAACTTCACCGTTACAATTGGAATAAGCATACATTTGGCGGCTTGATGGGGAAGGGACTTCATGAATTAGTTTTTTTTCCAAAAATTTATGTATGGTTCTGTAAACCGTAACTTTATCAAAATCTCCATTGAGTTTTTTTTTAATGTCAAAATACGATAGTGCACAGCCGGTATTCAGAAATATATTCAACACTTCGGTTCTTATGTTGGTTTTTCTTAGCTTATTATCGGCAAGCAAATTTTTTATTTTTTTTTCATTCATTTTTACTTGGTTATAATCTTAAAGTAAGAAAAAAACAAGGTTAGAAAATATGCTAATCCTGCAACCAAAATTATTGTTGCCCCGGCGGGAATATTAAAACTGAATGAAATATAAATCCCGGCAATTATAAACAAAGCAACAAGCACGATAGAAATAAAAATCATCCTTGAAATCGAGTTTGAGAATATTCTTGCAATAGCTGAAGGCAACGTAAGTAATGAAATCACCAAAATTAAACCTACTGTCTGAACCAGTATTACAACCGTTAGTGCTATCATCACAAGCATCATGTAGTAAATAAGGTCTACCTTTATTCCTCTTACGAAAGCATATTCCCGGTCAAAACTTGTATAGATTATCTGTCTGAAAAAAAGAAATGTAAATACAATTATAACAATATCAATAATCAATAAAATCAAAATACTACCTGAATCAACCAATAGTATATTTCCAAACAAGAATGTAATTAAATCAACATTATATCCCGGCGTTAAATAAGCTAAAATTATACCGGTTGCCATACCTATAGACCAAAGCGCACTGATTACCGTATCTTCATTTTCTTGTAACTTCAGTATCACCAATCCAATCAGCAAACCTGAAAAAACCGCGAAAACAATTGCGCCGTACATCGGGTTAATATTCCAAAAGTATGCGGCGCCTATTCCGCCCATAACCGCATGCGCTATTCCCCCGCCGATGTATGAAATTCTTTTGACCACAACAAAAGTGCCCGTAATTCCACACGCAACTGAGGAAAGCAGTCCTGCAATAATTGCATTTTGTAAAAACTGCAATTCAAAAATATTTATTATAAAATCGTGCATCTGTTATTTTATAATCCGCATTTGTGATTAATCATGTTTACGCTGTTGTTGTATGCGTCTTTAATAATTGTTTCCGAACTAACTTCGTCGATCTTATGCACAACAAGATTTTTATTTATGCAGGCGACTTTGTTCACATAGGAAGATATGAAACCCAAATCATGCGAAGCAAGAATTATAGTTTTATCCCGGTTCAAGTTTTTTAGCAATTCGTATATATCCATTTCCGAACTGTTGTCAACACTTGAAGTGGGTTCGTCAAGTAGTAAAATTTGCGGGTCTGAAACCAACGCACGCGCAATGAGCACTCTCTGTTTTTGTCCGCCGGAAAGTTCATTAAACGATACCCCCGCCAGATTGTTTATGGAGACATGATCCATTGCTTTTTCAATTTTAATTTGATCATTTTTATTAAACCAGGGGAGATAACTTTTTGCACCGCAGATTCCCATTGCAACTGTATCCCTAACCTTTATAGGGAAATTCTCTTCCATCGACCCGAATTGCGGGATATACCCTATTAGATTCTTGTTAAAAACCGGACCGTTATTAATCGTTATTTTTCCTGTTCCCGGTTTTAACAGTCCGACTATCAATTTTAAAAGTGTCGTTTTACCACCGCCGTTCGGACCTATCATACCGATATAATCTCTCTCTTCAACAATAAAATTTATATTTTGAAGAATTTCCTCTTTGCCGTAAGAAAAAGAAAGGTTTTCTATTTTAATCAGTGGATTCATCTATATTTTCAGCAATAGTTTTTGCAATTGTAGTTAAATTATTATAATAATCTTCAGAAAGCGGATCAACTTCGACTATTTTTATACCAGTTAAATTGGAAATCTTCTCCGATAGTTTTGAAGTAAACTGTTTCTGTACAAAGAGTAAATTAATGTCTTCTTTTTCAATAACATCTATTATTTCTGCAATATCCTTACCTGTCGGTTCTTTGCCTTCAAGTTCAATGGGGATTTGCTTAAGCCTGAACTCATCACAAAAATATCCGAATGATGGATGGTAAACCAAAAACTTATTTGACCTTGCATTTGACAGGATTCCCTTTATTTCAGATTGTAATGAATCGAGCTCATTAATAAATATGTTATAATTCTTTTCGTAAAAATCTTGTCTATACGAATTTATTTCTATTAATCCCGATAAAATGTTCTTTACCTGTATTTTTACCAATTCCGGACTTAACCAAATGTGAGGGTCATTATTTATGTTTTTATTTTCATAAGAATGTCCGCCGGTATGAGATTCTATCATTCTTAATTTAATTCCGTTGCGTGTATCAATTAGCCTAACATCTTCAAAGTTAAGCCTGATTTTTTTCAATAATACCTTTTCAAATGGCACGCCTATTGTAAAATATATTGATGCTTTTGAAAGCTCAATCAACTGGTTTGGTAAAGGGTCATAAGTTGCGGGGCTCATTCCTGGGCGCACCATTACATTCAGGTTGAAATCATAGCCTGCAATTTTCTCAACAAAAAATTTTTGGGGAAGAATACTTACAAATATATTTTCTTTTTTTTCCGGCTTTTCATTACAACCGATAAGAATTAGAAAAACAAAAATGATTATTTTTTTCATTTGGATTTGAATTTATGGACTACAAATATAATCCGGAAATTTCGTTTTTGCAACTGAGTTGCAAATATTTTTTATTTTTAAAAAATTCCCCGTAAGAAAGGTATTTAATTATTTTTTGTGAGTTTGGCCGGAAACCGTTGTAATTCTCGGTTCAGTTTCAACGTAAGTATAGAAGATTGGTTTAGGATTTTTTTTTTAATACTGCTTCCTTTGAATTAACTTTACGTTTATAACTGAATACCAATTATCATACCATCAAATGTATCGCAAAAAAAGGTTTTTCAGGTTCCCGGATTCTTAGAATGAGACTATGTTTCAGAATTGTTCAAAACCGAAAAATTTTTAATATATAAACATTTGCTTAAAGAGAATGGATGGCTACTTTTTATAAAAACTTGCTGGTATGGAAAAGGTGAGTTATTCAACAACTTTTCTGGAAACAAGGAAGTCATAAATGAGCTCGGCACATTCAGCAGGAGAATTGTTTTCAGTATTAATTATTATTTCGGGCTTTGCTGATATTTCATAGGGGGCAGAAATTCCTGTAAAATTTTTTATCTCTCCCTCACGCGCTTTTTTGTAGAGTTCTTTGGGGTCCCTTTTTTCGCACGTTTCAATCGAAGCTTCGATTGAAACTTCTATAAAATCATTCTTTTTCATTATTGATCTGACTTTATCCCTGTCGTTCCTGTAAGGCGAGATAAAAGCGGTAATTACTATTATGCCTGCGTCCACAAATAATTTGGCAACTTCTCCTATACGCCTTATGTTTTCTGTTCTATCTTCAGGGGAAAATCCTAAATTTGAATTCAAACCGTGTCTTATGTTATCACCATCCAGCACATAGCATTTAGCATTCTTTTCAAACAATAATTTTTCCAATTCTCTCGCAACAGTTGATTTACCGCTTCCCGACAAACCGGTCAGCCAAACACAACAGCTTTTATGGTTATTAAGCTTTTCACGGTCTTCTCTTTTTATATGCCCGCTGTGCCATTTAATATTTGTATTTTTTGTCCCCACTATTTATCTCGATGTTTTCGTTTTATCAAATCAAGGGTAACACAAATATATTTTTATTATTTAAAATAAAAAAGGGACGCCTTAACGTCCCTTAGTAATTTCAAATTTTATTCAAGAACTTAAATTACTTTTACATCTTTAGCTTGAGGACCTTTTTGGCCTTCGCCAACAGTAAATTCAACTCTTTGACCCTCTTCCAATGTTTTGAATCCATCACCGCTTATTGACTGATAATGAACAAAAACATCATCCTGGTTTTCACGTTGTATAAAGCCAAAACCTTTTGAGCTATTGAACCACTTTACGGTTCCTGTTTCACGCTCTGACATGTTACTTCTCTCTTTTTGTTAGTTTGTTATTATTTAAAACGAACAGAGCGTAAAACTAAAAATCTAATTCTTTTTTTAATTGTACTGCTCAAGTTCTTAAAAAAAAGCCTGCCTTATGGCAGGCTTTCGCTCCGCGTGTAAGATTCGAACTTACAACCCTTCGGTTAACAGCCGAATGCTCTACCGTTGAGCTAACGCGGAATAAATTTAGACTTTTAATTTATGTTATATCATTATTTTTGTCAAGATTTATTTTTAATAATTGTATTTTCCATATCCAAAAAATATTTTCTGAATTTTGGGAATAAATACTGAATATTAAGCTCCTTTTAATGAATTATTTATAACAGTTATACCAAATGTAAGCTTGGTTTTAAATTTATTTTCTTTATTTTCGTTTGGCAAATAAATTGATACAATAAAGGATATTTTACATAAAAAAAAGGTTAAAAAATGGATTTAACTCATATTGAACATATAGGAATTGCAGTAAAAAAACTGGATGAAACAATTAAATATTATGAAAATGTTCTTGGTTTAAAATGTTATGCTATAGAAGAAGTAGCAGACCAAAGAGTAAGAACAGCCTTTTTCAAAGTCGGTCAAACAAAAATCGAGTTACTGGAATCCACTTCCGAGGACGGCCCCATAGGTAAATTTATTGAGAAAAAAGGTGAAGGTATTCATCACCTAGCTTTCCATGTAAATAATTTGCCGGATGCATTAAAGGAAGCAGATGAAAAGGGGGTAAGATTAATTGACAAAGAACCCAGAAAAGGAGCTGAGGGATTAAACATCGCTTTCTTACATCCCAAATCAACCCACGGCGTATTAACTGAATTCTGTTCCGAATAATATACATTAACAGTAGTAAATAAAAATAAATTTTAGAGGATTATTAATGCCAATAGAAGATAAAATCAAAGAGCTGATGGAGAAGCGCGAACAAGCGCGTCTAGGCGGCGGTGAAAAAAGAATTGAATCGCAGCACAAAAAAGGAAAATATACTGCCCGCGAAAGGGTTGAAATGCTTTTGGATGAAGGTAGTTTCGAAGAATTTGATATGTTTGTTTCACATAGAGCACACGATTTCGGATTACAAAAACAGAAGTATTTGTCCGACGGTGTTGTTACAGGATACGGCACTATTGACGGCAGGCTTGTTTATGTTTTTTCCCAGGATTTCACGGTATTCGGCGGATCTTTGTCCGAAATGTATGCCGAAAAGATATGTAAAGTAATGGACAAAGCTATGAAAGTAGGAGCCCCTATAATAGGTATAAACGATTCGGGCGGTGCAAGAATACAGGAAGGTGTAAAAAGTTTGGGAGGTTATGCAGATATCTTCCAGAAAAATATTATGGCCTCAGGTGTTATCCCGCAAATTTCTGCAATATTCGGACCCTGCGCAGGTGGAGCTGTTTATTCACCGGCTCTTACGGATTTTACAATTATGTCTAAAGGTACGAGTTATATGTTTGTGACAGGACCTAAAGTTGTAAAAACCGTTACAGGTGAAGAAGTAACAACCGAAGATCTGGGCGGTGCTCAGGTTCACGCTAGTAAATCCGGTGTAACTCATTTTGTGGCAGATGATGAGAGTGAGGGAATTTTATTAATCAGAAAAATATTAAGTTATCTTCCTCAAAATAATATGGAAGACCCGCCGTTAGCAGTAAACGACGACCCTATCGACAGACTGGACGACAGTCTAAACCAAATTATACCGGAAAATCCGAACAAGCCTTATGACGTTAAAGAAGTAATTGAATCAATTGCCGATTACAACGAATTCCTTGAAGTGCAAAGGCAATATGCACCTAATATTGTTGTAGGATTTGCAAAATTTAACGGGATGCCAGTAGGAATTGTTGCGAACCAGCCCGCTTATCTTGCAGGGGTACTTGATATAAATGCTTCAAGAAAAGCTGCAAGATTTGTAAGATTTTGCGATGCATTTAATTTACCAATAATTACATTGGTAGATGTTCCGGGATTTCTACCGGGAACTGCACAGGAATACGGCGGAATAATTTTGCACGGTGCTAAACTGCTGTTTGCATTCGGCGAAGCTACTGTTCCTAAAATTACTGTTATTTTAAGAAAAGCGTACGGCGGTGCATATGACGTAATGAGTTCAAAACATTTGCGCGGCGATATTAACTATGCCTGGCCTATGGCAGAAATAGCTGTAATGGGACCAAAAGGAGCTATCGAAGTGCTTCACGCAAAAGAAATAAAATCAATTGAAGAGCCCGAAGAAAAAGCTAAATTTATTGCTGAAAAAGAAGAAGAGTACAAAGACAAATTTGCCAATCCTTACGTTGCTGCAAAATACGGTTATATTGATGACGTTATTGAACCGAGAAATACAAGGTTCAGAATAATACGGGCATTACAAATGCTGGCAACAAAAAAAGATTCCAATCCTCCTAAAAAACATTCTAACATTCCTTTATAGGAGGGCGATTAAATGATAAATGAAATTCAAATACAAGATTCGTTGAAGGTTCTTCAGGATTCCGTAAAGTCGGCAATTACTGAAGAAAATGTTTTTAACCAAATTACATTTGATCCTTCAAAAATATTTTCAGGTAATTCTTTACTTATTACCGTTGTAGGCTATGTTGTAGTTTTTGCCGCATTGCTGTTATTATTTATAATAATTGCAAACCTAAAAAACTTCTTAATGTTTAAGCAGCGAAAAAAACTAAAGCGGGTTGGCCATAGGGCAGCAGAAGAAAAAGATTTAAGCATTCCCGGCGATATTAACGCTGCAATTGCTATAGCCCTTCATTTGCATTTTGAAGAATTACATGACATTGAAAGCACAACTTTAACAATTAAAAAGGTACAAAGACCATATTCGCCGTGGAGCTCAAAACTCTACGGGTTAAGAGAAATACCACTTAAAAAGTAAACGGATAAGATATGAAAAAGTTTAAATTCACGATTAGAGGAAATAATTACGACGTTCAAATATTGAACATAGATGATGATATTGCGGAAATAGAAGTAAACGGATCAATATACCAGGTCGAAATTCATAGAGATGTAAAGCCTTCTAAAACACCTAAATTAGCCAGACCTGCAGTTGTGCCGAGTTCCGTATCTGACAAAGCAAAAACTGCCAAACCCACGGATAGAAAAGGTACCGGGGTAATTAAGGCTCCTTTACCTGGAACAATATTGGAAATAAAAACAAAAGTTGGCGACATAGTTAAAGTAGGCGATACAATTTTAATTATGGAAGCAATGAAAATGGAAAATAATATAAAAGCCGATAAAGAAGGAAAGATCACCTCAATTAGTGTTAATAATGGGGATTCAGTTCTTGAAGGTGATACCCTTGTAGAAATTGGAGAATAATTGATGGAAGGATTAGAACAGTTTTTAAGATTTACCGGATTCGCAAATATTACTATCGGCCATTTAGTCATGATAGTGATTGCATTGATTTTTATTTACCTGGCTATTGCAAAAGAATACGAACCGTTATTACTAATCCCCATTGGATTTGGTATTTTGGTCGGCAATATACCTTTTTTGGAAAATGTAGGTTTACAAATAGGCATATATGAAGAAGGCTCCGTTTTAAACTATCTTTATTATGGCGTATTGAAAGGAATTTATCCGCCTTTGATATTTCTTGGGATCGGGGCAATGACCGATTTCTCGGCGTTGCTGTCTAATCCAAAATTAATGCTTTTGGGAGCTGCCGCCCAGATCGGAATCTTCATAACATTTATAGCCGCATTGTCGCTCGGCTTTACACAGGAGCAGGCTGCGGCAATCGGCATAATAGGCGGGGCTGACGGACCTACGGCTATTTTCTTATCATCCAAATTGGCACCGGAACTAATCGGGGCAATAGCCATTGCTGCCTATTCCTATATGGCATTGGTACCGGTTATTCAGCCGCCCATCATAAAACTGCTTACATCTAAACAGGAAAGGTTAATTAGAATGAAGCCGCCCAGATCGGTTTCCAAATTGGAAAAAGTTGTTTTTCCTATTGTTGGATTATTGTTAACAACATTTATTTCACCCGGAGCTTTGCCGCTTCTCGGAATGCTTTTCTTCGGCAACCTGCTGAAAGAATCGGGTGTAACAAAAAGACTGGCTGATACGGCAAGTAGATCTTTGATAGATATTGTAACAATCCTATTGGGACTAACAGTTGGTGCCTCAACACAGGCAACAACATTTTTAACTCCTCAATCTATTTTGATATTTATACTCGGCGCTGTTTCATTTATGATTGCAACAGCGGGTGGAGTTATTTTTGCTAAGGTTATGAATTTATTCTTGAAAGGTGATAATAAACTGAACCCGATGATCGGCGCTGCGGGCGTTTCTGCAGTCCCGGATAGTGCAAGGGTTGTTCAGTCAATGGGAATGAAAGAAGATCCTACAAATTACCTGCTGATGCATGCGATGGCGCCTAATGTTTCAGGCGTAATAGGCTCGGCAGTAGCTGCCGGTATTTTAATGGGATTTTTATTAAACATTTTTTAGTTAGTTATTGCCTGTTTGTTTACCTTACTTATCTCTTAAAAAATTATAACCACCTCCTCCTGCAGTGGCAGGAGGGGCGTAAAAAGATTATTGATGGAATAATTATTCACAAAACTCCAGCTATAGATTTCATAAGTATCAAAAAGGATAGTATTGTAAGATATATAAACTGCATAGAAAAAGAAAAGATAAAATATCTTTTTAAATGCTATTTGAAATATCGTTTTATTAATTATAAAAATATTTGATTTTCCAGATGTAATATACTAATTTGAAGATATTCTGAAATTTAACATTACGGTTTCTTGATGTGTGTTCCCTTAACAAAATTAAATAATAAAGTAAAGAGCAAATTAACTCATTATCCTAAACTTTTACACTAACAAAATAAAGGGTGTTGCAATGCTTAAAAGTAGCATTACAGTTTTATTTCTTTTTTTATTGTTTAATTCAAATGCCCTGGCACAGCAGGAAACAGTGAAATTCCCCCCAACGCAATTATTTAGAATTGTGGACATGGCGGAAACATATGTCATGTTCAGGATTAAAGACAGCAAACTTTACATACTTGACCAGGATAGGAAAGCGTTATATCCGAAAAATTACCAGGCACCGGGTGAGGAGGTATATACGGCATACACAGTAGAATATATTCTAAAACAAGCAGGAACAAAAACAATTACATTTATAAAAGGGCCCAACGACGTTGTAAGATTAGGAAGTAACGGTGATGTAACTATTAAGAACATTATTTATATGGTATGTCCACCACATTGTCCTTAAGCAAAATGGAACATGAGTTAGAATATCTTATTCATTTAAACAGTGCCGTGTGGTTATTTCCACCGATCAGGCAATCTAAAACCAAATTCTTTTTTTTCTTTTCGATGATGGGGGTGAGTCATATTGCTGCATATATTATTTACTTCTTTTTTATGCCAAATATGTATCTCCCCTTTATTATAACGCTTTACCTCGGAGCTTTATCCTTTATCGAAACAAAATATTTAAAGAATTCATGGCATCCGTTTACGGTGATTCTCGTTTTATTGGTTTTAGGTTTCTTAGTAACTGATCGGTGGAAAAACCATGCAATGCTTCTTGGTTTAGTTGAATTATTTCTCTCAGGTATGTTTATTCATTTATTCATGCTGGATTTTCTAAAAAGAAGATTTAATGTTTTTATTATAATGTTACTAACTTATTTTTTTATAAATATTTTTAACGTGGTTTTGTTATTGTTGTTTGATTATCAAGATATTTACATGCACTACTACTTTTCTGATTTTGTTGAATTTCTGATTGGTGTTTTCTTCATAATATTTAGAGCTGACAATGATAGACTCGCTATTAAGTTATGAGAGTCCTGTATTCTGGGGAGTCTTAACAACTTTACTTTTTATTGTTGCTACACTAATTGTGTTCAGATTTATAATTCTGCCGCTAACAAAAAAATTTTTAGAAATACAAGAAGCATTAGACAAACAAAAACTTATAAACGAAGTTCTTGCTCAAAAAATTCGTACGGTTGTATTCCTTGATATAATTGAAAAAGAACGAAAAAGAATCTCTGCCGAGTTGAATGATTTATTACTACCCAACCTCTACAAATCAAAATTAAACATAGAAGAAATAAAGTCTAAAAAAAATATTCATGACAAACTCCTTGACGACACAATAGAATATCTTGCAGAAGCAAGCGATGATTTAAAAAATATAATCTATGAGTTAACTCCGGTAGAGCTTGATGTTGTAGACCTTGAACATGGGTTGAGCAAGTTAATTAATAACTATACAAAATTTCACAAAATGAATCTGGATGTTAGAAATTACTCAATCCCTCCGGATATTGAAAAGAACAGAGCGCTTGTAATATACCGTGCGGTAAAAGAATTGCTACAGAATGTCAAAAAGCATGCAAAAGCCGGGTACGTAATCCTAAACATTTACAACGACAAAGATAGAATGATAATAAACATAAAGGATGATGGAGTAGGGTTTGAAGCTCGGATGTACCGAGTTGGGAAAGGACTTGGTTACGGCTTAAGCAACATACTTGCATCAGTAGAAAAGCTTAACGGCAAGATGGATATAAAATCCGCTAAAGGAGAAGGAACCGAAGTTTACATTGAAATACCTATAAATTAATTACTTCGAGTCCATTATATCGGTTCTATACGAGTTTTTTTAGTATCTAATTTAACGGAGTTTGTGTGCAGTACGAAGCACACAAAATAATTTGCAGGTCATCTACATCATACAAATTTTGTCTTAACCATTTCTGAAATCTCGTCTAAGAAAATAGTTCCGTTTCCTGCTAATTCAAACTTCCCGATTTTTCTTTTTATCCGCGCTTGTAAAAGCGCCTTTTTCATGACCAAACAATTCGCTTTCGATTAAGTCTGGGGGAATAGCCGCACAATTAACCACTATAAAAGGTTCGGTTTTCCTATCGCTGTTTAAATGAATTTGTCTTGTAACAAGTTCTTTCCCGACGCCGCTTTCGCCTGTTACAAGAATTGTGCTGTCGTTTGAAGCAAAAAGATCGATCTTTTCTTTGAGCTTTTTAATTACTCCGCTTTCTCCAACTATCTCTTTAAACGAACTTGAAATTTCTTCTTCAATCGATTCATTTCTTATTTTTAGATATCTTAATTCTAATGCCTTTTCTATAATTAATTTTAATTCGGATATCCTTATTGACTTGGGGAGATATTCAAACGCACCGAGTTTTACCGCTTTTATTGCTGTTTCAATTGAACTGAAGTCCGTTATCATAATTATTGGAACATCAGTATCTTCTTTTCTAATTAATCTTATTCCATCGAGACCGTTCTCATTATTTTTTAGCATTAGATCAAGCAGGATAACGTCCGGCTGTTGAGTCTTTATTTTATCAACACTGTCTGCAATAGATTCCGATGTTATGCAGTCGAAATCATTTTTTATCCCGTTTATAGAAAGATTTCGGGGATTTATGGCAAAGCCGTCACTAGATGAAAGAACTAACTAAAAGAAAGTATGCGTTTTTCAACAACCATATTCCCTCATAAATACACATAAACGTCAGCCTAAAAAATATGTCGCTTCTTAAAAGCTTCCACAATCAAAAAGTAGAGCAATGCACGTTTGTGCAAAGCCTCCCCAATCAAAAAGTGGAGTAATGCACGTTTGTGTACGGCTTCCTCAAGAAGTTACCCCATAAACATTTGTTTATTAGTAGGAGATAGTAGATAGGATTGAGGAGACAGAAGAAAGTTTGTAATTTACGGCAGCCTTTATTAAAAGAATAAATTACACCAATAGGAAATTTTTCGAGGTTGTCAATGACCATTCGTTGCCCATAGAATTTAGCATTTTTCGTCAAGAAGTGGAACATGACGGCCAAGTAAAAAATTTTTTATGATTTTAATGCAATTGCATAGTTTCTTTATCACGACTGGATAGAATAATTTTAATAGTATTTCGAAATAGTCGAAAAACCAGCGTTCATTGGGGTAATATATAATTGGTCTATGGAATTATTCATCTGAAACCGGGAACACTTAGAATTGTTCATCCTGGAGTCCGAGGAAGTCCGGAAGGTATTGCGGGATGTTAAATAAATTATCGTAAACAATAAGATGGTTAAAACGAACAATTACACTTAGCATGCTTAATAAGAAATCTTTATCCCTTTACACTTATTCAATAATGTGATAGTTTGCTAATAAAAAAATAAAAATGGATAAAATAATTCTCGTCTATTTATTATTGTTACTTACAAGTATTACCGGCTATGCCCAGGATCAACATTCCTGCGGGTATTTAAAAAATCTAGCACTAAACAGCGATGCTAGTTCGAATAAAATTAATTACCCGGGTGATGAAAACTATGACGTCAACTACTATAAACTGTCCTTGAATATTGATTGTACTGCTCAAGTAGTCGCCGGAGAAGTTACTATTAAAGCAAAAAGTATGGTTGATAATCTTACTTCAATTTTTGTTGATCTGAGCAAGGTTATGAATGTTGCAAAAGTTAAATCCAACGGGCAGCAATTACAGTTTCAGCACAATGGCGACAGCGACCAGATAGATATTGTACTGGATAAAACGTACAACCTTAATGAAGAATTTACAATTATTATTAGTTACTCAGGCACTCCGCAAAAAAAAGATTTTCAAAACCCTTACTTCACTTATACTACGAGCGATTCCACTTCCCCCCTTTTTTCAACTTTAAGCGAACCTTACTCTACCAGTGAATGGTGGCCGTGTAAAGATACTCCGGCAGATAAAGCCGATTCGGCAGATATCTGGCTTACCACGGATACACTCTTTGTCCCGGTTTCAAACGGAAAACTTGAAGACATTGTAGACAACGGTTCAACGCATACTTACAAATGGAAGGTAAGTTATCCTATTGCCCAATACTTAATTTCAGTTGCTATGACGGACTATGTACTTTACGAAGATATTTTTGAATATGAATCCGGGAAACAAATGCCTGTTACCCACTACGTTTATAACGGAACGCTAACACAAGATAGAATAAGCCAGTTGGAGAGAACAGTTGATATGCTTAATGTCTTTTCAGAACTGTTCGGGCTTTATCCCTTCATAAATGAAAAATACGGACATGCCCAATGGCAGTGGGGCGGCGGTATGGAACACCAGACAATATCTTCAATGGGAGCTTTCGGCGAAACTCTAGTATCGCATGAGCTTGCCCATCAATGGTTCGGGGATAAAATAACATGCAAAGATTGGCAAAACATATGGCTTAACGAAGGCTTTGCAACTTACTGCGAATCTTTGTGGCTTGAAAATGCTTATGGTAAGGATTATTATATGCAGGATGTTCAATCCAAAATGGCCAGAGCTAAAAACGCTTCGGGGACTATATATGTTGAAGATACAAGTTCGGTTTCAGAGATTTTTAACAGCTCCAGAAGCTACGCTAAGGGAAGTATCGTTTTACATATGCTTAGAGGAATACTTGGTGACGAAAGGTTTTTTGAAGCCATAAGAACTTACATCAATGACCCGGAACTTGCTTATGATGTTGCCGAAACCGAAGATTTGCAAAGAGTGGTTGAAGAGACATCAGACGAAGACCTCGACTATTTTTTTCAGCAATGGATTTACGGCGAAAATTATCCTCGCTATAATGTTTCGTGGAATTATACCGAAGAGAATAATTTATACCATGTAAAAGTAAACATAAGCCAGGAAGCCAATAGCAACCCGGTTTTCTTTACAATGCCGGTACAGCTTGAATTTGAAACTTTGTCCGGTTCTGTAATTGATACTGTTTTTAATAATCAACAAGAACAAGAATTTGACATATATCTAGAAGAAGAACCAACCCAATTAACTTTTGATCCCGCTAACTGGATATTAAAAGAGCTAACGGTTATAACTTCTGTTGAAAATTTTGATGAAATAAAAAACCAATTCTTCCTGGAACAGAATTACCCGAATCCGTTCAATCCGTCTACTAATATTCAATACAATATACCCGAGAAATCAAATGTAAAATTAATTTTATACGACAACCTCGGTAATGAAATCGCAACGTTAATTGATGATGTGAAATATCCCGGCTATTATAATATTGAATTGAATTCAACAGATTTTGAGTTGTCTTCGGGAGTTTACTTTTATCAATTGATAACCGATAGACTTACCGACACGAAAAAGATGGTTTTAATCAAATAGATTCGAGAAACATTTATTAGAATACAGAATAACCTTCATGATTTTTATTTTCTAATTTTTATCTTTAATACTGGTTTTTAATCTTAAATGATTGATATATCTTTAGAGTAATTACCGGCTCTACTATAAATCAATATATGCTTAAAATTAGCCAAATGGGAAATATTAATTTCATGGAAGGTGCCATAATTTCTTTTGCTATTAAACTATTATCGTTATTTTATCAATCAAATCATTTCAATCTATTTTCAATTAATTTCTTTTAAAAATTTCCGATAATCAAGGAGACTAATGATGAAGATGAAAATAATATTTTTGTTCGTTTGTTTATTTGTCGGGATAAGAATTACAGAAGGTGAGATTGTGTTTGTTAGCGAAAAAACTTCATTAAAAGAATCAGTTTTAGAAAAACAAAAAAAACTCGATAAAATTTATTCAAATAAAAAGCTCGGATCATTTTTAGAAAACGGAAATACGGTTTTCAGAATTTTTGCGCCAAGTGCTTTGAAAATTATGCTGAATATCTATCATTCGCCGGATGACAAGTACTATAATAAATTCGATATGTTGAAAAGTGAAGACGGCGTTTGGGAAACAACTCTTGAAGGAGATTTGTCAGGCTACTTTTACGGCTACCAGGTTTACCATGAAGAGAACGACCTGGGCAACGGTCAAAAGGTGCTGTGTATTGATCCTTATGCCAAAGCAGTGGCCACTTACAATACTTTCATGAATCCAAGGATATCAATTATATATAATAAAGAATATGACTGGGAAGACGATAAATGGATTCAGCAGGATTGGAGAGACTTGATTATCTATGAAATGCACATTCGGGATATGACCGCCCACAAGAGTTCAGACTCGGATTACCCAGGCACATACAAAGGGCTTATTCAAAAAGATAAAAAAGGCGGAATAGATTACATCAAAAGTTTGGGTGTAAACACAGTTGAGTTATTGCCTGCACAAGAATTCGGCAATATGGAAATTCCTTTTAAAGATTCACTTGCCAGGAAGTATAATATGTGGAACCCCTACGAACGTAACCACTGGGGATATATGACTGCAGCATACTTTGCCCCCGAAGCATATTACAGTGAGGACTGGAAATACTTTAAGCGCGATGTATGGATGGGAACTTCAGGGAAGCAAGTAGACCAATTTAAAGATATGGTCAAAGCGTTTCACAAGGAAGGTATTGCCGTTATAATGGATGTAGTATATAATCACTTATCCGAATATGAAGTAGGCAACTTAAAGCAAATTGATAAAGAATATTACTTCAGGCTGGACGAAGAGGGAAATTACATTGTCGAAAGTTACTGCGGAAACGATTTAAGAACTGAAGCGCCTATGCTGAGAAGATTGATAGTTGACAGTATAATTTACTGGATGAAAGAATACCATGTGGATGGGTTCCGTTTTGATTTAGGAAAACTAATTGACTGGACTACAATTGAAACGGTTATTAGAGAAGCAAAAAAAATAAACCCGAATGTTGTTTTTGTTTGCGAACCATGGGGCGGCGGATACGCTCCCAAGGAATTTTCTTTAAGAGGCTGGGGTGCATGGAACGACCAGATAAGAAACGGAATAAAAGGCGAAAATCCTTTTGACGGGCATGGCTGGATTTTCGGGAAATGGTACGACAACAATAATCCGGACAGAATTAAAAGCTATGTAAACGGTACTCTTGTTAAAGATAAACACGGCTTGTTTCAAACTAAAGAACATTCCGTAAATTATCTTGAATCTCATGACGGCTACACCCTGGGAGATTTTATAAGACTTGGTACAGGCAGTAATAAAAAAGATGAAATAATTAAAAATGTTGATGAACATGCGAAACTGACCGCGCAACAACTGAAGTTAAATAAACTGGCGGCATTGTTCCTATTTACTTCGCAGGGAATTACAATGATTCATTCAGGCCAGGAGTTTGCACGCTCTAAAATTATTCCTAAAGATGTTAAAGCCGAAGATGAACACAAAGGAATGATTGATCACAACACATATGACAAAGACAATGAGGTGAATTATATTAATTATAACCACGCAGAAATAAACCGGGAATTATTAAATTATTATAAGGGACTGATTGAGTTAAGAAAAAAATATCCGTCTTTTAGACATGCTGAATATGAGGATGTGGAATTCATAGAAAATGATATAAGTGAATTTGCGTTCGGCTATAAACTTAATTATGACGGCCAAACCTTTGTTGTTTTGTTTAATGCGGATCAAGAAAAAAGCATTGATTTTGAGTTGCCCGCAGGTAAATTTGAAATTATAGCAAACAATGAAAAAGCTGGCGTAAACCCAATAAAAACAATTGAAAAAAAAATTGAATTACCTGCTGTTTCTGGAACAGTTCTTAAAAGAAAATAAATTTTAAGTAAGCATACAAAATCCCCGAAATCTTTGAGATTTCGGGGATTTATGACGTAAAAAGACTCGTGTTACTTCTTAACAAATTTATTAACATAGGTTAACTAAACACGGCCTTTTTTAACGACTTGTCCAACGCTATTTTGAAAGTCGAAAGATTTACGGGTTTATTAAATACAAACTCAATTCCAAGTTCGTGATAACCTTCAATAATACTTTCATTTAAATCACTGCTTAAAATTATTATGGGCGGTTTATATTTTAAGTCCGATAGCCCTAACTGTTTCACCATATCGTAACCGCTCATTACAGGCATCTGGTGATCAGTAATAACAAGCGCAGGCAGTGTTTTTGCAAGTATATCAAATGCAACCTTGCCGTTTTCCGCTTCAATAATATCATAGTTGGGGACTAAACTTTTTAATAACTTCGAGTACAATACGCGATTTGATTTTACATCATCGACCAACAAAATTTTTGTTGATCCGGTAGGGAAAGTAAATATAAACTCTGTCCCAACGCCGTACTCACTTTCAACTGCTATGTCTCCGCCGTGTTTTTTAATTATATCAAACACCAATGAAAGCCCTAGTCCGCTTCCTTTTTCACCTTCCGTCCCGTTGGTTGTAAATTTGGATTCAACATTAAACAGCTTGGGGATATCCGCTTCTTTTATCCCGGTACCTGTATCCTTGACTCTGAATTGTATGTTTTGCTTTTCTACCTGGTGCACTGCACTTATGCGAATGTGTCCTCCGGGACTTGTAAATTTTATTGCGTTGGAAATTAGGTTGTTGAAAACCTGCAGCAATAAATTTTCGTCTGCATGAATGAATGCATCAAACTCTAAGTCCGAAATCAGCTCAATATTTTTCTGCATTGCCGCACCGGACATAATTTGTATACTGTTATTTATAACAAATCTTGCATTGAGTCTTTCAGGTTCAAACTTAACAGTTCCGGTTTGTATCCGTGTCCAATCCAACAGTGAATTAACAAGCGACAGCATATTTTTCGACGAATCCTGGATAAACGTAATATACTGCACCTGTTTATCCTCGGGCATTTCCCTGTCGGTTAACAGCAAGTCCGTAAAACCTAGTATAGAGCTGAAAGGTGTTCTAAGATCATGGCTTATAATCGAAAGAAACTTGTCCTTTGTTTCGTTCAACTGCTGGAGGTTCTGGCTGGATTTTTTCAAATCCTCTTCAGCTTTTTTGTTTAGTGTTACATCCCTTACCAGGCCGTAAATATTTTCTATTTCACCCTGTTCGTTTCTAAGAACGCTGATTTTATTTTCTATCCAGATTATGTTTCCTACTTTATTAACGATTTTATATTCTAATCTTTCAATCAGCCTTGCCCGGTCTTTGTAAAACCTATTCATTTTTTTTACAACTGAATGAACGTCCTCGGGGTGGATTATTCTATACCATAATTTGGGATCGGATAAAAATTCTTCGTTTGAATAGCCTGTAATTTTCTGAATTGCCGAAGTATAAAAATTTGCCTTTTGAGCACCATTTTGCCTTAAGGCCGTCCACATTGATTCATCGAGATTTTCCGTAATGCTTCTGTATCGTTCTTCGGATTCTTTCAATTGATTTTGAGTAATTTTAGATTCTGTAATATCTCTCAGTACGGAAACAATGTAAGAAATACCGTCGTTTTTATAGACAGTAACAGAGCTTTCAACAAAAAATTCCTCACCGTTTTTCCTTATTCCTGTATAATCGATAATGCCGGGCGAAGATTCCCCTTGTTTCAGACTCTCAAAAATTTCTCCTATTCTTATTCTATCTTTATACGAAATTAATTCAACAGGGTCTTTATTAATTATTTCTTCCTTTGAATCATAACCGAATAGATTAACAAGATTGTTGTTAACCAAAACAAATTTTTCATTTGCGGAAACGTATATACCGTCATTAGAAACATCAAAAACAGAACGGATAAGCATTAGATCTTTTTCAGCTTCTTTTTTATCAGTTATATCCGTAAATACGCCGTTGTATAATACTGTTCTGCCGCTGAAGTTTGCCACCGGAGTAAAACTGGCGAGCACAAAAATCTTTTCTTTTTTTGCATTCAGCAAAGGCAGTTCAATTGTTTTTTCTTTTAGATTAATTATGCTTTCAACTTTAAAGTCATTCTTTAACAAATATGCAGGGTTAATTAAATCCTTTATCTTAAGTTTTAGTAATTCTTTTTCATTATAGCCAAAGGTCTCGCAAAAGTAAGGGTTTACGTAAGTTATATTTTCGTTCAAATCAAGAGTACAGATATATTCCCTTGTGTTGGTAACAATGTTTCTAAAGCGTTCTTCAGATTGACGAAGTTCTTTTTCAATTTTCGCTCTTCCGGAAATATCCGTGCAAATTAGAATTATTTCATCTTCTCCAGACAACAGTCCAAACTTTACCGATAAATACTTTACATTAGCTCTCTCGCCTATTTTTATTTCGCTTTCCCAGCTTTTACTTTTCACCAGATCAGCTTTAATTAGATGGAAATAATTTTCATCAAACGGGGGCAGAATTTCTTCTATTTTTCTCCCTTTAATTGTATTCAAAGTAAATTCAAATAATTTTGAAGCTTTCTCATTAATCCATTTAATAGTACCTTTACCGTCAAGCAGAATAACAGCATCTACAATTTTTTCGGAAATTACTTTGTACTGTTTCAGTTTAGCGATTTCAATTTCTAAATCGTCAATAATTTTTGATTTGCCTGTTATATCATTAATAAGAACAACGAGAAACTGTATTTTTTTTGAAGAGTTTATATACGGCAAAATCTTTAAATCAATGCCCATATCGAAGCCCTCAACCGTATACTTGAACTCTTTGCTTATTGCAGCCGGATTTTCTATGACTTGGTTATACAGGCTTTTTAATTCTTTTGAGTGCAGCAACGGTTTATATTTATCAATTCCGCTTTTTTCACTGATAGTTCCGTCCGTTTCTACCAAAACATAATTATCTGCAAGCCCGGATAAAAAAGAATCAAACACATCTCGGTCAAATTCGCTTTCAGCTCTTATGCTTAATTTTGTTTTTAAGTCCTCAATAATCAGTATACCGCCGACAAATTCGTTTTCAATAAAAATTGATGAACCCTTTATAATTATTGAGACTTCGCAGTTGTCAGTAGTATCAAAGCTGGTTATTTCTTTTTCAAAAACATTCCGGTTCTTAAACGCTCTTATTTCTTTGGGGATTGATTGGTCATCAAATAAATCAAGGTCAAAAATATTCTTATTAATCAGGCTGTCGTATTCATATTTTTTGTTTATGCCGAACCTAAAAAAATTATCATTGATTTGAGTTATAATCCAGTCCCGGTCAAATATTAATACTCCTAGCGGGATATCATTAATGATATCGTTAAACGAAAATCCTGTTAGATTCTGACTTGATGAGCTCATAAAATTTCTACTATGATTTAAGTAATAAATAAATTTTAATAAAATATTTAGCTTAGTTAAAAGCAAATAAAAATAAAAAAATAAAGAGATGGGGTTAAAGTCGATAATTTTATTTAAAATATAAAAGTCCGGCATTAACCGGACTTTGACGAAGTGAGAATTTGAAAATTACGAATGTTTCGGTCCGGCATTTTTGATACTGTCGTCAACGTATGTTTCAAAGCCTTTAAAGTTATCATAGAACATATTTGCTAACTTTTTGGCTGTTTCGTCGTAAGCGTCTTTATCGTCCCAGGTATTCCTCGGATTTAAAACATCTTCAGGTACATTTGGAATAGATTTAGGAACGTGTAAACCAAAGAAGGGGTCTTCAAATGTTTCTACATCATCAATCTGGCCTTTTAATGCAGCATTCAACATTGCTCTTGTATATTGAATTTTCATTCTGCTGCCTACTCCATAAGGCCCGCCGCTCCAGCCGGTATTTATTAACCAGCATTTTGATCCGTGTTTTTTAATTTTTTCTCCGAGTAAATTAGCATAAACAGACGGATTGTGCGCCATGAAAGGAGAGCCAAAACAAGTACTGAATGTTGCTTTTGGTTCGGTAACACCCTTTTCGGTACCGGCAACTTTTGCAGTATAACCGGATAAGAAATGATACATTGCCTGCTCGGTTGTTAATTTAGCAATCGGGGGTAAAACGCCAAATGCATCTGCCGTTAACATGATTATATTATTTGCATGACCAGACATTCCACCGGGAACAATGTTGTTGATATGTGTAATCGGATAAGATGCACGCGTATTCTCGGTTAGTGTATCATCATTTAAATCCAATAAGCGTGTTTTAACATCCATCTGTACATTTTCCAAAATTGTTCCAAACTTCCTTGTACATGCATAAATATCCGGTTCAGCTTCTGCGGAAAGTCTAATCACTTTTGCATAGCAGCCGCCTTCGTAGTTGAAAACACCTTTATCTGACCATCCGTGTTCGTCATCACCTATAAGTTTTCTTGTAGGATCGGCAGAAAGAGTTGTCTTACCGGTCCCGGATAATCCAAATAATACCGCAACATCGCCTTCTTCTCCAACGTTGGCAGAACAGTGCATTGACATTACGCCTTTTAACGGCATTAAATAGTTCATTACTGTGAAAATAGATTTTTTGATTTCTCCTGCATAACTTGAACCGCCTATTATTACTAATTTCCTACCGAAGTGTATTACTACGAATACGCCTGAATTGGTACAATCTTCTTCAGGAATGGCCTGGAAACCGGGCATATTAATAACCGTAAATTCAGGATTATGTTCTTTTGCATCCTGGTCATTTTTTAAATTAACGAACATATTTCTTGCAAAAAGATTGTGCCACGCTGTTTCAGTTATAACCCTTATAGGAAGTCTATATTCTTTATCCGTTCCTGCGTAGCAATCCTGGATATACAAATCTTTGTTCTGGGCATAAGAAAGCATTCTCTTTAGAAGCCCGTTAAACTTGTTTTCTTCCATCGGGACGTTTACTTTGCCCCACCACAAATTATCTTCGCTGGAAGGTTCTTTTACAACAAATTTATCGTTGGGACTTCTCCCGGTGTGCTGACCTGTTCTGGTTACGATTGGGCCCAAGTGTGCGATCATTGCTTCTCTTCTGCGAAGCGCTTGTTCATACAATGCCGGCGTGCCTAAATTATACCAAAGGTTGTTGACATTTTTGAATCCAAGCGCATCCAGTTCTTTCCATACTTCAATTTTGTCTTTCATAATTTCTCCTATTTATTTTGTAGTAATGGTATACGGAATAATAGTATACAAATTTGGGAAACAAAATTAAGGTATTGAGTTTTAACTTCAAAACCCCAATTGAGATATAATACTAAATTAATGTGAGCAAAAAAAATCTAAATGTATGAGTTAATTTCTTTTACGATTTTTTTGGTAGCGCCAACGTTCGAAGATACAAAATCACTGCAAATTTTTCCATTCTTTTTTCTCAAATTTTCGTCTTGCGTCAATTCTTTTAACGATCTAAACATCTCCTTTTTATCGGAAACTATTTTGCAACACCCGTTACCGGCCAAAATTATAGCTTCACGGCTGTTTTCTATTTTAGGGCCGTATAAAACCGGGATACCGTAAACTGCCGGTTCAAGTACATTATGAATTCCCTGTTTAAAACTGCCGCCTACATAGGCTACATCGGCATAGTAATAAAGAGTTAACAATATTCCAACTAAGTCGATAAGTATTACACGTTCGTTTAAATAGTTATTTAAATATGAAAAGCGTATTGTTTTGAACTCGTTATAGAATTGATGCTCAAGTTTTTCTAAATGCATAACAGTCGGTTCATGCGGGACAATTATTACAATAAAATCTTCATCAAGTGAAAGCATTTTTTTTACGGCGGGAATAACTACTTCTTCGTCTGCTTCCCATGAGCTTCCCGCAACAAATATTTTTTTATCATTTAACATATGATCGGGAAATAACTTCTTCTCCTTGGCGTCAAGACTTTTCTGGTACACCCTATCAAATCTCGTATCGCCTACTGCTTTAACAACTTCCGCCGGTAAATTAAACTCCGCAAAGTTCTTTACGTCTTCTTCACTCACGGTTAATATTTTTGTAAAATATGAATAAATAATTTTGTGAAATTTTTTTACAAACGGAAGCTTGCGCGGCGTATTATTTCTCATTGTTGCATCGACAATAAAGGCGGGTATGTTATTCTTTTTAAGAGTTAAAACTATATTAGGCCATATATCATACCTCATAAATACGGCAATATCCGGGTTAATTATTTCTATAAATTTTACGGCATTGCTACGGGTATCAAGCGGAATATAAGTAACAACATCAGCATAAGGATATCTTTTTGAGTTTTCGTAACCGGAGGGGGAAAAGAAGGAAACTACTATGTTTATTTTTTTTTCTTCTTTCAGTTTTTGAATAATCGGCTTAGCCTGTTCAAATTCACCCATCGATGAAGAATGGAACCAGACGGTTTTATTTTTGCCGTCTAATTTTGCTGTTGCTGTTCTGAGTTTTTCAAACAAGTTTTTTCTATCGTTCAATCCTTTCTTTACTTTAGCGTTTACAATACTTAATATTTTTACCGAAATAAAAAGCAAAGGCAGCACCAAGTAATCATATACCGAGAATAAGATCAGTTTCATGATATGTTCAATTTTCCTTTTATACAATTAAAAACCATTTCAGGCGTAATCTCCGTTAAGCATTTAAGATGCCCCTGGGGGCATTTGCTTCGTCCTATATGGCTGCAGGGCCTGCAACTTAATGAATTATTTTCTAATACAGTATTTGTAGAATTATAAGGGAAAAAACCGAACTGCCTTACTGTTGAACCGAATATTGCCAAAACATCAGTCTTTGCAGCGCAGGCAGTATGCATCAAACCCGAATCGTTGCACACAACTATATTACACATGCTCATATTCATGGCAGTCTGTAAAAGATCATTGTTATTTGCCAGATCAACAGAACCATTTATTTGATTGGAAATTTCTCGGCAAACATTTATATCATCCTTTCCCCCGAATAAAAATATATTTATTTTTTTCTCAGAGAGATTATTACCCAGTTCTATGAAACACTCTTGGGGCCACATCTTTGTAAAATGTTTTGAACCGGGACAAAGCCCCACGTTTTTTTTATCTTTTGTTATTTGCGATTTTAGTGAATCCGGTAAAAATATATCCGGCCCGTAATTATCGAGCTGAAATGAATTTATTGCAGATGCATACATTTCCGGTATTGTTTTGATTTCTTTGAATAAGTCGATCTTAAAATTAACGAGTAAAAATTTTTTTATTGATGGTTTACTGAACTTAGCAAAAGGCTTGCAAAGTGCCTTGACAACTTCGCTGCTCCTGAAATTATTTTGCAAATCAATTACAAAATCGAAATCATTTTGTTCTAATTCTTTGATAGTGTTTTTAATGTTTTCTTTGTTATAAACAAAAATCTTACTGATGTTTGGATTGTATTTTACAGCATCAGAATATGCTTTTTTAACCAAAAAAGAAAAAGTTTTTTGAGGATATTTTTTCTTTAGTGCCCTAATTACCGGGGTAGTTAAAATAACATCACCCAGTGAACTTAGTCTAATAATCAGAACATTATTTGCAGTTTCTAAATTCAATCAAAAAAGAAAATTAATAAAAAGACACTGTAATTTAATTATTATTAGATGGTGTTCCAAAACTGCTTTTCGATTAAAAAGTTAATAAAAAATCGGCAGCTCTGTTTGAACCGCCGATTATATTAATTATCTAAATACTAATATGAAAATTCTATTTTACCAGCATCATTTTCTTTGTGGCTCTATAATTTTTTGTTACTAAAGTGTAAAAATAAACTCCGCTTGCAAGGTGTGACCCGTTGAATTTAACCTGGTAAGAACCCGGAGATTTTTCTTCATCAACAAGAGTTGCAACTTCTCTTCCCATTATATCATATAATTTAATTTTAACCGGGGTAGATTTAGGCAGATTATATTTAATTATTGTTTCCGGGTTAAACGGGTTGGGATAATTTTGATACAAAATCATTTCTTCAGGTATTGATTCAACTGAACTCAAAATGCCTTTATTATTATCGATGTCATCACCGTCGCAGAAACTTAAGTATAATATTTTCCCGTCCGTTCCGACAGTCCAGCCGTAACATAAATCCGGGAAATACACGGAATACAAAGTATATTCAGCCCCAAGTCCGCTTGCTTGTTGAGACCATGTTTCCCCGCCATCTGTGGTGTTCAAAATAGTTCCTTCATTTCCTACTGTCCATCCATATTCCGGTTCCGGAAAATGTACCGAACGAAGGTGATTTGTTGTTATGCTGCCCGCATGCTTAATAGTCCAGCTGCTTCCGCTATCGGTGCTTTTTATTATTGTCCCGAGATCACCAACTGCCCTCCCGATACATGGGTCTATGAAGTATACAGAATATAAAGTATAGGTTTCATTAATTCCGCTTTCTTGAGGAACCCACGTATTACCGCAATCTGTGGTCTTTAGTATTGTGCCGTAACTCCCAACTGCCCACCCCATGCATTCATAGGTAAAGTAGACGGAATAAAGATTTACGTCAGTATTGCTTTCTTGTTTAAACCAGGTCTCCCCGGCATCGGTGGTTTTAAGGATTATGCCGTCATAGCCAACCGCCCAGCCTGTAGTTGAATTAATAAAATATACTGAACGAAGACATTTTGAAATTTGACTTGCCTGCAAGTTCCATTTATGTCCTCCGTCTATAGAATTTATAATTGTTCCGCAATCTCCAACCGCCCAGCCGTCACACGGATCCGGAAAGTGTACTGACCACAGGTCGTTTATTGTTACACTGTCTTCATTTTGCAGTTCCCAGTTCTCTCCTCTGTCGGTAGTTTTTATAACCGTGCCTGTATTTCCTACTGCCCAGCCTGTATACGAATCTGTAAAGTACACGGAATGGAGATCGTTCGATGTTCCGCTGTCTTGCTCAACCCAGGGGGTTCCTCCACATGATGCTAATAAGATTGTGCCGCCACTTCCAACAGCCCAACCGGTACACCTATTTAGGGCTTGCTGAAAAGCAAATAAGAGCTTAAAAAATAATAAGATAGGTGAATAAAACCCTGAAAAAGTGCAAAGTAATTAATAAATTGAAGAAAAAACATGTGCACTTAATAAGAGGAAA